>CAILNT010000132.1 GCA_903835655.1 uncultured Pseudomonadota bacterium | reverse complement strand
GAAGATTTGCCAGTCGGACTTCGACTCCCAGCCCGGGCTCACCGCCTCGGAAAGCGGGTGGATGAACGGGTGCATGTCCGTGGTGTTGAGGTCGTGCTTCTCATACCAGGTGGCGGTGGGCAGGATGATGTCGGAGTACGCGCCGGTGGAGTTGAGGCGGAAATTGATGTCCACCATCAGATCCAGCTTGGCGGTCGGTCCTTTCTCGTGCCACTTCACTTCCTTGCAGTTGTTGCCTTCGCCGCCTTCCTGCAGCACACCGTTTTGCGCGCCGAGCAGGTGCTTGAGAAAATACTCGTGCCCCTTGGCCGAGGTGCCGATCAGGTTGGCGCGCCAGACGATCAGGTTTCGAGGCCAGTTAACCGGGTTGTCCGGGTCGGCGAAAGACACGTCCAGCGCTCCGGACTTGAGCTGGCCGGCGATGTACTTGGCCGTGCTCGCCTCGTCGGTGGCGCCGGCCTTGATGGCTTCGGCGGCCAGTTCGATCGGGTTGCGGTTGAAGTGCGGCGCCGAGGGCAGCCAGCCCATGCGGGTAGCGGCGACGTTGTAGTCGGCCAGGCTGTAGCCCTTGTTGCGATTGCGACCGGCCGGCGAGAGCAGGTCATCGGCCTTGACCGACTCGTAGCGCCACTGGTCGGTATGGAAGTACCAGTAGGAGGTCGAGTTCATCTGCCGTGGCGGGCGGTGCCAGTCCAGGCCGAAGGCGATCGGCGCCCAGCCGGCTTGCGGGCGCAGCTTTTCCTGGCCCACGTAATGTGCCCAGCCGCCACCCGATTGGCCCACGCAGCCGCACAGGTGCAGCAAATTCATGATCGAGCGGTAGGCCAGGTCGTTGTGGTACCAGTGGTTGATCGCCGCACCCATGATGATCATGGATTTGCCATGAGTCTTGGCGGCGTTGTCGGCGAACTCACGGCCGGTGCGGGCCAGATCGGCGCGCTTCACGCCGGTTACCTTCTCGGCCCAGGCCGGGGTGTAGGCGACATCGGCGTCATCGTAGGAAGTGGCGACGTTCTTGCCGCCCAAGCCCCGGTCGATACCGTACTGGGCGATCTGCAGGTCGAACACCGAGGTGACGAGGGTTGCTGTTCCGTCAGCCAGCGTGACCCGGCGCACCGGCACGTTGCGCCAGAGGAGATCGGGCTCGCCCTCGGTGAAGTGGGGGAAGCCCACCGAGACGATTTCCATGCCGTCCTTGCCCTGGCAAGACAGTTCGGCGCGCATGTCGGAGCCGTCGGATTTCTTCTCCAGCAAATTCCATTTCCCTACGTTTTCTGCACCCTCGGCCCAGCGGAAGCCGACAGAGCCGTTGGGCACCACGAAGGTGCCGGACATTTCGTCCCAGACGATGGTCTTCCACTCCGGGTGGTTGCTCTCGTTCATGCCGCCCAGGTCGGAGGCGCGCAAGTTGCGGTCGCTGACATATCGGTTGGCAACCCCTCCGTCTTCATGGGCGCGCAAGATCACCTGCATGGGCAGGTCGGTGTATTTGCGGGCGTATTCCTGGAAATAGGGGATCTGTTTGTCGATGTAGAACTCGCGTAGCGCGACGTGCCCCATGGCCAGGAAGGCGGCGGAGTCGGTGCCCTGCCTCACCGGCATCCAGAGATCGGCGAACTTCACGTACTCGGCGTAGTCCGGCGCCATGGATACGATCTTGGTTCCCTTGTAACGGGTCTCGATGGCGAAGTGCGCGTCCGGTGTGCGCGTCATCGGCAAATTGGCGCCGGTGATGATGAGATAGGTCGAGTTGTACCAGTCGGCCGCTTCCGGCACGTCGGTCTGCTCGCCCCAGGTCTGTGGGCTGGCAGCCGGCAGGTCGCAGTACCAGTCGTAGAAGGAACCGCAGGCCGCGCCGATCAGGCTGAGGTAACGCGATCCGGCCGCATAGGAGATCATCGACATGGCCGGGATCGGCGAGAAACCATAGATGCGGTCCGGGCCCCATTTGTCTATGGTGTGAACGTTGGCGGCGGCGACGATTTCGGTGATTTCTTCCCAGTTGGTGCGCACAAAGCCGCCCAGGCCGCGCACGCTGGTGTATTTCAGTCGCTTTGCCGGATCGGCCTGGATCGCGGCCCAAGCCTCCACCGGGTCTTTCCCGATTTTTCGCTCGGCGCGGTAGAGATCGAGCAGGCGGCCTCGGATCATCGGGTGCTTGATGCGGTGAGGTGAGTAAAGGTACCAGGAGAAGCTGGCACCACGCTGGCAGCCACGCGGCTCATGGTTGGGCAGGTCTTCGCGAGTGCGCGGATAATCGGTCTGCTGCATCTCGAACGAGACCAGGCCGTTCTTCACGAATATCTTCCAGGAACAGCCGCCGGTGCAGTTCACTCCGTGGGTGGATCGCACCACCTTGTCATGGCGCCAGCGGTTGCGATAAGCATCTTCCCACTTGCGGTCCTCGATGGTCATCGTGCCGTGGCCGTTCGAGAAGTCCTCGCGCGGGCGGGTGAAATAGGTCAGGCGGTCGAGAAAGTGACTCATTGTTCAGCTCCTAGTGAGGTTTGCGGGAGGGGATGCCGCTCTGCTCCCCCCTTTGAAAAAGGGGGGCTGGGGGGGATTTCACCGACGGTGGGGGGGGCTGGCCGGGCCAAATCCCCCCTGTCCCCCCTTTGCAAAGGGGGGGACCCTTCGGCCCGGCGTCGCGGTTGTGTCGTCATACGTCGCTCACGGATTCCGAATCTCGCTGCCAGCGCGCAGGTAGAACCACCAGTTCAGAACCAGGCACAGGGCGTAGAAGATAGCGAAGCCATACATGGCGTTCTCCGGGGTGCCAGCCTTCAATTGGCCCTTGATTACCTCGGGAGCGATGAAGGAACCGTAGGCGGCGACCGCCGAGGTCCAGCCCAATACGGGGCCTGCCTGGGCGCGGTCGAAGATCACGCCGACGGTGCGGAAGGTGGAGCCATTGCCGATGCCGGCAGCGGCGAACACCACCACGAATGTCCACAGGAACGCCTGGAAGTAGGCCTCGGGTGTGGTCGAGTGGTAGGCCTGCATCATGATGTAGCCGGCATAGACCGAGGCCACGACCATGATCACCGAGATGATTTGGGTGACGATGGAGCCGCCCACCTTGTCCGCAACCCAGCCGCCCACAGGACGGATAAGGGCGCCGACGAAGGGGCCGATCCAGGCGTAGGTCAGGGCCGAAGGCGCATGCGAATTCTTGGCGTGGACCCAGAGATGAGTGGCGGCGTTGAACACGTGGGTGTCGCCGAAGATCACCGTGATGGATAGGGGCACGGCGGCGGAAAAGCCGATGAAGGACCCGAAGGTCACCATATACAGCGCGGTGAGCGACCAGGTGTGCTTGTTGGAGAAGATGGCGAATTGCTTCTCGATACCCGCCTTCATCTCGCCGATGGCGAACAATCGCATCAGCAGCAAGGTGGTGACCATGATCAGGGGCAGGGCCAGCCACATGTTCAGGAGACCCAGGCCGCCGGTCTTGACTGGCAGGTAGAGGTAGAGGCCGACAGTGGCGATGATGGCTGCCAGGCTATAGAGCCACAACACCTTGACAAAGGAGGAGAGGGTGGAACCGAGATTCGGCGAAATTGGCTTCAGGTTGTTCATCCCGAAATAGCCGAGGAACGCCAGCGGAATTAATGCCAGCATCCAGACAAAACCGGCGTTCTGGATGAAGGTGGGGGTGCCGACCTTGATCTTGCCGAGTATCCAGCCGCTGTCTTTTATCAGGGTCATCGGCTCGCCGCCGATGGCGCCGAAGATGCCAGCGGTCATCACCAGAGGAATCAGGATCTGCATGGTGGTGACGCCGAAGTTGCCCAGACCGGCGTTCATGCCCAGGGCAGTCCCCTGCTGGCGCTTCGGGAAGAATGTGCTGATATTGGACATCGAACTGGCGAAATTGCCGCCGCCGATGCCGGAGAGCAGTGCCAGCAACTGGAATACCCACAACGGCGTGGCCTTGTCCTGCAAGGCGATGCCGGTGCCGAGGGCAGGAATCATCAAGAGCGCGGTGGTCAGGAAGATGGTGTTGCGGCCACCTGCGATGCGGATGAAGAAGGAGGAAGGAATGCGCATCGTCGCGCCGGCGAGACCAGCGATCGCGGTCAAGGCGAACATGTCGTCTTTGGTGAAGGGGAAGCCCAGGTTCAGCATCTGCACGGTGATGATTCCCCACATCATCCAGATGGCGAAACCAAGGAGCAGGCTGGGGACCGAGATCCACAGGTTGCGTAGGGCGATCGCTCGGCCCTCATTTTCCCAGAACGTGTGGTCTTCCACGTCCCATTTCTCGATGTGTGTCATTGCAAGACTCCGTTTAGAGGGCTGGGTGGGTGATGGTCATGCCCGAGGGAACGGGTTGGCCGGAGAGGAAACAGGGGCGATGGATCGGTCGCACGGCGCTCATTCCATGTCGTCCGCCACCAGGGCGGGCTTCTTGATCAAATCCAGCTTGCGAACCTCGGTGGTGTACATCCAGATCAGCGAGACCCAGACCACGCCATACATCAACATGAATGCCGAGGATCGGATGCCGGTCAGATCCACCAGCGCGCCGAACAGGATGGGCAGCAGGAAGCCACCCATACCGCCGATCAGGCCGACTATTCCTGAGATGACGCCGATGTTGTCCGGATACTCGTTTGCGATGTACTTGAACACGCTGGCCTTGCCGAAGGCGAATGCCACCCCTACGGTGAACAGCAAGGCGGTGAAGATTTCCGGGCCGAGATGGATGTGGTAGGTGTGCGGACCAGTGACGGTCTTCACGGTGAACTCGGTCTGCGGGTAGGACAGGATGAACAGGCAGATCCAGGACACCCAGAGTACCCACCAGGTCACCCGGTGCGCGCCCCATCTGTCCGACATCCAGCCGCCCACCGCGCGCAACATGCCGCCTGGCAGGGAGAAGCAGGCGGCCAACAGCGCGGCCGTTTTCAAATCGAAGCCGTATTCAGTGACGTAGTACTTGGTCATCCATAGGGCCAGCGCCACGTAGCCGCCGAAGACGATGGAATAGTATTGGCAGTACTTCCATACGACGGGGTCGTTCAGTGCCTTGAGTTGCTCTCGCAAAGTGATATGAGAGGGCACCTTGTGCGCAGGGTCGTCGTAGGTGAAGAGCCAGAACAGGAGGGCGGTCAACAGCATGGCGGCGGCATAGACTTGCGGCACCATGGCCCAGCCATAGGCCACGACGATACTGGGGGCTACCAGTTTGGTCAGCGCCGAACCCGAATTTCCCGCGCCGAATACCCCCATCGCCATGCCCTGCCGGCGCGCTTCGTACCAGCGTGCGCAGTAGGCGATGCCCACCGAGAAGGAACCGCCGGCCAGGCCGACGAAGAGACCAATCAAGAGGAAATGCCAGAAAGCGGTCGCGTACTGGATGCACCAGATCGGCAGTACCGTGGACAACATCAGACTGAACAGGACGATGCGACCGCCAAGCTTGTCGGTCCACATGCCCAAAGGCAGACGGATCAGGGAGCCGGTCAGTACCGGCATGGCGACTAGCAAACCGAACTCGGTCTCATTGAGATGCAGTTGCGCCTTGATCGGGATACCGATGACCGCGAACATCATCCACACGGCGAAGCACACCGTGAAGGCCAAGGTGCTCATCACGAGCACGGATAATCGCTGTTGCGAACGGGGTGTCACTGGGTCCTCCATCAGATCAAAAAACCTGGATATCCGAATAGGATGGGGCGCAGTTTCCACGTCGCGAAAATGTTTTAGAAGAGGGGGTAAACGACCTTTAAAACCTATGAATACCTCTGAATAGGTAGGGGGGTATCGACTTAATTCATTGTTTTATAAAGACATGATAATCCGCTCATGAGTTGGATCGGGGTCGCCGGCGCCAAGTGGGTATTTCCACATCGCAGTGGTGGAGATACAAAGGAGTACACATAAATCATTGTCATTCCCGCGCAGGCGGGAATGACAGGTACCCCCGCCCATGCCCACTCGCCGTCCTGCCCTGCCCTCCTGGAAAACCCTGCAAAATTCCCTACTCCTGCGCATGGGGGGCGCGGTCGCGGCTATTGCCGTTCTCGCAATCCTGGGGATGTCGGTGTCTGGATTGGTGGCGGAATCGACCCAGGGGGGCGGCGAGGCGATCAACCGATCGGGCAGTCTGCGTATGCAAAGCTGGTACATGGCCGGCCTCTGCCTTGCTACGCCGGAAGATGGCGCAGGGAAAATGGCCGACGCTATTCGCGACTTCGAGGCTACCCTGGCCGACCCGACCATTCTGACCATGCTGCCACGTGCGAATGCCACCGAGTTGACCGTTACCTGGCAAGGCATGCTTCAGGAATGGCGGCAAGGCATCCGTCCCCGTTTTTTGGCCGTGGCAGAGAGCCGCCCGGTGTCCCTCGATGCCGCAGCCCGCAAGGCGCTGCTCAATGAAACAAGCCGATTCGTCGGCCAGATCGACCGTCTGGTCAAGCAGATGGAGGACACGACCGAGGCCAAGATTCGGGTCATGCGTTTGGTCTTGGGTGGCACGCTGGGCTTGACCCTACTGGTGGTGCTGCTCACCATCTGGCTGATCCATACCCAACTGGTATTGCCTTTGAAGCGACTGTTGGACCTGTCTCGCCATGTCGGTCGTGGCGACCTCACGGTGCGCACACCCTACACGGGCGAGGATGAGCTAGGCTTGCTCGGATGCGCTTTCAACTCGATGGCGGAGGATCTTTCCAAGCTCTACCAGGATCTGGAAGGCCGAGTGAGGCAGAAAACCGCCGAACTCACTCGTAGTAACCTATCGCTGGAATTGCTCTACCACTCCATCGCTCGCTTGCATGGCGCCATTCCTGGACGTGAAACCTATCGGGCGGTCTTGTGCGACATCGAAGTTCTGCTGGGACTCGGTCATGGAACCATCTGCCTGGGTGAGCAGGGGGGGCAAAGTCGACGGGTCGTGGCCAGCACCATGCAGGCGAATGACGCCGATCCCTGTGCCACGGGGGATTGTCTGCGTTGCCATGTGGTCGATCACACACGCATCCGCATTGCCGAAAATTCGCATCGCCATCTCAACTTGCCGCTTTCCGATGCGGAACACCAATACGGGGTGCTGATCCTGGAAATCCCCGTAGGCGTGGAGCTCGAAACCTGGCAGGTGCAGTTGCTGGAGGCCCTGTCGCGCCACATCGGCGTGGCGATCGGTGCGGAACGGCGCATCGAACAGAATCGGCGCCTGGCCTTGCTGGAAGAGCGCGCGGTGATCGCCCGCGAGTTGCATGACTCTCTGGCGCAGTCGCTTGCCTACATGAAAATCCAGGTCAGCCGCCTGAAATCGGCCATGAAGGCCGCCCAGCCGACCGATGAGGTCCTGGAGGAATTGCGTGAGGGCTTGAACGGTGCCTATCAGCAGTTGCGCGAACTGCTGGCCACCTTTCGTCTACGCATGGAAGGCGACAATCTGCATTCCGCCCTGGAACAGACTGTGGCGGAGTTCGCACAGCGCGGCGAAGTTAAGATCTCACTCGATATGTCCGCCAATCTTTGTCCACTTTCGCCCAACGAAGAAATCCATATCCTGCAGATCGTACGTGAGGCGCTTTCCAATGTGCTGCACCATGCCCGTGCAAGGCGCGCGCGCGTCGGCCTCGATTGTCTGGCAGAGGGTTCGGTGCGGTTGCTCGTGGAAGATGACGGCGAGGGCATCGTCAAGCCTGCCGATCCCCACCATTATGGTATGACCATCATGGAAGAGCGCACTCGCAGTCTGAACGGTAAGCTGACATTCGAGGCGCGACCACAAAGCGGTACACGGGTGGCACTGGTGTTCACGCCACGCCGGGTCCTATCGCAAACTGCGCAGTCAGGATGAGTGGTGGAAGCTCATGCGCGCGTCTTACGCCATCCTCAACACGATGCAAGGAACCCTCTTATATGTCTGACAATCCACAACGCCTCCTGATCATCGACGACCATCCCTTGTTTCGCCGCGGCGTCATGCAATTGGTGGAAATGGCCGGTGAATTCGATGTGGTGGGGGAAGCTTCCAGTGGCCAGGAAGGCATCGAGATGGCGCGTGAACTCGGTCCGGACATGGTCCTGCTCGATCTCAACATGAAGGGCATGAGCGGTCTGGACGTGCTCAAGCTACTGAAGTCCTGGGAGAACGACCCGCGCGTGGTCATGCTCACCGTTTCCGATCAGGCCGAAGATCTGGTCGCCGCCTTGCGCGCGGGTGCCGATGGCTACTTACTGAAGGAAATGGACCCGGATGAACTGGTCGGCAAGCTAAAGGAAGCTGCGGCCGGCCAGGTTACGCTCACCGACCGCCTTACCCGCCTTTTGGCACATTCTCTGCGCGAGGACGGACGTCCGAAAGACCCCGATCAGGCGGGTCTCTCCGGGCAGGAAAGCCGTATTCTGGAGCAGATCGCCCAAGGCAAGAGCAACAAGCTCATCGCCCGCGAACTCAACATCACTGATGGCACGGTCAAGGTTCATGTCAAACACCTGTTGCGTAAACTCAACCTGCATTCGCGAGTGGAGGCGGCGATCTGGGCCGTGGAAAGAAAGCGCGGCGCATGATCCGCGCCTAGACCGCAGCGACTCGCGGTCTACTGCGTGATCTACGCCTCTTGGCCAAATTTTCTGTGCGTTTTAGCCAGTGCTCCAGGCACGTGGCCGCATCATGCCCGCGATCTTGCATGCCTGTTTCACGTAGCCATAGGGAAATAGCTGGAATAGCCGATCCTTGGCGGCTTTCTTGTCCATGTCCAGGGCTTCGCCAAGAAAAGCTACGACATGCCGGACGTCCGGTGCTACCTGATGTTCCAGCCAGTATTCCCGCATGAAACGCAGGAGCGGCCAATACGCATCGCTCAGGCCAAGTTTCTCCTCTCGAGCCAGTTCGAGGGCAATCTTCTCGTTCCATGATTCCGGGTCGATAAGATAACCGTCACCATCCCGTTCCGCCTCAATCCGTGCTTCCATGTCGTTGCTCCCTCGCCGTGAAGTGATTTGAGTAGGGTATCGGAACCCACATATGCAAATCAAACGACATTAATTCGTGGATATGATCGGATTGTTCGATGGATGGGTTGAGAACACGAACGTGCCCGTATGGTCGCGAACCCTAAACTACACACACTGCGCATGGAAGTGGGTGGCCGTAGGAGCAGGCTTGCCACGACGGCTTATCGCGAAGAACTTACGACCTGGCAGGGAAAGTTGCGCAGGCTGTTGGAACCAGCCACTGGATCGAAGAATTCACCATCGATCAGCCGGTTGGCATCCCCCGCGCCATCCGCGTATTGCCACCAGCCATACTGGGCGCATACCACTTCGGGTGCGAGGTGTCGATCGAGCCGGGCGCGAGCGCGCATGCTCCCCATCGAGGTGACGACTGTCAGCCACTCCCCCGCAACGATGCCGCGTGCCGCGGCAGTGTCCGGGTGTAGTTCCACCAAGGGCTCGGGCATGCGTCGCCGCAGGGAGGGTTGGTGGCGCTGCTGGCTATGGCAGTACTGTGGCCATTTCGCTGTAGTCAGTGTCAGGGGGAAGCGAGGATCTCGCGGCACGCCGGATGGGACGTACTCTGGCAAGGGATTCAGGCCGACCCCGCGCAGGCGCTCGCTGTGGAATTCAAGCCGCCCGCTGGGCGTGGAAAAGCCATGCTGCTGGTATTTACGGTAGCGGGTATGGAGCGGCACCGTGATGCCGCCAGGGGAGGCACGCAGGGCTTCCGGCGTAAGGCCGCTCGGTGCCAGCATGGCGGTCAGGGCCGCTTCCTGGTCGCCACCGAAGAACGAATTGGAGAGGCCCAGCCGTTTGGCGAGTTCGAACACGATCCAGGCATCGCTCCGACTTTCTCCCCGCGGCGGCACCATGGCCGGGCGCAGTTGTACATGCGCTTCCGCCGCGGCGCTCACCTGGAATCCCGCTTGCAGGCCTTCCCGTTCCCAAGCGCTGCATACGGGCAGGAGCAAGTCGGCGTAACGCGATGTGGGTGTTTCGACCATCTCGGCCAGAGCGAAGAAATCGAGTCGTTCCAGGGCTGCCGCGCTCATCCGGGTATTCGGTTTGGAGAGCAGGAAATTGCTGCCGAAGGAGAGCAGGCAGGAGACCGGGTAGGGCTCGCTTTCCACTATCGCGCGGAAGAGGTCGCGACTGGTGATCCAGCCTTGTTGTGGCGGCCCCTGAGGGCGTTCCCGGTAGCCCAGGGTCGATGCGCGCTCTTCTGGACTCACCCAGTCAAAGCCCATGATGTTGGCCAGTTTCGGCTTGTCGAACCAGACATTGCCACCGGGTGCGTCCAGGCAGCCGGTTAGGCCATACAGCACGGCAATGGCGCGACCGGTCTGGGTGGCGTTATCGTGCTGGCAAGTTCCAGTCCAGGTGAAAAAGGACAGGGGCAGGTTATCCGCGATCATATTGGCTGCAAGCTCGATCTGTTCGGCGGGAATGCCGGTGGCCTTCTCGACACGGGCTGAAGTCCAGGTTCGGCAATGTTCGATGAAGCGCTCGAACACCGGGCGGCAGGTGATCGGGCCGCAGTGCGTGGCGATCGTGTACCGCCCACGCAGCGCCAGGCGTACTTCCGACGCCATATTGGGTGGATGGCGTGGACATAGCTGAGTTGTGCCGGTCCGCTCATTCCAGGCCACGGCTTGTTCTGGGTCGCCCTCCGGGGCGAGATCGGCGCCGTAGAGCAGGCGGCCATCCGCGTCGGCCACCAGGAAGGGGGCATCGCTCCAGCGAGCAAGGAACGCATGGTCGAAATGTCCCGATTCGATCAGGATATGGGCCAACCCCAGAGCCAGCGCCGCGTCACTGCCGGGGTGGATACGCAGCCATAGGTCCGCGGAGGCCGCCAAGCCCGCGCGACGGGGATCGACCACGATCAGCCTGGCGCCGCGTCGATGTGCCTGTTGGATGGCGGCGGCCTGGGCCAGCCATGTGGTGGCCGGGTTGAAACCCCACAACAGGATGCAAGCGGTGTGTTGATAATCCGGCATGCCGTTGCCGGCACCGAACGTGTAGGCCGCAGCGTGGTCTTTATGCCAGTTGCAGTTCTCGGTCGCGAAGACCAGATTGGGGCTGTGGCAGGCGTGGGCCAGGCGATGAATCCAGGCGAAGCTGTCGGTTACCGCCGTGCCGCTCGGAGTGGCCACGCCGAAAGCCAACGACCGGGAGGGGGTGGCTAGAATTTTGGCGGCCAGTGAATCGAGCGCATCGTCCCAGGAAAGCTGTTCCCAGCCGGGATCGGACTCCCCTTTGGGGCGGGTGCGGCGAAGCGGGTGCAGGATGCGCTCGGGGGCATAGACGGATTCCGCTGCCGCCTTGGCTTTGATGCACAGGGCCTGGCCTGTGGGATGCGCTGGATCGGGGTCGATCCGGGTCAGGATGCCGTCCACCAGCGTGCCCACGCAGCCACAGCGAGAGATGCACAGCGCACAGTAGCCGCGGCGCAGTTCGGTCGTCATCGTGTCGTGGGGTTCGTCGAGCGGACCTGGCCACCGGCGGCTGCCACCGGAGTCGAGGAGGTGTGCGCATGGGAGCTTGCCAGTTGGTATATCCGTAGCAGATCCTCTTCCGTAACGTCGATGAAGGAGTCGATCCGGGATAGGGCGTAGACCAGGTCGTCATAGGCAATCAGGGACGATTTTTCCGGTTCGGACGTATCCGCCGCTTGGCCTAGTCGAGCCAGCCAGAATGGATAGCGACGGTGCGGGAAGGGGGCGTTGAAGATCATGGCAACGGTCAACAGCGCCAACACATTGAGCAACAGCGGGGTAACCAGATAGGCGTAGCCCAATGAATGCACCACTTCCCCACCCATCACCACAGCCAGGGCTGCTGCTCCACCCGGTGGATGCAGGCAACGCAGGTAGTACATCGCGGCAATGGCCAAGGCCACCGCCACCGCTGCGGCTACCAGGGTGTCGTGGATGAGCAGGGCACAGGTGATGCCGATGGCAGAAGAGATCATGTGCCCTCCCAGAACCGGCCAGGGTTGTGAAAAAGGGCTGTGTGGCGCGGCGAAAAGGAGCACCGCGGAGGCTCCCATGGAGGTGACGATCAGCGCGGTTCCCTGTGGACCCAGAATTCCGTGGCTGATAACCAGCACCCCGAGTATGCCGAGGAAGGCGCCCAGGGCGGAAAGCAGCTTTTCCATATGGCTGGCAGGATGCGGGTCGTCTCCGAGCCAGCGACTCCATTTGTCGAGGACATTCATGCTATTCGCCTGGGTAGATGTGGGGTGAAATCAGTTTATGAGCGTAAACTAATATTCAACAAGCGACATATATTGATGTTAAGTATCGTGTTATTAAATACATGGGGGCATACATGGATATCGAGTTCGCGCGCACCTTCCTGGCCGTGGTGGCTGCGGGCAACTTCGTCGGCGCGGCTGCGCGTTTGCACATCACCCAATCCACCGTCAGCGCCCGCATCCAGACCCTGGAGTCGCGGATGGGCGCGCGCCTGTTCCGGCGCGGGCGCGGCGGCGCGGAACTCACCGCGGCTGGGCAGCGCTTCCTGCGCCACGCGAAGACGCTGGTGCGCACCCTGGAACAGGCCAGGCATGAAGTCAGCCTGCCCAGCGGCTTCGTCGGCGGATTGACCCTGAGCGGGCGCAGCGCCTTGTGGGAGGACTTCCTGCCGCGCTGGGTCGATTGGATGCGCAGCGAAGTTCCCGATGTTTCACTGCGGCTGGAGCTCGGTTTCGAGGAGGGCATCATGCAAGGATTGGTGCAGGGCACCATCGACATCGGCGTCATGTACACGCCGGAGAGCCGGCCTGGTTTGGCTGTCGAACACCTGTTCGACGAATCCATGGTGCTGGTCAGTAGTACGCCGGAACACCCCTGGCCGGATCCTGACTACATACACGTGGATTGGGGCGCGGAGTTCCATGCTCAATTCGGTGCACGCTTTCCTGGTCTGGAGACGCCCGCCCGTATCGCCAACATCGGCTTGATCGGGCTACGGCTGATGCAATCGCGGGGTGGTTCGGCTTTTCTGCCACTGCGCACGGTACGTGATTCGATCGAGCAGGGGGTGCTGTGGCGGGTACACGAAAGCCCCCTCATCACACTGCCCGCTTACATGGTCTTCCCTGTCGATCGTGACGAGGCGCATCTGGCTCGGGCTGTGCAAAGACTGCGCTCACTCGGTGCCGAGGAAAGAAACCGATAGCCGGCTGCGCGCCAAGCATGGGGCTCATTCGCGACGCATGGCGTCGTGATCCGGATACGTAGCGCGCACCATCAACAGTGCCGGGTCGGCCGCATGTTGCAGCAAGATGCGGCGCACTCGATCTTGCCAGAGCCCGGCGAATTGCAGGCGCTCCCGTTCGTCGGCAACACCCCCGACCACACGCGCCATCAAGGCCGGCATTTCGGGCGAGGGCGGCACAGCCTCCGGTTTGTAGTCGAGCAGCACGGCCGCGCCGGTATCGATTCGAGTTATGCGCACATCGGCGTCGAGGGCAACGCCGAATTTGAGCAAGTCACGACGAATCTGGTGGCCGACAATTCCCTTGAAACCGCCCTCGCCGGCCGCACCAGTGATCAAGCCGAGCACGGAGGCAACCACACCGGCTGTGCCAGCATCCTGCGTGGCGCGCAGTTCGACGCAAAAGTTGCCGCGCTCCGGCAGGCGGCGCGGCGACTCGCCGAAATCCTTCTGCCCCTGGGTGTCATCCGGGTACAACGCCAGCAGCGCGTGGCTTGCCATCAGCCAGGCGCCCGCTACGGTCGGGCAGGAATGGCCGGCCAACCTGACCGCATCGGCGTAGCGGTATTCGAGGATGCCGTCCGTCGATGCGCCGAGCATGTCCGCCAACGGGTCGCACAACGTGAGGCTCGGCACCTGCTCAAAGAAATCGGGAAAGGCCATGTTGGTTCCTTGGTCATTGCGGTAGAGGGCAGCGCCCGCGTGGGGCGATTTCAGGCGCCGGCCATGTTCATGAAGCGGACGAGTTATTGCGGCTGCTCGTGGAATTCGTGGCGTTCAGGTTTCAGGTTGATGGAGCGGTGGCTGGCCTCGCGGATCGCAAAATCCTAGCATTCAGAATTCGTCCGCGGACAGTGTAAGGAAAGGGGAAATATGCGCCAGGGGCGTCCGGCTCCGGAAAATACCGGGGATACTCCTTAATGGGTAGGTCTGTGCCTATGTAACCCATTGTTTTGCATTGATATGGGCAAGCTGGTCCGGCGGTTCTGCATCCCCATGGGGAATAAGAGGTACTCCCTCTGGCGGTTCAGTGATGCCCTAAACTCGTCCTCTTTGCTGTCGTAGTGGGCTGAACAGTCTTCCCTCTTCGCGCAGAAAGCGTGTGAAGAACTCAAACAGCACCAGTCGCGTGGTCTGCACGTAAACCAGCAGGGCCTCCAGCACCAGTCCGAGCAGGTTGCCAAGCAGCAGCGCAAGAGCCACCGCCACGGGATTCCCTAATGAGTTCGCCATGGTCATGATCGCCAGCGACAAGGCTGCGTGACCCAGGGCGAAGGCGCCGACGCGGGCGAAGGAGAGTGTGTTCATCGCCAGCTCGAAGGCGGACAGCAGCAATCGTCCCAGCGCGCCGAGCAGGGCGCGGGGGTGGCGTTCAAGCACCAGCGTTCCCAGGAAATACTGAAATAGTCCCAGGGCGGCCAGCCAGAACGCTGCCGGCAAGAACACTCCCACCAACGCGGCCGCGTACATCAGCAACAGGGCTCCATCCAGCCAGACCCAGGCGCGCAGTTCACCACGCCAGATTGCGGCCACACAGGAAAACGCCAAGCCCAGAAGCATCAGCATTACCCCGAACACCATGGGCACCACCAGCACCGCCAGTGGGTATTGCAATGGCTTCAGCCAGAGGGCGGGCAGCAAACCGTCGAAGCCGAAGACATCGCCGAACAGGACGCCGAAGACCATACCGGAGACGCCGCAGGGTAGGAGAAAACGAAACTGCGGCCAGCGTTTCCAGACGCTTGCCGCGAACAGCGCAAGCACAAGGCCATGGCCCACATCCGGGAACATATAGCCGAACAACAGTGGCACCACCACCGCCAGTATGCCTGTCGGATCCACTTCCATGCTGCCTGGTGTGCCCCACATGGCCAGCAGCGGCCGAAACGGGCGTGCCCACCAGGCATCGAGCAGCGCGACCGGCGCGGTAGCCGTGACAGGCGGTTTGGGAAACCGCACCATTGCCGTGATTCCTGCCTCGTTCAGCGCCTGTTGCAGGCGTTGCGGGTCGATGCAGGTGGTCCATCCGGTGACATGGCAGAGCTTGTGCTCGCCCAGTGTGTTGGGTGCATGCTCCAAGTACCAGCAGAGGGTTTCCACATTAGCGCGCGCCTCGGCCACCTCGGCGTCCTTTTTCAAGGCGCGAAACTTGGCATCCTCCTGCGCGATCGCATGGGCGTGGTCCGCTAGTTGTGCCCGCAACAGGCGTTTCTGCTGGGCATGGTCGCCCGCTAACCAAGCTGGAATTCCTACCTGCTCGCATGCGGCTTCCACCACGAGGCGACCGACCGAGTCGCGTTGCTCTGGCGCACCAACGAAATACAGAAAGACGTGCTGCGGGCCATGCGCGACGCGTTCCACTACGCCGCGCAGTTCCGGGGGCAGCTCGTGGCCATGCGGGCAGGCAAAAAGGCATTTGCACAGGAAACGGGTTTCCCGGAATACACCCTCCAGGTCGAGCCCGGCCGGGTGCATGGCTTCCAGGCATTCCACCAGCAGCAGTATATGGTCATGTTCGGCGCGCAATTGCGCGAGTTGCTCACGGGTGTAGTCCACGCGCGCGCTCCAGACGCGCATGAGGTGCAGTGCGTGGTTGGCGATGCGCGTGGAGTCGCCGATCAGGGCGGTAGCATGCACAGCCCCAACGGGCAGGTCGTCGCCATGTTCCGCCGCCAGAGCCTTGAAACGGTCGAGAAAGAAGCGCAGGCGCTCCGGGTCTGGTGTTTCTTCCAGGCGTGGGTCCAGTTCCAGTTGCACCACGCCGGTGTTGGCTAACACAGCGGTGGCTCGCACCGTGTGGTCGCGCGGGACATAAGTCTCGAACCACTTCGCCTGGGCGGGCCTCATCGCCATCTCGTATTCCTCGCGACTCCCGGGTCAGTGCCAAGACCTATCGAGTTCGGGAGGCCGTGTGGGATGCCCACATCATATAGCGCATCGGAGCGTGCATTAGTGTGAACGTCGCAAAGCGACGCGCGACGTTCATCATCCGCGGGCGGCTTACTCGTCATGCCCGTTAATCGGAGGCTTCAACTTGCTGTTCCGGGACCACTTCGGCGCCCGGTGAGATGGGGCGTGCGACGGGTCGGTAGCACCTGCCGGTATTCTTCGTGGACGCTACACTCCGAGGCGGCCGCCGAAACGCAGAAACAATCGTCTGGCGTGCAGCAGATTCAGCTCCTGCCGGAGGGCACCTGCCGCCAGCAGGAACAAGCCAGGGGCGGCCGCGGATTTCGGTAGAAATGGCGCGGGCAGCAGCAGTAACAGCGCAGCCAGGTGTAAGCGGAAGTGAAGTCGCGCCAGCCTGTCCGGGATCATTTCTTTCATGTTCGGTATGGCGGACACCTTGGCGCCGGTCTGGGTCTTGAGGTGAAACCAGGCTAGAAACGGCACGATCTTGTACAGCATGCCGCTGACTACCGAGGCCGCGAAACCCAGCATGAAGAGCATGCCAAGGCTGATCAGTGCCGGGTCTTGCCAGGCGCCTGGCAGCCAGGAAAGCAGTGGCGCGAACAGCGCTAGCGCGACCAGACAGGCCATGCCCAGGCGCCAGAAGTCCAGCGTGACGTCAGCCAATTTGCGGCGGCGTTGTGACTGAATTCGCAGGGTTGCGAGTGCGAATCCGGCGCAGGCCGTGCATATCAGCAGGACACCGCTTCGGCTGGCGGTCCCACCCACGGCGGGCAGAGGCGATCCGGAAAAGAGCAGCAAACCGGCCAGCATGATCCAGGTCAGCCAGCGGCTGAGTCGGGCCGGGTAAGCCGGGGTGATCTGTAATATCGGCACGACCTGATAGGCCAGGCCGATGACCAGAATCAGCACCCAGCCGACGAGACCCCAGGCCATGTGCAGCGTAGTCAGCTCGGAGGGCGTCGACAACGGCCAAAGTCCTGCCATTCCACCGGCCAGTGCGATGCCCAGCGCCAAAGCGACCAGCAAGGAGAGTATCGCCTGGCGGATCGGCCAGGCGACCTGCGTCGCGCTGGTTCGAACCAGGCTGAGAGCGAAGGCTGCGAGGCCAGGCGTCAACCCCACACCCAGAAACAGCATGCCCGCATACAGCCAGCGCGCTTCACCTTGCAGGAAGCCGAGTGCCAGGCTGGGAGTGCCGCAAAGCAGACCGAGCAGGCCAAGCCAGGCGACCAAACGCACCGCTGGCACCGGCGCGCCCAGTACGACCGGCAACATTTGCAACAATGCGCCGAACATGACCATGGCGAGGTAGCCCAGGGTGATCAAATGCGTCAAGGCCAGGGTTACGGGCGACCAGCGGTCGCTCTGCCACCCGGGCAGAAACAGGGCGAGTGCCGTGGCGAGCAGGAGGAAGAGGGGGGCCACCAGGAAAAATCTCAGCGGCGCGGCAAAGGGTGGGGCTTGTTCGTAGGACAGACCCATTTCAGCCATGCCGATTTCCCGTGTCGGGGGCGGTGATCGCCTCGACGAATACCTCGAAGCAGCCGTCCTCCAGCCTTTGCACACGATGCCGATACCCCCGGTGTTGCAATATGCCGTACAGCGGGAGTGGCTCGCGATGGATCAGAAAACGTAGGCCGTGGCCCGGAGGTAAGGCATCGAGTGCGGCCAGTACCCGTTCCATGGGTTCTGGCGGTTCTAGCCAGCGGGCATCGACCAGTCTCGGCGTTGCAACGCCGACAACGCCGGCGTTCCCCTCGTGGTTGCCGTCGTTCACGCCGGCAGAGCTTCCATCTGGCGCACCATTTCGCTCGCCGTGTCGGCCAGGACCCGGTCGGCCATCGGGTAGAGGACCTGCTCTTCCTTCAGATTGTGCTGGCGCAACAGCATGAGCAGGGTTTCCGCCAGGCCCAGATAGGCTTCCGCGTCGTGTTCGGTCAGAGCCTGGCCCATGCCCTGTAATGTTTCGCGCACCTCGTCATGCTCCCCGCGCATGACCGCGGTGGGGCCATGGCTCATGCCGGTGCGGGCTTCGAAGGCGGGGAACAGCAGCGCTTCCTCGCGCATGAAGTGGTGCAGTGTGGCAACCTCGAAAGCCTGGAAGTGGGGTAGGGCGTTCTGCCAGTCGGCGCTTGCAACCGCGTTTTCCGCCGCGACGAAGAGATCGTCGCAATGCGTGTGGTCGGCACCGAGAAATTGTGAAATGTCAGTCATGTTCATTACCTCAGGTCGTTCAACTATGGAGCGTCTGTCGGTGCGGGTGGCGCACCACCCGGTTCACCGCCGCGGCCAGGAAGCGTCCCCTGGCGTGCATGCTGCTGCCCCCGGCTGTCGCGGCTCGGTGGCCACCGCGTTCACGAGGCACCTCGATGGACCGAATAAAAGCGCGACGCCGCGCTGGGCACTCTCGGCGTTTACTTGACGATGAAGTCGATGGTCACGCCCTGCGGACTCCGGTCGAGATACTTCACCTCGATCCGGTCGCCGTAGCGCGCCTGCATCTGCTGCAAGAGTGGGATGGGGTCATGGTCGTTGACGAAGCGCATGCGTTCGCCGGAGTTGAGGCTGTCGAGGGCGCCAAAGATCGCGCCGTGGCGGAAGCGCTTGGCAATGCCGCGTGCGTCGAAGGCATAGATGGCCTCGGCGTTGCTGTGGTCGTGGATCGGAATGGAGATTTGCATGGTGTACCTCGAATCAGTGGGGCTCCATGGTCGGTCCGATGGCCCATGCCTGCCTTGATCAATGTCATGCTGGAGCGCTGTCTCGGCGGGCATCGGCTGACGAGCCGACGCTTTCGATCAGGCGATCGAGCCCCGCGGCGAGTTGCCCGTTGAGCCGTTGGAGTTCAGGCAGGTGCGACCGGGCTTGCGCGCTCTGGCCCGCGCGGAGTTGCCGCACCAGCTCGTTCGCCAAGACGTGGAGTGCCTGATGCACCTCTTCGAGCGCACCGAACTCGGGGAATTGACCATAATGGCCCAGTCCACTGCCGTAGTACCAGCGTCCGAAGGGGCACTGCCGCGAGTGCAGTGCGAGCGAGATGTCCCCCACGGGGTTCAACAGGAATTGCGCAAGTTGTTCACCCCACTTTTGCTGGCTGCGCCCGGCCACCCTGAGCTGCATGTCCGCGGGCGGCAGCGTGGGGCGAGCCAGGGTCTTCCAGGTAGCTTCGGCCCGCCAGTGGTCGATCCAGTCAGGCAGTAGCGCCGCCAGCATGGGGCGGGCGATCGCGTAGCCTTGCGCCAACGGGCAGCCGAGATGCAGCAGCATGGCGGCGTGTGCCAGCGTTTCCACCCCTTCGGCGACGACCGGACGGTTGAAGGCACGGGCCAGGGCGATCACGCTTTCGACGATGCTCAGATTTTCTGGGTCGTCGAGGATGCCGTGCACGAAAGTCTGGTCGATTTTCAGCGCGCCCACCGGCAGCTTGCGGAAATAGGTCAGGGAGGAGTAGCCCGTCCCGAAGTCGTCGAGCGCGATACGCACGCCCTGTGCGACGCAGGCCGCGAGGGTGTGCGAGGCGTGGCTGACGTCGTCGACGGCGGCGGATTCTAGGATCTCCAGTTCCAGGTCGTTCGCCATGACGCCGGGGTGGCGTGCCAGGGCCTTGCCTAGCTGCTTCGCGAAATTGGGGCGCAGCAACTGTTTCGGGCTGATATTGACGCTGAGGGGCAATTTCAAGCCGGCGGCATTCCAGGCTTCGAGCTGACGCAGGGCATTGTCGATGACCCACTCGCCCAGGGCGATTTCCAGTTCCATGCCGCTGACCAGGGACAGGAATTCGGCCGGGGCCAGCAGGCCCATCACCGGGTGGTGCCAGCGTATCAGGGCTTCCACACCGATGACCTCGCCGCTGCTCAGGTTGACCATGGGCTGATAAAGCAGGACGAATTCATTCCGTGCGATCGCCAGTTCGAGTCGCTGTAGCGTTTCCCGATGGGCCCGGACCTGGCGGTCATGGGCGGCATCGAACAGATGGAAACGTCCCTTGCCGCTTTCCTTGGCCCGATACATGGCCAGGTCGGCGTGGCGCAACAAGGCATCCGCGTCCGCGTCGTCGCGCGGGAACAGGGTCACGCCGATGCTGGCCGTGACCGCCACCCGTTCGGACGCGATCTCGAAGGGCCGTGCCACGGCAAGCAGCACGCGCTCCAGTGCTTGATAGCATTCCTGTTCTTGCGCCAGGTCGCACAGTAGCAGGACGAATTCGTCGCCACCGATACGCGCCACCGTATCGCCCGCGCGCGAAACCTCCTGGAGGCGGCGACCGATTTCGATCAGCAATTTGTCGCCGGCCTCGTGGCCGTGGCGGTCGTTGACCGGCTTGAAGCCGTCGAGGTCGAGAAAACAGATGCCTAGGACCCGGCCGTTGCGTCGCGTCCGAGCGAGTTCCTGGACCAGGCGGTCGGCCAGGACGCGGCGGTTGGGCAGGCCGGTCAGCGGGTCGTAATGGGCGATGCGTTCGAGCTCGGCCTGTTGCGACTTGATCAGGGTAATGTCGGTGAAGGCGCCGACGTAGTGCTGAACGTGGCCGGATTCGTCCACCACGGCATCGATGGCCAGCATCTCGGCAAAGAGATCCCCGGATTTGTGCCGGTTCCAGATCTCTCCGCGCCAACGGCCCTCTTCCTTGAGGGCCCGCCACATGGCGGCGTAGAAAGGGGCGTCGTGACGCCCGGATCGGAGAATCTTCGGGTCGCGGCCGATGACTTCCTCGCGCGCGTACCCACTGATGCGGCAGAAGGCCGCGTTCACGTCGAGGATGTGGTTTTCCGCATCGGTGATCAGGATGCCTTCCTGACTGTTGGCAAACACGCTGGCAGCCAGGCGCATGGCGTCGTCGGCCTGGCGGCGCTGGGTCAGGTCGATGAAGCTGGCCAGGACGTCCTCTCCCACGCCGACGCCGGAGATTTCCATGACGCGAACGTCGCCGTTCCTGCAGGTTACCCGGTATTCGATCGGACGGATGTCGGCGCCGGATCGCGCCGCCGCCGCGGCTTCCCAGGTTTCCTGCACCCATCTACGGTAGTCCGGCTCCGGATAGGCCAGCGCCCACCACTGCGCCAGTGTCGGGATTTCTTCGTGGCGATAGCCGAACACCTGGGCGAAGCGATCGTTGAATTCCTGGATCACGCCATCCCTGGTGACATAACAGAGGGGAACGGGAGCCAGTTTGATCAGCTGCCGCAGTCGCTCCTCGCTTTCGGCGCGTTCTTTTTGCGCCTTCAGGCGCGTGTGGTTGCGTATCTCGTTGCTCAGGATCAGCGCGGCATGGCTGAAGAAGATCGGCAGATAGTTGCGCAGCGAGGCGCTGATGATGTGCACGTTTTCCAGCTTGACGATGCCGACCAGTTCATCGCCCACCAGGAGCGGGAACACCCAGATCCAGGCGCCCGGGATCACTTCTCCTTGCAGCAGCGAGTCTTCCACCTCGGCGCGAATCTCGACGAAGCGCTGTTGCGAGGCCACCTGTTGCGCCAGCGGGTCATCTATACCGCCGACGGACGTCCTGGTTGCGCCGATAAAATCGGTGAAATACAGGCCATCCTCGATCCAGTACCAGCATTTGATGTTGGTGCCACCGATCATCTCGACGATGTTGCGCAGCATCCGCCCCACCATGTCGTGCACCCCCGCCGTGGGATTGATCTGCTCTATCATGCTCAGGATCAGTTGCAGATAGGATTTCTCCTCGGCCAGGTGGCGCACACGCTCCTGCAAGCGCTCGCTTTCCAGGTCGCGCGGGGCGAAGTCGATTCGAGTCATGGCGCCTGGTTCGGTCGCGAGGCGGGTCGACCCCATGTGTCAGGCTACCTGCTTGCGGGCGATGGCTTCCGCCAGGACCGCCTCCAGATGCGCCAGGTCGGTATCCATCCACACCAGGGGCAGGTCGATGAAGGCAGCGGCGGCGGTGGCCGCGGCCTGGAAGTCCAGCGAACAGGGCGTGCGGATGGCAACGATGTACTTGTGGCTGCTATGGAAGATTTCGCGCACCACGGCGAGGTTGTTGCCGAAAGCCTGGGTGATCATCGGCTCCCAGGTCAGGGCCCAGTCTTCGAGTAGAAAGTAGGCACCCCGTTCCAGCTCTTCCATGAATTTCTCGTAGCCCAGCAGCATGACGATGCAGTTCTGGCCCTGGGTGCGCAAGGTATGGTGGCTTTCCAGGAGAGAGTCGATCCTGGGGTGGCAGCAGCCGTAGAACACCACGGTTTCCCGGCCCTGCCGCTCGTAGTCGGCGAGCGCGGTATCGAGTTGCTGAGACAGCTTGCCCAGGTAGTTGTGCAAGGAGGAGTCGAGATAGTGGGTTTCCACGTTCCAGCCGTTTTTCCCGATGAGGTAATCGACTTCCTTGTGCAGGATGCCACAACCGACCATACGCAGGGCCTGGCCGGACTGGACGACGACGGGGGGCATGGCGGTTTTCATGGGTAGCGCCCGAATTCGAAGGCGGCGGCGAGCATGGCGCGGAGGTTTGCCTCGGGCACACCCAGGGGCATGACGCCGGTGCCGAAGAGAAAATGCCCGCCCACCATGCCGATTTCGCATAGTCGCCGCACTTCGGCGCGCGTTTCCTGCGGTGTCCATTGAATCAAACGAATGTCGTCGATGACGCCACAAGTGAGCCCCTCGCTGCCGATGATGGACTTGGCTTCAGCCAGGTCGGCCATCGGGCTGATGTAGTGGGCGCCGATGCCGAGTTCTTCCCTCACCTGGGCGATGACGTTGTTGAACGGTGCCATGCCGCAGTAATAGACGAGGTTGGCACTACCCCCGGGTTCCAGGTCACGCTTCATCCAGGGCAGGGAAAAGGCGTTGAAGCGCTTCATGCCGACGAAGGAGGTCGAGCCGAAGGGGGTCGAATAGAGCAACACGTTGGCGCCGGCGGCACGATAGGCCGCGACTTCCCTCTGGTAAAACAGGGAGCATTTGCGCAGCAGTTCGTCGCGCAGATCGGCCGGGCCGGTGAGCAGGAGTTCCATCCACTTGTCCATGCCCATCAGCAGCGCGGGCAGGGTGGTGGAAGCGGTTAGATAGGCGCAGATCGGGTGGGTGGCACCCACCTCTTCCCTCAGGATGCGCAAACAGGTCGCCGTCTCCTTCCAGGCCGGGTGGGCCGTGAGGTCGTCGGGTACTTCCAGTTTGGCGATGTCGTCGTAGTCCTTGATGACGAAGTCGGCGACGTTGGGCGGGCCATCCTCGCTGTAGAGAATCTCCTGGCAGCCGAGGAGTTCGGCTTCCCGGCCGACATAGAACAGGCTCCAGACGTTGTCGTAGCCGTAGCGTGCGCGCATCCTGAGCTGGCCGGCGGCGACGTGCTCGCCGCTGGCGTAATAGGTTTTTTGCGGCATGCCCAGTTCGCGTGCGCCATGCTCGAACAGGTTGCAGAAGACGGGGATGCGGGGTGCGGGGGCGCCACTGATGGCCGCGCCCAAAATTTCGAGCGGGGTCATGTCGCCTTGACCTCCTTGATGAGGTTGACGATCACGCGGCCGGCATTGATACCATCCGCAGCCCAGCCATCGGCACCTACCGTCTTGTAGAGCTCGTTGTCGAAGCGATAGGGGGCACCGCCGACGACGAGCTTGATTCGTTGCTCCAGGCCGCGTTCATGGAGGATCTGGCGCACCTTGCGCGCGCCCATCTCACCGCTGGCCGTGTGCACCATCATCGCCGACACGGCGATGATCTGGGCATCACAAGCCAAAGCTTCCTCGACGAACTTCTCCGCGGCTACGTTCACTCCCAGATCCGTGACCTCAACCATCAGCGCCTTGAGACAGCCCATGACGATGCGTTTTCCCAGCGAATGCAGATCGCCTTGCGCCGTGCCGATCACCACGCGGCCGATGATCTCGGGCGGATGTTCGAATTTCTCCAGCATCTTCTCGGTGACCGCGGCTGCGATCTGGGCCGTCATGAAATGCTGCGCGAGGTTGGCGTCCGGGTCCTTGGTGATATTGGACATCATCTCTTCGATCGCGGGAATTACGACCTTGAAGACGATGTCCTCCGCCCTCATGCCGTCGGCGAGTGCCGCGTACACTACATCAAAGGCGGCTTCCTTGTCGGTCTCGAAAACGGCCTCGTTGTAGGCCTTGACGATGCGGTCAAGCATGATCCTTGCTCCCAGGCTAGGGAAGGTCGATCGGGCGCAAACGCAGATGATCGACGAAGCGATCCTCGTAGTCTGGCAGCAGCGACAAGTTGATGAGTTTCGTTCGGGAAGTCAATGCGGAAAAACACGCGGCGGTGTCGGCGGACAGCAGGGCCTGCTCACAACCGGCGAGGCTGGCATCGGCATGGAGCTCGATCAGGGCGGGAGCCATCGTTGGCAGGAGGCCCACGGCCTGGGCATGTTCGATGTTCAAGGTGTGGCCGAAGGCGCCACAGACGCACAGCCGGCGCAGATCGCACCAGCTCAGGGACGCTTGCGTGAGCAGTTGCGCCATCGCCGCCGCCGTGGCCGCCTTGGCGCGCTGAAAGGCATCGACATCGACGCCATTGATGGCTGTGTGCGGGTTGGCAGGGTCGAGGGCATAACCGTCCGGGCCGGGAGAAATGGCGAAACGCCCGGATGCCCTGAGTCTGCCCTGGGCGCGTAGCACGGCGATGGCGTCGGCGAGCCCGGAACCGCAGAAACCGCGTGCCGCCGTGCCGCCGATGGTCTCGCAGACTAGTGCGTCGCCATCCTGGCGGACCCGGCAGATCGCGCCCGGCTCGGCGGGCATGCCGTAGCGGATGCCGACGCCCTCGAAGGCCGGGCCGCCGGGCACCGAGGTCACGTGCAACTGCCGCCCGTCCCACAGGGCGATTTCGGTGTTGGTGCCGACATCGAGCAACATGGCCGGTGCGGAGCCCTCGGTCAGCCCGGTGGCGAGCAGATCGGCCAGCAGGTCAGAACCCACGAAGCCCGCCACCGGATCGGGCAGCACGATCGTCGCATTGGGCATGCTCCACTGTGCCTGCCAGGCGGCCGGGTCGAGCGGGCGGCAGTCGATCGCCCGCTCCCAGTTATCTGGCTGGATCAGCGCCTCACCGCCGTGCCCGGTTAGCAAAGCCAGCATGGCGGTGTTGCCGACGATCAATACCTGGCCGATCTCGGCCAGCATCGGCGTGACCTCGCCGACATCGCGGGCGAGGATGTCGCGCACCGCCTCGACGATGGCGCCGCGAGCGAGCTTGGCGAGTTCCGCCGCGCGGCCGGGGTGTGCGCGCACGGCTTCGAGGCGGTTGAGCACGTCGGCGCCGAATGCGCCCTGCGGGTTCGGCCCGCGCCGGGTGGCGATGCGCTTGCCCTGGCGGCGATCCCAGAATGCCACCCGGATGAGGGTGGTGCCCAGATCGACCGCGATCCCGTAAACATGTTTTCGCAAGTCGGGTAGGCCGCGCGCCACGACGCCGAGGTTTTCCGTCGGGATGCTCCTCCAGTGCGAGGGGGCGGCGGGCTGCTCCAATGCGATCTCGGCATCGCCCATGAGGCGCAACTGGCAGGCCAGGCGCATCCCGGCGGCGCGTTCTTCCGGGTCGAGTTTCAGGTATTCGGCGGCCGTGGGCGGCGACACGCTACCGGCGATCAGGCGCACGCCGCAGGCGCCGCAGGTACCCGTGCCGCCACAAGCGGCACGCACCCGCAGTTCAGTGGCATCGAGTGCCTCGCGCACCGACTGGCCGGCTGCCACCGCGATGCGCTGGTTTCCTCCTGCGCTTTGGACCTGGAGAAAATTCATGTGGCCTAGGCCGAAAATCAGGGCGTGTCCTGATGCTCGAACGCCTGGATCAAGCCGGGCAGGCGTTCATAGTTGGGGTATTCGTGTTTCAAGCGTTCCAGTGCTGTGCGGGCGAAGGGAAGGAATTTGTTTGCCGCTTCACCCTTCTGCCGCAGGATCGCGACCGTGGACACCACATTGGCCAGCAGCTGCGGGGTGAGATCGGCCGGCGTGTGTTCCACCAGTTGCATAAAGAGGTTGAGCGCTTCCCGGGTCTTGCCGCTGCGCAGCAGGTCGAGTCCCTCCTTGATGCGCGCCCGCGTCTTTTCGGCCGCATGGATCTCGACCTCCTTGAGCCAGTCGCTGCCTCCCAGGCTGGGCGGCAGGGCGTATCCATGCGCCAGGGCGGTCGCGGCGGCGTGCGTGGCCAGTTCGGCGTGCCCCGTGGACAGATAAGCCTCGGTGACGAAGAGTGCCTCCGCCGGGCTGGGTTTCAGCTCCGCGAGCGAACCGACCAGAGTGTTCAGGCGCGCCTGTTTGTCCGCAACCATGGCCATGCGCCGATCCCGGATGGAACTCGGAACGCCTTCGAGCGCGCTGGTTTCGCTGGCGATCTGCGCGGCCAGCGTGCAGGCCTTGGCGGCTTGTACGCTGGCCGACTGCTTGATCTGTGGAACCTCGGCCTCGAAGCGCATCAAGGTCGAAGTTGCCTTGTCGAGTTGGCCCGAATTGGCCAGGCCGCGTACCAGACGCGCATGGTCGGTGAAATCCTGGGCCAGGGCGAATTTGTTGGCATCGACCACCTTGCCAGCCCACTCCACCATGCGGCCCTCGTTGCCCGACTGTTCTGCGATCCGTGCCGCGGCACGCATGCGGTTCACGGTCGGGGAACGGGCGCAGGCCGATTCCAGCGTTGCCAGCGCCTTCTCCGGCTGCTTGGCCTGGATATAGGCTTCGGCCAGGATGTCGGCGGCGAACACATATTTCGGTGATTCCGCGACCAGTTGCTCCAGCGTGGCGATGGCCTCGGTCGTCTGGCGTAGATGCATGCGAACGCGGGCCACACCCAGTGCCGCCCAGGAATAACTGGCTTGCAGGCCCGCGTAATGCTCCAGCGCGCGCACGAAATCGCGTTTTTTCATCAGGGCATCACCCTTGAGTCGGGCGGTGTCGGCGTGGATGCCTTCCTTCTGCGTGTAGGCATCGACCAGCGCGATGACGGCGTCGTAATGCGCGGCGTCGAACTGGTCATAGATGGGCCTGAGTCCAGGCGTCTTCCTGTTCAACTGGCGTACGCCCATCTTTCGTTCGAGCACGGGCAGAATGTGTTCGAGCAGGGTGTCCGCATTGAAGGGCTTGATCAGGTAGGCGTCCGGGGTATGTTCGGCCACCTTGGCAACCTGCCCATAGGCTTTCTCCGCCGTCACCATCACGATCACGGCGCTGCTGGCCACCAGGTTTTCGTTGCGGATGAGTTCCAGCAGTTGCTGGCCATCCGTGGCGTCGCCCAGGTAATAGTCGAGCAACAGTAGATTGAATTTTTCGGTACGCAGCTTCTCCACGGCCAGTGCCGCGTTCCCGGCCTCGGCGACGCGGGCGACACCGAGGCTGATGAGCTGAGACTTCATCATGCCCCGCATCATCGCCATGTCGTCGACGACCAGGCCAGTCAGATGGTAGTCCTCAAGCATGGCGTTCTCGGGTGGGCAGGTGGGTCAAGACCCCGTCGGCGCGACCGGGGTCAGCTTCCATATCTTGGCGTTGTACTCCAGCATGGTGCGGTCGGTGGAAAATTTACCACTGGTTGCGGTGTTGAGGATGCTCATCCGTGTCCAGCGTTCACGGTCGCGGTAGGTCGCGGCGGCGAGCGTCTGGGCCGCGACGAAGGAAGCGAAGTCCGCCGCCACCAGCCAGGGGTCGTGCGGGCTCTTGATGGCCTGGAGGATGGGATCGAACAGCCCCGGGTCGAACTGGTTGAAATGACCGGATTCCAGCAGATTCATCACCCGCTTCAGGTCGGGATCGGCCTCGATGATCGCACCTGGGTCGTAATGTGGCCGGCTGGCTTCCACCTCCTCGGCAGTGAGGCCGAAAAGGAAGAAATTCTGGTCGCCGACTTCTTCGCGGATCTCGATGTTGGCGCCGTCCAGGGTACCGATGGTTACCGCGCCGTTCATCATGAACTTCATGTTGCCGGTACCCGAAGCTTCCTTGCCTGCGGTGGAGATCTGTTCGGAAAGATCCGTTCCCGGCGCGATGACCTCCATCGCCGAGACCCGGTAGTTGGGCAGGAAGGCGAGTTTGAGGCGGTCGGCGACCTGTTCGTCGTCGTTGATCATTTCCGCGACCTTGCAAGCCAGCGTGATGATGCGCTTGGCCATGAAGTAGCCGGGTGCGGCCTTGCCGCCGATGAGCACGCAGCGCGGCGTCCAGTCGGCATCGTCGCCGGCCTTGAGGCGGGCATAGAGGTGGATCACATGGAGGATGTTGAGGAGCTGGCGCTTGTACTCGTGGATGCGCTTCACCTGAACGTCGAACAGGGCGTCCGGGTCGAAGTCCACGCCGCAGTCATGCCGAACCAGGGCAGCCAGGCGCACCTTGTTGGCGCGCTTCACCGCATGCCAGCGGTCGCGGAAATCGGGATCGTCGGCGTGGGGAATCAGCTCGCGCAGGGCGTCGAGCCGTCTGATCCAGGCATCGCCGATGCGCGCAGTGATGAGGCGAGACATTTCCGGGTTGGCCGAGGCCATCCAGCGGCGCTGAGTGACGCCGTTGGTCTTGTTGTTGAATTTGTCGGGCCAGAGTTCGAAGAAGTCGTGGAACAGGCCTTGTTGCAGCAATTCGGAGTGCAGTGCGGCCACGCCGTTGATCGAATAGCTGCCGACGATGGCGAGGTAGGCCATGCGCACTTGGGGGTCATGCCCATCTTCGATCAGGGACATGCGCGCCAGTCGGCCGTTGTCGCCGGGCCAGCGGCGCGCGACGATCTTGAGGAAACGGGTGTTGATCTCGTAGACGATCTCCAGCAGGCGCGGCAGGAGTTGGCCGAACAGGCGCACCGACCATTTTTCCAGCGCTTCCGGCAACAGAGTATGGTTGGTGTAGGCCATGGTACGGTTGGTGATCGCCCAGGCCTCGTCCCATTCCAGTCCGTTTTCATCGATCAAGAGACGCATCAATTCCGGGACCGCGCAGCTCGGATGGGTGTCGTTCAGCTGGAAGCAGCTTTTCTCCGCGAACTGGCTGAAGTCGCGGCCATGCCGCTGCACCCAGTTCGCCAACACGTCCTGCAGGCTGGCCGAAGCGAGGAAATACTGCTGGCGCAGGCGCAGTTCCTTGCCGTTTTCGCTGGCGTCGTTGGGATAGAGCACCATGGTGATGTTCTCGGCGGCGTTCTTGGCCGCGACCGACTCCGTGTACGAGCCGGCGTTGAATTCGCCCAGGTCGAACTCGTCCGTGGCCGCAGCACTCCACAGGCGCAGCATGTTGACGGTGTCGTTGCGGTAGCCGGGAATCGGCGTATCGAAAGGCACGGCGAGCACATCGTGGCTATCGACCCAACGCACATTATTGCGGCCATTGGCATCCCGGTAGCGCTCGGTGTGGCCATGGTACTGGATGCGCCGGGTGTGTTCCGGGCGCTCCAGTTCCCAGGGGTTGCCATCGCGCAGCCAGTGATCCGGTTCCTCCACTTGGCGGCACTGTTCCACATGCTGGCGGAACATGCCATATTCGTAACGGATGCCGTAGCCCAGCACCGGCAATTGCAGTGTGGCGCAGCTGTCCAGGAAGCAGGCCGCGAGGCGGCCGAGACCGCCGTTACCCAGGCCGGCGTCGTTTTCCACGTCGATCAGTTCTTCCAGATCCAGGCCGAGTCGGCGCAGGGTGGGTTCGACGGCGGTATCGAGTCCAAGGTTGAGCAAGGCATTGCTGAGCGTGCGGCCCATCAGAAATTCCAGCGACAGGTAATAGGCCTGGCGGGCATCCTGTTCCTCATAGGCGTAACGGGTCCGTTTCCAGCGTTCCATCAGGCGGTCGCGCAGGGCCAGGGACAGGGCCTGGTAAGGATAGTGGGTGGAGCGGCAGTGCTTGTCGCGTCCCAGAAAGTTGCCGAAATAGCGGCGGATGTCCAGAGCCAGGGCATCACCATCCATGCCGAGCGGGGGGAGTTGCGACAATTCGGCCGTGGGTTTGCTGTGGCGCAGCGGTTTCATTCGGGATTGGGGCATGGAGGTTGTTCGGTCAAGTGGAGTCGGTACCCGTCCGCCTCGCGTCGTTGAACGCTGCGAGGCTCAGGCGGTGGAGTAGGTGGCGTAAAAGTATCACGTCGCCGAAGAAAGAGGGGAGCCGGGAAGCGGCGCGCAAGGCCGTGATGCCCGACTGGCAAGGTGGCAGGAGTAGGGGCCGTGGACGCGCCTTTCATTCTTTCACACGCGTCAGCACATAGCCGCGGCTGCGAAATAGCACTTCGTTCCCGGGAAGTGCGGCCAGGCTGCTTTCTCGGGTCAGGATCACATCGCCCGCGCGTGGCGGCCTCTTCCCCACCTGGCGACCCACATAGGTCTGGAAGCTGGGGGTATTGACGCCATAGAGCAGCAACGGCTCGGTCAGATGGCGGGCGAACAGACCGGCCTGCTTCACCGGTTCCTGCTGTACCTGGCCCGCGATGGGCAGCAGGAACCAGGCCACGGCCACGCCTGCCGTCAGACCATTGGCGTACAGCGCGAAGCGCGCCGTGGCTGAGCGCAGTGACAGCAGGCTGAGGACCAGGGCCGCGGTGCACCAGAGCCAGTAGGCCGGGCCGAAGCGGAGACCTTTCGCCAGGAGCAGATCATCCGGTTTCAGCTTGGGCAGGGAGGCATCGAGCAGACTGGGTAGCGCCAACAGCAGGGCGAAGGTCAGCGCTCCGGACAAGACGAGCAACCAGCGCGCCGCACGTTGTTCGACCTGCGCGGCCAGGATCAGGACCAGGCCGCCATACCCGTAGTAGACATAATGTGGCAACTTGGTGCCGGAGAAGGAAAAGAGCGCGAAAGCGAACAGGAACCAGAGCAGGCCGAAGCGCAGCAATTCGTCCTGCCAGATGATTTTCAGCCGGGTCATCGCCAGCAGCAGCAGACCCGTGTGCGGCAACAGCGAGATCAGCACCACCGGCACATAGTAGAAGGGTCGCCCGCCGTGGCCTTCCATGGGCGTGTCGAAACGCGACAGGTTGTGCTTCAGGAAGAAACCTTCGAGAAAACCGGGGCCTTCACGCCAGGTCTCGACGGCAAACCAGGGCAGGGCCACCAGGGCGAACAGCAGCAGCGGCCCCGGCGCCATGGCCCAGGAAAAGAAGGATCGCCAGTCGCGCCGCGTGGCACACCAGAGGAACAGTGCGCCCCCGGGAAGCAGGAGTGCGATCGGCCCCTTCGTGAGGAAACCCAGCGCCATCGCCAGCCAGGCCGCGTACAGCCAGCGGCGCTCGCGCTCGCGCAGCCAGAGCCAGGAGGCATAGCCGGCGACGGCGACGAAGAGATTGAGCAGGGCATCCGCCGTCGCCGCCCGGGTGATGATGGTCAGCCCTGCCGCCGTGGCGACGATCAGGGCCGCAGCCAGGCCGGTGCGTTGGTCCCTGACCCGAGCTACGAAGCCGTGGGTGGCGAGGATCCACAGGCTGGAGGCCAGCGCCGAGGGCAGCCGCCAGCTGAACTCACTGCTGCCCAGCAGGCTTACCGAGGCGGCCTGTAGCCAGTAGATCAGGATGGGTTTGTCGTAGCGCGGCTCGCCCAGCAGGTGGCTGGAGAGGAAATCCCCGCGCAGAAACATCTCCATGGTGGAGGCGGTGAACGCGCCTTCGTCCAGGTCGAAGAGCGGCGCCGTCCCCAGGGCGAGAAACGGAAACAGTACCAGTACGGCCAGTAGTAGACGAAACCCGATCATTCGCTGGGGGGCTCGCGCAAAAGGTATTGCGCCTTGCCGCCGGGTTCGTGCCAGATGCGGGTGAGCAGTTCACCCAGGATGCCCATGCCGATGAAGTTGGCCCCCATCAGGGTGAACATCATGCCCATCTGTAGCAGCGGACGGCCGCCGATGTCGGCGTGGGAGAATAGCTTGTGCCCTGCCAGATAGGCCAGGATCAGGAGGCCTGGGAAAAACATCGCCGCGCCGACGCCACCGAAGGCATGCAGCGGACGGTGCAGAAAGCGCAGCATGAACTTCACCCAGATCAGGTCGAGCAGGACGCGGATGGTGCGGTCGATACCGTACTTGGACACCCCGCGGGTGCGCGGAAAGTGGTTGACCTCGGCTTCCATCACACGGGCGCCGTATTCGTGCGCCAGCGCCGGGATAAAACGATGCAGTTCGCCATAGATCTTCACATAGCGCACCGCCTCGCGGCGATACAGCTTCAGGGAACAGCCGTAGTCGTGCAGGCGCACGCCCGTAACCTTGGAAATCAGACCGTTGGCGATCAGCGACGGCAGTTTGCGCGACATCGCCTTGTCCTTGCGGTGGCGGCGCCAGCCGGAAATGATATCGATCTCGGGCCGGGCATCGAGCATCGAGAGCAGGCGCGGAATGTCGGCGGGGTCGTTCTGCATGTCACCGTCTATGGTCACCAGCACTTCGCCGCGCGCTGCGTCGAAGCCCGCCTGCATCGCCGTGGACTGGCCGTAATTGCGACGCAGGAACAGGGGCCGCAACCAGGGCCGAGTCGCCGCCAGTTCCTTGAGCAGTTTGTCGGAGCCGTCGCGGGAACCGTCGTCCACACAGATGAACTCCCAACTTTGCGCCTGCTCCAGCATCACGCTCTCGACCCTGTTCACCAGATCGGGCAGGTTTTCGTACTCGTTGAAGATCGGCGCGATCAGGGAAACGCGTAGTTTGGCTGGTTCCGTCATGGCGGCGGCTGGCTGGAAAGTTAAAAAGCGTGGGAAAACGCGGCTGGCGCGAGTCTACTGGTAACGCCGCACGACGGGAACGAAAAGCGGGTCCATCAGGGCGAGTCGGTTGCCGGATCGTTTGCATTCGCCTGCGCGGCCTGTTCCGGCGCAGTGACCCCGGCCAGGTGTCGGCGGTAGCGCTTGTAAAGCCACACGCCCAGCAGGCTGGAGATCACGAACAGCAGCGTCGCCAGTGTCAGGCGCAATCCCGGGTCGAGGTCCACGCCGCTTCCGGCCAGAGCGAAAACCAGATTCTGCGGCAGATAACCCAGCAGCGTGGCGGCGAAGAAGGGCAGGGCGCGCACGCTGGAGACCCCCGCCAGCAGATTGGTACTGGCGTTATGGCCTACGGGCAGGAGTCGGATCACTAGAGTCATGGTAAACGGATGCTGGTGCAGGAAGGCGTCGAGTTTGCGCATCCGGCCGGGAAAGCGCCGCTGCACGAAGGCGCGCCCCAGCCAGCGTGCGTAGAAGAAATTCAGCATGCAGCCCAGCAGGTTGCTCAGGGTGGCGAGCGCGCCGCCCGCTGCGAAACCGAAGGCATAGCCGCCGAGAAAGGCCACGGCCTGGCGAGGAAAACCCAGTCCCGCGGCAAGCGTACCGACCGCCAGAAACAACAGGCTGCCGCTCCAGCCGCGGCCACGTATCTCCCGGTCGACCCAGTGCCGCGAGAGCATCTCGCCGATCTGAAAATGGCTGGCGAGAAAACCCAGTAGCGCCAGCGAGGCGAGCAGCCCCAAGCCCTTCAGAAGCGCTCGCCAGGTCATCGCCGGCCTCGGGGAATGGGTGGGTAAACGAAGACCATGGGGAACACCGAGCGAAGGAATTCGCGGATTTTAACGCCCCATGCCCACGAACGCTTCATGTGGATGCCTTGCCACCGCGCATGCCACCGTGTATTCTTCTCGACCTTCCGGAGAGGTGGATGAGCGGTTTAAGTCGCACGCCTGGAAAGCGTGTGTAGGTTAATAGCCTACCGCGGGTTCGAATCCCGCCCTCTCCGCCAAATCAAGTACTTAGGTTGCATTGGCTTACTTCTGGTTGCACCTGATTACTTTCAGTTGTCACCCCTCGGGGTGACAATTGGGTGACGGACCTAGTGCCATACAGGGGAGCACAACACCCCTTTGTCACCGAAGCACTGACACCTATCTGCTCTACGTGCCATATAGACCCCATGGCAACAATCACCCCCGCTACGACCAATCCGTTCACCGTCAATGCAACTCTCCTGTGGAGGCAGCGGATGCTCCTGATGCGGGACCGTGCAGGTCTGGCAGGATAGTGTCGTGGACATTGGGCGCTCTATTGCTTGCTGTGGTAAGTGCCCAATTCGGCTCAGGCTGGATGGCGGCGGAAAGTGCGATCACTCTGTTTATGATCTGGTCCAGCACACAAAAGGGGAGCTTCATTACTCCCAGTCTCGAAGCCGCGATGCTGTCGGAAGGATTGTTTGGCATTGTGAGGTCACTTACACCACCGTACAGCTATCCCCCAAAACATCCAGGATGGGTGCCGCCATGTATGGTGACGCCGTCCATGGCACAACCGGGGCTATAGCATTATCAGTTGAACATGTTCATGAAGCAGCAGCATCCCCAATGCACGCACCTGCCCCAACACCGCCTTGCTGCTGCTACCAGTTCATAACCTGGAAATGCCTCCGTGCCGCAAGTACCGGTAGAGAAAACCGGCGAGGGTTTATCCCCTCACCTGCGGGTGACAGTAGGGTGGCAAACTAAGCGTGGTCACCCGCAGCGGTGACAAGCATTCTGTTGTCGCGGTGTGACGATGTAAGCCTCAGTAACCCGGCTCTTGACGATTTATTGGAGGTGGGTATCATGTTCTCATGCAACGGTATACATCAGTCACAATTGACCCACACCCACTTGTCCCTGCTGCCCTGCTCCTGCAGGAACTGCGGGGGTGGCTGCCGCAGTCAGTTGGCACTGATGACGGTCTGACCCGTCCGGCGGTCGTCGTGGGGGTGGTGGGCGTGGTGGCCATGGTGTGGGCACTGGCTCTGGTCGTTGCCCAGATCGCTCCCGGCTTGGGTGACGCCATCATGGCGGCGATCTTGTCCATATCCTTCCTGTTGGCGGTGGTCTGCGCCGACCGCTCCCGCACCGGGCTGGGCGCCTACCAGATCGCCCGTGACGTGCTCGCCCCCATCCAGCGGGCGGCTCTGGTGCGTCCACTCGCATCCCGGCTCACCGATGTGCTGGGCCTGCCCGCGATCGCTGCCCTATCTCTCGTGGCTGCCTTCTGGCAACCATCCCCACCCTCGCTAGACCTTCCGGCCTGCGGCATCGCGCTCACCCCCCGTCTAGCTCCTATCCCCGTCCGGCTCCCGTCCGCGTGACCTAGCCGGCGCGCTGTAGCGCGCCACGTTCAGATCATTGCGGCCGGGAGACCGGCGATGGCCGGCTCTCGTCCGCGTGGGAGCCGAAAATGCACCATATCACTATCACCCCCATCGCCGGCGCCGGTGGCGCCATCCAGGGCGATATGCCTCCCCCGGCCGGCCATATTGTGGTCTGGCCGCCCGTCATCGGATACGACGGCCTCAGCGTCCTCCTCGGGCGCGCTGTCGGCACGCTCCAGGCTGACCGCTGCCGCCGCCCCGAGAGTCTGCCACCGGCCAGCACCCCGCCGGGGAGCAGGGTTCCAAGATGGATCACCGCTGACGTGCTCGACTGGCTTCGTGAGTATCGAGAGCAGCGAGCCCAGCCCCACGCTGCTGAGCCCAGCCCCACCCCACGCCGCCGTGGGCGGCCGACCAAAGCCGAGGTTGTGGCGCGCATGCGCGCGGCTCAGGCAGTGGAAGGGGGTGAAGCATGACCACCCCCACCACCCCCATCAATGTCTCCAGCCTGGAGCCCGCATTGCAGGCCGTGGCCCACCAATTTGGGGTAGATGAAAATGAGGGTGTCAGCATGGGCAGGATCATCGCTCAGCGAGCCCAGACGCGGGGAAGGCTGGATTGTGGAGGCTACCCGCAGGGTGCTCGCGCGCCAGATGATCCAGATGGGCACCATCGGCATCGACGACGAGGTCGGCCCGGTTGGGTAACTGCGGGCCGCCACCCTGGCGTCGCCCATGCCAGTTCAGATAGAGAGAGATGGCCCACTGCCATCCTGCCCAAGCATCTGGAGGCGGTTTTGGCTGTCGATAGTGCCGGCCTGGCTGAGCGTCTCGGGGTAACCCCTCGTTGTGCCCAGCAGATCATGGTCGCCGCTGCCGAGCGGGTAACCCAGTGTGGCCTATTTTTCCTGGCCGGTGTCCACGTAGCGGGTGTGTGATGGCTCCCCATCAGCCTCCCCAGCAGGACTACATGGTCGCGGACATACTCGACCCGCGACTGAAATCAGATATTCCTAGCCTGGAGCACCCGCTGTTCGCGCTTCGCGCGGGCGACAAGCGCGCGCGGAAATATGAGCGCGGCGGCGTTATGGTGGAGGTCCGCCCCGGCGCGAGCGGGGCGGCTACCGTGCATGATCAGGACGTGTGGTACTACTGCACCAGCCAGCTCGTCGAGGCACTCAATCGGGGGCGTGATGATGTCAGCCGCATCGTGCGTTTTACGGCCTATGATTTTCTGACCGCGACGAACAGGCCCATAGCAGGCGTGGGCTACATGCGTCTGGGCGATGCCCTTCGGAGGCTCGGTGAAACACGCATCGAAACCAACATCGCGACAGATGGCCGCCGCACGCGGGCGGGATTCGGGTTAATCGATGCGTGGCAGATCGTCGAGCGCGACCACGACGATCGCATGGTCGCCATCGAGGTGACGCTGCCGGACTGGCTCTGGCGGTCAATCCTGGCGCGAGATGTACTGACCCTCAGTCGAGATTATTTTCTGCTTCGGCGGCCTCTCGACCGCCGAATCTATGCGGTCGCCAGGAAACACTGCGGCGCTCAGCCGAAGTGGCGTGTGACCCTCACTACCCTGCGGGAAAAATCTGGCAGCACGTCATCGCTACGCGAGTTCCGACGACTCCTCACCGCGACCGACGAGCTACCTGACTATCGCATGGTGGTCGATGACGGGGGTGACATGGTGACGTTCTACAGCCGCGCTCCGAAGGGTACAAAGGCGCAGATCAGTGACCTGCTCGTGCCTGTGGATATCTTGGCGTGGCCTGTGGATGGACACGTACATTCACACACGCCATCCTGTGGATAGGTGTCCAGTCCCGCCTGTTTATAAACGCGCTTAACGAATAATTCGGGTTTTTCCGCCTGCCATTTTTTCAGAGCCTGGATGGGTGCCAGGTGGTTCAGAGCGCGTTGTGGAATGTGGTGGTTGTAGATATTCAGGTAGCGT
>CAILNT010000131.1 GCA_903835655.1 uncultured Pseudomonadota bacterium | reverse complement strand
TCCAGTTGATTGGACGGCGGCAGGCGCAAATCCTCGATCCGGGTCGCGGCATGAAGCTGATTCAGCCGCATTGCAGCCCGTTTCAGAATATCAGCCGGCAAACGACGGGACTTCCCGGTGGTGAAGAAGCTTTCTGTTTCGGTGTCAGCGAACGTTTGAATCATAGGCCGAATGTAAACATTCTGTTTATGGCTGGCAAGTCTACACAAACGGAGGTGGCCTGAATGCATATCAGGCTAAGAAAAATGGGCGCCATCGTACTGATCGCGGCCTACTCATCTTCGGCGCTCGCCGGCCTCCAGGACGCCCTGGAGGGCATGTTCATGGCGACCGCGACCACGCCGGCTGCCTATTCCAGCCAAACGCGCGGCGGCTTCGTCGGGGGCGGGGTAGGGGTGCGGATGCCAGTTCGCAACATCAACCTGGTGACATTCGATCCGCCCCGGTTTTCAGCGGGGTGCGGTGGCATCGACCTCTACGGCGGCTCGTTCTCGTTCATCAATGCGGACCAGCTCGCGGCGCTGTTCCGGCAGATCGCCGCCAACGCGGCCGGCGCCCTGTTCAAGCTCGCCATCGACAGCATCAATCCCCAACTCGGGAAAATCATGGAAGATTTCCAGAACAAGATCCAACAGTTGAACAGCCTGTTCAAGAACACCTGCCAGATTGCCAACCAAGTGGTGCAGACCTTCGCCAGTCCCGATGCGCGGAGTACCCAGGCGAACAACTCCGCCACCCTGGTGGAGTCGGCCAAGGGCGCGGTGACGGACATTTTTGACAGCATCGGGAAGATTTTTTCGTCGCCGAATTCGCAGGCACGGGCCTCGGCGGCGGATAACCCGTCGGGGGGCAATCTGGTGTGGAAGGCCCTGGGCCAAACCAACGCGGGGCAGTGGCTGGGTAATCCGGCGGCGGTGGAAGGCAATCTGGTGCGGGCCAACGAGATCATCATGAGCCTGACAGGGACGGTGGTGATGCCCGGGAGCCAGGCGGATTCCACCGATGCGGCCACAGGGAAAGTGAAGCCGGAGACAGGGACGGTGTTCGCGCCCACCCTCAGCCTGGCCGATCTCCGGGAAGGTTCGACCGCCGGGACGCGGGTTTTGCAGATCCTCTCCTGTGGAGGGGACGCGGATTGCCTGAGTCCGAGCACAGCCACTCTCGCATTCGATGGCACGGTCGGGTATGTGAACCGGGTGCTCTTCGGCGATCCCACCGGGGCGGATGCGGGGGCGCAGGCCGACTCCCTGATTGGGAACCTGAAGTCCTGCACGACGGCCGCCTGCTTTACCGCCGCGCAACGCAGCTTCATCAATGCGGTGAGCGTGCCCACGTTGAAGCTCCTGCGTGACGTGCAGCATTCCCCTGGCGCGGTGGAAGCCGTGGCCATCCAGCTCGTTCCCGTCATCGCCGACGAATTGGCGATCCGGCTCGGGGAGGCGGCCATCACCGCCGCCAAGCAGACCTTCTCGGGCGTGAAGAACGTAACGCGCCCACCCGAGATGGACCAAGCCATTGCTTCCCTCGAACAGGAAGTGATGGGGCTGCGCATGGCGCTCGCGAACCAGACTGATCGCGTCTTGGCCGCCAAGGAGTATGCCCGGATGGTCACTGCCTCGAACCCGGCCATCATGGTGGCCACCCCCGCGCGATGAATTACTTCAAAAATGTAGGCTTGGCAGGAATGGCTTTGGATTCGGCCGGGATGGGGCTGTCGGTTCTGGTGGATGCCGCCAGTTTCTCCGCCAGGGCGAGGGGACATCTTGCCCGGGGCGTGGCGACTACGGCCAGGTCACCCAACCCATTGAGGGCGCCGTGTTCGGCATGCAGCTATGACAGAACTGGCACTTGGGAGACGGACTTTGCCCCGGTGAAATCCATCTCGGCATATCGGTCGAAGATCGGATATGCCCTGTCATGGATGCTCAACTCACACATGGGCCAGATCGACATGCAACTTCAATCCAAGTGCCTTGATCACCTTCATGACGGTGGTGAACTCCGGGTTGCCTTCGGCGGACAGGGCCTTGTAAAGCCCCTCGCGGGTCAGGCCGGTAGCGTGGGCAAGCTGGGTCATGCCGCGTGCGCGAGCAATGTCACCCAAGGCAGCACGGATCAAGCTGCCGTCGCCGGGGTCTTCCTCAAAGCAGGCCTCGAAATAGAGCGACATGTCTTCGTCGGTCTTCAGGTCGTCAGCCGCATCCCAGCGGGAGAATTTTTCAGCCATGTTTCACTCCTTCCAGTCTTCCGCAATCGCAATGGCGCGTTCGATGTCTGCATCCTGCGTGCGCTTGTCGCCACCGGCCAGAAGCACGATCACCAGCGGGCCGCGCCGCATGAAATACACCCGGTAGCCGGGGCCATAGTCGATTCGCAACTCGCTGACGCCTGCGCGCACCGGCTTGACATCTCCAGGGTTGCCCCCGGCCAGTCGGCGAATGCGGGCATTGATCCGGGCCAATGCTTGTCGATCCTTGATGCCATCCCGCCAGCGCTTGAAGGTCTCACTTTGAATGATCTCGAACATGGCTCAAAAGTAGCCTGTGGATCACTGGCCGTCAATCATGGTTTACAAAATGTCGGGTGGTAAGGGAGGAATGGCAATCACAAATCAGAAAGGGAAATAACCAGTGGAAGTCACCATCTACGTCCTCGGCGACCTGGGCACCTTCCGGGCCGTCCTGCAATCGGTGGCCATGCTCTTCGCAGATCCCATCCTCTCCAACAACGGGGCACTGGGCATCGGCAGCGCGGCGGGGCTGGGGCTGCTCATCACCTTGCTGTGGGTCGTGGCGCAGGGCGTTTTGGCTCCGGCAGGTGGTGGGCGCGGCTTCAATCCGTCCATCGTCTTCATTCTGCTCGTGACCTATTTCGCCCTGGCCGTGCCCAAGGCCCGCGTGCAATTGGAAGATATCTACACCGGCAACATTACTGCTGTCGATGGCGTGCCCATCGGCATCGCG
>CAILNT010000130.1 GCA_903835655.1 uncultured Pseudomonadota bacterium | reverse complement strand
TACTGCCATGCCAGAGGGTATCGCCCCTACGCCGCGTCAAGGGTGCGCTTCGCCAGGCGGCAAAAAGACGCCGCCTGCCCATGACCCGGCTACGGAGCTGAAACTTGCTCCTTCCCCAAGGGGACAAACGACTCAATCAGTTGATGCATCAGTTCGCGGGCACGAAACAACGGCCAGCTACGAACGGGTACATAATCACACGGGATGCAACACATAACGCCCCACCAACACAGATTCTGTAGCCCTGACCTTCGCGAACATACAAGGGTCTCACTACACGAATTATCAGGTGGGTTAGTGTGGAGATACAATGCAATGTTGAGCGATTTTCAGAACCATATCGAACTGACTACTGAAGTTGCGGATGCTGCCAGCCTGGCCGTTCCGGGCGCAGCATTAACAAGACAACGACAAGATGAAATGGAAAAACAGCACCCCATTCCGGTAATCGATCTGTTCGCAGGGCCGGGAGGGCTCGGCGAGGGATTTTCGTCCCTGACCGACGCGAACGGTGACCGTCACTTCGATCTGCGGGTATCCATCGAGAAGGATCCAATAGCTCACAAGACGCTGTCACTGCGAGCACTGTTCCGTGCCTTTCCAAAGGGAAAGGTTCCGGATTGCTACTACGACTACGTACGCGACAAAATCAGCCGGCAAAAGCTGTTCGAGCACCCCAGCGTACCGGAAGAGGCCCGCAAGGCCGCATCGGAAGCCAGGAACGCAGAACTCGGGAAGATCCCGCCGGAAGAAGTGGACAGCTGGATTGAGAGTGCTCTGGAAGGGGCCAACGAATGGGTACTCATCGGTGGGCCACCCTGCCAGGCATACTCAGTCGTTGGACGCTCAAGGCGCACCAAGCAGGCCCTCGTGGATTTCGAGAAGGACGAGAAGCATTTTCTCTACAAGGAATACCTGCGCATCATCCAACAGTTCAAACCGTCCGTGTTTGTAATGGAGAACGTCAAGGGCATGCTCTCCTCGCAGCATGGCGGTTCACCGATCTTCGATCGCATCCTCTCCGACCTGTCGGCGCCAGCCGACGGGCTTTCCTACCAGATACGCTCCTTCGTCGTGCCTGGAGAAAGCGATACCCTCAAGCCGATGGACTTCGTGATCGAGTCCGAACAATTCGGAGTACCGCAGAGCAGACACCGCGTGATTCTGTTTGGCATCCGCTCCGACCTGGCAAACAGAACGCCAGAACTCAAGGAAAAACCCCATCGGTTTGTCCTGCAACCATCAGAAAAACTGGTAACCGTGGCACAGGTTCTCAATGACTTGCCTCCCCTGCGCAGCCGTCTTTCAAGGGAGCCAGACTCACCCGATGCCTGGCTTTCGGCTGTTCGGGAAGCGGCCAGGTCGCTGACCGGCTGGAAAAGCGTAGCCAGAAGCCAGGTCGCCGAAGTGATGGCGACAGCAGCTGCAACTGCCTGGAAGCATCAGTCCTACGGCGGACGGGTCGTGACGGAGGCTGGTGGCGATTGCCTGCTCCCAAGGAAACACGAATCCTGGTACCGGAACCAACACCTGGGTGCATTCCTTCAGCACGAAACCCGAAGCCACATGCGTACGGACATACACCGTTACCTGTTCGCCTCGTCCTATGCGAAGGCTTGCAGGTTTTCCCCGAAGCTGGCCGATTTCCCTCCGCGCCTCCTGCCTGACCACGGCAATGTTGACGATGTGGACGTCCCGTTCAAGGACCGCTTCAGGGTCCAGGTTGCCGGACAGCCATCATCCACAGTTGTCGCCCACATCGCCAAGGACGGCCATTACTTCATCCATCCCGACCCGTCCCAGTGGCCACCGCGATCCTTGTTTCCACGAGTGCGTTCTGCGGGCCTGCGGATACCGCTGCTGCGTCTACGGCTACGATCTCCGCCTGAGGCAACAGGCCAACGGCCTGGCCCCGCGCGCTTTACATCGCAACATCTTCCACCTTGGCGCCTTTTCAATCCTCCCAGACTGACGTTCGACTGGCATGTGGCTGGCAGTGAAACAACTAAGTACGCCATGCTGGGACAAGCATGGCAGTCCGCCCCTCATCCATCGGCAGAGCCAGGATTACCAGCCAGCGGGGCAGTTTTTTCGATTGGGATGAGAACGAAGTTTTCAAACGGCCCGTGCGCGGACAGTAAAGGGGGGAAGCGAACATGAGTGACGCCATCCGCAAACCCTGGAAGCGCGACGAACTCCTGCTCGTCATGAACTTGTACTGCCGCATTCCGTTCGGACGGCAGCACAGTCGGGCTTCTGAAGTCATCGAGTTGGCGAACGCGCTTGGGCGCACCTCAGGCAGCGTGGCAATGAAGCTGAATAATCTGACCTCTCTCGACCCCGAGGAACTCGCACGGGGTGTAAGGGGACTGCCTGGCGCCAGTCGGCTTGACCGACAGGTATGGCAAGAATTTCATGATGACTGGGAACAGTTGGCGGTCGAAAGCGAGCAACTTCGGCAGCAAGTCACCCCAAGTCCACGACGGGAGATCGACGACCTGCATGCAGCAAACACAGGGCCGACTGAAGCCGAGCGAACAGTCAAAGTCCGGCTGGCGCAAAGTTTTTTCCGGCGGGCGGTGCTCACGGTCTACCAAGGCCAATGCTGCATCTCCGGCAACCCCATCCCCGAATTGCTGGTCGCCAGCCACATCCTGCCTTGGGCCAGCCACCCGCAACATCGCGTCAACCCCCGCAATGGACTATGCCTATCCCGGCTCCATGACGGCGCCTTCGACCAGGGCCTGATTGCGTTCGACGACGAGTACCGGCTGATTCTGAGCAAGCGACTCACGGACCACCTGACGCACCCGGCAATACGCGACAACTTCGCCCGTTACGAAGGCAAGCCACTGAAATTACCGGAGAAATTTTTTCCGGACACAGATTTCCTAGCCGCCCATCGCAGCAGCATCTTTCAGCACGCGGCATGACCGACACCCCGGCCTATTACGACCAGCATGCAGTGACGTTCTTTGCCCAGACTGCGGACGTCGATATGTCTGCTCTGCACGAACGTTTCCTTGTGCATATCCAGCCAGGTGGATTTGTTCTGGACGCGGGTTGTGGATCGGGCCGCGATGCCAAAGCGTTCTTGGAGCGCGGTTATCGGGTCGCGGCATTTGACGCATCGCCGCGCCTGGCGCAATTGGCTTCGGAATACCTCGGCCAGGCGGTCGCCGTGCATACCTTCATCGATGTTGCCGAGCGGGATTGTTACGACGGTATCTGGGCCTGTGCCAGTCTGCTTCATCTCCCTCTGGCCGAAATGCCGGCTGCCCTGCTGCGTTTATGGACGGCCCTCAAGCCGGGCGGCGCTTTTTATCTCAGTTTCAAATTAGGCGAGGGCGAACGCGCACAAGATGGGCGCCACTTCACCGATGCCAACGAAGCCACCCTGCGGGAATGGCTGCGAATACTGCCCAGCATAAGCACTGTGCAATGCTGGCTAACCGAGGATCAACGGCCAGACCGGCACGAACAGTGGATAGATCGGAAGAGCGTCGTGTAGGGAAAGAGTGTAGGCGATAGT
>CAILNT010000129.1 GCA_903835655.1 uncultured Pseudomonadota bacterium | reverse complement strand
GCCGATGAGGGTGAGTCAAAGGCCAAGTCAACAGCCAAGTCAAAGGCAAAAACGGGGCAGCGCCGATCCGCTGCGAGTGAAGTCGAGTGCAAAGCTTAAACCAACTGCATTATTGTCTTGACTCAGGGGTCCACCATAGTCTACGGTCCGTACCTGAATGAGGACGTTGTCGGCGAGGCGCTGGCGCCGATTCGGCAACGCGTCGTCATCGCGACGAAGTTCGGTTTCACTTTCGGCGACGACGGCAAGCAGCAGATCCTCAATAGCCGCCCGGAGCACATTAAGACCGCTGTCGAGGGTTCGCTCAAGCGACTGAGGACGGACGTCATCGACCTCCTGTACCAGCACCGCGTCGATCCCGATGTGCCAATTGAAGATGTCGCAGGGACCGTCAAGGAACTGATCCAGGCCGGCAAGGTGAAGCACTTCGGGTTGTCGGAGGCCGGTACGCAAACGATCCGCCGCGCACACGCCGTGCAACCGGTGGCAGCGCTTCAAAGCGAATATTCTCTGTGGTGGCGCGAACCCGAGAAGGAGATTCTGCCGACACTCGAAGAACTCGGCATTGGTTTCGTGCCGTTCAGTCCTCTCGGAAAGGGCTTTCTGACAGGCGCCATCAGTGTGGGGACCACCTTCGGAAGCGATGACTTTCGCAGCAATGTGCCGCGCTTCGCACCGGAGGCCATCCAGTCGAACCAAGTGCTGGTTGACCGGGTGGGCGAGATCGCCAAGGCCAAGGGCGCCACTTCCGCCCAGGTCGCACTCGCCTGGCTGCTCGCACAACGGCCTTGGATCGTTCCAATTCCCGGCACGACGAAGCGCCATCGACTCGAAGAAAATCTCCGCGGCGCCACCCTGGAGCTTTCGCAAAAGGACTTGCTTACCATCGGGTACGCGCTGGAGAGCATCCTGATCGAAGGCGACCGTTACCCGGAAGCGCTGAAGGCGCGAGTCGGACGCTAATGCGAAGGGGTGGGCCATGCCAACCTCAAGCATTCAGACCCGTCGTGCTGTACAGCAGTCGTAGGCACAAGGTATGCCTATGGCAGATATGTCACGAGCAAGAGTCACACGATGCGGCCTGCCCGAATGACCGTTCCGGGTCGAAACCTGCCCGTGAGCAGGGCGACCGGCTTGGTCGAGAGGTGGCATTCTGGGCTGCAGGTTTCCGAATATTCAGGGCGGCGCCACTCACCGGAATGTTTCGCCAGCATTCAGTGGAGCCTGTGGTTCCTCGCCAGGTTGCTCCTGCTACACAGGGAACAGCAGGTGCTCCAACTGAATTGCTGGCTAAACTCATCCAGCAGACGGATATGTCCCTGGAAAGCTTGTGCGCCTCTCGTAACGGGTGTTACTGGTTGTTGCATTGGTTTTCCATGATTCGGCCCGAGTCCATCCAGATTTCCCCGGAGATCCTGAGACTGACCGCCACTAATGACGAGTTCAAGGGCGTTTGGCGCGCGCCGACACGCTTGCGCCCGATTGCTTATTGGCCCTGCGCCGTGTCGCCGCCATCGAGAGCATAGGCGCATCCACCCGGATTGATGGCTGCACAAGCTCTCCGAGGCCATTAAACAGACTGGCGCCAGCCGGAACACGCTCAAGCTGCATTTCCGTGCGCTGTTCGCACGGGACACTTGAACCAGCACGGTAGCGGCCGAGTGGGTGTTGCCGGCTGAGTAAATGCGCGTTTAGTTGGCGGAACGGGCTGAGAGCAGAAATGGCGAAGGTGCCCAACTGGGCCGCTTCGCCATAGAAGCTCCGAGCAGGTGTGAATCAGAACGGCGGATCGTCCTCGTCCTGGTTGCCAGCATCTTGCGCGAGGCCATTTTCGCGTTGATCTGCGAGCAATTTCTGCACCCGGATCAGATAGCGTTGCCAGAGCACCTCACGCAGATCGTCGAGCAGTTCGAGCACGGCCAGGGCCTGCTCTGGCGACCAATCGTCGGGCAGAATGAAGAGGATGCCGCGCTGCCGGCCGGAGGGCAAGATCCAGGGTTTCGTGGTGCCCCCTTGCGGCGTTGGCGTGTGCGTTGCTCGGCGCGTTCCTTGGCTTCCTTCAAGCGGTACGATTCGCCCTCGATGACGACCACCTCGGCGTGGTGCACCAGGCGATCGACCAATGACACCACGCAGGCTGCGTTCGGGAAGACTTCGGCCCATTGTGCGAATGGCTTGTTGGTCGTCACCAGCGTGCTCTTCGCCTCATAGCGCCGGCTCACCAGTTCGAACAACAGATCGGCATGCCGGTTCGAGTAGGACAGGTAGCCAATTTCGTCGATGACCAGCAAGTCCGGGCTGGCGTAGTGACGCAAGCGGCGGCGCAGAGCGGTATCGCTATCCAGTGCCGCCAGTTCGCCCAGCAGGTCGCCTGCGGTGGCAAAGCGCACGGTGTGGCCCTGAATCAAGGCCTGATGCGCGATATTGCGAGCCAGCGTCGATTTCCTCACCCCATTGGGGCCGACTAGCACCACGTTGGCCGCTTCCGCGAGGAAGTCGAGCGCCATCAAAGCCTCGACCGCGGCCCGGTCACAGCGGCTGGGCCAGGCCCAGTCGAAGTCTGCCAGGAGCATGAAACGACCGATGCGGGCCGAAGCCAGGCGCCGCTCCAGACTGCGCCGTTTGCGTTCTGTCTCTTCCCATTGCAGCAGCGGCGCCAACCATTCCGCAGTCGCCACCTCGGGCCAATGTGCCAACAAGCCATTCAGGCGCAAGGCCGCGGCATGCTCACACAAGGTATCAAGATTCATGTTCTTCCCCCTGTGTCAGTTGGTCATAGGAATCGAGCCGGTGCGGCTGCACCGTCGTGTCCTTCGCATTGACATGCGCGGGCAGGCAGGTCGCCACCGGCGGCGGCTGATCGCGGGCTTCCCGCTGGGTTTCCAGGGCCAGGCGCACCGCGTTGGGATGCGGCACGCCACGTGCCAAGGCGGCCTGCACGGCCATCTCGACTTCAGCGGCACCGTAGCGCTCCACCAGGCGTCCCAGTTGCGTCGTGATCGCCCCCAGGTTCTCGCCGCGCTCAGCGGCTTGGGTGAGCAAGGCCTGGCTGGCCGGTACGGCCTGTGCCAGCCAGTTCATCCCGCGCTGTTCACGTGCCTGCGCCTTGCGTTCGACCAGTTCCTCGATGTGCGCGGGGTTCTCGATCTGCTGGCCACGGTCATAGCTGCGCACATGGTGAGCGACTACCACCTGGCCATCGAGAACCCGGACTTCATCCGGGCTGGCCAGCACCGTGACGGTCTTGCGCACCAGTGTGTGGGGAACCGTATAGTCGTTGAGGTCAAAGCGCACATAGGGTGTCTTGCCCACACTGACTTCCAGCCGTTCCTCCAGCGACCAGGGGTTGGCGGGCAAGGCGAGAAGACGGGCTTGCTCCTGGACAAAGGCCTCCCGCACCCTCTGCGCGCGATCCTCTGGGCAGAGCCGGTCATCCGCCTGGCCGAGGCACCAAGCTTCGGCCTGGCGGTTGAGGTCGGCCAGATCGGCGTATTCGCGGGCAGCGAAGAAACTTTCGCGCACGTAGCGAATGGCGCGCTCGACGCGGCCTTTTTCATTCCCCCGTGCCACCGCCACCGGCCGGGGCTCGAAACGGTAGTGGCCGGCGAACGCGAGCAGCGCCGGGTTGAAACGGATCGCATCCCCCATGCGTTCGTGCACTGCGCTCTTGAGGTTGTCTTAGAGCAGGATTCTGGGCAACCCGCCCCATGCCTCGAAGGCGCCGTGCCTGGCCGATCTGGAGGTGTCCGAAATGTCCCCAGTCCACTTGTCCTTGTTCGCCTGGCAGGGTCACCAAGCGCAAATACGCTTCCGCCGTAGGTCGGGGCCGATGCTGTGCGACGAGGTGGCGAAAGTGATCGGGGCCGCCTTGGTAACCACGTTCTCGCGTCATGACATAGAGGCGGCTGGCGGTAAGGCTGGGGAACTTCTTCAGGGTCTCAAGGATGAAGGGCAGCCAGGGATCGATCTTGGACGGGCGAGTCGTACCGATGCGGGGCAGGCCGGCTTGCCGCAGGACGCGCTCGACGCTGCCGTGATGGACGTGCAACTGCCGGGCAATGGTGCCGATGCGCCATTTCTCGACATGGTGGAAACGCAAAATCTGGGCTTCGAGCTCAGGGGTCAGGGCCATGGGGATGCGCTCTCCGGTTGGATGCAGGGGAAGGACGACGAATCCGACCGCGCAGGTAGCCAGTTCGCACCTGCTCCACTAAAGCACAGCCGCAGAAATGGCAGTTCCAGGGATGCGGTGCATGGGTTTCACTCGCCGTCGGAGCGGAGGGCAGTAAAACCGGCGGGGGTGGAGGTGGGGAACACGGATGCGTCACTTTCTCGCGACGCTCGCGGTAGCGCCGCTGCCGCTCGGCATGCGTGTGGCGACCACGAAGGCTCTTTTGGTAACGCTGGCCCGCGGCACGCAGCGACTCGGTTCGGGCAGCAGTAGCGCAGCCGTCGGCGCAATAGCGCTGACCACGGTCGCAATGGCTGCAGATGAGCACCGCGCAGCGGCAGCGGGCACAGAGATAACGTCGTCCTGGAGTCTCCATCGGCAAGAAAAACCAATGGGTATTCGACAGAATCGGTCGAAGAGTGAAATACTTTCCACGCAACGTCGCCCGCCTGGGCACGGGGCGCGACATCGGTTGAAACTGCCACGTTTGGGGCCGGTGTCGCGCCTGCTTCCAAAGGCAGCCGCCTTTTTAGCGCATTCGCCGCTACCCCGCCATCACCCCGGCTCGACGACTACCGGTCACCAACCCGAATCACCTCGCATCGACTCGCCGCCGTGCGAGCGCGGGGGGCTCCAGTCGCCCTCCGGGCTCCTTCCAACACCCCCCGCTCGCACCTCCAACCCAAGCCCTGTCCAGCAGCAACAACTCAAACCAAAACCAACCCCGACAAACCTCTTGCAGCCAGATTCAAGCGGATTTCAATAGCCGTTCACACACGATTCACCTAACCCATTGTCAGCATTGAGTTTTGGCCGATTTCCGCTCGTTCAACTGAGGAAAATAGGATGATTGCTCAATGGCCGCATGTCAGCAGGAACTGCGACGTGGCAGTATAGAACGCCATGCCTGTGCGTGCAGGTGAGGGGGGGAACGGCCATGACGCCCCCGATAGGCTGCCCCGACACGAGGCTCGGGACACTGATTTGGGACACCAAGCCAGTTCAAGGGGCTGAAATAGAAATCCGCTGACGAATCAACGGGTTCTGGTATTTTTGGTGGTGATGGGCGGAATCGAACCGCCGACCTGTGGGTTATGAATCCACCGCTCTAACCGTCTGAGCTACATCACCGGATACCAACGAGGCGCGGATTATCCTGGCTTGGCTAAGGCTATGTCAATGATTATTCAAGAAAAATTGACAATGGAGGGCCTATCCGGGCTCAATGGGTGGTTCTGCGTAACTTCTGGATGGTAGCCAATTGTGCGATCGCTTCGGCCAGTTCTGCCTGGGCCTGCGCATAATCCATCGCGGAGGTGCGATTGCGCATGGCTTCCTCAGCCTGGGACTTGGCCTCGATTGCGCGCGACTCGTCCAGATCCTGACCGCGTATCGCGGTATCGGAGAGGATGGTGATCACGCCTGGCTGCACTTCGAGGATGCCGCTGGATACGTAGATCAGGACTTCCTCGGCCTTGTCCGGTGTTTTGATGCGCACCGAGCCCGCCTTGAGACGCGTCAACAAGGGGGTATGGCGCGGGTAGATGCCGACCTCGCCCATCTCTGCGGGAACCACGACGAACTCAGCGAGCCCGCTGTAGATCGACGCTTCCGCACTGACGATGTCGACGTGTATGGTCATTGCCATTTCGAAACTCCGTGATGAGGGATGGTGGCTAGGGAAGGAAGGGGGCGGTGATGCATTTCACCCGCTCCCGCCTGCCGCTCTCCCATGCTACTGCAACGTCTTGGCTTTTTCGACGGCTTCGTCGATGGTGCCGACCATGTAGAAAGCCTGCTCGGGCAGGTGGTCGTATTCACCCGCGACAATCGCCTTGAAGTTGGCGATGGTTTCCTTGAGCGTGACATATTTTCCCGGAGCACCGGTAAATACTTCCGCAACGAAGAAGGGCTGAGACAGGAAGCGCTGAATCTTGCGAGCGCGGCCTACCGCCAGTTTGTCCTCGGGAGACAGTTCGTCCATGCCGAGAATCGCGATGATGTCGCGCAGTTCCTTGTAGCGTTGCAGTGTGGCCTGAACTGAACGGGCGACACTGTAGTGCTCCTCGCCCACGACCAGGGGATCGAGAATCCGCGAGGTGGAATCGAGTGGGTCCACGGCGGGATAGATGCCCAGTTCCGCGACCTGCCGGGACAGTACCAGGGTGGCGTCCAGGTGGGCGAAAGTGGTGGCCGGAGACGGGTCGGTCAAGTCATCGGCGGGCACGTAGACGGCCTGGAATGAGGTGATGGAGCCCGTGCGGGTGGAGGTGATCCGCTCCTGCAAGGCGCCCATTTCCGAGGCCAGGGTGGGCTGATAGCCCACGGCAGACGGCATCCGACCTAGCAGCGCGGAAACTTCGGTGCCTGCCAGGGTGTAGCGGTAGATGTTGTCGACGAAGAAGAGCACGTCACGGCCTTCGTCGCGGAAATGCTCGGCCATGGTCAGGCCGGTCAGCGCGACGCGCAGGCGGTTGCCGGGTGGCTCGCTCATCTGGCCGTAGACCAGTGCGACTTTGTCGAGCACGCCACCTTCCTTCATCTCGTGGTAGAAATCGTTGCCTTCGCGGGTGCGCTCACCGACGCCGGCAAATACGGAATAGCCGCTATGCTCGACCGCGATGTTGCGGATCAGCTCCATCAGCGTCACCGTCTTGCCCACGCCGGCGCCGCCGAACAGGCCGACCTTGCCGCCCTTGGCGATCGGCATGATCAGGTCGATGACCTTGATCCCGGTTTCCAGGATTTCCACGGAAGCAGCCTGGTCGGCGTAGGCCGGGGCCTTGCGGTGGATGGGCATGCGCTCGTCCGTGGCAATCGGTCCGGCCTCGTCCACTGGGTCGCCGAGCACGTCCATGATCCGGCCCAGGGTGGCCTTGCCCACTGGCACCGAGATGGCCACGCCGCTGTTGCGAACCACCGCGCCGCGCTTCAGACCATCCGTGGAACCCATGGCAATGGTACGGACGATGCCGTCACCCAACTGCTGCTGCACCTCGAATGTGAGGGGCGGGATATCCATTTTGATCGCGTCATAGACCCTGGGCAGAGATCCACGCGGGAACTCCATGTCTACCACCGCGCCGATGATCTGTACGATTTTTCCTTCGGTCATGGCATTCATTCCTAGCTAGTTCGAATCTGTTAAACGGCGGACGCGCCCGCGACGATTTCGGAAATTTCCTGCGTGATCGCCGCCTGGCGGGTCTTGTTGTAGACCAGCTTGAGTTCGTCGACGACCGTCTTGGCGTTGTCTGAAGCGGATTTCATCGCAACCATCCGGGCGGACTGCTCGCACGCCAGGTTTTCCGCGACCGCCTGGTAAATCAGCGCCTCGATGTAGCGCACCATCAAACTGTCCACAACCCCACGTGCTTCGGGCTCGTAGATATAGTCCCAGTGATGTTTGTCTCGCAGGCCCGGGTCTTCCGCGCTGAGCGGGAGCAGTTGCACCAGCACCGGTTCCTGTTTCATGGTCGAAATGAAGCGGCTGTAGACCAGGTGCAGCGCGTCGATGCGGCCTTCCTTGTAGGCGTCCAGCATGACCTGAACCGGGCCGATGAGCCGCTCCAGGTGCGGCGTATCGCCGAGCCCGGTGACTTGCGAGGCGATATTGGCCCCCAGCCGCTGCATGAAACCCAGGCCCTTGTTGCCGATCGCGCAGACATCCACTCCGATCTTCTTCTCTTCCCAGGCCTTGAGCTGGTTCAGCGTCATGCGCAGGGCATTGGTATTGAGGCCGCCGCACAAACCCTTGTCGGTCGTGACCAGGATGAGGCCGACGCGCTTGATGGTTCCACGTGAAACCACGAAGGGGTGTATGTACTCGGGGTGGGCCAGGCTGAAGTGCGCGGCAACGCTGGCGATCTTCTCGGCATAGGGGCGGGCGCTACGCATCCGCTCCTGTGCCTTGCGCATCTTCGCGGCGGCGACCATCTCCATGGCGCGGGTGATCTTGCGCGTGTTTTCCACACTCTTGATCTTGCTGCGTATTTCCTTGCCGGCTGCCATGTTCTCTGCGTCCTCAGAAAGCCGCGCTGGACTTGAAGTCCTCGATGGCCGCGGCGAGCTGCATCTCGGTTTCGCCGTCGAGGTCTCCTGTATTCTGGATTTTGTCGATCACGGCGGCGTGCTTGCCCTTCATGTAAGACTGCAACGAGCCTTCGAAGGCCAGCGCGCGGCTAACCGTAACGTCATCCATGTAGCCACGGTTGACTGCGAACAACGTGACGGCCATTTCGGCGACGTTCATCGGCGAATACTGGAATTGCTTCATCAATTCCGTGACTAGCTTGCCGCGCTCCAACTGCTTGCGGGTGGTTTCGTCGAGGTCGGAGGCAAACTGGGCGAAGGCCGCCAACTCGCGATATTGCGCCAGCGCCAGGCGAATACCACCGCCCAGCTTCTTGATCACCTTGGTCTGCGCGGCGCCGCCGACGCGCGACACGGACAGTCCAGCATTGATGGCGGGGCGGATACCGGCGTTGAACAGATCCGATTCCAGGAAGATCTGGCCATCGGTAATCGAAATTACGTTGGTCGGCACGAAGGCTGAGACGTCACCTGCCTGGGTCTCAATGATGGGCAGCGCGGTGAGCGAGCCGGTCCGGCCCTTGACGCCCGAGGTCTTCTCGACGTACGCGGCGTTGACGCGCGCGGAACGCTCCAGCAGACGCGAGTGCAGATAGAAGACATCGCCCGGGTAAGCTTCGCGGCCCGGAGGGCGGCGCAGCAGCAGGGAAATTTGACGATACGCCCAGGCCTGTTTGGTCAGATCGTCGTACACGATCAAGGCGTCGCGGCCGGAGTCGCGAAAGAATTCACCCATGGTGCAGCCGGCGTAGGGTGCCAGGAACTGCATCGCGGCGGGATCGGAGGCCGTGGCGGCGACGATGATGGTGTGCGCCATTGCACCGTGTTCTTCCAGCTTGCGCACCACGTTGGCGATGGACGATGCCTTCTGCCCAACCGCAACATAGACGCAGAGTACGCCGGTGCCCTTCTGGTTGATGATCGCATCGATGGCCACGGCGGTTTTGCCGGTCTGGCGGTCGCCGATGATCAGTTCGCGCTGACCCCGGCCAACAGGCACCATCGCGTCGATCGCCTTGAGGCCGGTCTGCATCGGTTGCGACACCGATTGCCGGGAAATCACGCCGGGCGCGATCCGCTCGATTGGCGAGGTGAGCGTGGTATTCACCGGACCCTTGGCGTCGATCGGCTGACCCAGCCCGTTCACCACGCGGCCGAGCAGCGCGTCACCCACTGGCACCTCAAGAATCCGGCCGGTACATTTGACGATGTCGCCCTCGGAAATGTGCTCGTATTCGCCCAGAACCACGGCGCCGACAGAGTCGCGTTCCAGATTCAAGGCCATGCCGAAGGTGTTCCCTGGGAACTCCAGCATTTCCCCCTGCATGACTTCAGCCAGACCATGCACGCGCACGATGCCGTCGGTCACGGAGACCACGGTCCCCTGGGTACGCAGTTCGGAACCGGCTTCCAGATTCTGAATGCGGCTCTTGATCAGCTCACTGATTTCGGAAGGATTGAGTTGCATGTGAACTCCAGATAATTAAGCTTGCAGGGTGACGGCCAGGCTTTGCAGCCCACCGCGCACCGAAGAATCCATGACTTCATCGCCCACCTGAATCACCACACCACCGATCAGTTCGGCGTCGCTGGACTGGGTCGCGCTGACCTTGCGCCCAAGCCTGGCTTCCAGTCGGGAAACCAGTCCCGCCATCTGGCCGTCGCTCAGGGGGTAGGCCGTGGTGATGTGCGCGGTCAGTTCGCCTTCCTGGGTGGCCTTGAGGGCCTCGAACTGGATGACGATCTCCGGCAACAGGGATAAGCGCTTGTTTTCGACCAGCAGCCGCGCCAGGTTTGCGCCCTCGACGCCCAGCCTGTCGCCACACACATCCAGTACCACCTCGGCGATGGTTTCCGTGGCGATTCCCGGATTGCCGGCAAGCTCGCATAGCTGCGGATCGTCCGCCACCCGGGCCAGAAGTGACAGGCGCTCGGACCAAACGCTCCAGGCACTGCCCGCGGCGGCCAGTTTGCCCACGGCTTCGGCGTAGGGTCGGGCTAGGGTTGCTCGTTCCATCTCATAGTCCTTGCGGGTCTGACAGACACTCAGAGCTCATTCTTGATCGCCTCGAGCAAATCGGCGTGAACCTGGGCGTTGATCTCCCGGCGCAGCAGCTTTGCGGCGCCGGCGACCACCAGTGCGGCGACTTCACCGCGCAGTGCCTCGCGAGCCCGGTGCGTCTCCTGCTCGATCTCGGCCTTGGCGGCCAGGACCATGCGATCGCCCTCGATCTTGCCTATGCCCTTGGCCTCTTCGACCAACTGACTGGCACGCTTTTCCGCCTGGGCGATGATCTCGGCAGCCTTGATCTTGCCCTCTAGCAGCGTCTCTTTGGCACGTTTGGCCGCCAGCTCCAGCTCGTGCTTGCCACGGTCGCCCGCTGCGAGGCCGTCGGCGATAAATTTCTTGCGGGCTTCCAACGCGGTAACGATCGGCGGCCACACGAATTTCATGCAGAACCACACGAACATGGCGAAGGTAATGGACTGCCCGATCAAGGTCATATTGATATTCATGACCGCTCCTCTTGTCGCGTTGTTGGATCAGGCCGCGACCGCGAAAAGCACATACATGGCCAGACCGACTGCGATCATCGGCACGGCATCGACCAGGCCCATGACGATGAAGAACTGCGTGCGCAGCATGGGAATCAGCTCGGGCTGGCGAGCCGCGCCTTCGAGGAAGCGGCCACCGAGGATGCCGATGCCGATGGAGGCGCCGAGCGCGCCCAGACCCATCATGATGGCGCCGGCGATGAACAAGAGGGCTTGTACTTCAGTCATGGTTTTCTCCTAGAGACAATTCAGAAAGCAAAATCAGTGATGTTCCTGGTGCGCCATGTCCAGATAGACGATGGTGAGCGTCATGAAAATAAAGGCCTGCAAGGTGATGATCAAAATATGGAAGACCGCCCAGGCCCATTGCAGCACACCGCCGGTGAGCATCATGACCGCACCCCCGGAGAACATGATGGCGATCAGGATGAAGATCATCTCGCCCGCATACATGTTGCCAAACAGACGCAGCGCCAGGGAGACGGGTTTTGCGATCAGGTTGACCCCTTCCAACAGCAGGTTGGCGGGCATGCCCCATTTTCCGAAGGGTTGCAGGGTCAGTTCGCCGACGAATCCGCCCAAGCCCTTCATCTTTACGCTGTAGTAGAGCACCAGGGCGAAGACGGTCAGTGACATGCCGAAGGTGGCGTTCGGGTCGGTGGAGACGACCACTTTCATGAAGGGCAATCCGGAGAGGCCCGCCAACCTGGGTAACCAGTCGATGGGCAGCAAGTCCATGGCGTTCATCAGGAAAATCCAGATGAAGATGGTCAAAGCCAGGGGGGCGACCATGGGATTGCGGGAGGTGAAAGAGCCCTTGACGCTGGAATCGACGAACTCGACCACCCATTCGACGAAGTTCACCCAGCCACCGGGTACGACATTCGCGGCGGATTTCGTTGCCAGCACGGAGGCCCTGTGAAAGAAGAACAGGAAGAGTGCACCCAGCAGTACGGAGAAACCCATGGTATCGACGTTGATCGCCATGAAACCCATGTCCTTGGCTTCCTTGGCCGTATGTGCCAGGGTCCAGGTACCGACCGAGAGGGTCTCGCCATCGCCGCGCTGATACCCGGCAGGCAACTGCCCGAAAGTCAGGTTCTGCAGGTGGTGCTTGATGTATTCCGTCGAGGTGTGCGCTTCCGCGGACATGGCTCCAACCCGTCAATTCGCCCGGGGGCGTTAATCTGTCTTCAGGGCAAGCATGGCGAACATCCACGCGAACTGCCCCACGATAAAACCCAGCAACAGCGGCAACGGCTCCAGCCTCAAACCCGCCAACCCTGTCGCCAGCAGGATTCCGACCACAAAAAACCGTTCCAGACTGGAACGGTGAAACTGTCTCAGGTGACGCCCAACATCGCTATGGTACGCGTGGCGGCCACGGAACCAGCGGTGTAACAGCATACCTATATTTGCCAGGGCTGTAACGCCGCCATACAAAGCCGCCCACGAAAATTCCGGCCCCTGCCAGCGCCACGCGAGTATAGCCGCAGTCGCGACCAGCGCGCCCTGCAAGGCGTATGCGAGTAACATTAGCCAAACATCATATAAGAATATGACTGCCTGATGCAATCATCGAAACGTTTGATGGCACAGGCCACACCCTCAGTGTATCCGAGCGAGCAGTTCATCAAGTTGCTCCAGACTGGCGAAGTCGATACCGAGGCGCCCCGCGCCCTTGCGATTGGCGCTGATGTGAACGCTAGCCCCCAGTTTTTCCGAGAGTTCTTCTTCCAGGTGGACGACATCGCGATCCCTGCTCGTCTCTCTTTTCTCCTGTGGCTTGAGCGCTCGCCCGACCAGACGCTCCGTATCCCGCACCGATAATCCACGCTTGACCACCTCGTGCGCGGAATCGACTTGTTTGGCATGGGTCAGCCCAAGTAAAGCCCGGGCATGGCCCATATCCAACTCGCCATTCATCAGCAATGACTGTACCGGCTTGGCCAGATGCAGCAGGCGCAGCAGGTTGGTCACCGCCACACGGGATCGACCCACGGCTTCCGCCGCCGTCTGATGGGTCATGGAGAACTCCTGGATCAGGCGGTGTATACCCTGAGCCTCCTCCAGGGGATTGAGATCTTCCCGCTGGATGTTCTCTATCAAGGCCATCTTCAGCGCAGCCTCGTCGGGTACGTCGCGCACCAGTACCGATACCGCGGTCAGACCGGCCAGCTGACAGGCGCGCCAGCGACGCTCCCCGGCGATGATTTCAAAACGCCCGCCCGGGATAGAGCGCGCCAGTATCGGCTGCATCAGTCCCTGTGCCTTGATCGAGTCCGCAAGTTCCGCGAGTGCTTCTCCATCCATTCGGGTGCGCGGCTGATATTTTCCGGGAACCAGACTCTCCACCGGTAGCGTCAGCAGGCGCTCTCCGTCCACGGTCTCCCCTTCGCCCAACAATGCGTCCAGCCCGCGCCCCAACCCCTTGGGTTTAGCCATGGTGATTCCCCCCTTGCTTGTCGATGAGTTCCTGGGCCATTTGCATGTAAGCCTGCGCGCCCCTGGACGCCCGGTCGTATTGCAGCGCCGCCAGTCCATGACTGGGCGCCTCGGCCAGGCGCACGTTGCGCGGTACCACGGTGTCGAACACCTTGGCGCCGAAGTGCGCCTTGAGTTGATCGGACACATTCTGCGCCAGGGTATTGCGGGTATCGAACATCACCCGCGCCACGCCATCGATGACCAAGCCGGGATTCAGTCGAGTCTTGATCTTCTTGATGGTATTGACCAGGTCGGCCAGCCCCTCGATGGCAAAATACTCGCACTGCATCGGAATGATCACCGCGTGTGCTGCGGTCAGGGCATTGACGGTGAGCAAGTTGAGCGCCGGTGGACAATCGATCAGGATGAAATCATAGGCGTCGGCAACCGCGGACAAGCCCTCGCGCAAGCGGAACTCGCGCTCTTTCTCCAGCACGAGTTCCACCTCGGCCCCGGCCAGGTCACGGTTGGCCGGCAACAGGTCGTACCCGCCCTGCTCCGAGCGCACCAGCAGTGCAGCTATGGCCTGTGCGCGTAGCAGGAGGTGATAAACCGTGTGTGTCAGAGACTGCTTGTCGATGCCGCTTGCAGTAGTCGCGTTGCCCTGCGGGTCCAGATCGATCAGCAATACCCGGCGCCCCAGACTGGCCAGACTGGCGGCGAGATTGACGGCGCTGGTGGTCTTGCCCACACCGCCTTTCTGATTGGTGATTGCCAGGATACGTGCCATGAGTTCAATCCGATTCCATGATGACGAGGTGGCGGGATGCTTCCAGGCCCGGGATATCCAGGCTGCTGTGGCGCCTGACCCGCGCGCCTTTGAGTTGGGCGATCTCCTCGTCCGGATACAGGCCCTTCATCGCCAGCCACTCTCCGCCTTCGGCGAGCAGATGACGGGTGACCTTCACGAACTCGGAAAGGTCGGAGAAGGCGCGGGAGACGATCTGGGGAAAGTGCTCAACGGGCCGATAATCTTCTGCCCGCGCGTTTACCACGCTGACATTGTCGAGTTTGAGTTCGATGACCGCCTGCTGCATGAAGCCGCAGCGCTTCTGGCTGGAATCGAGCAGGGTGACGTAGAGTTCCGGACGTGCGATGGCCAGGGGGATGCCAGGCAATCCGGCGCCGCTGCCGACATCCAGAAGTGGGCCGGCGCCCAGCATCGGCAGGATGGCCAGACTGTCGAGCAGATGGTGGGTCAGCATGCGTTCGGGCTCATGAATCGCCGTCAGGTTGTAGATACGGTTCCATTTGACGATCAGGGCCAGGTACTCCAGCAAACGCATTTCCTGGCGCGCATCCAGGTTCGCGCCCATGCCGCGCAGCGCGGCGGCGAGTCGGTCGATCAGGGGAATAACCTGGTTCATGCCTTGGGCTCCTTGCGTGAGAGTTCACCGCGCCTGAGATAGACCATCAATACGGATACCGCGGCCGGCGTAACCCCCGAGATACGGGAAGCCTGGCCCAGAGTGGCCGGACGCATCCGGTCGAGCTTCTGGCGAACCTCGATGGACAAACTAGACAACGCCAGATAATCGAAGTCCGCCGGCAGCGCCTGTTCCTCCAGACCGCGTTGCCGCCCGATCTCTTCGAGTTGGCGGGTCACGTAGCCGGCATATTTGGCTTCGACCTCCACCTGAGCGCTGAACTCGGCATCCAGCAGCCCAGCGCCCACTCCGGGGAGGGTCATCAGGGATGCGTAGTCCACCTCGGGGCGGCGCAACAGATCGAACAGGCTGTATTCATGCTCGATACCCTTACCCAGCACGCGCAGTGCGTCTTCTGCCACAAGGTTGCTCGGGTTTACCCAGGTCGATTTCAAACGTTCGGTCTCGCGAGCCATGGCCTCGTGTTTCGCCTCGAAACGCGCCCAGCGAGTGTCATCAACCAGGCCCAGGCGGCGCCCGGCCTGCGTCAGCCTTTGGTCGGCATTATCCTCGCGCAGGCTCAAGCGATATTCCGCGCGGCTGGTAAACATACGGTAAGGCTCGGCGACGCCACGCGTCACCAGATCGTCCAGCATCACACCCAGATAAGCCTGGTCGCGGCGTGGCCACCAGGGTTCCTGCCCTCGAACCCGCAATGCGGCGTTGAGCCCGGCGAGCAAACCCTGCGCGGCGGCCTCCTCATAGCCGGTAGTGCCATTGATCTGGCCAGCGAAAAACAGCCCGTCGATGGCACGGGTCTCGAAACTGGGCTTCAAACCACGCGGGTCGTAGTAATCGTACTCGATGGCATAACCCGGGCGCAGCAGGTGCGCGCGCTCCAGGCCGCGGATGGAGCGCACCAGTTCGAGCTGTACGTCGAAGGGCAGGCTCGTCGATATCCCGTTGGGATAGATCTCATGAGTCGTGAGCCCCTCCGGCTCGAGGAACACGTTGTGCCCGCTCTTGTCCGCGAAGCGGCTGATCTTGTCCTCGATGGACGGGCAATAGCGCGGCCCCACGCCCTCGATTACCCCGGTATAGAGCGGCGATCGGTCCAGTCCCTTGCGGATGATCTCGTGGGTGCGCTCGTTGGTCTGCGTGATCCAGCATGGCAACTGGCGCGGGTGCATGTCTCGCCGGCCCATGAAGGAAAACACCGGCTCTGGCGTGTCTCCCGGCTGCTCCTGCAACAGCGCGAAATCGACACTGCGCCCGTCGATGCGCGGCGGCGTACCGGTCTTAAGTCGTCCCGCCGGCAGGTTCAACTCACGCAGGCGCGCGGCCAGCGAAAGAGAGGGCGGATCACCCATGCGCCCCGCGCTGAAGTTCTCCAGACCGACATGGATCAATCCGCCCAGAAACGTGCCCGTCGTCAGCACCACGTTGCGTGCCTGGAAGACGATGCCCAGCTGTGTACGCACGCCAGCCACGGCATCGCCCTCAAGTACCAGATCGTCCACCGCCTGCTGGAACAGCGTGAGATTGACCTGGTTTTCGAGGCGCGAGCGGATCGCCTGTTTGTACAACAGGCGATCCGCCTGGGCACGTGTGGCCCGCACGGCGGGCCCCTTCGATGAATTGAGGATTCGGAACTGGATTCCGGCCTCGTCGGCGGCCAGCGCCATCGCGCCACCGAGTGCGTCGACTTCCTTGACCAGATGCCCCTTGCCAATGCCGCCGATGGAAGGATTGCAGGACATCGCGCCCAGGGTTTCGATGTTGTGCGTCAGCAACAGCGTGCGCGCACCCATGCGTGCCGCAGCCAGCGCAGCCTCACTGCCGGCATGGCCGCCACCGACTACGATGACATCGAAACAATCGGGAAAGCGCATGGCATCTGATTTCAGGCTGTCGCCCGATGGGCGACGGGAGCGCATTCTACGCCACGCTATGTTTCACGTGAAACATTCCCCGTCGGGGCGGAGGACTAAGCCTGAGCGTACAGCTTGTGATAGAGCCCACCGCGCTGCATCAGGCTGACGTGGTCACCCGCTTCGACCACGCGGCCATTCTCGAATACCAGGATGCGATCCGCCTGGCGCACGGCGGAGAGCCGGTGGGCGATGATCAGTGTGGTGCGCTGCTTGAGGAAACTGGCCAGCGCCTCGTGCAGGCGTCTCTCCGTGTCACTATCCAGCGCCGAGGTGGCTTCATCCAGGATCACCACACTGGGCTGAGCCAGGATCATGCGGGCGATGGCAAGGCGCTGCCGCTGCCCGCCGGAAAGACGCACCCCCAGCTTGCCAACCAGCGCATCCAACCCCTCGGGAAAAGCGGCGACGAAATCCTTTAACTGCGCAATCTCCAACGCCTGCCAGAGTTCCGCATTATCCTTCTCTCGACCCAGAGTCAGGTTCTCGCGCACGCTGGCATTGAATAGAACCGGATGTTGCAGGACGACACCGACGTGCTCACGGACCGATGCCCAGCCTATGTCGATCACAGGGACATCGCCATAGCGGATTTCACCGGAGCGGAGCGGATAGAGCCCGAGCAACGCCTGTACCAGCGTCGATTTTCCCCCACCGGACGCCCCGACCAGTGCCACCTTCTCGCCGCACGCCACTTCGAGATCGACTGCGTCGAGGATGGTATCTCCATCGCCATAGGCAAAACTCGCGCGTCGCAGGGATAGGCCGACCGATTCCTTGCCGCTGAAGGGATTCACCCGCGCCTCGCCCTCGTCGACTCGCTTCAGGTAGAGCAAGCCGTTGATGCGCGCCAGGGCCGCGTTGGCTGCGTACCAGGCATACTGAATGTTGATGATTTCCTGAACCGGCGACATCATGAACCAGAGATAACCGAACACCGCCAACATCTGGCCGATGCTCAAAGTTGAATACACTACCATCAACATGGCGCCGGCGCGGAAGGCGTCGAAACCAGCGAGAAACACGAAGAAGGAAACCCGATTCATGGCATCCGACTTCCATGCATAGGCCGCCGCGTGGGTGCGTATGCCCGCGGCCATTTCCGTTACCCGCTCCAGGTAGTGCTTCTCCCGGTTCATCGCGCGAATCTGGTTGAGCGCATCCAGGGTTTCGCTCAAGGCTTCCTGAAACGCCTCAAATGCCGAGTTTTCCCGCCGCTTCAATTCCTTGACCTTCTTGCCCAAGCGAGTGGAAAAACCGATCACGAGCGGATTGAGCAACAGGATGAACAAGGCAAGTTGCCAATTCATCCAGAACAGGACGATGGCCACGCCGATCAAGGAAAGTACCGCCACCAGAAAACCGGAGATGGAAGCACCCAGGAAGCCGTCTATGGCGTTCATGTCGGTTACGAAGTGCGAAGTCACCCTGCCCGAACCCAAGGTCTCGTATTCCGACAAAGCGATGCTCGACAGGCCATCGAGGAGACGGGCACGAATCCGAAACACCACCGCCTTGGATAGCAGGGAAAACGTGCGCGTCTGCCAGACGTTGAGAAGAATGGAGGCCAAGCGCAGGCCCACCGTGAACGACAGGGCGATCAGCACGAACAGGATCGGTCCATGCCAGGCAGGTGGAAATAGTGGGCTCAAGTGACGGATGAAAGTCCCGGGCTTATGCAGCAACACCTCATCCACCAATATGGGCAGGAACAGTGGCACCGGCACGGCGCAAGCCACCGCCAGCATGGCGATGAGATTGCCCTTGATGAGCGAAGCGCGGTGCTGTGACAGTTCATCCAGAATGGCGCGCCAGCTTAGCGGATGTGTGGGAGAGGGTGTCATGAGCATTCCAAGCGTGAGAAAGGATGGCCGGACTCAGGAAAGGCTCCCATGAAGGCGGCGCCGGCGGCACTACTACTGGGAAGGAAGACTACCAAGCCTCGTGGAAGTCACCTAGCCGCCCTATTTGCCTATGCAGAACTCGCCGAAAATCACTCCCAGCAGGTCATCGGCGCTGAATTCGCCGGTTATTTCCGATAAGGTTTCCTGGGCCAGACGCAATTCTTCTGCAAGGAACTCCAGTTGTTTGCCGCACCTTTCCGCCGCCTCCAGGTGTGCGTTGGTTCGGCGCAAAGCGCCGACGTGTCGGGCGCGGGCGATGAATATGCTCTCTCCCGCCGCCTGCCAACCTGCCAGCTGTAATAGCCGACCACGCAGCAGGTCGATTCCCAGGCCGGTCCTGGCCGAGAGCCAGAGTTCCAGGCCATCCGCCGAGACGTGTGGCGCCTCGTCCGCGAGGTCGATCTTGTTGTGTACAGTCAGCACGGGAATCCCGCCGAGACGAACCAGCATGGCGGACTCCTGTTCACCGACGCCGTGCTGGGCATCAATCAGCAGCACGGCGACGTCGGCTTTCGCAGCGGCGGCCCAGGTTCTCTCTATACCGATCTTCTCCACCGGGTCCAGGGTTTCGCGCAGCCCCGCTGTGTCGATGATATGCAGGCTGACGCCGTTGATCTGAATGGCTTCGCGCACCGTATCACGGGTGGTGCCGGCGATCTCCGTGACGATTGCGGCGTCATAGCCTGCCAGGCAGTTGAGCAAGCTCGATTTGCCGACGTTGGGCTGACCGATCAAGACCACATTCAAGCCATCACGCAGCAGAGCGCCCTGGCGGGCCTCGGCGAATACGGCGTCAAGCCTGGCCCGGATGCCGGCCAACCTTCCCCAGGCATCGGCCGATAGCAGGAAATCGACGTCTTCCTCGGGGAAATCGAGCGTGGCTTCGACCAACATACGCAGTTGGATCAGGGCATCGCGCAGATCATGGATGCGACGCGAAAATTCGCCATCCAGGGAACGCAGGGCTGAACGTGCGGCTTCACGGCTGCCGGCATCGATCAGATCGGCGACCGCTTCCGCTTGAACCAGGTCGAGCTTGCCGTTGAGAAAGGCGCGTCGACTGAATTCACCCGGTTCCGCCAGACGCGCGCCCAACTCCAGACAGCGCTCCAACACGCCCTGCAAGACCATGGGTCCGCCGTGGCCCTGGAGTTCCAGTACCTGCTCGCCGGTGTAGGAATGCGGCGCCGGGAAGAAGAGGGCGATGCCCACATCGAGGCTAACGCCTGCGGCATCGAGAAAATGTGTGTAGGTAGCGCGGCGCGGGGACAGGTTCTTGCCCGTGAGGCCCAGGATAAAGGGCTCGATCGCGCTCCCGGAGAGCCGAACCACCCCTATGCCACCCCTCCCAGAGGCGGTGGCGATGGCGGCGATGGGCTCGGGACTGTACGCGATACGGTCGCTCCCTCCACGGGGGGGAAGAAGGGAACCAGGCGCCCCGAGAACGTCCATGCGCCCCTGTGTCAGCGTTTGCTGTCGTTGGCGGCGCGATTGACCACGGTGTTGATACGCCACTGTTGCAAGATGGAAAGCACGTTGTTGACCAGCCAGTAGAGCACCAGGCCGGCCGGGAAGAACAGGAACATCACCGAGAAGGCGATGGGCATGATCATCATCACCTTGGCCTGAACCGGGTCCGCAGGCGCGGGAGACATCTTGACCTGGATGAAGGAGCTGATCGCCATGATCACCGGCAGCACATAGAGCGGATCGGGTTCAGACAGGTCATGTATCCAAAGGGCAAAGGGCGCCTGACGCAGCTCCACCGTACCCAGAAGCACCCAGTACAGGGATATGAACACCGGGATCTGGACCAGGATGGGCAGGCAGCCCCCCAGCGGGTTGATCTTCTCCTCCTGATAGATTTTCATCATCGCTTCATGCAGCTTCTGGCGGTCGTCGCCAAAACGCTGTTTGAGGAGTTCCAGACGCGGCGCCAACTTGCGCATCTTTGCCATGGATTTGTAGCTGGCGGCGGAAAGAGGGTAGAAAGCGCCCTTGATCAGCACGGTAAGCAGAATGATGGCCACACCCCAGTTTTCCACCAGCTTGTGCAGCCAGTTGAGCATCACGAAGATTGGATAGGCGAGCACCGTGAGCCAGCCGTAATCCACGACCAGATCGAGGCCCGGCGCCAATTGCTTGAGTTTTTCCAGTTCCTGCGGACCGGCGTATAGCCTCATGGAGGTGGACTTGACCTCGCCCGCGGCCAGCTTCATGACTGGCATGATCAATCCGGCGGAGAACTCGCCGTTACCCAGGCTGCGCGTATAAAATTCGCGCGTGGAAGTGTCTGCGGAATCGCGTGTCATCCAGGCGGACAGGAAGTGATGCTGCACCACCCCGATCCAGCCATCCTTCGCCTCTTTGGCGTGTTCCTGAGTACCCTTGGCGATGGCATCGAATTTCACCTTCTGGAACTTGCCCGCTTCCGTGTAGATGGCCGGGCCGGTAAAGGTGTTCACCATCTTCGACTCGCCTTCAGGCGCCAGCCCATGGCGCAGGTACTGGTAGTAGGGATAGACATCCAGGACCGACTGGCCAAGATTTCTTATTTGGGTGTCTACGTCCACTACATAGCTGCCGCGCGTGAAGGTATAGGTCTTGACCACTTCAGCGCCGGGAACGGTCGCCCTCATGCTCAGCTTGACCTGGTTCTGGCCATCCTTCAGACGGTAATCACCCGAATCGAGCAGGAACAGCGTCTTGTGGCTGGGCAAGCCCGGGCCGATCAGACCGTTCTGGGCGAAATAGTTGTGGCCCGGTTTCTCTTCGAAGAGGCGAAACGGCAGGTTCGCATTCTCGTTCTCGCGATATTTCGTCAGTTCCAACTCACGCAGATCACCGCCATTGGCGTCCACCACCGCGGTCAGAACATCCGTGACCACCTTGGCGCGCGGGCCCATGGCAAGTTGAGTCGGTAGGCTCTGTAGCGGAACACCCTTCAGTTGCTGACCGGGGGTAGGCGGCAATACATCGCCCATGCCCGCGGCACTGCGGGCCGCCGGCGTACTCACAGCGCTCAGTTGTTTAGGATGTGTGTGCTCCTGCCATGCATTCCAGAGCATCAGCAGGGAAAAAGAGAAAACCGCGAAGGCGATGAGACGCTGGGAATCCATGGGGCGCTAAGTCAGGTAAGGGTGGAGGTGCGAGACAACACACAGGTCTTGCAAGTTCCAAGGCCGGCCAGAAAATCCAATTTCAGCACGGATTCGTTACCGCGTGCTTTCAGTCTGGCGATGACGTCCAGCCCGGCATTGCCGCCCTGGTCCTGGCGAAACCATTCACGCAACAGCCTTTTGACGCGGTTGCGGCCAACGGCGGTGCGGATCACTTTCTTGGGAACGATCATTCCCAGGCGGGGTATGTCCAGGCCATTCGGGGCTGCGAGCATATCGAGAGCAGCCCCCCTATGCATGCAGCGAAAACGAAAAACGGATGAAAACTCATCCGCTGCGCGCATTTTTTTCGTCCAGCCAAAGCGTCGCCCTGCCGCTCCAGCGGGTTCCGTGAGCGTTGCGGATGACGAAACCGGTTGAAGCGGAGGCTGCTTCGACGTAGTCAAACGGCCAGGCGCTTGCGGCCCTTGGCACGGCGAGCATTGATGACGGCACGCCCGCCCACGCTCTTCATGCGAGCACGAAAGCCATGAGTGCGCTTGCGGCGTACAACGGAAGGTTGATAGGTGCGTTTCATGGGGAAAACCTCGGTCGAAAACGGCGTATTAGACGTGTAAGTCTTTAATTTGTCAAACTTTCCGGAGGTGGAAGCGGCGGTGGTAGAATGCACCGCCCTACTTGCAACCGCCTAGCCCCCAGCCAAATGGACGAATTCTGGAGTCATTGCCTCGCCCATTTCGAGCGAACTCTGAATACCCAGCAACTCAACACCTGGATCAGACCCCTCGTGGCTGAGGAGGTGGTGGGGCAAGTGGATGTCACGGCCCCCAATGGTTTCGTAGCTCAGTGGGTGCGCGACAAATTTCTGACGGAAATCGAACAGCTGGCCATCGACTATTTCCCCGTGGCAACTCGAGTCGTTCTGAAGATTTCAGGCGGGCGCTCCACGCGGCAAAGCGACGATAAACCACCAGGGGAAATCCCTGATGACAAGCTACAAGCCCCGCCACCGACACGGGACCAAGCTCCCGTCATTCGGCAAGTGGTGGAAACACCGGCGAAACCAGCCGTCGCCGCGGATGAGAGCCGTATCAACCCGCAGTTCAATTTCGATTGTTTCGTGGCCGGCAAGGCTAACGACCTGGCGCGAGCAGCAGCCTTGCAGGTGGCAGACAACCCGGGTTCCGGCTACAACCCGCTGTTCGTCTATGGTGGCGTCGGGCTGGGCAAGACCCATTTGATCCATGCCATCGGCAACCGCATGCTGCAAGGAAATACCAAGGCCCGTGTGAAATACATCCATGCCGACCGCTATGTCTCCGACATGGTGCGTGCCGTGCGCTCCAATTCCTACGACGACTTCAAGCGCCGCTACGATTCCCTCGATCTCCTCATGATCGACGACATCCAGTTCTTTGCCGGCAAGGAAGGCACACAACAACAGTTTTTCTACACCTTCAACACGCTGATCGAGGACCATAAACAGGTCATCATCACCAGTGACACCTTCCCGAAAGACATGGAAGGCATCGAGGAGCGCCTGAAATCACGCTTCAGTTGGGGCCTCACCGTCATGCTGGAGCCGCCCGAGCTGGAAATGCGCGTCGCCATCCTGCTCGACAAGGCGCGTCTGGAAAAAGCCAGCCTGGATGAAGGTACCGCCTTCTTCATCGCCAAGCAGGTGCGCTCCAACGTGCGCGAGCTGGAAGGCGCCCTGAAGAGGGTCATCGCCTTCGCCCGCTTCAACAAGCTCCCGATTTCCATCGAACTGGCCAAGGAAGCGCTGAAAGACCTGCTGGCCGTGCAAAACCGCCAGATCTCGGTCGAGAATATCCAGAAAACGGTCGCTGACTATTTCAAGATCAAGGTTGCGGACATGTACTCCAAGAAGCGCACACGCACCCTGGCTCGCCCCCGTCAGATGGCCATGTACCTGGCGCGGGAACTCACCAACCTGTCCTACCCGGAAATCGGCCAGTCCTTTGGCGGCCGGGACCACACGACCGTGCTTCACGCCTGTGGCAAGATCGAGGAACTCAAGGCGGCGGACCAGAACCTGCGCCGCGACTACAACCTGCTGATCCAGGTGCTGACAGGATGAGACACGGAAATCTGGGGGATAAGCCTGTGCACAAGCGTGGGACTCGCTGTGCATGAATTGTTCATAACCCATCCTGACGGGCCTGGTGAAATTCTTGTCCACAAAACGTACCCGCTTTGTAAACAGGCTTACACACGTATTTTTCAACAGCCTAAGCCGATGATTTTGATAAACTTTCCCCACTTATCCAGAGATTGACCCGTCACCTATCATCACTATCAGGAATATTTACATGCTTGTATTAAAGACACCCAAGGAAGCCTTGCTCAAGCCCCTGCAAGCGGTGGCAGGCGTGGTGGAACGCAAGCACACCCTACCCATCCTTTCCAACGTGCTGGTGGAGGTGATGGGGGGGCGCGCAACCTTTATCGCCACCGACCTGGAATTGCAGATCAGCACATCGACGGAAGTAGAGGGTGCGGCGGATGTCGCCTTCACGGTGGCCGCGCGCAAGATGCTCGACATCTGTCGTGCCCTGCCCGACGACCAGCCGATCTCGCTGGATCTATCGGATGAGCACCAGCTCAAGATTCAGTCGGGGAGGAGTCGTTTCAATCTTCAGACCCTGCCGGCCCGGGATTTTCCAAGGCTACAGATTCCCGATGGCGAGGGATATTCCTTCAGCTTGCCCCAGGGTCAGGTCAAGCGCTTGTTGGCAAGCGTGCAGTACGCCATGGCGGTGCAGGACATTCGCTATTACCTGAACGGCATGCTGCTATCGATACAAGGCACGCGGTTGACGGTGGCGACCACCGATGGCCACCGGCTGGCGGTCGATGCCACCGATCTGGTCGAGACGGCAAAGCAGGACGTGGATGTTATCCTTCCGCGCAAGACCGTGCTGGAACTGGGCAAGTTGCTGGGCGACGACGACGAACCCGTTGATATCCAGATCAATCAAAACCAGGTGGTGTTCCGCCGCCCAAATTTTGAATTGCGCAGCAAGGTTGTGGATGGAAAATTCCCGGATTGGCAACGCGTGATCCCGGTGGGCCACGACAAGATATTCATCATCGCCCGCCAGCGCCTGGCGCAATCTCTCACCCGCGCGGCCATCCTCACCAACGAGAAATACCGGGGCGCACGTCTGGCGCTCACCGCGGGTACCCTGCGCATAGCCTGTAGCAACAACGAACAGGAGGAGGCGCAGGAAGAACTCGATATCGATTACAACGGAGAGCCGCTCGACATCGGTTTCAACGTGCAGTACCTACAGGATGTGCTCAATAATCTGGGTAACGACTTGGTGCAGTGCTCTTTCGGGGACCCGACGAGCTCCATGTTGATCATGATTCCGGGCGACGAGAATTTCCGCTACGTGGTCATGCCCATGCGTATCTGAATATGGCAATCAGTCGACAGTTCGCGGCCCACGGAGTTGGCTGCCGACTGCCGACTGCCGACTGCAAACAAATAGAAAAGGTTTCACGTGGAACATCCCAGCGGTAACGGCGGCTACGACGAGGACAGCATTCAGCAACTGGAGGGTCTGGAGGCGGTGCGCAAGCGTCCAGGCATGTACATCGGCGACACATCGGATGGCTCCGGACTGCACCACATGGTGTTCGAGGTTCTGGACAATGCAATCGACGAAGCCCTTGCCGGTTACTGCGACGACATCAAGGTCATCATCCATCCGGACAACTCGATTTCCGTGTCCGACAACGGCCGCGGCATTCCGGTCGGCGTGAAGATGGACGACAAACATGAGCCGAAGCGTTCCGCCGCTGAGATCGTCATGGTCGTGCTGCACGCAGGCGGAAAGTTCAACCAGAACAGTTACAAGGTGTCCGGCGGACTGCATGGAGTCGGCGTCTCCTGCGTCAATGCCCTGTCCAAGTGGCTACGCCTCGTCATCTATCGCGACGGCAAGAAGCATTTCATGGAATTCCACCGCGGTGTCCCGGAAAACAGGCTGATCGAGGTTCACAACGGCGTCGAGGTTTCTCCTCTGAAAGTGCTCGGGGACAGCGTGCGTCGCGGAACCGAAGTGCACTTTTCCGCGGACGAAGAAATTTTTGGTCATGTGGATTTTCACTTCGACGTGTTGTCCAAGCGCATTCGTGAACTATCCTTCCTGAACAACGGGGTCAAGATAGAATTGCTCGATGAGCGCGACGGCCGCAGCGAAAATTTCGCTTTCTCCGGTGGTGTGAAGGGTTTCGTCGAATACATCAACAAGGCCAAGACCGTTTTGCATCCCAACGTGTTCTACGCCACCGGTGAATCGAAAGTAGGCGATACCGGCGTGAGCATCAGCAGTGAAGTGGCGATGCAATGGAATAGCGGCTACCAGGAGCAAGTGCTTTGTTTTACCAACAACATCCCGCAATCGGATGGCGGTACCCACCTCACCGGTTTGCGCGCGGCGATGACCCGGGTGATCAACAAGTACATCGAGGAACACGAGATAGCGAAGAAGGCGAAGGTGGAAATCACCGGCGATGACATGCGCGAAGGGCTAGCTTGCGTACTATCGGTGAAGATGCCGGACCCAAAGTTCTCCTCGCAGACCAAGATGAAACTGGTCTCGTCGGAAGCGCGTCCGGCCGTGGAAGAAACCGTTTCTCAAAAACTCTCCGAGTACCTTCTGGAGCGGCCGGCAGACGCAAAACTCATCTGCGCCAAGATCGTCGAGGCGGCGCGTGCTCGTGAAGCTGCTCGCAAGGCGCGGGATATGACGCGGCGCAAGGGTGTACTCGATTCAGCCGGCCTTCCCGGCAAGCTCGCCGATTGTCAGGAAAAAGATCCGGCCCTATGTGAACTCTATCTGGTTGAGGGAGACTCGGCCGGCGGCTCGGCAAAACAGGGGCGCGACCGGAAGTTCCAGGCCATCTTGCCGCTCAAGGGCAAGATACTCAACGTCGAGAAGGCTCGCTTCGACAAGATGCTTTCATCCCAGGAAGTCGTCACCCTGATCACCGCGCTCGGCACCGGCATCGGCACCGGCCTTGGCAAGGACGACTACAACCCGGCCAACCTCAGATACCACCGCATCATCATCATGACCGATGCGGACGTGGATGGATCGCATATCCGTACTTTGTTGCTCACCTTCTTCTACCGTCAGATGCCGGAACTGGTCGAGCGCGGCCACATCTATATCGCCCAGCCGCCCCTCTACAAGGTGAAACAGGGCAAGCGTGAGACTTACCTGAAAGACGATTATGAATTCAAGCAGTATCTGTTGCGCGAAGCCCTGAACGGCGCGGAACTGATCCCGGAAGCCGGGGCGGAGGCATTGAGCAAAGAGAGTTTCGAACGCATCGCCCGGGAATTCCTGCTCGCCGAAGCCATGATCGAACGCCTGGCGCGCCGCATGGATCCGGACGTGCTTTACAGTCTGCTGAAGGTGGGCACCTTGAGCCTCAACACCGAGGCTGAAGCCGAGGACGCGGCGCGGCAGCTGAGTGCGGTCCTTTCCAGGATCGGCGCGGTGAAGATCAAGCCGTTGCAGTACGAAGGCGACCTCGGTTGGCGCCTGGAAATCACTCGCAGCAAACACGGCATCGGCCATACTAGCTACCTCGATCACAACTTTGTCGAAGGTGGTGACTATGACCAGTTGCGCCGCACTGCGGCGATACTCAATGGCCTATTGCTTCCCGGCGCGGAAATCCGCCGCGGCGAGGCGCGCACGCCCGCTTACGATTTCAAACAGGCCATCGACTGGCTGCTGGGTGAGGTCAAGAAAAACCTCGGCGTGCAGCGCTACAAAGGACTGGGTGAAATGAACCCGGAGCAACTCTGGGAAACCACGATGGATCCGAAAGTCCGCCGCCTGCTGCGTGTGCAGATCGAGGACGCCATTTCCGCCGATGCAATCTTCACGACTTTGATGGGGGAGGAAGTAGAACCAAGACGCCAGTTCATCGAGACCAATGCGCTGGGCGTGCGGAATCTGGACGTCTGACCCGCAAGGGGTTGCCGTGGCGCAGGTGGTGTAGCTTCTGCGGGCCGAATCCGCCATTTTCTTCGGGGGAATAGATGCAAGCGATCGCAAGTCCGCAACTCTCTCGACACATGACTCGCCAACTGCTGGCGGGATTCGGGTTGTTCATTTTTCTGATGGCCGTTCTGGTTGCCCATGCGGTTTGGCATATCAACGATTTGAAAGGGCAGATGCGCGACATCGTCGAGTTGCGCAACCGCAAAATCCAACTTGCGACCGACTTGCAGGAGGCTTCGTATAACCGCCATAACGCCCTGGTCTACCAGGCGCTGGCCCGCGATGCCTTCGAGCGTGACGAAAATTTTCAGCAGTACATCAAGTGGGGCTTCCAGGTTGGTTTGGCGCGCGCCACGTTGAAGTCCCTGCCGCTGGATGATTTCGAGAGCGCCAACCTGCAACGCCAGGATCAACTGGTGTTGCAGATCATCGATCAGCAGGAACTGATCAGTGATCTGGCTGCGCGCGGCGTGATGGAAGAAGCGCGCTCCAGGCTTGCCACGGACCTGCGGCCACTCAACCGCGACTACACCGACATCGTCGAGGCCTTGCGCCGTCACGAACGAGACCTGATACGCTCGGCCCTGGAAAGGGCTCAATCGGCGACCCAGCATGCCATCACGCTGCACCTTGCCCTGGGCGGCGTGTTGATACTGCTAGCGATGGGGATATCCGAGGCCATAAGACGCCTGCTCTGGCGCGATGCCTTGACCATATGCGAGCAACTGCGCCTGCTCGAATTGGCGGGCACGAGGCTGGAGCATGAGGCCACGCACGACCCGCTAACCGGTCTGGCCAACCGCGTGCTGTTTTACCGGCGCCTCGAGGAAGCCATCGTCCACGCCGGGGAAGAAGGATTCTCGCTGGCCGTCCTGTATGTCGATCTGGATGATTTCAAGCAGGTCAATGACATGCATGGTCACGCCGTGGGCGATGTCCTGTTGCAGGTCATCGCGGGCCGTCTGCGTCATGTGGTTCGGGTGGCGGATACCGCAGCACGCCTGGGCGGCGACGAATTCGCCCTCTTGTTCGTTGGCATACAGGAGAGCGACGAGTGCCTCTCCTTGTACGCCAAGGTGGAACAGGAGGTAGGCCTGTCCCTGGATATCGGCGACGTCAGCTTGAAGCCCTCGTGCAGCATCGGCTATGCGCTCTACCCGAGCGATGGCGCTTCGCTGGACACCCTGCTCAACACGGCAGACACCCGGATGTATCAGGAAAAAAGGGCGAGGAAGGAAAAGTCCATGACATCGAGCGCCATGCAACCGAATCCGCAGGGGACGACATGAGCCGTATTCCCGCGCCTTTTTGGAAGGAGGCGTCCAGGTAATGTCCACCGAATTTCCCCTCATCTCCTGGAACGAGGCCGGAGAGCCGCGTTCTGCGCGCTGGCGCTCGGAGAGCGGGCATGCGCCGCCCAAACGCGTGGTCATTAGCGACGACCGAATTACCGCCGATGCCGCGTACCGTTTGGCTTGCGAGGGCAGTGCGATGCTTTGGCGGGGCGATTTTCAGAATGCCAGGCAGTTGCTCCAGGCCTTGATGCGCCGCGCCGAGGCCAGGCCACGCAAACCCGTGATGGCGGGCACGCCGGTAGAAGCTTTCCATCTGCACCGCCAGGTGCAGTCGCAACGCGCGCGTACACTGGCCATGCTGTTGTTGCCCCTGGATGCGGACTACCGCATCCCCCTGCGACGTGCGCCCGATCTGCGGACGGCCTGCGAGGAGGCCTACGGACCGGCGGCGCCAGGTAGCTACGCTTGCGTGGTCTCCTTGCGCGAGTTGCTGGGTGTAGTCGGCGCGCACGAATGGCGCAAAAAAGGCGTGGCTGTCGCCGCACTGGAAGCCCATATCTACCCACACTACGGCGTATTCGCGCCGGTGCGCGCAGAGTACGTGGATCTGGTAGCCACGGCGCCACTTACGCCAGCGACGCTGGCCTTCGATATCGGCACCGGAACGGGTGTTCTTGCGGCCGTGCTCGCCAGGCGCGGCATCGCCCAGATCATCGCAACCGACCAGGACGCGCGCGCGCTCGCCTGCGCCCGTGATAATCTCGCGCGTCTCGGGCTTACCGGGCGGGTGGAAGTCCAGTGGGCGGATCTCTTCCCCGTTGGCCAAGCACCACTCGTGGTATGCAATCCTCCCTGGTTGCCGGCACGTCCCAGTTCATCGCTCGAAACCGCGATCTACGATCCAGAGAGCCGCATGCTGCTGGGATTCCTGGGTGGCTTGGCGGCGCACCTGACGCCGGAAGGGGAAGGCTGGCTGCTGCTCTCTGACCTGGCCGAACACCTGGGCCTGCGTTCCCGCGACGAATTGCTTGCCGCCATCGATATGGCTGGCCTGAAGGTCGTAGGAAGACACGATACCCGCCCGCACCATCCTCGCGTCGCGGATGCAAACGATCCACTCCATACGGCGCGGGCAGCGGAAGTGACTTCGCTTTGGCGACTCGCGGTACGCTGAGCCAAGGTTGACGCTACCTGAATGGGGCCGGTAGACCCTGGATGAGTGGGAAGGTATACTGCCGCTGCAGGCAATGGCCTGCTATTTGCCGCTATCCCGATCCAGATCAGGTTCACGAAAATCGGGAACCAGTTGGAAACAGGGCTGGGAAGTACGGCGTCGCCCCAAGCACTCCTTTCCACGAAGGCCACCCCACAAGGCATGACTCGCAAGGTCTACATCCGCACCTTTGGTTGCCAGATGAACGAGTATGACTCGGCCAAGATGGCCGATGTGCTTGCTGCCGTCGAGGGCTATGACCAGACCGACAAGCCGGAGGAGGCCGATGTCATCCTCTTCAATACCTGCTCGGTCAGGGAAAAGGCGCAGGAGAAGGTGTTTACCGATTTGGGGATGGTGCGGCACCTGAAACAGGCCAATCCGGATCTCATCATCGGCGTCGGAGGCTGTGTGGCGAGCCAGGAAGGTGCTGCCATCGTGCGGCGCGCGCCCTTCGTCGACCTGGTGTTCGGGCCGCAAACCCTGCATCGCCTCCCCGCCATGATGGAACTGCGCCGCAGCAGTGGCAGGCCGCAGGTTGACGTCAGCTTTCCGGAAATCGAGAAATTCGACCACCTACCACCGGCGCGTGCCGAGGGCAGCACGGCCTTCGTTTCCGTCATGGAAGGATGCAGCAAATACTGCACTTTCTGCGTGGTGCCCTACACACGGGGCGAGGAAGTGTCGCGTCCCCTGGACGATGTGTTGGCCGAAGTCGCGCACCTGGCAGGCGAGGGCGTCAGGGAAGTCACGCTGCTCGGCCAGAATGTGAATGCCTATCGTGGCGAGATGGGCGAAGGCGCGCTTGCCGACTTCGCCCTGCTCCTGGAACTGGTCTCTCTGGTGCCTGGCATCGAGCGCCTGCGTTTCACCACCTCCCACCCCCGCGAGTTCACAACGCGTCTGATCGATGCCTATGCGAATCTACCGAAACTCGCGGCCTATCTGCATTTGCCGGTGCAATCCGGCTCCGACCGTATCCTGGCGGCCATGAAGCGCGGTTATACCGCGCTGGAATACAAGAGCACCATCCGTCGCCTGAGGGAAGTCCGTCCGCAGATCAGCATTTCCTCGGACTTCATCGTCGGTTTCCCAGGCGAAACCGAGGCGGATTTTGCCGCTACCATGAAACTCATCGAGGAAGTAGGCTTCGACACCTCGTACAGCTTCGTCTACAGCCCGCGCCCCGGCACGCCCGCCGCCAGCCTGGCAGATGACACGCCGCATGAAGTCAAGATGCAGCGCCTCTACCGTCTCCAGGCGCAGATCAATGCCCAGGCCGCCGCGATCAGTGCCGCCATGGTCGGCAGCGTGCAGCGCGTGCTGGTGGTCGGACCCTCGAAAAAAGACGCCGCCGAAGTGACGGGGCGCACGGAAAACAACCGTATAGTCAATTTTCCCGTGCCATCCACTCAGGTCGGTTCCATCATCGGGCAATTCGTCGAGGTCAGCATCACCCAAGCGCTGCCGCACAGCCTGCGCGGCGAAGTGATGCCTGGGGCCGCGTCCGGGCCCTCGTCCGAGGCGCACTGATGCAGATCGCCTTCACGCCGGCGGATAACACCAGGCTGGCCAATCTGTGCGGCGCGCTCGATGAAAACCTGCGCCAGATCGAAACCGCGCTCAATGTCAGCATTTCCCGGCGCGGAGAACTCTTCCAGGTCTGCGGTGACGACGAGCATCACGCGGTAAAATTGCTTAAGGACTTCTATCAACGCGCGCGCAAGCCCCTGGACATCGAGGATATCCAGCTAGCCCTGGTGGAAGTGGTGCATGCGCCCGAGTCCGTGGCCACGGGCGACATCCCGGTGCTGATGACGAGGCGTGTCGGCCTGCATGGGCGCACCCCGAGGCAGAATGCCTACATACGACAGATGCAGGAGTACGACATCACCTTCGGCATCGGCCCCGCCGGCACCGGCAAGACCTATCTGGCGGTCGCCGGGGCGGTGGATGCGCTAGAGCGCGACCTGGTCAAGCGCATCGTTCTGGTCAGGCCGGCGGTCGAGGCGGGTGAGCGCCTGGGCTTCCTGCCCGGCGACCTGGTGCAAAAGGTCGATCCCTATCTGCGCCCGCTGTATGACGCGCTCTACGACCTGATGGGCTTCGACAAAACCACGCGGCAATTCGAGAAGGGGGCGATCGAGATCGCCCCACTCGCATTCATGCGCGGACGCACCCTGAATCATGCCTTCATCATCCTCGACGAGGCGCAAAACACCACGCCCGAGCAGATGAAAGTGTTCCTGACTCGCATCGGCTTCGGCTCACGCGCAGTGGTGACCGGGGATGTCACCCAGATCGACCTGGCGCGCGGCCAGCGCTGCGGGCTGATCGAGGCCCGCGAGATACTGCGGGACGTGCGCGGCCTCGCATTCACCGATTTCCTGAACGAGGACGTGGTGCGCCATCCCCTGGTCGCCCGCATCATCGAGGCCTACGACGCTCATTCGAGGGGCCTGGCATGAAGCCCACGCTTTCGCTCTCCTTACAGAACGCCAGCGCGCATACCGGGTTGCCGACCCGGGTGGAGTTGCGCCGCTGGGCGCGCGCGGCCCTCTTGTACGACGTGGTGGCCGCCTTGCGCCTGGTGGACGAGGAGGAGGGCATGCAGCTCAATCAGGACTATCGCGGCAAGCCCCAGGCCACCAACGTGCTCACATTCGCCTACGGCGCGGAGGAGGAAGGCGGCCCGCTTTCCGGCGACATACTCCTTTGCGTGCCCGTGGTCGAACGCGAGGCCACGGAACAGCGGGTTGCGCGCGAGGCGCATTACGCGCATCTCACGGTGCATGGCATGCTGCACCTGCAAGGATACGACCATGAAGCCGAGGACGAGGCGGTCGCAATGGAAGCGGTAGAAAGCTTTATCATGATGCGACTGGGATTTCCCGACCCCTACCAAGATGGATGACCCAAGTAATAGTCGACCCGGCCTGATCGAACGCCTGACCTCATGGCTCTCGCGGGAGCCGGACAACCGCGAGGAGTTATTGGAACTCCTGCACGCGGCGTACGAGAAAAATCTGCTGGATGCCGATGCGCTCTCGATGATCGAGGGTGTCATGCAGGTTTCGGAAATGCAGGTGCGCGAGATCATGATCCCGCGCTCGCAGCTCGACGTGGTCGATATCAACGACTCCAAGGAGAAGATCCTTCCCTATGTGATCGAGACCGCGCACTCACGCTTTCCCGCCGTGGACGGCGAGCGCGACAACGTGGTGGGGATCCTGCTGGCCAAGGACCTGCTGCGTCTATGCACCAGTGAAGAGGTCAATCTGCGCGAGCAGCTGCGGCCCGCCGTGTTCATTCCGGAATCCAAGCGCCTGAACGTGCTCCTGCGCGAGTTCCGCGCCTCGCGCAATCACATCGCCATCGTGGTGGACGAATACGGTGGCGTCGCCGGGCTGGTCACCATCGAGGATGTACTGGAACAGATCGTGGGCGATATCGAGGACGAATTCGACTACGACGAGGCCGAGGACAACATCCTGCAGTTCGATAGCCGGGCATTCCGGGTCAAGGCGCAGACCGAGATCGGGGACTTCAATCTGGCCATCGGCACCAACTTCACCGACGACGAATTCGACACGGTGGGGGGCGTGGTCACCCATGCCTTTGGCAGGGTTCCCAAGCGCGGCGAGAGCGTCGAGATCAGCGGGCTGCGTTTCCAGGTTCTGCGTGCCGACAGCCGTCGCATCCACAGCTTGCGCGTCGAGCGCCCGTCGCAAGCCACCTGAAGCCGGCAGGTTGTGGCGCATGCGCGACCGCGAGTGAACGGATGCCGGGGAAGTTCGCCGTAACGACATCGCTGAAATAGGCCTGGTCTAAACTCGGCTTTGCTTTCAACCGACCGCGACATGGTTAGTTAGATTGTTGCAAAATTGCAACATAATGGCGGGCCGGACAGAGCAAGGTAGGGCGTTCTATCGAATATTCCAATATTCGCAAATATACTGTTCGCTCGCATTAGGTGCCAAGTTTAACCAAATTTATCAACCACTTAGGAGCATTCAAATGAAGAAAATCTCTGTTCTGGTCCTGGCCCTGCTGGCCACCTCTGCCTTTGCCGACACCCCGGAAGAAACCGCAGCCAAGCTGCTGGATCCCGCCAAGGTTGCCGACGTCGCCAAGGACCCCAAGGCTGCGGTCGCCGCCCTGACCAACCTGATGGATCCCGCCACCGCGATGATTCTGATGCAGAAGGGTATGGACCCCGCCACCTTCACCAAGATGGCCCAGGCTGGCATGTCCCCTGACATCCTCAAGTCCTACGCCGCCTTCATCGACCCGAACATGTACATGAAGTGGTTGGCTGCTTCCATCGACCCCAACTTCTACACCGCAGCCCTGGCCCCCCTCATGAACCCGAACATGTACATGAAGTGGCTGGCAGCCCCTCTGGACCCGCGCGTCCTGCAAATGGCGATGGCTCCCCTGAACCCCAACATGTACATGAACTGGGCGACGGCTCCGATCGCTCCGGCCAACATGAACCTGATGATGGCTCCCCTGAATCCCAACATGTATACCCAGTGGGCCGGCGCTGCAGCTGATCCCCGCACCTACGGCACTTTGGGTGGCTTCATGAACCCCGCCGCCTTCAGCAACATCGCGAACCCGCTGGCTGGCTTCCTGCCCGCCATCCCCGGCATGGTCAAGTAAGTAGACTCGGCCATAGAAAAAGGGGGAACTTCGGTTCCCCCTTTTTTATTCTGGTGCCGATCGGGATCGGTCACCTACACCACCCGATGCGGCGGAAACCGTCGGGCAGTCCGCTAGCAGCCTTCGTCCTTCAGTTCGCGCGCCAGTAGAGCGGCTACGGCTTCGCGTGGTGGCATGTCGCCGCGCAGGATGCTGGCCACCGCCTGAGCGATGGGCATGTCGATCCGTGAGGTATCGGCCAGGCCAGCGAGTTCCAGGGCCGTCGTGGCTCCCTCGGCGACGTGACCCAATTCGCGCAGGGCGCCCTCCAGACTTTCTCCGGCGGCCAGGCGCAGGCCCAGCTGGCGGTTGCGAGAGAGATCGCCCGTGCAGGTCAGAATCAGGTCGCCCATGCCGGACAGTCCCATGAAGGTTTCCGGACGGCCACCCAGATGCAGTCCCAGGCGGGTGAGCTCGGCCAGGCCGCGGGTCACCAGGGCCGCGCGCGCGTTGAGGCCAAAGCCCAGGCCATCGGAAATGCCGGTGGCGATGGCGATGACATTCTTCACTGCGCCGCCCAGTTCCACTCCGATTACATCGCTGCTGGCGTATAGGCGCAGGCGCGGGTCGTGCAGGGCCTGGGCGGCATGGCGGGCAAATCGGGTGTCGGCAGAGGCGATGGTGAGCGCGGCTGGCAGGCCACGTGCGACCTCCAGGGCGAAACTCGGGCCGGAGAGGACACCCGCCGGCGGATGCTCCGGCCAGACTTCTTCCAGCACTTCGTGCGGCAGGCGCCGTGTAGCGGCTTCGAAGCCCTTGCACAGCCAGATCAGGGGCGTCTTGACGCCCCGTTCACGCAGTGTTTGCAGCAGGGGACGAAAGGCGCTGCTGGGCACCGCCGAAATCAGCCAGTCCGCGCCATCCAGCGCATGGCCCAGGTCGGACGACGGCGAGAGTCCGGTGGGCAGCTCCTGCCCGGGCAGGTAACGCGTATTGGTGCGCGCGGCAAGCATAGCCTCGGCGTGCTCCCGTGAGCGCGTCCACAGCCGCACCGATGCCCGGTCTGCCAGGCGGATGCCCATGGCCGTGCCCCAGGCGCCGGCCCCCAGTACCGTGATGCGCATCGGAAGGTTAGTTCGGCTGGCCGGCGGCTTGTGCCTGAGCTTGCTGTTGCTGCATGTACAGCGCTTCAAAGTTCACCGGTTGCAGCATCAGGGGCGGGAAGCCGGCCTTGAGCACGGCGTCGGACACGGATTCGCGCGCGTAGGGAAAGAGGATGTTGGGGCAGCCGATGGCCAGCGCCGGCTCCAGGGCTTCCGGCGGCAGATTCTGGATGCGGAAGATGCCACCTTGTTGCAGTTCCACCACGAACGCGGTCTTGTCCTTGATCTTGGCGGTGATGGTGAGGGTGATGATGCTCTGATAGATGCCTTCATCGACCTGGGCGCTCTGGGTGTTGATCTGCATTTCCATCAGCGGCGCGTCGCGTTCGAGGAAGATGGCGGGCGCATTGGGCACTTCCACGGAAAGATCCTTGACGTAGATCTTTTCGATGTTGAACACGGGCTGAGCTTGTTGGTCGGTCATGGTGACGTTCGCTGGGTGGGGTTGAAAGCGGCACATTATAGTGCCGTGAGGACTCGGCGGCCGTTAACGCTGCACCTTGTATGGCGTGGTGCCGAAGTCTTGCTGATAGGCCAGGGCCAAGCGCTCGGCGGATGCGGCGTCGAGGAAGGGGCCGGCTTGCACCTTGATCAGCTTGCCCACCGTGAGCCGGTCGATGCCGGGCAGTCGATCCCCGAACCGGGCCTTGACCCGGGTGCTGAGCTCATCGGCCGCAGCCGTCGTGGACAAGGCGGCGAGCTGTAGATAGAGGCCGGACGCGGGGGCAACCGGGGTGGCCGCGGCCGGAACGGCCGCAACGCTGCTGACCTGTCTGGCTTTGATCTTGATCGGCTGTACATCCAGTTCCTCGCGGATGCGCGTGGCGGCCTGATCGGCTGCGGCCGCGGACTTGAACGGGCCGGCCTGGATCTTGTGCAAGCCTTCGCTGTCCAGGCGCATCACGCCGGGAAAATCGCGCGAAAGCTTGGTGCTGGCGCGGTACAGCAGGGCTTCCGCGGAGGCTGGATTGCTGTAGGCGCCGAGTTGCAGGTAGACCGCCTCCGTCGTTGCTGCCGAGGTGGGTACGTCCGCGGGCGAGGAAGCAGGGCCGGCCTGGGCGATGAAGGAATCGGGCGAGGCTTCGGCACTGACCAGTTCGACCTCGACCGGCGTCACGCCCTTGAGCACATCGAGCTTGTAGGCGGCGGTATACGACAGGTCGATGATGCGGCCTTCGTGGAAGGGGCCGCGATCGTTGACCCGGACGACGACGCTCTGTCCGGTGTTGCTGTTGGTGACGCGCGCGTAGCAGGGGATAGGCAAAGTGGCATGGGCCGCCGTCATGGCGTACATGTCGTAAGGCTCGCCCGAGGAGGTCTTCTTGCCGTGGAACTTGCGCCCGTACCAGGAGGCCAGGCCGTGTTCCTTGTAGTGTTCGCCGGCAGCCATGGGCGTGTAGGCCTTGCCCAGCACGGTATACGGGTCGTTGGCACGAGCGTTCAGCGCCTCCACCCGGGGTACGGCATCCGGCACCCGATCCAGGTTGGCCGGTGCCTTGCGCCCCGGGCCGTCGTCCTTGTAGTAGCCGCCGCCCTTGAACGGCGGCGTGACCGCGTCGCCGTGTGCGGTCTGCGCTGGCTGCACCCTCTGGGCGTTCTTCTCGGTCACGCTGGCGCAACCGGCGAGATAGGCGGCGATCGCGACGGCGATCACGGGGGTACGCAGTTGCTTGTTCAAAGGGTTACGGTTCATGCCAGCCTCGCACCGATAAACGTCGTGAGAATTTGCTACAAGATTATCGTTTATGATTATGTTTTTACAAGTTTTTTGTTCGATAAGTGGCGTTCGAGCTTGCGATACCGCAACGTGGGACCATGGGCGGGTCAAGTTGCCGCCGACACCACGCAAGTCACCGGATACGCATGCCAGGGGAATACGGGGAGGCATTCGCAGGCCTTGGCCTCCAGGCTGTCCCGGTCGAGGATTTCCACCACGCCCCGGTCATGCCGGATCAGGCCCTCCTCCTGGAGCCGCACGGTGGCCAGGGATACTGTCTCCCGGCGTACTCCCAGCACGTCGGCGATCTGTGCCTCGGTCAACTGTAGTTCCCGCGCCGAACTGCGGTAGGCGATGGAGAGTAGCCATCGGCAGAGGCGCTGGTCCAGGGTATGGTGCAGATTGCAGAAGGCCGTTTGAGCGATCTGGGTCATGAGGGAATGCCCGTGGTTCAGGCTGGCGGCCAGCAGGGCGGACGCGGGTGCGAACACCCGGGCAGCCTGGCTGGCGGGCAGGCGATAGGCTCCGCCCGGCAAAAGCGCCACGACGTCGTGGGGCAGGCGTTCCCCGGCCAGCACCTCCATCAGGCCGATACCGCCCTCACGGCCGATCAAGGCCAGGGCGGCGGTGGCCCCGCTGCGGCCCAGGGCAATCAGCGCCGATACCAGGGAAACCGGGAAGTAGAGATAGTCCGGCGCATCCCCGGAGCGGTATAGGATGCTGCCCCGTTCCAGTTCCACCCAGTGCAGGAAGGGCATCAGGCAGGCGCGTTCATCGGCGGGCAAGGTGGCGAGGAGGCGGTTCGATTCCGGCGAGGGAGGGGTCATGTGGCGTATTCAGTACCCGATGATGGGGGCGGAACAATACTCCCGGATAGGCGTCTGTGTGAGCGCGCGAACAGAACTCGGGGGCCGGATTCGCTACCCTGGGGGCGAAGAATGAAAAGGATCCTGGAACCGGGACTTTTCACGACGACGACCATGACCCCAAACGACTTCGATCCCCTTCCTGATCCGCACAATACGCCTCCCTCTTCGTGCGGCCTTGCTTGGAGCCAGCCTGAATGCGGCGGCGCCCCGCCGCTCCCGGAAGATGTTGCAACCGCGCTTCGCTCAGACCGGCTCGAAGCTGCCTGTGCAGCGCTGGAATGCTGGCAGATGGGCCTCCCCGAAGGCACGCAGCGGCTGCAAAGCATGTTCCTGGCCGCCCACGTCCTGTTGCAACACGGCTGGCGGCAGGCGGGCCTGGAGCAACTGCGCCGGGCGCTGGCCCAAAGCCGGCTGAGCGGTGGCTGCCAAGGCGTGGCAGACGGCCTGCTGACCGGGCACGACGACCTCCTGGCTCGTCTCTGCGCAGAGGCCCTGGAGGCTGGCATCGAGCCTTGCTCGGCACGTCGAATCGTCGAACACGTCGGGCTGCGGCCCCCATCCCCCTGCCTGCTCCACTGGCCCTACCCGGTGCGCATCTACACCCTGGGTCAGACGGTGATGCTTCTGCACGGCCAGCCTCTGCGCTTCAGCGGCAAGGCCCAGCGCCGGCCCTTGCTCCTGCTGCACTCCCTGCTGGCGCGGGGTGGCCGTGCCGTGCCGGTGACCCTGCTGCGCCAATCCCTGGGGGAAGGTGACGGCTTCGGCGATGCTCCGCTCAGCCGGGGTGGCTTCGACATGGCCTTGAGTCGCCTGCGCCACCTGCTCGCCCTGCCCGAGCTCCTGCAACTGGGGGATGGACTGCTCTCCCTCAACCAGGACCTGTGCTGGGTGGACGCCTGGACCTGCGAGCGGCTGCTCTTGCAGGTGGACCAAACCACCGACCCGGCCTGCGGGCAGGTCCTGTTGGAACACGCCCTGGGTCTGTACGAAGGCGATTTCCTGGCGGGCGAGGAAACGGCATGGACGGTGCTGGCGCGGGAACGCATCCGCGCCCGCCTGCAACGGGTTGCGCGGCGACTGGGGGAAGCCTTCGAGCGGGCTGGCCGCCAGGTGGAAGCCGATGCCCTGTACGAACGCATGCGGGAACTCTTCCCCCTGGACGAGGAACTCTGTTTGCGCCTCCTGCGCAGTCACCTGCGCCGCAACGAGTACGGCCAGGCCGTCAGCCTCCACACTCGCTGCAGGGAACTCCTCGCCAAGGTCCTGGGCGTCCTGCCCGGCCCCGCCATCGAGGCGCTGTTCGAGCCGGCCAGAGCCTGAAACGGCTGGGCGGCGACTGCGTCATCGCGGGCAAGCCCGCTCCCACGAACACCCGTCGCCGTCGCCGTAGAAGCGGGCTTGCCCGCGAAAACTGCCATCACGAGATCCCTTGCTCTGAAATAGCGAATCCGTGAGCCAAGCGTGAGCCATCCGCGCGACGGCCGTGCCTATTCCTGCATTAACGCACTACCGGAGCCCCGCTCCGGGCGGGAAAGGAGCACGAAATGAGCAAGTCAGCAACTTTGGAAGTGGTATGGAAAACCGGCAAAGGCAAGCTCCTCCTCATCTGGTTCGGGCTCGATGCAGTGTTCTACCTTGGCGCGCTGCTGTCTCTGGTGATGGCACTCACGGACATTTCTCTACGCCCCGTTGCCTATGCGTTCACCATCGCACTGGTGACTTCCTGGGCTCTGCGCATGGCCTACGGTATCTGGCTGGAACTGCGCCGAGTGCACCAGGAGGAACAGGAAAAGGCCCAAAAGCTGAGCCAGATTCTGCAACGGCACGGCATCTCGGTAGACGACTCCGCCTCCCTGGCGAGGGAAATCAAGAACCTGGGATGAGGTGTGGAAATGCTACAACTCACCGAGACGGGCTCTACCGGTAAACCACGCGTGCGGCACCGCTTGCCGGTGGGGTGCTGCCCCCGAGCCCTGGAACCGTCAGACTGGTCCGATAGGCGGCTAGGTCTTCACCAGTTTCTTGTGGGATACGAGGTTCATCACGATGCCGAAGCCGACGAGCACGGTGAGCATCGAGGTGCCGCCGTAGCTGACCAGGGGTAGCGGCACCCCCACCACGGGGAGGATGCCGGAGACCATGCCCATGTTGACGAATGCATAGGTGGCGAAGGTCAGCACGATGGCGCCGGCGAAGAGGCGGCCGAACAGCGAGGGCGCGCCGGAGGCGAGCATGAGACCGCGCCAGATGATCGCGGCGTAGAGCAGCAGCAGGAACAGGTTGCCGATCAGGCCGAATTCTTCCGAGTAGACAGCGAAAATGAAGTCGGTGCTGCATTCCGGCAGGAAATCCAGATGGGTCTGGGTACCCGCCATCCAGCCCTTGCCGGCGACGCCTCCGGAGCCGACGGCGATGGTGGACTGGATGATGTGGTAGCCGGCGCCGAGTGGGTCGGAGGAAGGGTCGATCAGGGTGAGCACGCGATTACGCTGATAGTCGTGCAGCAGGTAGTTCCAGGCCAGGGGCAGGGCCGCGCCGGCCGTAGCGGCGGCGCCGAAGAGAACCTTCCAGGACAGGCCGCCCAGAAACAGGACGTAGAAGCCGGAGGCCGCGATCATCAAGGCGGTGCCGAGATCGGGTTGCTTGGCGATGAGGCCCAGAGGCAGGACCAGCAACAGGCCTGCGATCAGGAAGTCGCGGCGGCGCATGGTTTCCTGCTTGTAGTGCAGATACCAGGCCAGCATCATGGGTGCGGCCAGCCGCATCAATTCCGAGGGCTGGATGCGGGTGAGGCCCAGATCCAGCCAGCGCCTGGAGCCGTTGACGACGACGCCGAACAGCGCCACGCCCAGCAGCAGGATCAGACCCAAGGCGTAGGCGGGCAGGGTGAACTGCATGAGTCGCTGTGGCGGGATGTGGGAGACCAGCAACATGGCGCCCAGCGCCACCGACATATTGATGAAGTGGGTGGTCATCTTGGCCGGGTTCTCGCCGGAAGCGCTATACACCACGGCGCTGCTGAGCAGGAGCAGGAGCAGGAGCAATCCCAACAAGGGGCCGTCGAGATAGGCGAAAAGACGGGTGACCAGCGTTCTGAGGATCATTGCGCGACCTCCTCCAGGACAGGCGCCACGGTCTCATCCGCGGGCGCTGCATCTTCCACTTCTTCCGGTGCGGCTGTCTCGGGCGGACGGGGTACGGGGACCGTGGGCAACTTGCCGAGCAGCCAGTAGTCGATCACCTTGCGCGCCACCGGAGCGGCCGTGGAGCCGCCGTGGCCGCCGTTTTCCACCATTACGGCCAGCACGATCTTGGGATCGTCGGCCGGCGCGAAGCCGATGAACAGGGCGTGGTCGCGGTTCTGCGCGCCGATCCGGCTGGCATCGTATTTCTCGCCCTGACGGATGCCGACTACCTGCGCCGTACCGGTCTTGCCGGCGAACAGGTAGGCGGCATGGGAGCCGGCGACCGAGGCGGTACCGCCCGGCTGAGTGACTTCCACCATTGCATCCTTCACCAGACGCAGGGCCTCCGCCTTGATCGCGATGTGACCCACCACACGCGAAGCCGCGTAACTCACCAGGCCGGTGCCCGGATCGCGCCAGGCGCGGATGAGCTGGGGTTTGTAGACCACACCGTCGTTGGCGATGGCCATGGTCGCGACCGCCAATTGCATGGGGGTCGCCAGCACATAACCCTGGCCGATGCCTGCGATCACCGTCTCGCCTGGCCACCAGGGCTGTTTGTAGCGCTTGCGCTTCCAGTCCGGGGTCGGCATCAGGCCGGCGAGTTCGCCGTCCAGGTCGATACCGCTCTTCTTGCCGAAGCCAAACTGGGAAAGGAAGCCGGACATGCGCGCGATGCCCATCTGCTGGGCGAGTCCGTAAAAATAGGTGTCGCAGGAAACGACGATGGCTCGTTTCATGTCCACCATGCCGTGGCCGCCCTTCTTCCAGTCGCGGTAGCGGTGGCTGCTGCCGGGGAGGGTGAAATAGCCCGGATCGGCGATGGTGTCGCCGGCCCGGCGCACCCCGGTTTCCAGGCCTGCGAGTGCCATGAATGGCTTGATGGTGGAGCCGGGTGGGTAGACGGCGCGCAAGGCACGGTTGATCAAGGGGCGCTCACGGGCATCGTTGAGTTCATGCCAGCTGCCGCTGTCGATGCCGTCGACGAACATATTGGGATCGAAACCCGGCCGGGAAACCAGGGCCAGTACGCCGCCGTTGCGCGGGTCCAGCGCCACCAGGGCGCCGCGGTAGTCGCCGAATGCCTTTTCTGCCACTTGTTGCAACTTGGCATCCAGTTGCAGGTACAGGTCATGGCCGGATTGCGGCGCGGTACGCGAAAGCAGGCGCACTGCGCGGCCGCCGGAATCGGTCTCGACCTTTTCTATGCCGGTTCGGCCGTGCAGCCAGGGTTCGTAGGTCGCTTCGATACCGAGCTTGCCGATGTGGTCGGTGCCCCGGTAGTTGGCCAATTGCTCGTTGGCTTCCAGTCGGTCCAGGTCGTGCTGGCCGATACGACCGATATAGCCGACCACGTGGGAAAAGGCCTCTCCGAGTGGGTATTGGCGGAACAGGCGCGCCTTCACCTCGACCCCGGGGAAGCGGTAGCGGTTGACCGTGAAGCGGGCGACCTCGGCTTCCGTCAGTCGGTTACGGACGGGAATGCTCTCGAAATTCTTGCTTTCCTCCAGCAGCCGCTTGAAACGCTTGCGGTCGCTCGCTTCGATGCTGACCACCTGGCCGAGTTGGGCGATGGTTTCATCCAGGTTGCCAACTTTGTCCGGGGTGACTTCCAGGGTGTACGCGGAAAAATTTTGCGCCAGGATCAAGCCCTGTCGATCATAGATGACCCCACGCGAAGGCGGTGCCGGTACCAGGGAAATGCGGTTGTTCTCCGCCAGCGCGTGGTAGTGGTCGAACTGCATGATCTGTAGCCAGACGAAGCGCGCGAGCAGAATCAGGAACAACACAGCCGCCCCGCCACCGGCGATCTCCAGGCGGCGGCGATAGCGCAGGAATTCCACTTCCGGATTGATCAGGTGCAGGCGGCTCATAACCGCCCCCTTGCGCTACGCGCCATCCCACCGAGGGGGAGTTCGCATCCCTTCGGGCGGCCGTGCGGGCCGCTCATGCCGGCTCCGCGTCGAGGGCGGGTCGGCCGGTCAGGTGATCGAGCAGCATGGCCAGGGGCAACCAGAGCGACACGGCGACCAGGCCTGCGGCCATGTAGCGCCAGTCGGCCACGGTTCGGCCAAAAACCATGCCCAGGGTCAACACCAGGGCCTCCTTGCCCAGCAGCAGCGGTGCGATCTGCATGGTCTGGCGCGGGGGGTCGAATCCTTCCAGGCGTTTATGCACCGACAGGGCGACGAAGGCCGCGGCGCAGTAGGCCAGCGCATCCAGCCCCAGCAGCAACCCTTGCGAGACGTCGGTGACGATGCCGAGCATGAAAGCAATGCCCAGTCCGGCCAGGCGCGGTGCGTGGATGCACCAGTAGAGCAGAACCATCAGTGTGAAATCGGGCAGCAGCCATCGCAGTTCGTCCGCCCACGGCAATAAGGTGAGGCAAAGTGCGGCGAACAGCGAGGCCATGACCTTGAGCCGCGAGGGGGGCGTTGCCAGTTCGGCGCCCTGTGGCAAGAGCGGGCGCGCATTCGTGGCCGAGGAACGAGGCATCATGGTCTGCGCGTGGCCGGTTTCAGGACCACCACGTGGCGGTAACGACCGACGCCGCCCAGCGGGCGGCAATAGGCACGCGCGAACGGGGTATTGCGCGGCGGCTCGGTTCTGACCACTTGCGCCACCGGGATGCCGGCCGGGTAGGTGCCGTCTATGCCCGAGGTGTACAACAGGTCGCCCTCATGGATGTCGGCGTGCATGTCGAGAAAGCGCACCTCCAGCAGGCGGTCCGACCCGGTTCCGGAGACGATCAGGCGCAGGCCGTTGCGCAGGCTCTGCACGGGTGCGCCCTGATCGTTGTCGGTCAGCAGGGTCACCTCGGAGGTCAATGGGTCGCTGCGCGTCACCTGCCCCACCAGGCCGGTCGCATCGACCACGGGCCAGCCTGCCTGCAATCCCTGCAACAATCCACGGTTGATGATCACCTTGCGCGAGAACGGGCTGGGCAGGGTTTGCACGATCTCCGCCACATGCGGCACCGAATCGGCACGCGCCGGCAAGGCCAGGAGTTGTCGCAGGGTGTTGTTCTCGGACAGCAGGGTCGCGCGATCCTGTTGGGCGATGCGCATGCGATCGCGTTCCGCGCGCAGGCGTTCGTTGTCGCGCTTGAGTTCCCCGTGGGCGACGAAGAAGCCCGATACCTCCTGGCTCCATTCCCAGGGCATGGCCAGGATCTGCTGCATCGGATATAGCGCCGTATTGAGCCCGCCGCGCAGCCAGGCCAGGGCCGAATAGCGCGCGTCCATGGCGAGCAAGGCCAGACAGGCCAGCACGTACAGAGAAAACCGCGTGGGCAGCCCCATTTCCCGTACGAACAGTGGGGCTTGCGGCGTGTGGAGCATGGGAGGCGGCTAGTCGCTAGTGGTGGGTGGCGAGCCAGGCGAGTCGCCACTTGCTGGTCGCGGCTCCTTCGATCAGTCGTTCGTGAACACCGTGGAGAGGCGATCCATCTCTTCCAGGGCGCGGCCGGAACCGCTGACCACACAGGTGAGGGGATCCTCCGCGACGATCACGGGCAGACCGGTCTCTTCCATGAGCAGGCGATCGATGTCGCGCAGCAGGGCGCCGCCGCCTGTGAGCACCATGCCCTTGTCGGCGATGTCCGCGCCGAGTTCTGGCGGTGTTTGTTCCAGCGCGGACTTCACCGCGGAAACGATGGTGTTCAGCGGTTCGGTGAGGGCCTCCAGGATTTCGTTGCTGGTGATGGCGAAACTGCGCGGGATGCCCTCCGCCATGTTGCGGCCCTTGACTTCCATCTCGCGCACTTCCGAGCCCGGAAAGGCCGATCCCATCTGCTTCTTGATCGACTCGGCCGTGGCCTCGCCGATCAGCATGCCGTAGTTGCGGCGGATGTAATTGATGATCGCCTCGTCGAATTTGTCGCCACCGACCCGTACCGAAGCCGAATAGACCAGCCCGCCCAGCGAGATGACGCCGACTTCCGTCGTGCCGCCGCCGATGTCCACCACCATCGAGCCGGTGGCTTCCGCTACCGGCATGCCGGCACCGATCGCCGCGGCCATCGGTTCCTCGATCAGATAAACCTGGCGTGCGCCTGCGCCGATCGCGGATTCGCGGATGGCGCGGCGTTCCACCTGGGTCGCCCCCGACGGCACGCAGATGATGATGCGCGGGCTGGGGTGGAACATGCGGGTGTCGTGCACCTTCTTGATGAAGAACTTGAGCATCTGCTCGGTGACGTTGAAGTCGGCGATGACGCCGTCCTTCATCGGCCGGATGGCCTGGATGTTGCCGGGGGTGCGGCCCAGCATCTGTTTGGCCTCCAGACCGACGGCCTGGATGGTTTTCTTGCCGGTGAGGCCTTCCTGGCGGATGGCGACGACCGACGGCTCGTTCAAGACGATGCCGCGGCCGCGAACATAAATGAGGGTATTGGCGGTTCCCAGGTCGATCGCAAGATCAGTGGAGAAGTAGCCGCGAAGCAGTCCGAACATGCTGAATCCAATGGAAGGGGAACGGAAAAAGGCCGCATATGATAACCTACGACGCCGCGTAGAGAGCGTGTGGCTAGCAGCGAGTAGCGAATAGCCGCAAATTTTCCGCGCGGGGCGCCCAACTTCCACTCGCTACCCGCAACTGGCCAAACACATGCCGCTATCCCTGCAAGACGTCCAGCGCATCGCCCACCTGGCGCGAATACGCGTGGATGAAGCCGAGGCCGCCGGTTATCAGACGCAACTCAACGGCATTTTCGGCTTGATCGAGGAAATGCAGGCCGTCGATACCCGTGGCATTCTACCCATGTCCCACGCACAGGACCTGTCGCAGCGCCTGCGCGCCGATGTCGTCTCCGAATCCGACCGCCGCGCAGCATTCCAGGCCGTGGCGCCGCAGGTCGAGAACGGACTGTATCTGGTGCCCAAAGTTATTGAATAGCGAGTGGCAACCCCATGACCGACACAATCGTATCCCTCTCCGTCCTGCTCGCCACGGGCCAAGCCTCCAGCGTCGAGCTGTGCCAGGATTATCTGGGGCGCATCGCGCAGCTGAATCCGCTGCTCAACGCCTTCGTCACGGTGAACACCGACCAGACCCTGCTCGACGCCGCGGCCGCCGACGCCCGTCGTGCCGCTGGGGATATTGGCCCGCTCACCGGCGTACCGATTGCGCACAAGGACATCTTTTGCGCCGAGGGCTGGCTCACCACCTGCGGCTCGAAGATGCTGTCCAACTTTGTTTCGCCCTACGACGCCCACGTCATCGGGCAGTTCAAGGCGGCCGGCATGCCCTGCCTGGGCAAGACCAACATGGATGAGTTCGCCATGGGCTCCTCCAACGAGACCAGCTACTTCGGTCCGGTGAAGAATCCCTGGGACACCCGCCGCGTTCCGGGCGGTTCGTCGGGCGGTAGTGCCGCCGCGGTGGCCGGGCGCCTGTGCCCGGGGGCGACCGGCACGGATACCGGCGGTTCGATCCGGCAGCCGGCCGCGCTCACCGGGATCACCGGCCTGAAACCCACCTATGGCGTGGTGTCGCGCTACGGCATGATCGCCTTCGCTTCCAGCCTGGACCAGGCCGGGCCCATGGCGCAGACCGCGGAGGATTGCGCTTGGTTGTTGAACGTCATGGCCGGTCATGACCCGCGCGATTCCACCAGCCTGGAACGGGACAAGGAGGACTACGCATGCGATCTGGCCAGCCCCCTGGCCGGCCTGAAGGTCGGCTTGCCGCGCGAGTTCTTCGGCGCGGGCCTCACCGGCGACACCGCCCGCGCGGTCGAGGCGGCCGTCGCGCAGTTGCAGAAGCTGGGCGCGCGGATCGTGGACATCGGCCTGCCCAACTCGAAGCTGTCGGTCGCCGCTTATTACGTGCTGGCGCCGGCGGAAGCCTCTAGCAACCTGTCGCGTTTCGATGGCGTGCGTTACGGCTACCGCACACCGGAATACGGCGACCTGGCCGAAATGTATGAGAAGACGCGTGCCGAAGGCTTCGGGCCCGAGGTCAAGCGGCGCATCATGATCGGCGCCTACGTACTCAGCCATGGCTATTACGACGCCTATTACCTGCAAGCACAGAAGCTGCGGCGCCTGATCGCCCAGGACTTCGTCGAAGCCTTCAAGGAATGCGACGTCATCCTCGGTCCCACCGCCCCCACCACCGCCTTCAAGCTGGGGGAAAAAACCGCGGACCCGGTGCAGATGTATCTCTCCGACATCTACACCATCGCCGTCAATCTGGCCGGTCTGCCGGGCATGAGCCTACCCTGCGGCTTCGACGCACAGGGCCTGCCCATCGGCATGCAACTCATCGGCAACTACTTTGCCGAAGCCAGGATGCTGAACGTGGCCCACCAGTACCAGTTGGCGACCGACTGGCACACACGGGCGCCGCTACTAGAGGTATGAGCTTGTCTTTACGCCTCGCGCGCTTACCCTCATTCCTTGCGAGGTAACGAAAATGCAATGGGAAACCGTCATCGGGCTGGAAGTGCATTCCCAGCTCTCCACCCGGACCAAGATATTCTCCGGTGCCTCCACCGCTTTCGGTGCCGCACCCAACACCCAGGCCTGCGCGGTCGATATCGCCCTACCCGGCGTGTTGCCGGTGTTGAACCGCGGCGCGGTGGAGCGGGCGATCCGCTTTGGACTCGCGATCGGCGCCAGGCTGAACCGCAACAACGTGTTCGACCGCAAGAATTACTTCTACCCGGATCTCCCCAAGGGCTACCAGATCAGCCAGTTGGCGCTGCCCATCGTCGAGGCGGGTGAACTGACGGTGCAGCTGGGTGAAGGTGACAAGGCGGTGGAAAAGACCATCCGCATCACCCGCGCGCATCTGGAAGAAGACGCCGGCAAGTCGCTGCACGAGGATTTTCACGGCGAGGATGGCCGTCCACTGAGCGGTATCGACCTGAACCGCGCCGGTACGCCGCTGCTGGAGATCGTCTCCGAGCCGGACATGCGCTCGGCCAAGGAGGCCGTGGCCTATGCCCGTGCCCTGCACACCCTGGTGACCTGGATCGGCATCTGCGACGGCAACATGCAGGAAGGCAGCTTCCGGGTAGACGCCAATGTCTCGGTGCGCCCCAAGGGTCAGGCGGAATACGGCACCCGACGCGAGATCAAGAACCTCAACTCGTTCAAGTTTCTGGAACAGGCCATCAACTACGAGGTGCGCTGGCAGATCGAGCAGATCGAGGACGGCCACAGGATCGTGCAGGCCACCGTGCTGTTCGACCCGGACAGCGGCGAGACGCGCATGATGCGCAGCAAGGAAGATGCCCACGATTACCGCTACTTCCCCGATCCCGACCTGCTGCCGGTGAAACTGGACGAGGACTGGATCGAACAGGTGCGCGCGGGCCTGCCGGAATTGCCAAGGCAGAAGCAGGCACGCTATGTGAGCGAATTGGGGTTATCGGCGTATGACGCCTCAGTGCTCACCAGCAGTAAGTGGAGCGCGGACTATTTCGAGGCTATGCTTGCCCCTGCCGGCGTCGGCCAAGCCAAAGCCTGCGCCAATTGGGTCACGGGAGGACTCGCCGCTTTCCTCAATCAGATGGACTACGGCCCGGACCTATGCCCTGTTACGCCGCAACAGGCGGCAGGTGTGGTGAAGCGAGTGGCAGACGGGACCATCAACGGCAAGATCGCGAAAGAAATCTTCGATGCGCTATGGAAAGGCGAAGGTGCGGACGCGGATGGAATCATCGAGGCCCGCGGCCTGAAGCAGGTTTCCGACTCCGGCGCCATCGTGGCCATCATCGACGAGGTGATGGCGGCCAACACCAAGTCGGTGGAGGAATTCCGCTCCGGCAAGGAGAAGGCCTTCAACGCCCTGGTCGGCCAGGTGATGAAAGCGTCCAAAGGCAAGGCCAATCCGGCCCAGGTCAACGAACTACTGCGAGCCCGCCTGACCGCCTGACCTTAAGTCAGGCGTTGTGGGAGGGTGTGCGGGTCCGCCTCGCTGCGGTCGAAGTGGAACAGCGCGAAGACCAGCACGAGCGAAGCGACGAACAGGAACACCGGGCCGAACAGCCAGAAGACCAGGGGGACGGCGAAGAAGAAGGAGCGCATGCCGATGGCGTACAGGCTGCCGGCGCGGACCAGTCGGCGTGCCACTGCCTGGGGTCCGAGATTGTGATTCGCCGCGTGTTCCTTCACGTTGATCATGAACAGCACGTGATTCGACAGCCGCACCGACATGGCGAAGGCGAAGAAGGCGAAGATGAAATTCACCAGCAGAAACAAGACTTTGACGATCCATATCTGGGCCGCGTAACTGCTCGTATTGCTGAGCAGGTGCCAGCTGTGGGCGATGTTCTCGGCTTGCCCGGACAACGTCATGGTGCCGATGATGAGCATGGAAGCCGTGCTCGCCATAAAGATGGAGGCCATGATGAAGTTGCGCAGGGTCTGCACCGCCATCACGTTCTCCCCCGCCGTCTGCATGACGTTTTCGACCCAGAGGGTGCGCGCGATTTCGTTGACGCCGTGGATGGTATAGGTCGGGTTCTTGCGCACCCTGCGGATCAGGAACGCATAGTAAGCGCCGATGACGCCCGCGCTGGCCAGAAGGGCGAAGAAATCGGGGCCGAATTCACTCAGGAACGAAGCCATGGGGGCTAGCCGACCCCATATTGGGCGCGATAGCGCTCGATGGCCGCGAGGGTATCGCGCCATTCCGGCCGGCCGTCGAGATGCCGGGCCAGATCGTTCAGGTCGACGATACTCACCACCGGCAAACCGTAGTCGCGGCTGACCTCCTGGACCGCGGACAGTTGTCCCAAGCCGCGTTCCATGCGGTCCAGGGCGATGGCCACGCCGCAGGGGGTCGCGCCGGCGGCGCGGATCAATTCGACCGACTCGCGCACGGAAGTGCCGGCGGAAATCACGTCGTCGACGATCAGGATGCGGCCTTCGAGCCGCGCGCCGACGATGTGGCCGCCCTCGCCGTGATCCTTCGCTTCCTTGCGGTTGTAGCTGTAGGGCAGGTTGTGCCCATCGGCCGCGAAGGCGATGGCGACCGAGGCCGCCAGGGGAATACCCTTGTAGGCGGGCCCGAACAGGCCGTCGAAGGCGATGCCGGAATGGCGGATCGCCTGCGCGTAGAACTCGCCCAGCCGTTTCAGCGCCATCCCGTCGTTGAACAGGCCGGCGTTGAAGAAATAGGGGCTCATCCTTCCAGCCTTGGTCTTGAACTCTCCGAACAGCAGCACTTGCTCGCCGATTGCGAATTCGAGAAAGTTTCCTTTGAAATCGTGCATCACGGCTACCTTTATCTATCGTCAGCCTGGATTTTAACCCTGGCTGCCCGCGCTTGGCCCCGGCCACGCTTCACGCGGGCTGGCCTTGCCAGACTTTACACGCCGCAGCATCCTCACCGGCCGGCCATCGCGATAGCATCCGCCACCGTCTCGCGCCGGATTCACCCGGCGAGCGGTCAGGCTCCACCCGACTCGAAAGGAAACGCCATGTTCAAGCCCACCCTGTTCGCCGCCGCCCTGGCGGCCGTGCTCCCCATGCCGGCGCTGGCGGTGAGCGACGCCGACATCGCTGCTCTGCGCGGTGAGTTCGAGCAGAAGTTGAAAGACCTCCAGGCCGTCTACGAGGCCCGCCTCCAGGAAATGGAAGGGCGCTTGGCGAAATCGAACGAAGGCGTAAATGCGGCCCGGGCCACGGCCGATCCGGCGGTACCTGCTCCGGCCAACGGCAATGCCTTCAACCCGGAAATCTCCCTGATCCTGCAAGGCGGCTATGTCAACCGCAAGGCGGGCACCCGCCTACCCACGGGCTATTTGCAGGATGCCGCCATTACCGCGCCCTCGCGCGGCTTTTCCCTGAACGACACGGAACTGGTCGTGGCCGCCAACATCGACCCGTATTTCCGCGGATCCACCAACATCGTCCTGCACGACGATCAGGCGAGCATCGAGGAAGCCTGGTTCCAGAGCCTGAGCCTGGACCATGGCTTTACCCTCAAGGGCGGCCGCTATATTTCCGGCATCGGCTACCAGAACGAGCAGCACCCGCACGCCTGGGATTTCGTCGACAACAATCTGATGTACCAGACCCTGTTCGGTGAGCACCTGGTCCAGGACGGGCTGCAACTCAAGTGGCTGGCCCCCAGCGATACCTTCGTGGAATTCGGCGCGGAAGTAGGTAATGGCGCAGCTTTCCCTGGCAGTGCTGTGGATCGCAACGGCGCCGGCGACTGGGCCGCCTACGTCCATGTCGGTGACGATCTCGGCAATTCCCAGTCCTGGCGTGCCGGCCTGTCCTATCTGTCGGCGCGGCCGCTCGACCGCGCCAGCCTCGTGACCGACACCGCAGGCATCGCCGCAAACACGCGCTTCAGCGGGTCGTCGAACACATGGATCGCGGATTTCGTCTGGAAATGGGCGCCGGAAGGCAACCCCAAGGATCGCAACTTCAAGTTCCAGAGCGAGTTTTTCCAGCGCGACGAGGGCGGCGACTTGCTTAACGACGTGAAAACCGGGGGCTATCACGGCAAACAGACCGGCTACTACGCGCAAGGGGTTTGGCAGTTCATGCCGTCCTGGCGCGCGGGCTTGCGTTATGACCGACTCAACCACGGCGGTATCGACTACGGTACCAACAACGCCACTTTGTTGCCGGCGGCTTACGATCCGACAAAGTGGAGCCTGATGACGGACTTCTCGCCCAGCGAGTTTTCCCAGTTCCGCCTGCAATGGGCGCGCGACCACGCCATGTCGGGCAACCCGGACGACAAGCAGTTATCGCTGCAATACATTTACAGCCTGGGGCCCCACGGCGCGCACAATTTCTGATCGCCCCAGCGCGAGTCCATCCACACGAGGAAGCAGCATCATGTTCAAGTCTTTGATCTTCATCGCCGGCCTCTTGCTGGCCAGCCAAAGCGCCCAGGCCGCACTCAACGTGCTCGCCTGCGAGCCGGAGTGGGCCGCGCTCACCGAGGAACTGGCCGGCGACAAGGCGCGCGTGACCTCCGCCACCACGGCCTTCCAGGACCCGCACCACGTCCAGGCGCGGCCTTCCCTGATAGCCCGGGCTCGCAACGCCGACTTGCTGGTGTGCACTGGCGCGGAACTGGAAATCGGCTGGCTGCCCCTGCTGCAGCGGCAATCGGGCAATGCCCGCCTCCAGTCCGGCCTGCCCGGTTCCTTCGAGGCCGCACAGCATGTGGCGCTGCTGGAGAAGCCCTCGCGGCTGGACCGCGCCCAGGGCGACATCCACCCCGACGGCAATCCGCATCTCATCAGCGATCCGCGCAACCTGCTGAAGGTGGCCGTCGCCCTGACGCAGCGCCTGGCGGAGCTGGACCCGGCCAACGCCGCCTATTATGCCGCGCGCAACCACGATTTCCAGAAGCGCATGGGCCTGGCCATCGCCCGCTGGGAGAAGCAGGCCGCCGGCCTGCGCGGTGTGGCAGTGGTGGTGCACCACAAGAACTGGGTCTACCTGGCCGACTGGCTGGGCCTGTCCATCGTCGCCGACCTCGAACCCAAGCCCGGCATCGACCCCTCCGTGTCCTTCCTTTCCAGTCTCCTGGAACATCAGAAGGCGCGGCCCGCGCGCATGATTCTGCATGCCGCCTACCAGTCGCCCAAACCCGGCGAGTGGCTGGCCGAACACGCCGGCATCCCCACGGTGGAGTTGCCGTACACCGTGGGCGGGTCGCCCGCGGCGCATGACCTGTTCGGGCTGTATGAGGACACGGTGATGAAACTCAAGGAAGCGATGAAATGAATCTCGGCGGCATCGAACCGACCATCCTCGCCCCTGCCTTCGCGGCCGGCCTGCTGGTGCTGGCCAGCCACGTTCCCCTGGGGCAGGCGGTGCTCAAGCGGGGCATCGTCTTTCTCGACCTGGCCATCGCCCAGATCGCGGGTCTCGGCGTCGTGCTGGTGCACAGCCTGGGCGGTGAGGCTTGGCCCTGGCTGACCCAGATCGGTGCCGTCACGGCCGCCCTGCTGGGCGCCCTGTTCCTGCACCTCATGGAACAGCGCTCCTCGTCGCGGCAGGAGGCGATCATCGGCACGACCTTCGTCGCCGCCGCCTGCTTCGCGCTGATCCTGATGAGCCACGACCCGCATGGTGCGGAACACCTACAGGATTTGCTGGTTGGGCAGATCCTCTGGACTACCTGGGTCGGCCTGCTGCCACTGGCCATGGTCACGGCGCTGGTGCTGGCCGCGTGGTTCGGCCTGAACTGGCGTGCCTCGCCGCTGGGTTTCTACGCCCTGTTCGCCATCACCATTACCGCCTCGGTCCAGGTCGTGGGCATCTATCTGGTGTTCGCCAGCCTGATCGTCCCGGCCCTGGTCGCACGGGGACGCCTGGTGCGCGGTTATCTCCTCGGCGCTGCCGGGTACGCACTGGGCCTGGTCGCGTCCGGACTGTTCGACCTGCCTTCCGGGGCCGCTATCGTCCTGGCCCTGGTGGCGGTAGCGGTGGCGGTAGCCATAGGAGGCCCGGCGTCGGCCGAGAGCGTCGCATAGAGACGGCGATCCGCGGGTGCGAGTCGACGCGGATGCGCGTGCCCGGAGCGGTTCTGCGCACGACCCGCGAAGCTGCCGGCGTGGCTACGCGGTATGGGGACGATCGATCCCGGAAACCACAGCCTGGACTCAGAACAGGGGATGGTCGCCTTCCTGCCAGGTGGCGCGCCTGGGTTTGGCGGGTGGCGGCTGCGGTGGGGGCGGCTCGGGTTTGTCTATCTGTGGCGGTGGTGGGGCCTGCGGCGGTTCATCCTCCTCTTCGGGGGGCGAGACTGGCTTGGGCGTCGGCTTGGGCCTGACCGCCAGCGGTTTCCTTGCCGTCTTCTCCTGCGTTTTCTTCACGACGGGCGCCGGCGCGGGCTTTTCCGCGGCCGGTGCTGCGGACGTCGGCGTCAAGGCCTGGGGTGCGCGTGCAGGCACGCCGGCCTCGGCGTCGAATGCCTTCGCCAGTTCCTCCCAGCTCTTCTCCGGGCCTGTGCTGCCCAGCACCAGGGGGCGCAGGGCCGGCTCCATGTCCTTGATGATCTGCACGGCGACGGCGCTGGTGAAGCTGTAGTTCGCCGCGGCCTCGCCCGGCACGAATACCGTCATCACGCCGAAGAAACGCGGCCCGAGGTAGAAGGCAAACGTGGCGGTGCGGTTCATGACCCTGGATTCGATCACCTGGCCGCGTGCGGAATAGACTTCGAAGCGATCGTCCCCGGTCCCGGTCTTGCCGCCGATTGCCAGAGTGGTGCCGTCGCCGAGTGCGAAGGCGCCGCGCAGACGCCGCGCCGTGCCTTCCTCGACCACGGCGGCCAGGGCGTGTTTGACCACCGCTGCGATCTGCGTCGGGAATACCCGCTTCGGTTCCGGCCGGGTGCGCTTGAGTACAGTGTGATAGGGGGTGCCCGCGCCGAATTCCATGCGGGTCACAGTGACCGGGGGCAGTTTCAGTCCATCGTCGGCGATCACGCCCATGAGTTCTGCCAGCGCTGCGGGTCGGTCGGCGGAGGAGCCGATGGCGGTGGCGTAGGAGGGGACCAGGCTGCTGAAGGGGTAACCCAGGAGACGCCAGCGGCGGTGGATTTCCTGGAAGGCCTCGATCTCCAGCAGGGAGTAGATACGGATGTCCTGGGCGTTCTTGTGGCTGGTGTTGATCAGCCAGTCGTAGACGTCGATTCGCTCCTGTTCGCTGGCCTTGACGATCTCATGCCAGCCGGCGCCAGGATGGGCGCGCAGGTAGGCGACCAGCCAGAGTTCCAGGGGATGAATCTGGGCGATGTAGCCGCGGTCGGCCAGGTCGAATTTGTCCGGCCCATAGGTATCGAACAGATACTGGTAATCGCTGTCGTCCAGCCTGCCGGGGTTGTTGAGCCGTGTCTTCAGGAAACGGGTCATGGCCGCCACGTCGGCGTTCGGCTCCAGATAGCGGAATACGGCGGCCAGGCGCTTGGGGTTGGCGGTGAGGTGGTTGAGCAGGGCCGCGCTCGTCTCCTCCGGTTTCAAGCCCTTGTATTTCTTGTTAAAGCGGATGAGATAGGATTTGCCCTCCTTGTCGGCGAACTGCTTGAGGTACTCCTCGCGCCGTGGGTCATCGGGATCGGCCAGGATGGTCGCGGCGCCGTTCGCGTCGCGGTACATGAAATGCCGCACGAGATCGCGCATCAGGCGGATGAAGGGCAGGTTCACGGAATTGCGTGTGGCTTCCCACAAGTCCATCACCTTGCCGTTGTCGGCGCTATGGAAGTTGTGGAAATGGTGCACCCCGCCACCGGTGTAGAAGGCCTCCGCCGGACTCGCCGAGTACTGCCGCGACATCGCCGCCTCCAGCATGGGTGTCAGGGACTTGTCCTCGGTGCGCAGGAGGTAGTCGCGCACCCATTGCAGCAGCAGGTCCTTGTCGGCGATCTTCAGTTTCTGGAGCTCCGCGGGCGGGATGTCGGCATAGCGATCGTGCAACTCGGCCACCAGTTGCAGATAGGTGATGAGGGTACGCAGCTTGGCCGAGGAGCCCATGTCCAGCTTCGCGCCGCGGTTGATGTCGAAGGGCTGATCCAGGTTGTCCGCCTGCACCCGCAGCATGGCACCGTCCTCGGTATTCTCGTAGAGGGTGAAGCTGTAGATCGGGCGGGTCAGGTCGTCGCCGGGAGAGAACAGCAAGTGCCCGTAGAGGCCCGCGGCCTCGACCACCACCGGATCGGACAGGCGTCGCAGGAAATCGGAAACCGCGCGCTGCGTGGTGGCATGCAAGGTGACGTTGGCCTTCAGGTCGATGCGGTCGAGGTCATAGAGGCGTTGAATGCCCAGGTTGCCGGCAAGTTCCACGCGCAGGGTGCTCGCGGCCTTGTTTTCTGCGTAGCTGCCGCTCGCCGGGCGTTTGCCGCCGTTGCGCTGGAACGTGATCTTTTCCCCCAGGGCGAGGTCGCGAAAGGCGGGGGTGATGACGTGGGCCGTGGCCAGCAGCCGGAGATAGGTGTTGGTGTAGGCGTCCAGGTTGTGGCGTCCGACGAGGAGGTGGTACGAAGGCTTGCGCTGCGAGATCAACAGGCCCAGCACGTGCTTGAACGCGCGCGCTGCTTCCGGTGTTTGGCCGGGCTGCATCAGCAGGTGGTTTGCCTTGGCGAAATCGATCCCGAACCAGGCCTCCAGTCCTTCGGCGATGCCGTTCACTTCTCCGAAACGCGGGGTCGCGGAGAGCGGCACGGTGTTGAGATAGTCCAGGACGATGCGGCGCCGCGTGGCGCGGGTGTCCTCGCCGTCGAGGTAGGCGCGCAGCGAGGCCGAGGCCATCTGGGTGAGCTTGTCGGTCGCCGTCATGGTCAGACCATCGGGCGAATGGCGGTATTTCTCGATCTGCGTGGCCAGAGTGGAGCCGCCCGGCACGTTGCGGGAGGGGTCCACGGTCTGAATCGCTTTTTCCATCACCGCTTCGGCCAGGCGATCCCATTCCACGGCGGGGTTGCGCTGCGGATGATTGGGGTCGAGCAGCTCACGGTTTTCGATGAACAACAAGGTGTTGGCGATGACCGGCGGGATGGCGTTGAAGTCCGCATAGGAATATCGCGGGAACCGCGTTTCGTAGATCGGCTTGTTGCTGCAATCGAGCAGGGAAAGGCCGGTGACCGATTTCTCCTTGTAGGGCAGGTACAGCCCGTAGTCGAGGATGTGGGCCATGTCTGGAGAGACGCGCGCTTGGGCGGTGACCTCGAATCCTTTCGCCTTCAATCTGCGCACGTATCGCGGCAGGTCCGCATAGCCATTGCGGATGTTGTAGGGGCCGAATTTCGGTACGCGCAGGGCCGGATTTTCGCCGGCCTCGGTCTGGAACGTCAGGCGCTTGCCGTATCCGGCGAGCAGCATGGCCTGGAAGGGCGAGGCGATCAGTTCATAGGCGGCGAATACGGCGCCGACGATCAGCAGTAGCAGGATCACCGCACCGATCAGGAAGCGGCGCTTCCTGCGCCTGACCGGGTCGGGTGGAATCGGCCCGGTGCCCTGCTCGTAACCGGCGTCAGGCTGCATCGGGGGCGGTGTTGAATTCACCCAGCCAGTCGCGCGGCCGCAGGAAGTCGCTGTAGAGGCGCGCCTCCTCGCTGCCCGGTTCGGGATGCCAGTCGTAGCGCCATTTCACGATGGGCGGCATGGACATCAGGATGGATTCGGTGCGCCCGCCGGATTGCAGGCCAAACAGGGTGCCGCGGTCGAATACCAGGTTGAATTCGACATAGCGACCGCGCCGGTAGGCCTGGAAGTCGCGTTCTCGCTCGCCGTAAGGCAGGTCGCCACGGCGTTCGACGATGGGCAGATAGGCCGCGAGGAAATGGTCGCCGACGCTTTCCGTGAGGTTGAAGCAGTGCTCGAATCCGCCCTCGGCCAGGTCGTCGAAAAAGATGCCGCCTATACCGCGCGGCTCATTCCGGTGCTTGAGGTGGAAATATTCGTCGCACCCTTGTTTGAAGCGCGGGTGATAGGCGGCGCCGAAGGGATCGAGGGCGCGGCGGCACATGGCGTGAAAATGTGTGGCATCTTCCTCGAAACCGTAATAAGGCGTGAGGTCCATGCCGCCGCCGAACCACCACACGGGCGCTTCACCCGGCCGGGTCGCGACGAAGTAGCGCACATTCATGTGGGTGGTGGGCACATAGGGATTGCGCGGATGCATCACCAGCGAAACCCCCATCGCCTCCCAGGAACGGCCCGCCAATTCCGGGCGCTGCGCGCTGGCCGAGGGCGGCAGCCGGTCACCGGTCACGTGCGAGAAATTCACGCCACCGCGTTCGAGGAAATCGCCTTCCTCGATCAGCCGCGTGATGCCACCACCGCCACCGGGGCGTTCCCATGCGTCGCGGCGAAACGGGCTGCCGTCGATCTGCTCCATGCGTTCGACGATGAGTTCCTGCAATTCCAGGAGAAATTTCTTGACCGGCTGGGTGTTCATGGGCGTGATCAGGGAGGGTGAGAGGGGCGGTTAAATCTTGTAGCCCACGTGCAGTGCGACCACGCCGACGCTGAGATTGAAGTAATCCACGCGCTGGAAGCCGACCGATTCCATCATGGCCTTCAGCGTTTCCTGGTCCGGGTGCATGCGGATGGATTCCGCGAGATAGCGGTAGCTGTCTGCATCCTTGGTCACCAGGCTGCCCAGACGCGGCAACAACTGGAAGGAATAGGTGTCGTAGAGCGGTGCGAGCGGTTTCCACACCTTGGAAAACTCCAGCACCATCAGCTTGCCGCCGGGCTTGAGCACACGCAGCATCTCGGCCAGGGCGTTTTCCTTGTGGGTCATGTTGCGCAGGCCGAAGGCGACCGTGACCAGGTCGAAATACTCGCCGGGGAAGGGCAGTTTCTCGGCATCGCACTGCGCCACTGGCAGCATCAGGCCCCGATCCAGCATGCGGTCGCGGCCCACGCCCAGCATGGAGCCGTTGATGTCGGTGAGCCAGACTTCGCCGCCGGGGCCGGCATCCTCGGCCAGGAGGCGGGCGATGTCGCCGGTGCCGCCGGCGATATCGAGAATCTTCGCTCCCGGGCGCACGCGCGCGTGCAAGGAGAGGAAGCGTTTCCAGATGCGGTGGAGCCCCAGGGACATGAGGTCATTCATCACGTCATAGCGCTTCGCCACGGAATGGAACACCTCCGCGACGCGGGCAGCCTTTTCCTCTTCCGCGACGGTCTTGAAGCCGAAATGGGTGTCGGTCATGTCAATGCGGCTTGAAGCCATCGGGAGCGCCGACGCCCTCGCCGAAGAAATATTTTTCCGCCTGTTCCATCAGATACTTGCGATGCTGGGCATCAGCCAGGTTGAGGCGGTTCTCGTTGATGATCATGGTCTGGAGCTTGATCCAGCCGGCCCACGCCTCCTTGGAAACGTTTTCGAACACGCGCTTGCCCAGTTCACCGGGCAGCATCGGAAAATCCAGACCTTCGGCTTCGCGGCCGAGTTTTACGCAATTCACCGTGCGCGCCATGTGTTGCTCCTGAGTAGGGTTCGATCTGACGGATGGTAGCCCAAGGCGGCAGCGGGCGTCACCCGGCTGTCATCTCTGGGTGTGTTGGGGGTGAGGGAAACGGGCATGGCCAGACGTTCATGATCCGCGGGCGGCTTACTCGGCCCGTTAACCCGGCAACTGCTTCTCGATGCGGCGGGCGAATACCTGCATTTCCTTCGCCGCCTGCAAGTCCCCCTTCTCCTGGGCGGCCGCGATGCCGCGACGGTAGGCTTCCCGCGCCTGCTCCAGGTCGCCTGCTTCGGCGAGCGTTCTCCCCAGCAATTTCCATGCGGCGGAATAGCCCGGATCGAAGTCCAGCGCCGCTTGCAGGTGCGCACGCGCACTCGCATGCTGGCCCAGCTTGAAATATTCGCTGCCCAGAGAAAACCGCAGCAGGGGGTTGTCCTTGCCGGCGGCCAGCATTTTTTCGAAGGTTTCCAACATGCCCATGGCGTACTTCCCGTATCGGTTATTCCCCGCTCCTCTGCGGCCGGGCCTCGGCATGCACGTTCAGGCCCGCCCCAGGTCGATGACCCGAAGGGAAGCGTTTGTGTTCGCATTATGAGACGCAATCCGTACCGTACAAAGTTGATTGTTTTTGTTGGGTATTCCAGTATCAGGCGAACGCTTGGGGGGAGCCGCCTGCTATAAAGAAGCAGCGCGCGTGGCGAGGTTCATGCAATCGCGCCTTGCGACTCGTCACACGCGAGCCGCATCCGGGAGGTGTCATGGCGATCACCGATTGGCCCGAGGGCGATCGACCTCGGGAAAAGCTGCTGCAACGCGGAGCGGGTGCCTTGTCCGATGCGGAATTACTGGCGATATTTTTGCGCGTGGGCGTGACGGGAAAAAGCGCGGTCGATCTGGCGCGCGACCTGTTGCTGCATTTCGGCGGGCTCACCCGGCTGTTCAACGCCGCGCAGGCCGAATTCAGCGCCTTTCCCGGCATGGGGCCGGCCAAGTACGCGCAGTTGCAGGCGGTGCTGGAGATGGCGCGGCGCGCCCTGGGCGAAAACATGAAGCACGACGACGCACTCAATTCGCCGGGCGCGGTACGCGATTACCTGCGCCTGCGCCTGGGCCGCCTTCGCCATGAGGTCTTCATGGGGGTGTTTCTCGACTCCCAGAACCGCGTCCTGGCCGCCGAGGAGCTGTTCCGGGGTAGCCTCACCCAGACTTCGGTGTACCCGCGCGAAGTCGTCATCCGCGCCTTGCATCACAATGCGGCCGGCGTGATCCTGGCGCACAACCATCCTTCCGGCGTGGCTTCGCCCTCGCAGGCCGACCGCTGGCTGACCGAGCAGTTGAAGGCCGCGCTGGGGCTGGTCGATGTGAAGGTGATCGACCACTTCATCGTCGCCGACGGCGAAGGTTTCTCCTTCTGTGAACGAGGATGGCTTTGACCTCCGCGCAGGTTTCGCGTATAAAGGCGGACTTTCCGTATTCGTGTAGCAGGGGTAACAATCATGGCCCGCGTATGTCAGGTCACCGGCAAGAAGCCGATGGTGGGTAACAACGTCTCCCACGCAAATAACAGAACCAAGCGTCGCTTCCTGCCCAATCTGCAATCCCGCCGCTTCTGGCTGGAAAGCGAGAGTCGCTGGGTGCGACTTCGCGTCAGCAACGCCGGTCTGCGTCTGATCGACAAGAAGGGCATCGAGACCGTCCTGGCCGATTTGCGCGCGAGTCGGTCCACCGACATTGCGCAGTAAGGAGAACGATCATGGCGAAAGGCGGACGTGAAAAAATCAAGCTGGAGTCCACCGCGGGCACCGGTCATTTCTACACCACTACCAAGAACAAGAAGACCATGCCCGGCAAGATGGAGATCAGCAAGTTCGATCCCAAGGCGCGCAAGCATGTGGCTTACAAGGAAATCAAGCTGAAATAAGCCGGTGGGTGGTTGACTCCAGCGGCAAGTACAGGGCAGCCTTGAGCTGCCCTTTTCCATGGGGCGCCCGGCGGGGGGGACACGTTGGCCCGGCCAGATACGCCGCAGGCCATGAGATCGGTCCAGGTGGCCAGTGTCGCACGGCGCTCGGTCATATACTCGTGCTGTTCTCGTCGGGGGTGGCCGCGCCCTGTCGAAATTGAAACGTTCTCACTTGCCAGGGCTGAGGCGGCGAGCCCGAAGCGGCCATACAATGCCGACCATGAACACCATCCCCTTCTTACCTGCTGAATTGCTGGACATCTATGAGGTGCACAACTTCCGCCATGCGGCAGAGGTGCTGCACACCGGTTGTCGCGGCGAACTCGATGACCTGACCGAGGCACTTCTGGAATATCGACTGAGTATCGCCGACATCACGGCACCTGGTGGCAACGAATCCAGCGCACCCAAGATACTCTCCACATTGCTCAGGCCCAAAGGCTGGCATGAGACCCGCATCAAGGGCGATTTACTGATCACGCTGGAGGTTTATGGAGCGGAATCATCTTCCCGGCCAATTTGCCAGTCAGTCTATGTCCATTCAACTTACTGAGTTAGACTACAAGAGCGCATCACAACGTGCTCGCGTTTTAACGGAATCGTGGCTTGCTGTAAACGCTTTATGCCCTGCATGTGGTGGAGCTTATGTAAAAACACCGAATAATACGAAGGTGTTGGACTTTAACTGCAAGTCCTGTACGCGTCCGTTTGAGTTAAAGGGCTCAAAAACAAAGTTTGGCAAAAAAGTAGTGGATGGCGCCTATGGGTCAATGATTGCATCCATTAGGGAAGGACGTCAGCCAAATTTGATTTTGATGAACTACAGGCTGCCATTCTCTGTTTTAGACCTGTTTATATTGCCACGTCGGTTCATTGTTGAGCCGATGGTTGTGGCCAGAACACCGCTTTCTAAAAATGCTAGGAGAGCGGGGTGGGTAGGCTGCAATCTTGACCTGGAAATAATTCCAAAGAGCGCACTGATCCACTGTGTTATTAATGGGGCGCCGGTTCCGCAAGAGAATATTCAGCGATCTTGGGCCGCCACGGAGGAGCTGGAGAGCATCGAAGGCGCAGAGCGTGGATGGATTGCAGTAGCGCTAGGGATAGTCGATTCGATAGGAAGTGGATTTTTCTCGATAGATGATATTTATGCTTACGAATCGCGAGCATCACGTCTTTTTCCAAATAACAAGAACGTAAAGGCAAAGCTGCGCCAGCAATTACAACGACTTCGTGACATGGGATTTATTGAGTTTCATGGTAATGGCGCCTATGCCTTGACTAACAAATTCATAGGGAATTGACTGCAAAAAAATGTGTAGCCGTGTCGGGCTAGGGATGCACTGATTTATTCTTCATGCCCGCGCAGGCGGGCATCCAGGCTGTTTTTTTCTGGGTTCCCGCCTGCGTGGGAACGACGAAGCCGATTTGTTCAGCGGTTCCCCAGATATTTGCTGAGGAGTAATTGCACATGACTAAAGCAAAAGTGTTAATTATTATGAGCGGCGGAGTGGTGGATTATTTGTGCATTGGTGATGTCGATGTACAAATCGTGGACGAAGATGGTATTAATGCGGGCGAACCTCCTGTGGAGCTTAATCCTGAATGGGAGCCTTATCTGAAGGGTGTGTTCAACATCCCGTATTCGAGGTATGTATACTTTCCGGGCGCCAATCATTCCCAGTCCGAAGCGCCCATGCTCTCCCCGGAGTTGCCCTTGTTCACATGAGAGCCGACGAACTTTCGAGCCCTGACGACGTTGGCAGGTCCCCCCTTTGAACCGATGCCCATGACCTCTCCCCTGAAACTCAGCGGCCTGACCAAGCGCTACGGTGACACCGTAGTGGTGGACGGGCTCGACCTGGAACTGAAGGCAGGGCGCTGCCATGGGCTGCTCGGCCCCAATGGCGCCGGCAAGACCACGACGCTGCGTCTCGCTCTCGGCCTGATCGCGGCGGACGCCGGTACGGTGGATTTGTTGGGCCAGCGGCTGCCGGCCCGAGCCGAGGTGGCGCGCGAGCGCGTTGGTGTGGTGCCGCAGATGGACAATCTCGACCCGGACTTCACGGTGCGGGAGAACTTGCAGATCTACGGCCGCTATTTCGGCCTGTCGAAACGTGAAATGATCGGCCGCATCCCGGCACTGCTGGACTTCGCCGGGCTCGCGGGGAAGAGCGAGGCGCTCATCGCCACCTTGTCGGGCGGCATGAAGCGGCGCCTGACCTTGGCGCGCGCCCTGGTCAACGATCCCGATCTGGTGATCCTGGACGAACCCACCACCGGCCTTGATCCGCAGGCCCGGCACCTGATCTGGCAAGGCCTGCGCCGCCTCATGGGGCAGGGCAAGACCCTGCTGCTCACCACCCATTTCATGGAAGAAGCCGAACGCCTGTGCGACGACATCAGCGTCATCGACCAGGGGCGCGTCATCGTCCAGGGCAGTCCGCGCGAACTCATCCAGACCCACATCGAGCCGCATGTGGTGGAAATCTACGGCGATGGCCTGAATGAATGGCAGGCCTGCGGCAGCCGGCACTGTCACCGCTGCGAGCAGGCAGGCGAAACGCTGTTCTGCTACACGCAGACACCTTCGAAAGTCGTCGCCGAATTGGCCGCTCACCCCGGGTTGCGCTACCTGCATCGCCCGGCCAACCTGGAAGACGTGTTCCTCAAGCTGACGGGCAGGGATCTGCGTGATTAATCTCAACTGGTTTCCGGTCTGGCAGCGCAACTTCCTGGTCTGGAAGAAACTGGCCATGCCTTCGCTGCTAGGCAATCTGGCCGACCCGATGCTCTACATGCTGGGCCTGGGCTATGGCCTGGGCGGGCTGCTGCACCAGGTGAACGGCGTGCCTTATCTGCATTTCCTCGCCGCCGGCACGCTCTGCTACAGCGTGATGAACAGCGCCACCTTCGAGACCCTGTATTCCGCCTTCTCGCGCATGCATGTGCAAAAAACCTGGGAGGCCATCCTGAACACACCTTTGACGCTGCGCGACGTGCTGGTTGGCGAATGGTTATGGGCGGCATCCAAGAGCCTGCTCTCCGGCGTGGCCATCATCCTGGTGATCTGGGGGCTGGGGCTGTACACGGACTTTTCCCTGACCCTGGCGCTGGTTCCGGTGATCGTGCTCACCGGCTTGTGCTTTTCCGGCCTGGGATTGGCCGTGAATGCGGTCTCGCCCAACTACGATTTTTTCCTCTACTACTTCACCTTGTGCATCACGCCCCAGGTGTTGCTAGGCGGCGTGTTCTACCCGCCCACTGCCCTGCCGGCCTGGCTGGCGGTCGCGGCCGACTGGTTGCCTCTGACCCACGCGGTGAACCTGGCACGGCCGCTGCTGCTGGGCCGCTGGCCCGATGCGGTGGCGCTGCATGCGCTGGTGCTGCTGGCTTATGGCCTGGCGGGCTTCCTGTTCGGGCTGCGTCAGACCCGGCGGCGGCTGTTGCGATGAGCGCCTCCCGCTCCGGGTGCGCCCGCGGAGGTTTCCGGATTCTGAAATTTTCATCCGATCCGGGGCGGCTCACACCGCCGGCCTTACACCGAACGCGCACGCTGGGGCACACTGAAGGCCTTTCCCTTCCTGGAACCATTCCATGAAATTCACCCCCGAAGCCTTCCGCGCCTGGGAGCACAAGAAGATCACCCTGCTGGGCATGTCCGGCGTCGGCAAGACCTACCTCTCCGGGCTGCTGCGCCGCAACGACTGGTTCCATTATTCCGGCGACTACCGTATCGGCACGCGCTATCTCGATGAGCCCATCCTCGACCTGATCAAGCAGCAGGCGATGCAAGTGCCATTCCTGCGCGAACTGCTGCGCCACGACTGGATCGACATCCGCAACAACATCAAGATCCAGGATCTCGGGCCGGTGCTGTCCTTCGTCGGCAAGTTGGGCGACCCGGATCACGCCGGCCTGTCCCTGCCCGAATTCAGCCGTCGCCAGGCCATGTACCGGGAGGCGGAGATCGCCGCCATGCAGGACGTACCGGAATTCATCCACAAGGCGCAGGAAATCTACGGCTACGCCCATTTCGTCAACGATGTCGGCGGCAGCCTGTGCGAACTGGAAGACGACGCGGTGATCGGCCTGCTTGCCGCCCACACCCTGATCCTCTACATCCAGGTCACCACGCGGGAGGAAGAAAAGACCCTGATCCGCCGCGCGCAATCCGCCCCCAAGCCGCTCTACTACCGCCCGTCTTTCCTGGCCGAGAACCTGCCGCTCTATATGGCGGAAAAGGGCCTGGAGTTCGTGGCTCAGGTGGAGCCCGACGACTTCACCCGCTGGGTCTTCCCGCGTCTGTTCCACGCGCGCGTACCTCGTTACGAAGCCATCGCTGGCCCGCATGGATACACGGTCACCTCGCAGGAGGTCGCGCAGGTGAAGAGCGAGGCGGATTTTATCACCCTGGTGGAAACCGCCATCTCGCGCCAGGGCTGAGTCCGCGCGGCCACACACCGCCCGTAGCGCATGCCCGGCAAGGCGTTCCTCCACGATTACGACTTCGACCCAGGCTACGGCATGGATCTGGGGCGCTTGCTGGACATCGATCCACCGCACCCACCAGCGGACTTCGCCGATTTCTGGCGGCGTCGTTTTGCCGCGGCGATGGCGCTGGCGCCGAAGCCGCGCACGCGCCCCAGCGGCCAGGTGTTGGGAAATCACGCGGTGCATGAGCTGCGCTACGGCTCCACGGACGGGGTGGAGATCGGTGGCTGGTTGTTGCTGCCGCTGGCCGGCCCGCCACGGCGCGGCGTGCTCATCGGGCATGGCTATGGAGGAAGAGCCGCGCCCGATGCCCCTTTCGGCCTGGATGACGCCGCGGTGTTGTTTCCCTGCTTCCGCGGCATGGGCGCCAGCCCGGTCGCGGGGATTTCGCCGCAGCCAGCTTTCCACGTCGTGCACGGGATCGAGGACCGGGATCGCTATGTCCTGGGCGGCTGCGTGGAGGATCTCTGGCTGGGTGTCTCCGCCTTGCTCACCCTGATTCCAGAGGTGGCGGGCCGCCTGGCCTACCGGGGCAGCAGCTTCGGCGGCGGCATCGGCGCGCTGGCCACCCCGTGGGATCGGCGCATCGGCCATCTGTGCATCGAGGTGCCCACGTTCGGCCACCACGGCTTGCGCATGGTGCTACCCAGCGTGGGTAGCTGCGATGCCGTGCGCAACTACCAGCGGCACCATTCCTTCGATGTCATGGAAACCCTGGTCTACTACGATGCCGCGTGCGCCGCCCGCAACCTGCGCATCCCGACCCTGGTGGCGGCTGCCCTGTTCGACCCGGCTGTGCCGCCGCCTGGCCAGTTCGCCATCTACAACGCGATTCCAGCGTCGCGGCGGCGTCTGTTTCTGCTGGCGGCGGGCCACTTCGATTACCCCGGAAGGGCGGCGCGGGAACGGGAATTGGCGCGGGAAGCCGCAAGTTTCCTGACATGAACCGGGAATATCACCGCTGGTTCAGCCCCCGCCTGCAGCGGGATATGGAGTTGCTGGTCTTCGGCCATGCGGGCGCCAAGGTGCTGGTGTTCCCCACACGGGACGGGCGCTTTTACGAATACGAAAATCTCGGCCTGGTGCGCAGCCTGTCGGAGAAGATCGATGCGGGGCAGTTGCAGCTCTGGTGCGTGGACAGCATCGCCTCGGAGTCCCTTTACTGCTTCTGGTGCGAGCCCGCGGGCCGTATCCGCCGCCACATCCAGTTCGAGGAATACCTCCTCGACGAAGTGCTGCCGCTGATGCGGCGGAAGAATCCGCATCCTTGCACCATCGCCCATGGCTGTAGCCTCGGCGCATACCAAGCAGCCAACATCGCCTTCAGACACCCTGGTCTGTTCCAGAAACTGGTCGCTTTTTCGGGCCGCTATGACCTGACCCTGAACGTGGAAAGCTTCGCCGACCTGTTCGACGGTTACTACGACGAAAATATCTATTTCCACACCCCGACCCACTTCCTGCCCAATCTGGAGTGTGCCGATCGCCTGGAGCTTCTGCGCAACATGGAGATCGCGATCGTCATCGGCGCGGACGACCCGTTCCTCGCCAATAACCGTCACCTGAGCGCACTGCTCCACGCCAAGGGTATCAGGCACAAGTTTCATGTCTGGCGGGGCCGCGCCCACCGCGGCGCATACTGGCGCCAGATGGCGCCGCTCTACCTTTGACGAGCTTGGCCGCGCGGTTTCCGTTGCGAGGTTCGTGGTATCGTCGCCGAGGTAGACTCCCCCACTGGTGAGACATGACTACCCGCGGATTCGTACGATTTTGCAGCGCCGTACTCAAGCAGCCTTACCTCGTGATGTTGCACGCGGTTCGGGTTGCGAGGGACCCGCACGCGCGGCTGGCCGCGGTCTGGTTTCTGTACCTGGTCGGCTTGCTCCTGGCCATCGTGTACATCTACACGCGCAGCGCCGGCGTCCGTATGGATTTGCGAGGATGCGCCGAGCAGTTCAGCGAATTCCGCCTGGCAATTCTGTACACGCTCTCGCCGCTTCTGGTGGTCATCATGCTGGTCACGCTGGGAGAAAGTGTGCGCTGGCTGGATGCCCGTCGTAAAAACCGGCACTACTCCACCCGCCTGTTCTGGATCAACGGATTCTTCGGTTCGCTGCTGGCGATCCTGCTGGCCATCATTGCGCGCTGTTGACGCACCCTCCGGAAGGGCAAGCGTCATGAGCATGACTGCGCCCAAAGCGAGGGGCGCGGACGAGGTGAGGGCATCCCCACCTCGTCCCGTTGCCTATTCGCAATCGACGAGCACAACCCGGCAATTGCTGTTGCCGCAGCCATCCATGGCCATGCTCTGGGCTGCGGCGGCGGAATCGCCCCAGCCGACACCGTAGTGTTTCATCGAAGCGGCATAGGCGCCGCATTTGTCGAATCGCGCCACCACCTGGCAATGCGCGTTGCCCTGTTTGTAGCACTCGGCCAGGGCCGCTTCCCCCGCCTGATCGCGCGTGCCGTAGCCATAGACCAGGCCATAACCCGGCTCTTTTTCGCCCACCTCATCGTCCACCGCTATTGCGCCCGCGGCGTACAAGGCGGGGCTGAACAGCATCAGCCCCAACACGAGAATGCTACTTTTCATCGTCGATACCCCATTGGTTGGAAACAACTGCGTTAGTACTGCCTGTCCTTGCCGCTTCGACCTGTTTCTTTAGCTTCCGCCACAGCGACACCCGATTGATCCCCAATTTCTGCGCGGCCAGCGTCTGGTTGCCGCCGACCGTGTCCATCACCCACTCGATATAACGCCGCTCCTGTTCCTCCAGCGTTGGCAGGGCACCATCGACCCGGCGATAGGCCAGAGGCAAGGGGCCGCGCAAAGCTTCCGGCAGATGCGCCAACTCGATGCGTTCGCCGCTGGCCACGGCCACACCGCGCTCCACCAGATTTTCCAGTTCGCGCACGTTGCCGGGAAAATCGTGGTGGCTCAGGACTTCCAGCACTTCCGGCGCCACGCAGAGTACGCCCTTGCGCATGCGCGCCGCATGCTTTCCCAGGAAATGATTGACCAACAAGGGTATGTCGCCCGCCCGCCGCGCCAGGGAGGGGATGTGCAGGCCCACCACATTGAGGCGGTAGTAGAGGTCGCGTCGCAGCAGGCCGGCGGCCACGGCCTCGGTGAGGATACGGTTGCTGGCGGCGATGACGCGGATATCCACCGGCAGCGGCCGGGTGGCGCCGACCCGCAATACCTCGCGTTCCTGGATCACGCGCAGCAGCTTGACCTGCATCTCGGCCGGCATCTCGGTGACCTCGTCGAGGAACAGGGTGCCGCCCGAAGCGCTCTCGATCAGGCCGCGGCGCGCGGAACTCGCCCCCGTATAGGCCTCGCGCTCATGGCCGAAGAGTTCGTTGGCCAGCAAGTCGGCATTGAGCGCGCCGCAGTTGACCGCGACATAGGGACCGTCGCGTCGGGTGCTGTGCTTGTGCACGTAGCGCGCCAGCAACTCCTTGCCGGTGCCGCTGTCCCCCTCGATCAAAACGTTGCAGTCGGAAGGGGCGATTTGCTCCGCCAGCGCCAACAGTCTGCGCATCTCGGGATTCTGGGTGATGATCCGGACCTCACCCTCGTAGACTTCGATCTGCTCCTTGAGGCTGCGGTTTTCCCGCCGCAGCGACCTTTTTTCCAGAGCCTCGCTCACCACGCGGCGCACCTCGTCGAGGCGAAAGGGTTTGGCGATGTAGTTGAAAGCCCCTTCCTTCATGGCCTTGACCGCCGATTCCGTGGTGGCGAAGCCGGTGATCATGATGACTTCGACGTCCGGATGGCGCGCGCGGCAGGCACGGAGCAACTGCATGCCATCCACGCCTTCCATGCGCAGGTCGCTGAGTAGGAGGTCGAATTCGCCCATCTCGATCAGGGCCAAGGCGCGGGCGCCACTGCTGCTGGTCGTGACCCGATAGCCGGCCTTCTTCATCACCCGTTCGAGGTTGCGCAGGGCGATTTCCTCGTCATCGACGATCAGGAGGCGGGGCGTCGTGTCGGTCATGGGGCAGGCACGAGCGTGCTGGCGGGCAAGCGCAGGTGAAAGGTCGTGCCCTGGCCCGGCTCGCTGCTGGCGTAGATACAGCCGCCGTGTTCCTCGACGACCTGGTAGGCGATGAACAGGCCCAGACCCATGCCGTGGCCCACGTCCTTGGTGGTGAAGAAGGGGTCGAAGATGCGCGGCAGGAGGTCGGCCGGGATGCCCTGGCCGCTGTCGCGGATGCTGATGCGGATGCAATCACCACCGACCTGCCGCCCAACCCGGCAAGCCAGTGCCGGATCTTCCTGGTCCACCCGTTCACGGCGCGCGCTGATCGCCACTTCCCCGTGTCCGGCCTGCGCCACGGCCTCGACCGCGTTTTTGATCAGATTGAGCAGGGCCTGCTGCAGGCGCTGCCGGTCGACGCTGAGCCACATGTCGGGCGGGATGTCGAGACGCAGGCGCACGCGTGCGGGAATGTCGCCCTTGAGGAAGGCGATGCTCTGCTCGACCAGGGCGAGTAGAGCCAGGGATTCGCGCTCGAAGGCACGATCCCGGGCGAAATCCAGGAGGGAGCGGACGATGTTGCGGGCACGCTCGCTCTGGGTGTCTATCTGCGCCAACAACGCCCGCTGCGTCTCGACATCGGCCTCGCCCAGTTCTTCCTGCAGGATCTGGCACGAAGACCAGATGTTGGACAGCGGATTGTTCAACTCATGGGCGACGCCGGAGAGCATGGTGCCGAGCGAGGCCAGCTTTTCCGTGCGCATCAGGTGTTTCCGGCGCAGTTCCAGTTCCTTCAGCATCTGGTTGAAGGCCTCGACGATGGCGACGATCTCGCGGTCCTGAGAGGGGCGCGACAACTCGTCGCGGCGGCCGGCCTGGACCGCGTTGACGCTCTTCTCCATTTCCTTGAGCGGGCGCACCACGCGTCGGGAAAGCGCCTGGCCCACCGCGATCATGAGCAGGGCCAGGCTGACGATGGCGAATACCAGATGGGTGCGGAAGGTGATCAGGAAATCCCGTACCTGGCGGCGCTCGGATGTGACGGCGGCCTCTGCGCAGGCGACGAGGTCCTTGCCAACCTCGCGGACTCTGGGCTCCAGGGCCGCGCGCCGCCCGGGGTCGGCGGACTGGGCATAGGCCTGCATCAGGCCCTGGTAGCGCGCCAGGTCTGCACGCAGTACGTTGACCCGCTGCGGCGCGCCGAGTTGGGAAAAATCGGCCTGATTCTTGTTCAACAGGGCCAGGAGTTGCTCGATGTAGTGGCTGTTTTCCAGGCGGTCGGCCTCCTGGCGATGGAGGAAGTAATTACGCTCGAAACGGCGTATCTCCATGGCGGCGTCGAACAGGGCGGAGACGCGTTCGCCCAGCAGGACGCGCTGCTCCAGGATCCGCGTCTTCTCGAAGACATACAGCGATACGCCCAGGGCGAGGAGGGCGATGAACAGGTAGCCGAGCGTGAGTTTGTTTTGAAGGGAGGCCTGCACGGAGCGTTGCCGCTGAACGGGGTGTTGCAGTATGCAACGTACGCGCCCACCTTTGCAACAAAGCCCGGCTGGCCGCTGATTGTGAGGGATGCCCGCCCCCGGGGAGAGAATTCAAGCGCCCACGACTGTTGCATCGCGTCGCCCTGGCGCCGGGAAATAAGCGCGGCCATCCTGAAATAATCATAATAATCAACAATATGAATTCATGGCATGGAACATGCTTAAGTTCTCGCATCTCCCGCTTCCCGAGCACTGAAATGTCCGAATCCCTGTTCCATCGACTCCTCAACGGCCTCTCTTTCGCCAATGTCGGCACTTTGAGCGAATTCCATCGCGTGCTCGAACGCGACTTCCCGGTGGCGGTGAAAACGACGCCCGAGCGCGTGAGCCCGGACAACGTGTTGCACTTCCGCCGGGATGCATCCGCTTTCGAATTCGCCAACCCGATGCTGGCGAAGGCCCGATTGAAGCCGTGAGGATCTCTGCCGCCATGACCACGCAACGCTTGCCCCACCCAGGAAAACCCTTTTTCAACCCACTGGTTTTTCTACAGCGGTTCTCCTTCTCGGCCGACTCGATCAAGGGCGACCTGATCGCGGGCATCACGGTTTCCCTGGTAGCCATCCCGCAGGCGCTGGCCTATGCGCAACTGGCCGGCGTTCCCGCCTACTACGGACTCTATGCCTCGCTGATTCCCACCATCATCGGTGCCCTGTTCGGTTCCTCGCGCCAGCTCTCCACCGGCCCGGTGGCGATGACTTCGCTGCTGACCGCCGCCAGCATCGCCCCCCTGGCGGCACACGGCACGGAGCTGTTCTACGCCTACGTGATCCTGCTGGCCCTGGTCTCGGGGCTGTTCCAGATCGCCTTCGGCTTGCTGCGCATGGGCGTGTTGCTGAACTTCCTCTCGCACCCCGTGCTCATGGGCTTCATCAACGCCGCGGCTCTGATCATCAGCCTGTCGCAACTGCCGACCCTGCTGGGCATTCCCTCGCAGCAGAGTAGCCACTTCCTGATCGACACCTGGGGCGTGCTCTCCAGTGCCGGAAACGTGCATGAGATGTCTCTGGCCTTCGGTGCGACCGCCATCGCAATCCTGCTGGGCTTCAAGAAGTTCGCGCCCAAACTGCCAGGCGTGCTCATCACCGTGGTGTTGCTCACCTGGGCCAGTTATGCCCTCGATTTCGTCGGTATCGGGGGGCACGTCGTGGGCGCCATCCCCAAAGGCCTGCCCAGCCTCTCCGTGCCGCCGCTGGACTGGCACGCCACCATCGCCCTGCTGCCCGCCGGTTTCGTGATCGCCCTGATCAGCTTCATGGAAGCCATGTCCAGCGCCAAGGTCATCGCCATCAAGACCCGGCAGCCCTGGGACCAGAACCGGGAACTGATCGGCCAGGGCCTGGCCAAGGTGGCCGCGGCCTTCAGCCATTCCATGCCGGTATCCGGCTCGTTCTCGCGCTCCGCTCTGAATCTGGCCACCCATGCCCGCACCGGTCTGTCTTCGGTCATCTCCGCCGTGTTCGTGATGCTCACCCTGCTGTTCTTCACGCCGCTGCTCTACAACCTGCCCAAGCCAGTGCTGGCGGCCATCATCATGGTGGCGGTGCTGAGCCTGGTGAACTTCAAGAATTTCAGCACGGCCTGGCATGCCAACCGCGATGACGGCATCTCCTCCGTGGTCACCTTCGTGGCCACGCTGGCCTTCGCGCCCAACATCCAGAATGGCATCGTCACCGGCATCCTCCTTTCCCTCTCGCTGCTGCTGTATCGCATGATGCGGCCCCACATCGCGATCCTGGGCCTGCACCACGAAGGCACCTTGCGCGACGCCCAGCGCCATGACCTGCCGCCGATGCACCCTCGCTTGAGCGCCTTGCGTTTCGATGGCGCCCTGCGTTTCGTCAACGTCTCCTACTTCGAGGATGCCTTGCTGAAGCTGGAACGGGAAAATCCGGAAGTGAAGCAGATCCTGATCAAGAGCAGCGGCATCAATTACCTCGACGCCTCGGGCGTCGACATGCTGGCCAATCTGATCGTTCGCTTTCGCGACAGCGGCATCACCCTGAACTTCAGCGGTTTCAAGAAACAGGTCCAGGAAGTGATCGAGCGCACCGGCCTCGTGGACAAGATCGGCCACGAGCACCTCTTCTCTTCGGATGCGGAAGCGCTAGAGTATTTGAACCGGGTGCTCGCCTAAACGCTCGATAGTGAATAAGCTGGTGCGCTGGATAAGCTGCGCGCCGCCCGGCACGCCGTTCCTGAAGCGGTGCCGATAAAACCTGTCAAACAGAATGCTCCTGCCCATCGACTTCCTGATGCTCGCCGTCGCCGGCTGGTTGCTGCTCGGCGTGGCGGGTCTCGCGCTGCCCTCGCACTCGGCCTGGTTCGGACGCATGCTTTTCCCCCTGGGCGCCCTGATCAGCCTGGGAGTGGGCCTGGTCGGCGTCGGCTTTTCCGGCGAATCCGCGCAGGTGGCGATATTGGCGATCGGCCTGCCCGACCTGCCCTTTCACCTGCGGCTGGACAGCCTTTCCGCGCTCTTCGTCACCCTGCTGGGGCTGGCCGGCGGCGGTATCGGCTGGTTCGCCTCCGGCTATTTCCGCCCCGGAAAAGGCCAGGACGGGCTGCGCCTGCTCTGCCTGGAGTACCACCTGTTTCTGGCCAGCATGCTCCTGGTGTTGCTGGCCGACGACGCCTATGCCTTCATGGTGGTGTGGGAACTGATGGCGCTGTCTTCCTACTTCCTGGTCACCAGTGAGCACGAGGACCCCGAGATTCGCCGCGCCGGCTTCCTCTATCTGCTCATGGCGCACGTCGGCGCGGTCTCCTTGCTGCTCTGTTTCGGGGTCATGCAGGGCGGCGAGATAGGCAACCTCGGTGGCAACCTCGCTGGCAACCACAGTGGAAACCTCGGCACCTACACCTTCTCTGCCATGCGCCATGCCCGCATGACGCCGTTCTGGGCTTCGACCGCCTTTCTTCTGGCCCTGTTCGGTTTCGGCGCCAAGGCCGGTCTGGTGCCCCTGCATGTCTGGCTGCCGGAGGCGCACCCGGCCGCGCCCGCGCCCGTGTCGGCGCTGATGTCCGGGGTCATGCTGAAGACCGCCATCTACGGACTGCTGCGCGTGACCTTCGACCTGCTCCATGTGCGCTTCGCCTGGTGGGGCATCCTGGCGCTGGGCCTGGGTCTGGTAACCGCGCTCTATGGCGTCCTCTTCGCCGCCGTGCAGTCGGACATGAAGCGGCTGCTGGCCTGGTCTTCCATCGAGAACATCGGCGTGCTCCTGGCCGGCTTCGGCCTCACCCTGATCTTCGCCACCGATGGCAAGGGCGCGCTGGCTGCGCTGGCGCTGACCGCGATGTTCTACCACGCACTCAATCACGCTTTTTTCAAGGGTCTGCTGTTCACCGGCGCGGGGGCCGTGCTGCACGCCACCGGCGAACGCAACATGGACCGGCTGGGAGGCCTGATGCGGTGGATGCCCTGGACCGCCTGGCTGACCTTGGTCGGTGCCCTCGCCATCGCCGGCCTGCCGCCTCTCAACGGCTTCGTCTCGGAATGGTTGTTGCTTCAGGCTTTCCTGCTCACACCAGGCCTCTCCCAGCCCTCCCTGAACATGGTGATTCCGGTCGCCGCGGCCTCCGTCGCTCTGGCTGCGGCCCTCGCCGCCTACGTGATGGTCAAGTTTTTCGGCGTGACCTTTCTGGGGGTCGCTCGCTCCGACTCCGTCCAGCACGCCCACGAGGCGAGCTGGCGCGAGCGCGCGGGGATGCTCTGGCTGGCCACGGGTTGCATCCTGCTGGGCCTGTTCCCGACTCAGGTCATCGCCTGGCTGGCGCCGGCGGTGCGCATGCTCAGTGGCCACGCCCTGGCGCAGAGCCCCAGCTGGTTCCTGTTGGCGCCGGTGGATGCCGAGCGCGCCAGCTATGCGCCTCTGGTGTTCTTCGCGGTGGTGCTCGCGACCCTGCTGGGGGTGTTCCTCTGGGTGCGTAGTGTCTACCACGGTCGCGTGCGCCGTGCCGACCCCTGGGATTGCGGCTACCCGGAACAGGATGCGCGCATGCAGGACAGCGCCGAAGGTTTCGGCCAGCCGATCCGTCAGATCTTCAGCAGCTTCATGCAGGTGGACCGGGAAACACCGGACCCGTTCGAGCGCCATCCCCGCTACAGCGGAGAGAGCCGAGACATGATCTGGGGCCTGGTCTACCGGCCCATCGCCACTCTCGTGGCCTGGGCTTCGTCCCAGGCCGGACGGCTGCAACATGGCCGGATCCAGTGGTATTTGATCTACAGTTTCGCCACGCTGATCTTCCTGCTGGTATTTGTGGCGCGATGAAAACCATGCGTATCGACAGGCTTATGCTCCCCCTTTGGCAATGGGAGGTGACATGATTCCCGGCATCCTCCTGCAAATCATCCAGACCCTGGTCGCCATCCTGTTGGCCCCTTTGCTCCTGGGCTGGGTCAACCTGTGCCGCGCCTGGCTGCAAGGCCGCCGCGCGCCACCCCTGACGCAGCCCTACCGCGTCCTGAAGAAGCTGTTCCACAAGGATGCGGTGATCGCCCATACGGCCTCGCCGCTGTTCCGCTTCGCGCCCTACATGGTGTTCGCCTGCATGGCGCTGGCCGCCGGCATCGTGCCCACCTTCGCCAACGACCTGGCCTTCTCGCCGGCGGCGGATGCCATTGCCCTGGTCGGCGTGTTCGCCCTGGCGCGGGTGTTCCTGGCCCTGGCTGCGATGGACATCGGCACTTCCTTCGGCACCCTGGGCGCACGCCGCGAGATGCTGATCTCCTTCCTGGCGGAACCCGCGCTCTTGATGGTGTTCTTCACCGCCAGCCTGATCTCCCATTCCACCGCGCTACCCACCATCGTCGAAACCCTGGCGCACAAGGAGTTCGTCATCTACCCGAGCATGGCGTTCGCCGCGGTTGCGTTCTGGATGGTGTCGACCGCGGAAAACGCACGCATTCCGGTGGACAACCCCGCCACCCATCTGGAACTGACCATGATCCACGAAGCCATGATCCTGGAATATTCGGCGCGCCACCTGGCCCTGATCGAGTGGGCTGTGTCCCTGAAACTGTTCACCTATTCGGCGCTGGGCATCGCCCTGTTCGTGCCCTGGGGCATCGCTGCGCGGGGAGATTTCGCGGCCCTGCCACTGGCCTTTTTGGCGCTGACGCTGAAGATGGTCGTCGGGGGGGCCACGCTATCGCTGCTGGAAGCCACCGCGGCCAAGGTCAGGCTGTTCCGCGCACCCGAGTTTCTCGGCACCGCCTTCATGCTGGCGGTGTTGGGCATGCTGACCCATTTTCTGCTGGAGGTGTGATGCAAGACCGCCGAGAGTGGACAGCGGAGCATGGCGCGCGGAGGGTGGATGGCTCTCGGCTCTCGGCGCTCGACCGAAGGAGCTCACCATGTCCCTGACCTACTATCTGCAAGTGGTCAACCTGCTCGCGGCACTCTTGCTGCTGATCTCCTTCGCCATGCTGTCGCAGCGCCGCATCGTCGGGCTCATCACCCTGTTTGCCTGGCAGGGCGCGGCTCTGGCGGCTTCCACCGCCATCGTAGCCGGGTCCACCGGGCAGCATCACCTGTATTGGTCCGCGGGCATCACCCTGGCGCTCAAGGTCATCGCCATGCCCTGGTTTTTCTACCGCCTGGTGAGGAAACTGGACGTGGACCGCGATGTCGAGCCGATGATCAACATTCCCACCACCATGCTGATCGGCATCGTCCTGGTGATCTTCGCCTTCAACCTGGCCTTGCCCATCTCGCAGATGTCCGGCACGGTGACGCGCTCGACCCTGGGGATCGCCATGGCCACGGTCCTGCTCGCTTTCCTCATGATGATCACGCGCAGCAAGGCCATTCCCCAGGTGATCGGCTTCCTGGCCATGGAAAACGGCCTGTTCTTCGCGGCCACCAGCGCCACCTATGGCATGCCCCTGGTCGTCGAAATGGGGGTCGCACTCGACGTACTCGTGGGCGTGTTCGTGCTGGGCATCTTCTTCTTCCAGATCCGCGAAACTTTCGATTCGCTGGACCTGAAGCACATGGAAAAACTCAAGGAACGCTAAAGGGCGTCGGGTTTCCCCATTCGGGGACGATGTCGCGAAAAGCCGCTAACCCGACCGACGAACCACTATGGAAATCTACTGCTTACTCGGCATTCCGCTCACCGGCGGCCTGTTTCTCGCGCTCTGGGGAAATCGCCGCAACGCCCCGGAGATCAACGCCCTGTTCAGCCTGCTCACCTTGCTCGCGGCGGGTGTGCTCACGGCGCGCATCGTCGCGTCCGGGCCGATGCTGGTGGGCGGCGAAGGCTGGTTCTTCATCGACTCCTTCAATGTATTCCTGGTGGCGCTCACGGCCTTCGTGGCCTTCACCACGTCGCTGTTCTCGCGCCCCTACATGCGCATCGAGCAGGAACACGGTCGTCTCTCGACCCAGCGATTGCGCTTGTATCACAGCAGTTATCAGGTGTTCATCGCCGCCATGTTGCTGGCGCTGACCACCAACAACATGGGTATCCTCTGGGTGTCGATGGAAGCGGCCACGCTCGCCACCGTCCTGCTGGTCTCGCTGTACCGCACTCCGGCCTCGCTGGAGGCGGCCTGGAAATACTTCATTCTCTGCGGGGTCGGCATCGCCCAGGCCCTTTTCGGCACCATCCTGCTCTACTTCGCGGCGGAGAGAGTCCTGGGTGCCGGCGGCAGCGCCCTGCTCTGGACCCACTTGAACGGCGTCAAGACGCACCTGGAACCCACGGTGCTGCAACTGGCCTTTGTCTTCCTGTTGGTGGGCTACGGCACCAAAGTGGGCCTGGCACCGCTGCATAACTGGCTGCCGGATGCCCACGCCGAAGGCCCGACCCCGGTCTCCGCCGTGCTCTCCGGCCTGCTGCTCAACGTCGCCCTGTATGCGGTGATGCGTTCCAAGGTTTTGGTGGACGGCGCGCTGGGCAACGACCTGGCTGGCAACCTGATGATGGGTTTCGGCTTGCTCTCGGTGGTGACGGCCGCCTTCCTGATCAAGCGCCAGACCGACGTGAAGCGCATGTTTGCCTATTCTTCGATCGAGCACATGGGGCTCATCACCTTCGCCTTCGGCATGGGAGGGCCGATCGCCAGCTTCGCCGGCCTGTTGCACATGACCATGCACAGCCTGACCAAGTCCGCCATCTTCTTCGCCGTGGGCCATGCCACCCAGAGCGCGGGCACGCAGCTGATGGACGGCATTCGCGGCCTAATCCGAACCAACCCCACCCTGGGCTGGGGCCTGATGTTGGGTAGCATCGCCATTTTGGGAGTACCGCCTTTCGGCGTGTTCGCCAGCGAATTCCTGATCATTACCACCGCCATGCACGAGCATGCCTGGGCCACGCCCTTCCTGCTCATCGCGCTGGGCGTGGCCTTCGCCGCCATCTTCGGCCGGGTCCAGCCCATGGTGTTCGGCGAGACCGAGCTGCCCAGGCTGCCGCATCAGCCCGCCTTGACGCCGGTATTCCTGCACCTGGGGCTGGTGCTGATGCTGGGCTTGTTCATTCCGCCCTACCTGGCGATGTGGTATCGCCAGGCCGCGGCATTGCTGGGGGGCTGACATGATCCAGTTGCAACCGTTCGCTCCCCACATCCGGCGCGGCCGCATCGCGGCGGAGGCCTTGCCCGCCTTCGCGCAGGTCGTGAAGGAGGAAGGCGGGCGGCTCGTCGCTCTCTGGGGGTCGGACGACCACCATCTGGGCGCGGGCTACGCCCTCCACGTCACCTTCATCACCGCCCTGGGCCTCGTTTGGATCAGCGCGGACCTGGAGGCGCCGGCGCCGGCCCACCCCGACCTGGCCGGTGTCTTCCCGCAGGCCGAGCGCATGCAGCGTGCCAACTTCGACCTGCTCGGAATCCAGGCCACGGGCGCGGTGGATGCCCGCAAATGGCTGCGCCACAAGGCCTGGAATGAGGACGAATTCCCGTTGCGCCGCGACTACGCCGCGCGCGCAGCGGATGGCCAGCCGCCACGCGCCGAATTCGACGCCTATCCCTTCATCCGCGTCGAAGGCGACGGCGTCCACGAAATCCCGGTCGGCCCCATCCACGCCGGGGTCATCGAGCCGGGGCATTTTCGCTTCTCCGTCGTCGGCGAGCGCGTCCTCAAACTGGAGCAGCGCCTGGGCTACACCCATCAGGGCGTGGAAAAACGCTTCGATGGGTTGGATATCGCCACCGGAGCCCGGCTTGCCGGGCGCGTTTCGGGCGATTCCCACAGTGCCTACGCCTGGGCCTACTGCATGGCGGTGGAGCAGGCCTGCGGCGGCGAAATTCCCGCGCGCGCCGCCTGGCTGCGCGCCCTGTTCCTGGAGATCGAGCGCATCGCCAACCACCTTGGCGATCTCGGCTACCTCGGCAACGATGTCGCCTTTTCCTTCGGTTTCATGCAGTTCTGGCGCATCAAGGAGGACTGGCTGCGCCTGTGTGAAAAATGCTTCGGCCATCGCTACTTGTTCGACTGCATCGTGCCCGGCGGCGTCGGCGTCGATCTGGACGACGCTTGCCGGACGCAACTAGCGGCGCTGACGCTGGCGATCGACGCCGAGGTGCGCGAACTCAAGGCCGTCTACGACGAACACGCCACCCTTCAGGATCGTTTCACCCACACCGGTGTCGTCAAGCCACAGATGGCCGCGCGCCTGGGGCTGACCGGCCTGGCCGGTCGCGCCAGCGCCCAGGCCTGGGATGCCCGCGCGCAGTTTCCGCAAGCTCCCTACGATCAGTTGGACGTGAACATGGCGACTGCACGCCGCGGCGACGTGCTGGCGCGCGCCGAAGTGCGTTTCGCCGAAGTCCACGAGTCCTTGCGCCTGATTCGGGAAATCCTCGGGCGTCTGCCTGCCGGCGCGATCCGGCAGCCGCTCGCGGCGGTACCCGGTGTGTGCGAAGGCCTGGGCTGGGTGGAAGGCTGGCGTGGCGAAGTGCTGGTGGCGGTGCGCATCGATGCCACGGGCCGACTCGACCGCGTCCACCCGCACGACCCCTCCTGGCAGAACTGGCCGCTCCTGGAAGTGGGCGTGCTAGGCAACATCGTTCCCGACTTCCCGCTGATCAACAAATCGTTCAACCTTTCCTATAGCGGACAGGACTTGTAATGGGTGAGCGGTAACACCACTCCCCGCTCACCGCTCCCCACTCCCATGGCCACCCGACTCATACTGCAAAAGATCTTCAAGACCGGCATCGTCTCCGAGCCAGCACCCTTGGCCGATCCGAACCTGCGCACGTGCGAACAGGCGCTGCACGCGGAAATCCTTAAGGTGTTCGGGTCGGCGGTGACCATCCGTCACGTCGACGCCGGCTCCTGCAACGGCTGTGAACTTGAGATTCACGCCCTGGGTGGGGCGCATTACAACATCGAGGGCCTGGGCGTGAAGTTTGCCGCGAGCCCCCGGCATGTCGACCTGCTGCTGGTCACAGGCCCGGTGTCGCGCAACCTGGAAACCGCGCTGAAGCGCACTTTTGATGCCACGCCGGAACCGAAATGGGTGGTGGCGATGGGGGATTGCGCCGGTGGCCACGGCAGTGTTGGCGCGATGTTCGGCGAAAATTACGCCTCCTGCGGCAAGGTCGCCAACGTGATCCCGGTGGACGTGGAAGTGCCCGGCTGCCCCCCCACGCCCACCGCCCTGCTCAGGGGCATCCTCGCTGCGGTGAGCGGGGGGCGCGCGTCGCCATAGTGCCGATATCCTGCCGAGGGGCACGGCGGCGCTACAATCGGCCGCGTTGACTCACGAGGGGCGAACCATGGGATTGCCGCAACGCCAGGTCGTGATGACCGCGGAAGAATTCATCACCCGGGGAATCCAGCAGCCGGACAAGCGCATGGATCTCAAGCGCATCGTACTGGGCGTGACCGGCGGCGTGGCTGCTTACAAGGCAGCGGAACTGGCGCGCTTGCTGGTGAAGGAAAATATCGACGTGCAGGTGGTATTGAGCGAAGCGGCGCGGCATTTCGTGGGTGCGGCCACCTTCCAGGCCATCACCGGCCACCCGGTGTTCAGCGACCTCTGGGACGAACGCGTGGACAACGGCATGGCCCACATCGACCTGTCGCGGGGCGCCGATGCCATCCTGGTAGCGCCGGCCTCTGCCGACTTCCTGGCCAAGCTGGTGCAGGGCGCCGCCTCCGACCTGCTCTCCACGATGTGCCTGGCCCGCGACTGTCCCCTGCTGGTCGCCCCAGCCATGAATCGGCAGATGTGGGAAGCGTCCGCCACCCAACGCAACATTGCGCAACTCACCGCCGATGGCGTGACCATCCTGGGACCGGACAGCGGCGAGCAAGCCTGCGGTGAAGTCGGCTTCGGCCGCATGCTGGAGCCCGAGTTCCTCCTGGAAGCCCTGGAAGCCCACTTCCAACCCAAGCTGTTCGAGGGCCTCAAGGTGGTGGTCACCGCCGGTCCCACGTATGAGGCCATCGACGCCGTGCGGGGACTCACCAACGCCAGTTCCGGCAAGATGGGGTACGCTGTGGCTCGCGCCGCCATCGAGGCCGGCGCCTCGGTCACCCTGATTTCCGGACGCGTTTGCCTGGCACCGCCCCGCGAGGCGCGCATCCTGCGGGTGGGAAGCGCCCAGGAGATGCTCACGGCCGTCGAAGCGGTCGTCGATGAGGCCGACATCTTTATCAGCGTCGCCGCCGTGGCCGACTATTACGTGCTCAATCCGTCCGAGCAGAAGATCAAGAAGGACGCCCACATCCTCACCCTGGAACTGGCACCCAACCCGGACATCCTCGCGGGTATCAGCAGCCGGCCCAAGCCACCGTTCTGCGTGGGGTTCGCCGCCGAGAGCGAGAACATCGAGGAATACGCCGAAATCAAGCGCCGCCGCAAACATCTGCCGCTGATCGTCGCCAACGACGTCAAGGCGTCCGTAGGCAGCGATGCCGTGCAGCTCATCCTGCTCGACGCGGCCGGCCGCCATGTCCTGGAAAAAGCCGACAAGCGCACCCAGGCCAGGAAGCTGGTGGCGCACATCGCCGAGTTGTACAACACCCACTACGAGTAGGTCGGGTGAGTGCGGCGTAACCTGACTTCCGCTTGAAGCCTCGTTACGGCGCAAAATATCGTGTCCAATCCGACCTGCACCCAATCACTCGATACCCGTAAGCCCATGCAAATCGACCTGAAAATTCTCGACCCCCGGGTCGGCGAACCCCGGTACGCCACACCCGGCAGCGCCGGCCTCGACCTGCGCGCCTGCCTGGACGCGGCCATCCGCCTCGATCCCGGCGAGACCCGGTTGATTCCCACCGGCCTGGCCATACACCTGGCCGATCCAGGCTATGCCGCCATGATCTTGCCGCGCTCCGGCCTGGGGCATAAGCACGGCGTGGTTCTGGGCAATCTGGTCGGCCTGATCGATTCCGATTACCAGGGCCAGCTCATGGTCTCGCTCTGGAACCGTGGCCAGGAGCCCTTCACCATCGAGCCCCTGGAGCGCATCGCCCAGATGGTCATCGTCCCGGTGGTGCAGGCCCGGTTCAATCTGGTCGAAGACTTCGACGCCAGCCATCGCGGCGAAAACGGCTTCGGCAGCACCGGGCGCTAGCCGCGGAAGACGGGAGGCACTGGCCCGCATGACGACGCATATCGACACTCTCTCGCTGGGCCCCCTGCGCCCGGAAGAGGCCGAAGCACTGGTGGAACTGGCCGGGCGCGTCTGGCGTGCACACTACACCGGCATCATCACGCCGCGGCAGATCGAGTACATGCTGGAGCGCCGCTACAAACCCGACCTGGTACGCCAGCTCCTGGCCCGTGGCGACCTCTGGCTGGCCGCGCGGGTGAATCCGGACTCCGGCGAACGGGCTGGAGGCGGTGATCTCGTGGGCTTCGCTCACGGCGAGCCGCTGGCCGAGGGCGATTACAAGCTCGACCAACTCTATGTCGATCTCGACTGGCAGCGCCAGGGCATCGGCGGCGCGCTGATCCGCGAGGTCGCATCACGCGCGGCGAGGCGCGGCCACACCCGCCTGGTGTTGCGGGTGAACCGACAAAATCAGGGCGGCATCGATGCCTATCTCAAACACGGCTTCACGGTGTCCACCATTCACCTGGAGGACATCGGCGGGGGTTTCGTGATGGACGACTATGTCATGACCAGGGCGCTACCATGAATTTTCAGAATCCCACCCTTGAAGATATTGCGGCGCTGCTCGCGCGCGTGAAGACCATCGCCGTGGTCGGTCTCTCGCCCAAGCCGGACCGGCCGAGCTTTGCCGTCTCGCGAGCCATGCAGGGCCTCGGTTACCGCATCGTGCCGGTACGCCCCGCGACCGGTGCCATACTCGGCGAGAAGACCTATGCCAGGCTGGCCGACATCCCCTTCCCGGTGGACCTGGTCAACGTGTTCCGCGACTCGGCGGCCATCCCCGGTGTGGTGGCGGAAATTCTGGCCCTAGGGCAAACTCATGGCGCGCCGGCGATCTGGATCCAGGAAGGCATCGTTCATGAAGCCGCCGCCCGGCATGCCCGCGCGCAGGGATTGACCGTGGTGATGGACCGCTGCATCTGGAAGGACCGGGTACGGCTTTCCGCCGTGAACCTGGCGACGATAGCCTCATGAGACTCGAATTCACCAAGATGCAGGGTGCGGGCAACGACTTCGTCGTGCTCGACGGCGTCACCCGGTACATCGACCTGGCTCCCGCCCAGTACCGGGCCCTGGCTGAGCGCCATTTCGGCATCGGCTGCGACCAGATACTGCTGGTGGAGGTGGCCAGCCAGGACGGATGCGATTTCCGCTACCGCATATTCAACGCCGACGGCGGCGAGGTGCAGCAGTGCGGTAACGGTGCGCGCTGTTTCGCTCGTTTCGTGCACGAGCGGGGACTGACTTCGAAGCGGGAAATCCGTGTGGAAACCGCTTCCGGCATCATCGTCCCGCGCCTGGAGGACGATGGCCAGGTCACCGTGGACATGGGGCCGCCGCGCTTCGCCCCGGCCGAGATTCCTTTCCAGGCGGAGGCGCCGGCGGACGCCTATGTGATCGACGTCGACGGCGAGCCCATCGAGCTCTCGGTCCTGTCCATGGGCAATCCCCATGCCGTGCGCGTAGTCTGTGACGCCGATGCCGCGCCGGTGCGGGAACTGGGTGCACGGATCGAACACCACGCCCGCTTTCCGGAACGGGTCAACGTCGGCTTCATGCAGATACTGCATCGACGCGAGATCAAATTGCGCGTGTTCGAACGCGGCACCGGCGAGACCCTGGCCTGCGGCACCGGCGCCTGCGCCGCCGTGGTCGCGGGCATACGTCGCTGCCTGCTCGACAGCCCCGTGCGGGTCCACGCCCTTGGCGGCGACCTTGTCATTCGCTGGGCCGGCCCTGGCCACCCGGTCTTCCTCACCGGCCCGGCCGTGACCGTTTTCCGGGGCGAGATCGAACTATGACCGACCCGGTTGCAGTGGCGCGCTGGTCGACGGCTCGCGCTTACTCGGACCTTATGCGTAGTATCGTGTAAGCGATGCCGTCTCCTCCATCCAAACCGACTTACACCCATGACCCTCACCTCCGAACAGATCAGCGAATTCCTTACCCTCAACCCGGATTATTTCCTCGGCAACCCGGAAATCCTTGCCGACATCACGGTGCCGCATCCTTTCAGCGGCCAGGCGATCTCGCTGGGCGAGCGCCAGGTGATCGCGCTGCGTGAAAAGGCGCGCGACCAGGATCTGAAATTGCGCGACTTCATTCGCTTTGCCGAGGAGAACGATGCCATCGGCGATAAGCTGCACAAGCTGTCCCTGGCGCTGATGCGCGCCAAAACGCTGGAAGTGGCCTTGCAGTCATTTTATCTCAGCCTATCCGAAAGTTTCGCGGTGCCCCATGCCGTCATGCGTATCTGGACGGATCATGCACCCGAGGTGCCCGGGCCGGAATTTTCCGGCGTGAGCGTCGATATCCAGGTGCTGGTCGAAGGCCTGAACCAGCCGCAATGCGGCCCCGACGTGCCCGAGGAGGTGCGCGGCTGGTTTGGCGAAGTGGGTGCGCATCAGAAATCCTTTGCCCTGGCACCGCTCAAGGAAGGCAGGCTCAACGGCCTCATGGTGCTGGCTTCCGAAGACGGCAGGCGTTTCTACCCGGAAATGGGCACGCTCTACCTGACCTGGCTGTCGGATCTGGCCGCGGCCGCCTGCGCCCGCTTCGTCTAGGCGCAGCGCCCCGCCGGATTCGTAAGGCGGTTACCCGCCAACGACTCCGCTGCCCTCGCAAGGAGGACGCCGGATTCGTAAGGCGGTTACCCGCCAACGACTCCGCTGTACCCGCAAGGGGCACGCCGGATTCGTAAGGCGGTTACCCGCCAACGACTCCGCTGCCCTCGCAGGGAGGACGCCGGATTCGTGAAGGTTGTCTACTATCCACTACCGCTGGCGAAGCTGATTTTCTTCAAAGATTGGTGTCCACGCGGAATTACGACCTCGGGTGCCTTGCCGTGTGTGTACGCCCTTGGGGGACTTGTCGCCATGGCGCTCCATGTCGGTATTACACGGTTACTACCCTGAGAGTGGCCACGCCGCAACCTGGCTGGGCGTGGCCAACCAGATCCTGACGCTTGTGACCACACTCTGTCTGGATTAGAGTTAGTATGTAATCAATTACTATCTTATTGCCATTGCACATCCATCCCATCATGACCTCTGTTGTCGAAGCCCCCGCCCATCCGCCCATCCGCCGTTCCACTGGAGACCGCCAGCAGGAAATCGTACTCACCGTGCTGACATTGGCACAGGAGCGCGGGGTGGAGGCCATCACTACCCAGGCCATCGCCGAACACATGGGGCTGACCCAGGGTGCGGTGTTCCGCCACTTCCCCAACAAGGAGGCGATCTGGGTTGCCGTGCTGGACTGGCTTCAGGCACAGCTGGGCGTGGTATTCCAGCCCGTTCCGGGTGCCTCGCCCCTGGCTGAGGTAACGCGCATATTCAGTGCCTACATGGCATTGTTTTCCGCCTACCCGTCGGTGCCCCGGTTGTTCTTCTCCGACACCTTCCATCATCCCTATCCCCGATTACATGCGCGTTTGCAGGCGATGGTGCAAGGCTGCGAGGGACAGTTGGCACTATGGCTCGCCGAGGCGGCCGAGTTGGATGAAGTGCGCGCCGATTTGCAGGCGCCGGCCGCCGCCAAGCTGCTGCTGACCTGCATCCAAGGCCTGGCCTTTCAGTCCTGCGTGCTGGGCGTCGTCGCCGATCCGGTGGCGACCGGCCGACAACTGTTTCCTCTCTATCTCGCCGCCATCGGCGCGGCCAAGGAAAGTTCGTGAAGTTCCTCCCTCTATTGACACTGTTACTGGTCACTCTCGGCGCCCAGGCAAACAATTTGTCGGATCTGCTCCGCGCCAGCCTGGACCATCCCCGCGCCGCCGCTCGCGCTGGCGATGTGTCCGCCGCTGGAGATGATCTCAAAGCCGCCGAAGCCCGCTACTACGGCCAGGGTAGCCTGGTGGCCGGGCTGTCCCGGTATGAGCATCCGCGAGTAGTGGGCATGTATTCCCCCGGCGACCCGATGCCGGCCGACACCAGCCGCGACATCGCTCGTGCCGGAGTGATCTATAGCCTGCCGGTGGACGTGTTCGGCACGGTGGCGAAAGCGCGAGAGCGGGCACAAAGCAACCTGCAAGCCGCACGTCTAATCGAGGCTCAGGATCGTCTCGCTCATATGCACCAGACCGCCTCCGCCTGGTTCCGCCTGCAAGCCCTGATCCGGCAAAGCGAGGCGCTAGGCAAACTCAAGGCCAGCGTGATGGTCTTTCGCGACCGCCTGGTGAAGGAAGTCGCGCTGGGCAAGAGCGCAAGAGTAAATCAGCGCCTGGCCGAGAGTGAATACCAACGGGTGCTGGCCGACGAGGCGCTGTTGACCGCCCAGGTGGAGTCCGCCCTGGCAGAACTGGAGGAAGCCAGTGGCCAGCGCAGTCATCCCGCCGATACGAACATCCCGTTGCCGGCCTGGCGTGAATACGCCCTGTCCGAAACCCTGCCGGTAAAGCTGGCCGCTACCCGTGCCGTTGCTGCCCGCGCTCGTGCCGAGGAGGCCCGCCGCGGCAATCGCCCGCAACTGTCCCTGAACGGCAGTTGGTTCGATCAGCACGGCGGCGGCGCCGACAACGCGGTGTGGGAAGCCGGCGTGCAACTGTCCGTGCCGCTCACCCCCAGCGGCTGGCGATCGACCGATGCCGAATCGGCCCGGGCACGCGTCGCGGATGACGAACGCCGCGCCAGTGAGCGCGACACGGCGAAACAACTCGCCAGCCTGAAAGCCGCGTATGCCAGCGCCCGCGCCGGCGTGGCCGCCCTGGACGCGGAGGTCGCCTACCGCACCGAGGTTGTCGCCGTGGAACGGGAAAAGACCCGCCTGGGCGCGCAGACCCTGGAAAACCTGCTGCGCACTGAGCGCGACCTGCTCGACGCCGAATACCGCCTCGCCAGCAGTCGTGCCCAGGCCGCCTATGCCTGGTCCGCCGCCCAGGTGCTGGCGGGTACAGCAGAAGCCGGATACATCGAAGCATTGGATACCAAATGAAAAAGCAACTCCTGATCGCCATCCTCCTCCTGGCATTGCTCGGCGGCGCCATGCTGGCCGTCAAACACAAGCGCGCCCAAGTGGCCGAACGCCCCCGCGCCGGCATCCCCGCCGTGGTAGTGGAATCCCGCCAGCTCAGCGCCGGGCCGGTATCGCTGACCCTGCCCGCCAGTGTCGAGGTGCAAGCCGTGCGCGAGGCGATGTTGGCCAGCCGCTTCTCCGCCAACATCACCGAGTTGACCCGCCTCGAAGGCGACCGCTTCAAGAAAGGCGACGTGCTGGTGCGCCTGGACCTGGCTCAGGCCGATGCCGACCGTTTGCGCGCCGATGCGGAACTGGCGCGGGTGCGTTTGCAGGAAAGCAGTTTCGCCGCCGACCTGGCCGCCGCCCGTAGCAACCTGAAGGCCGAGCAGGAACGCAACCAGCGCATGGAATCGTTGCTCGCCATCGGTGGCGTGTCCTTGGAACAGGTGCAAACGGGTCAGGCCGGACTGGAAGCGGCGCGCGCCCGTGAAACCGCCGCCGGCAACGCGGTGAAGAGTTTTCGTGCCCTGTTGCAAGCCACAGTAGCGCAGGCCGGCGCGGCGCGGGAGAACCTGCGCTACGGCGTCATCACAGCGCCCTTCGACGGCGTGGTGACGCAACGCCTGGCCCAGCCCGGCGATCTGGCCGCACCCGGCAAGTCGCTGATCAAGGTGATGGATCTGTCCGCCGGGGTACGCTTGCTGGTGAACGTGCCGGATGGCCTGCATCCCAAGACACTCCACATCGGCCAGGAGAACTTGCCGCTCAATCCCTGGCCGGAGGCAGTGGGGCAAGGCATGGCCCGCTTCGAAGCAAAAAGCAAGAACACACTCTCCCCCAGCCCCTCTGATGGAACTACCAAGCAATCGACTAGGCAGGCAAAGGGCGCCTGCCAAGTCGCTGCTTGCCCCCAGGGGGGAGGGGAGCGGGTGGCGCTGCAACCGGGAACCCGCGCCTCGGCTCGGTTGGAAGTGTTCCGCGCCGATTCCGCCGTGCTGTTGCCGCGCGCCTGCCTGCTGGGCGATGACGGCGGCCGTGCCTCCGTGCTGAAACTACTCGACCAGGGCCGGGTGCAGCGTCTCGACATGGCCGTGGCTGCCCAGGGTGAAGAGGGCGTGGCGAGCAGCGACACGAACCTCATCAGCGCCCGCATCGCCTGCGCCAGCCCGGACATCCTCACCCGGCTGCTGGCGGGTGCGCCTTACGTCGTCGGGAAATAATTATGTTCCGCTTCTTCCACGCTCGCCCCCAACTGTTGGCCATCATTCTGCTGCTGGCCTCCCTGCTCGGGGTGGTGGGGTATCTCAAGCTGCCGCGCAACATGTATCCGGACATGGAGCGCCCCCAGGTCACGGTGATCACCCAGTTGCCGGGGGCGGCAGCGCTGACCGTGGCGCAGAAACTGTCGCGCCCCATCGAGCAGGAGTTGTATGCCCTGTCCGGCGTGCGCAACGTGGAGAGCACCAGCAAGAACGAGGTATCCATTGTCCGGGCCGAGTTCGAGTACACCAAGGGACTGAATGCCGCCCTGGTGGATATTTCCAACGCGCTCTCGCGGGTGCGCGCCAAGCTGCCGGCGGAAGTGCCCCCGTCGGCAATCTACCCCATAGGCAGCTTCACCAATCCGGTCATGGTGCTGGCGGTTTCGCCCAAGCCAGGCAGCGGCTTGAGCCTCTCGCAAGTGCGACTGCTGGCGGAAAACGATTTGCGCGCCGCCCTCATCACCCAGTCGCACATTGCCAACGTCGAGGTATTCGGCGGCCACGAGCCGACGGTACGGGTGGAATTCGATCCGCTCAAGCTGGCCCACTACGGCCTCTCCCAGGCCCAGTTCCAGGATTTACTGACCAAGGTCAACCGCGACTGGCCGCTGGGCACGCTGCAAGGCGGTCGTGCTGCGACCACGCTGACCATCTATGGCGAAGGCAGTGACGCCGAGCGCCTGCGCCTGCTGACTGTGGCGCCTGGTCTGTCCCTGGGCGACCTGGCCGACATCCGCCTGGGTGAGGGCGAGCTTTTTTCTTCCTATCACGGCAATGGCAAGCCGGCCATCGCCGTGGCCATCCAACGGGCGCCGGGCGGCGCGGTGGCCACGGCCATCGCCGAAGCGGAAGCGAAGTTGCCCGACTTGAAGGCGCGCTATCCCGGTCTGGAGATCGCCATCGCCGACACCCAGGGTGAACTGATCGAGGACTCCAACAGCAACATGATGGAAGCCCTGCGCGATGCCATACTTTTCACCAGCGTCGTCATCCTGTTCTTCCTTGGCAACTGGCGCGCGGTGACGACCGCCTTGATTTCTATCCCGCTGGTATTTCTCATCACCCTGGCGGTACTCTGGCTGACCGGCTGGGAGATGAATACCATCGTCCTCACCGCCGTGATCTTGGCTTTGGGGATGTTGGTGGATGACGCCGTGGTGGTGCTGGAGAACATCGAGCGCCACCTAGGCGAGTTGCACGAGGATGTGTCCACGGCCATCCAGCATGGCACCGAGGAGGTGTTGTTTCCGGTGTTCATCGGCACCCTCGCCACGGTCGTAGTGATCGGACCCTTGATGTTCGTCGGCGACTTCACCGAAGCGATGTTCAAGCATCTGGTTTATCCTCTGGTGATCGCGGTGGGGGTGTCCTACTTCATCGCGGTGACCTTCATTCCGCGTCTGTCCTTCTTCTGGTACCGAAACGGCCTGCCGCCGAAGAACAGCTTCGAGCGCTTCCTGGAACGGTTCTATCAACGCACCCTGGGGCCGGGCGCTGCCCTGTATATGCGCGGGCTGGACTGGTCTTTCGCCGGTGGCCGCCTGCGCCGCTGGCTGCTGGTGCTGCCGGCCTACGGCCTGCTGCTGGCCAGCTTCGCCTTCGTCATGCCCCTAGTGGGACGCGACGCCATGCCGCCGATGGATACCGGTATCGTCAAGGCGCATGTGCGTTTTTCCGCCAACGAACCGGTGACGGTGGCTGAAGCCCGACTGGCCGCATTCGAGCGGGAACTGATGCGGGACGAGCGGCTGAAACGGATCAGCCTGGTGTTCGGCTCCGAGGCGGGCGTGATCTCGCTCGGCTCCGGCCAACTTCCGGCCGAGGCGACCTTCACCCTGGCCTACGTCAACCGCTTCGAGCGTGCCGAAGACACCTGGCAGATCGAGGCCAACCTGCGTAATCGCCTGGCCGCGTTGCCGGGTGTGACCGCCGCCGACGTGTATAGCTTCGGCATCACACCCATGTCCACCATCAAGGCCACGGTGGATATCCGCCTCTATTCCGAGGACTGGCGTCGATTGCCCGAAGCCGCCACCAAGGTTAGAGCGGCACTGGCCAAGGTGCCGGGGCTGACTTCAGTGTCCACGGTGTGGGACGCAGACGCCCAGGAGACCGTATTGACCCTTGATGAAGAGCGCCTGCGCAGCTTAGGGCTGACCCCCGAAGCGGTGGTGGCGCAACTGCCGCTCAAGGGTGGAGCAGTGGCGAGTCTCTCCAAGCTGTCCACGGTGAGCGCGATTCCGGTACGCAGCTACTTCAGCGACGCCTACCGGGCCGAACCCGCAACCCTGATGTTGTTGCCCATTCAACTACCGAATACGCAACCGACTATTGGACAGTCGGTCAGCCTGGGCGAGCTGGGCCGGCTTACCCGCGTCCAGGCCGTTTCCACACTCACCCGCGACCGCATGCAATACAGTCTGGACATCTTGGCCTGGCGCGAGAAAGCGCCCTCCAGCATGCTTTCCGCACAGGCCGAGGCCGCCGCCCGCGCAGTGCTGCCACCCGGCGTGACGTTGGTGGAAACGGGCGACAACGGCCAGGGCACCGAATCCAGCAAGGCGATGATGGCCGGCATGATGTTGGGCATGCTGCTGCTGTTCGCAGTGCTGGTGCCGGCCTACGGCAGCTTCACCCTGGCCGGCATCGCCATGCTGGTGCTGCCGCTGTCGGCCATCGGCGCGGTGTGGGGTTTGCTGCTGTTCGACAAGGCCATGGCGCTGCCCGCTATTCTGGGCATCATTCTGCTGTTCTCCATCATCGTGAAGAACTCCATCCTGATGGTGGATTTCATCCACACCCGCGAGCGCGAAGGTGCCGCATCTCTGGATGCCGCGCGTGATTCCATCCGCCTGCGTTACCGGCCCATCCTGATGACCGCCTTCGGCACCATCGCCGGCCTGCTGCCGGTGGCGCTGGAGCACGCCGTCGGCCTGGAACGTCTGTCGCCGCTGGCCGATACCGCCATCGGCGGCTTGCTGGTGGGTACCGTGCTCTCGCTGTTCTATCTGCCGATGTTCTATGTCTGGGTAAAAGGAAACCGATGAAATCTGGAAACTGGATCAAACGCGCGCTTCTCTCGCTTGCCCTGGTCGCGCTCGTTTCTCAATCGGTCTTCGCCGAGAAAGCCATCGACTTCCAGTTCACCGAGGTCAACGGCAAGACACTGCATCTGTCCGACTACCGTGGCAAATGGGTGCTGGTGAATTTCTGGGCGCCCTGGTGTCCGCTGTGTTGGGCCGAGACGACGACCCTCAATACGCTGCACAAGCACCGAGATTTCGTGGTGATCGGCGTCGGCCTCGACTATGGCCCCGAGGAAAGTACCGTCCGTGCCACCGCCAAGCACCACGACCTGGAAGTCATCACCGTCGCTGGCGGCGCGCGTAGTGATTCCAACAGCGTCTACCGCCAGGTCGGCCCTGTGGATTTCTTCCCCACGTCCTATCTCTACGACCCCACCGGCGAGATCGTCATGTTCATCCCCGGCCAGGTACGCGAGGATAGATTGCAGGCGTTCATGGAAGGCTGGAAGCGGGAGCACCCGAGAGCCAGGAAATAATGGCGGTAGCGCTCTGTGGCCAGCATTCGCATCACATTTGTCGAAAGGAATTTTTCATGCTGAAGCATGTTTTCTTCGTTCTGGTCGCCAGTCTGATCGCCAGCATTGGCCTTGCTCGTGCTGATTATCAGCCACGTGCCGAGGCAGTCTCCGACAACGTCTATGCCATCGTCGGACCGCTTGACCAGCGCAGTACCGACAACGATGGCCTTAACGCCAACTACGCCTTCGTCGTCACGGCCCAGGGCGTGATCTTGATCGATTCCGGTGCCAGCCGACTGGGCGCTGGGAAACTCGCCGTCGCGATCCACACCGTTACCCCCCTGCCGGTGCGCTGGGTCGTCAACACCGGCAGCCAGGACCATCGCTGGCTGGGCAACGATTACTTCGCCCGCCACGGCGCGGAAATCGTTGCCCTGAAACGCACCGCCATCAACCAGGCCCAGTTCGCAGAGCAACACCTCGCCGCTCTGCAACGTTTCCTGGGCGAGCGCCTGGCCGGCACCCAGGCGCTGCCTGCGCCGCACCCACTGGAAGGCGATGCCGTGCCACTGACGCTGGGCGGTGAGAGCCTGGAACTGCGCTACACCGATGCCCACTTCCCGGGTGATGCCCTGGTTTGGTTGCCGAAACAGCAAGTCGCAATAACCGGCGATCTGGTATTCGTCGACCGCCTGCTTGGCGTGCTGCCCTGGTCGAGCGTGATAAAGGCGCGCCAGGCATACCACATGCTCGAAGCGCTGCACCCGGTCCGCATCGTGCCGGGCCACGGCCGGGTCTGCGATCTGGCCCAGGCGAAACGCGAAACCGGCGACTACGACGGCTTCCTGGCCGACACCATTGGCACCGCCGCACGCGACATGCAGCCGATGAGTGCGGTGCTGGACCGGTACGCCGATCTGCCCGCCTTCCGCCACCTGAAAAACTACGCCGACCTGCATCGCGCCAACATGAACCGGGCCTTCATCGAGTTCGAAAGCGAATGACGCGAGCGCAGGTCGATACGCATCCGTCCCGGATTGCTCGCCCGCTCCCATCGATTGCGCCATGAATCCGAACCGCGCGCGTGGCTGCGCGGTCGGCTGGTCAACCCTTGCGCCGCCTGCCACGAATTCACGGCGCGGGCCTATCTGCGGGTGCTCGGCGACAAGCATGTGTGCATTCCCCGTTCGGGCTACGAGCGCTGAGGCGATGAGCCTCGAACATGGCCATACTGGTGGCCTGGCTCGCCGGTCTCGTCATCGCCTTCACCGGCGGGACATCCGTCGACCCACTGTTGTCCCTAGCCATCGGTGCGCTGATCCTGGTCTCCAGCTTGGCGCTGCTGCGCGAGGCGCTACATGGGCTAATGGAAGGGCACCATTCAATGTCGACCCGGAAGCAGTTAGCCAAGCGCTGGCCGGCGTGCCCGGCGTGGCCTCGGTATACGATTTGCACATCTGGTCGGTCAGTTGGTGCGCCTTCTCCGACAAGCAACTCACAATGACCTTAATGAATCGCTCTCCGACATACGCCCGTCTGCTCAAGGCTGTACGCCTGCTCCTGGCCGGGGCCGCCTTGATGCTGCCCACGTGCTCCTGGCCGGCCAGCGTCAACATCAACACGGCTATAGCGGTGCAAACAGCCCTGGCCTCCGGCCAGCCCGTGCTGATCGAATTCGGCGCCGAGACCTGCAGCCAGTGCAAGCGCATGAAAGTCGTGCTGGACGGCATTTCGCGCGGCTATCAGGGCCGCGCACAGATCGTCCAGGTCAACGTCAATCGCGACAAGGGCCTCACCCGGCAACTCAAGATCATGGTCATTCCCACCTTGGTGTTCTTTGATGCCAAAGGCCGCGAGGTGGATCGCCGTTACGGCTACCAGGATGAAGTAAAGGTGGCGCAAAAACTACACGAGCTAGGCGCGCGCTGACCATGTTCGAACATGTCCCCGACCTTCTCGCCACTTATCCTCTGCTGGCCTACGGTCTGGTGTTTGTCGCCGGAGTGGTGTCTTCCGCCAGCCCCTGCGCGTTGGCGACGGTACCGCTGGTGGTGGGCTATGTCGGTGGTCATGCCGGTGACGACAAGCGGCGCGCGTTTCTCCATTCCCTGGCCTTCGTGCTCGGGCTGGCCAGCACCTTCACCGCGCTGGGCGCGGCAGCCGCCTTGCTCGGGCAGTTCATGGGCACCCTGGGTGGGCCGTGGTTCGTCGCCCTCGGCTTGCTGGCGGCGGCGATGGGTCTGAATCTCATGGGATGGCTGCCGCTACGCTCACCCGGCGGCTTTCACTGGCAACCGAGAGTGGCCGGGCCTTTGGGTGCGTTACTGCTGGGCTCGGTGTTTGGCATCGTCTCCAGCCCTTGCGCGACACCGGCGCTGGTGGCATTACTTGGTTTGGTGGCAACCCAAGGCGAGGTGGCCTACGGCGTTTCCTTGTTGTTCGTCTACGCCCTTGGCCACTGTGCGTTGATGCTGGCCGCAGGCACCTTCACCGGCCTGGTTCAGGCTTATGCTCAGTCGCGTGGTTTGCTGGCCTTCTCGCTGCGTTTGAAACAGGCCCTGGGCCTGCTACTGGTTGCGTTGGGTGGGTATCTGGCCTGGCTGGCTTGAGTCGGGCATGGCCGGAGGGCCTCCGTTTCCCATCATCCTTGATTCCTCAGTTGACCGCTCATTCTCTCCCGTGAGGCCCCATGGACATTGAGGTTTGTGCCTTTGATCACGCTCACCCTTTGGGTGAACCCGCTACGCACCCGATTGCACGCCAGGCGAGCCGCCTGGCTGCGTTGCACCCACATGGGGCACGCCGGATTCGTAGGGCGGTTACCCGCCAACGACTCCGCTGTCCTCGCAAGGTTAGATATATCCTTCCCCCTCTGCCGCAGCCGGGCGGGACGGCGGCGTGTGGGGTAGCCGAAGGCCGGAGAAAGCTGTCTGAGCGTAGCGAGTTCTTTCTCCGCCCACTCGACGCAGGCACGCACGGGGAAGTCGGCGGCAGCGGGGGCGGCCTTCTTTGGGTTACTTTTCTTGGCCGCGCAAGAAAAGTAACTAGCCGCCGGGCTACCCCCGGCCAAAGTCACCAGCCTTACGTCGATCGCGCCCAGAAGACCGCTCCTGGCCCGCCAACGACTCCGCTGTCCTCGCAAGGAGGACGCCGGATTCGTAAGGCGGTTACCCGCCAACGACTCCGCTGCCCTCGCAAGGGGCACGCCGGATTCGTAAGGCGCTCAAGCGCCAACGGCTATCCGGCCCAAATTCGCCCCGACTTCGCCGCATCACTTAATGTGGAGCTTTAAGTTTCACGCCTAGGCCGCTCATTCGATAGGAACAACCGGATGAATCGCCCACATTTCGTAAGTCATTGAGCCGATTGAAATTTTCCCTATTTCGTCCTTGACGGTGGGGTTTTGCGTGAACTAAAGTGGGAAGAAGTGGGAAATGGTGTGGAATAGTGTTGCCCAGTGGATTACAGAGGAGGATGCATGTTTACAGGATCGACGCAGATGGCGCTGGATGGGAAGGGCCGATTGGCCATTCCCGCGCGTCTGCGCGAGCGCCTGACCGCCTCTTGCGCCGGCCACCTCGTCCTGACGGCCGACCCAACCAGCGGCTGCTTGCTGCTCTACCCCTACCCCGAGTGGGAAAGAGTCGCGTCCCGACTCAACGCACTGCCCAGCCTGGACCCGATTGCCAAGGAGTTGAAACGTCTGGTGATCGGGTCGGCCGAGGAAGTCGATCCCGATAGCGCTGGCCGCATCCTGGTTAACCCCATGCTGCGGCGCTTCGCCAAGCTGGAAAAAAGCGTGGCTCTGGTCGGTCAGGGTGAGAAATTCGAGATCTGGGACGATGCCACCTGGCAGGGCCTGTTCGAGCAAGCCGCTCAATTCCCGCAGTTGCTGGCCAACGCGGCCCGCGACGGCACGCTGTCCGAGGGTCTCAAGGGGTTTTCCCTGTGAGCGCGGCGCAGGCACTGCGCCACAACAGCCCGGATCGCGGGCCGGAGAGCGGCGCGGGGGCGACCCACGTTGCCGTGTTGCTGGAGGAGGCGGTTGCCGCTCTGAAGATACGCGAGGATGGCGTCTACGTGGATGCCACCTTCGGTCGCGGCGGCCACAGCCGGGCGATTCTGGAACGACTCGGGCCTCGCGGCAGATTGATCGCGCTGGATCGCGACCCGGCGGCGGTCGCGGTGGGGCAGGCGATGGCCGATACGCGCTTTCACATGGTCCATGCACCGTTTTCTGATCTGGCCTCGGCCGTGCGCGCGGCGGGCCTGACGCAAGTGGATGGGGTGTTGTTCGACCTGGGCGTATCCAGCCCGCAGCTGGACGAGGCGGAACGGGGTTTCAGTTTTCGTTTCGATGCCCCCCTGGATATGCGCATGGACACCAGTCGTGGCATGACCGCCGCGGAATGGCTGAATCAGGCACCGGTAGAGGAGATTGCCAAAGTTGTCAGGGACTATGGGGAAGAGCGGTTTGCTAAGGCCGTTGCAAGGGCGATTGCGCAGGCAAGAACGATCGCGCCGCTCACGAGCACCCGCCAGCTTGCAGTCGTGGTCGCCAGTGCCGTGCGCAGCCGCGAACGCGGCCAGGACCCGGCGACGCGAACATTTCAGGCTGTGCGGATTTTCATTAACCGCGAGCTTGAAGAGATTGCACAGGCGTTGCCGCAAGCCGCGACCTTGCTGAAAACGGGCGGACGCCTGGTGGTGATCAGCTTTCATTCCCTGGAAGACCGCATGGTGAAGCACTACATGCGCCAGGAATCACAGGGCGAGCAGGTGCCGCTGGAGATTCCCCTGCCCGCATCCGCGCTGCGTGGCGGTTGCCTGGCGCTGGTCGGCCGGGCGACCAGGCCTTCCGCAATCGAAGCGTCGGCGAACCCGCGCGCGCGCAGCGCGACCATGCGAGTAGCCGAGCGCACGGAGGTGCCATGGTTAAGCTGAACCTGGTCCTGGTCGCGGCCTTGGTCGCCTGCGCCCTCTCCGTCGTTTCGGCGCGCCATCAGGCGCGCAAATTATTTATGGCCTTGCAGGCGCAGCAGGCACGCGCCCGTGCCCTGGATGTGGAGTGGGGCCAGTTGCAGCTGGAGATTTCCACCTGGCTGATGCACAACCGGGTCGAGGAAGTGGCGCGCGAGCGCTTGCACATGGCGATCCCCGACCCCAGGCACATCTACGTCCTGCACGCACAGGGCGTCAGGCCATGAGCGGCCCGCACGTTCGCGCGAGGAGACCTCGATGAGCCCGCCACGCCGCGCCCACACCGTGCTGCACCTGGATCTGCAACGCTGGCGCATGCGCCTGACCCTGGCGCTCTTGTTCGGCGGATTTGCCGCACTGTCCGTGCGCGCGGTGTACCTGCAAGCCTGGCACAACGACTTCCTCAACGAGGAGGGGGAAAAACGGGTGCAGCGGGTGGCGCCCATTCCCGCCTATCGCGGCGTGATCAGCGACCGGCGTGGCGAGCCGGTGGCGGTGAGCACTCCGGTGGAAACCCTCTGGATCAATCCCAGGCAGGCCAATGCCACGCCGGAGCAGATTCGCGGCCTGGGCAAGATACTGGAACGCGACCCCGCCCAGATCGCGCGTCTGTTCGCCGACAAGAGCCATGGCTTCGTCTATCTGGAGCGTCTGCTCGAACCGCCCAAGGCGCACCAGATCATGGCCCTCAACATGGCGGGCGTGTATAGCAAGCCGGAATTCCGCCGCTACTACCCGGCCGGCGAGGTCATGGGGCATGTGCTGGGGATTACCAATCTCGATGACCATGGCCAGGAAGGCGTGGAACTGGCGTTCCAGTCCTGGTTAGCGGGCGAGGCCGGTTCCCAGCGCGTGTTGCGCGACCGCCTCGGCAACGTGGTCGAAGTGCTGGAGCAGATCAAACCGCCCAAGCCGGGCCGCGATCTGGTGCTCTCCCTGAATCAGCACATCCAGTACCTGGCCTATCGCGAGCTCTCCGAAGCCGTCGAGAAGCACAATGCCCGTGCCGGCTCCGTGGTGGTGCTCGACGCACGCAGTGGCGAAATTCTGGCGCTGGCCAACACACCCAGCTTCAATCCGAACAGCCGCGCCACCTACACCCCGGAGCGGCTGCGCAACCGCGCGGTCACCGACGAGTTCGAGCCGGGCTCCGTCATGAAACCTCTGATGGTCTCGGCTGCGCTGGATGCACATGTGGTCACACCGGAGACCCCCATCGACACCGGCCCGGGCTGGTTCATCGTCGGCGACCGGAAGATCACCGACACCCATGCCAGGGGCGTGATCACCGTCGCCCAGGCCATCCAGTATTCCAGCAATGTGGCGGCCGCCAAGATCGTCCTGGAGATGCGCGGGGAGGACTACTGGCGATTGCTCACGCGTGCCGGCCTGGGTGCCGCACCGAACTCCGGCATGCCGGGCGAAGTGCATGGCAGGCTGCGCCACTTTGCCACCTGGCGGCCGATCGAGAAGGCGACGATGGCTTTCGGCCACGGGCTTTCGGTCAGCCTGTTGCAACTGGCGCATGCCTACACCGCGTTCGCCAATGGCGGCGTCATGCCGGCACTGACCATACTGCGCCGGGATGACACCGCCACGGGTGTGCGCGTGATGTCGTCCAATGCGGCGAAACAGGTGCTGGCCATGCTGGAACTGGTCACCCAAAACGGTGGCACCGCGCCCATGGCCCGGGTGGCGGGCTATCGTGTCGCCGGCAAGACCGGCACCGCGCACAAATTCAAGCTGCAAGGCGGCGGCTACGAGACGAACAAGTACATCAGCTCCTTCATCGGCCTGGCGCCCGCGTCCAACCCGCGCCTGGTGGTGGCGGTGATGATAGACGAACCGGGTGGCCACGATTACTACGGCGGCTTGGTGGCAGCCCCCGTGTTCTCGAAGGTGATGGCCGGCGCGCTGCGCTTCCTGGCCGTGCCGCCGGACACCTCGTTCGACAGCGACAGCGCGCCGCCGGGCGAGGCGCCCGTGGTTCCGGAGTCGGTGTGATGGACATGGGCGCCATGACTTCGCGACTGCGCGCACTGGCCCCGGGCGCGCACGGCTTGTCCGGCGACAGCCGCCAGATTCGCTCGGGTGACGTCTTTCTCGCCTACCCGGGCGACGCCCATGACGGCCGCGACCACATCCCCAGTGCTATCGCCCAGGGCGCGGCTGTGGTGCTGTGGGAACCGGCCGGCTACGCCTGGAACGCCGGCAAGTTGCCCAACCTGGCCGTGCCGGGGTTGAAATCCGTCGCGGCGGGCCTTGCCGCCGCCTGGTACGGGCAGCCCTCGCAGCACCTCTGGATGACTGGCATCACCGGCACCAACGGCAAGACCTCGGTCGCGCACTGGCTGTCCGCGGCCTGGACGCTGTTGGGCCGCAGGACGGCGACGATAGGCACCTTGGGCAACGGATTTCCGGGCAATCTGACGGGAAGCAGTCACACCACGCCCGACGCGGTCAGCCTGCAAGGCCTGCTGGCCAGTTACCGCGATGCCGGCGCGCAAGGCGTGGCGATGGAAGTCTCCTCGCACGGCCTGGCTCAGGGCCGCGTGGCGGAAGTGGCGTTCGACGTCGCGGTGCTGACCAATCTCACCCAGGATCACCTCGATTATCACGGCGACATGGCCAGTTATGCGGCCGCGAAGGCGCGCCTTTTTTCCTGGCCCGGCTTGAAGTGGGCCGTACTCAACGGCGACGACGAACTCGGCGCCCGCCTGGCGCAACAGCTACGCGGTGGCACGACGGAAGTGCTCGGCTATGGCCTGCATGCCGGCGACCTCTACGCGGAAAAACTGCGTGCCGACCACGATGGCTTGCGCATGAGCGTCGTCAGCCCCTGGGGCAGGGGCGAGCTGGCGAGCCCGCTGCTGGGCGAATTCAATGCCTATAACCTGCTCGCCGCCCTCGGCACTCTGCTCGCTGGCGGCGTAAAACTGGATGCCGCCCTGGCCGCCCTGGCCAGGGTGGAGTCCGTACCTGGGCGGATGCAGCGGGTGGCAAGCGTACCTCCATGCTCGTCGGAGCCGCTCGCGGAGGGCGAGCCCACCGTGATCGTCGATTTCGCGCATACCCCGGATGCGCTGGAGAAGGTGCTAACCACCTTGAAGCCGCTTGCTCACGGCAGACTGATCTGCGTATTCGGCTGCGGCGGCGGCCGCGATGCGGCGAAGCGGCCCTTGATGGGGGCGGTCGTGGCGGCCCGCGCAGACCGCGCCATCGTCACCAGCGACAACCCGCGCAATGAGGATCCATCCAGCATCCTGGCCGACATCCTGGCCGGCATGCCAAGTGGCCAGGAAGCCATCCTCGACCGCCGTACGGCGATCCGTAGGGCGATTCATTCCGCCAGCGCTGGAGATATCGTCCTGCTGGCCGGCAAGGGGCACGAGACTTATCAGGAAAGCCACGGGGTGAGAACCCCATTCTCGGACGTGGAAGAAGCGCAAGCCGCGCTCGCGGCCTTGCACGAAGAAAGGAAAGCAAGTGCATCTATTTGAAGCCGCCCAAGCCATCGGCGCCCGTGCCGTAGGCACCGACGTGGCACTGGGCATCGTCTCCAGCGACAGCCGCAACCTGCCGCCAGGCTGCCTCTTCGTCGCCCTGAAAGGGCCGCGTTTCGACGGCCACGCCTATGCGCAGAAGGCGCTGGAAAATGGCGCTGCCGCCGTGATGGTGGATGCCGATGCCGGGCTGGAGATCGCGCCGGCCATGCAAGTCGACGACACCCGGCTCGCCCTGGGCCGTTTGGCGGCCTGGCAGCGTGCGCGGATGCCGGCCAAAGTGGCCGCGATCACCGGCAGCAACGGCAAGACCACAGTAAAGGAGATGCTCGCGGCGATCCTCGCCGCCGCAGTGGGCGAGGCCGCCGTGCTGGCGACCCACGGCAATCTCAACAACGACATCGGCATGCCTTTGACGCTGCTGAAACTGACCCAGGAACATCGCTACGCCGCCATCGAGATGGGCATGAACCATCCCGGCGAAATCGCTTATCTGACGGAACTGGCCCGGCCCGACGTGGCCCTGATCAACAACGCCCTGCGCGCCCATCTGCAAGGACTGGGCAGCGTTGAGGCGGTGGCGCGTGCCAAGGGCGAGATCTACGCCGGCCTCGGGGACGATGGCATCGCCATCATCAACGCCGACGATCCGCATGCCGACCTCTGGCGCGGCCTCGCGGGTGGCCACAAGGTACTCGGCTTCGGCTATGCCGAGGGTGCCGATGTGCGCATCCACGCCGAACAGGCGGCGGATACTGCGCGGGCTGCCTACCTGGAAACGCCGGCTGGGCGCATCGAACTCAAGTTGCAGGTTCCTGGTATCCACAACCTGCGCAATGCCGCCGCGGCCGCCACCGCAGCCTTGGGTCTGGGTGTCCCGGCGGACGCGGTGGCGCGTGGCCTCGCGGCTTACGCCGGCAGCAAGGGGCGATTGCAATACCAGGCCGGCATCCTCGGCGCCACCTTGATCGACGACAGCTATAACGCCAACCCGGATTCCGTGGCGGCCGCCATCGAGGTGCTGGGCGCACGTACGGGACTGCGCATCCTGGTTCTGGGCGACATGGGCGAACTCGGAGACGAGGCGGCGGAGTTGCATCGCGAAGTGGGCGAACGCGCCCGCGCCGCCGGCATCGACCGCCTGCTCTGCCTGGGCGAGATGTCGCTGCATGCGGTGCAAGGTTTCGGCGCCGGTGCCATGCATTTCGAACGCGTAGAGGAACTGCTGGCGGAAATCGAGTGCGCCCTGGAACCGGAAGTCACCGTTCTGGTGAAGGGCTCCCGGTTCATGAAGATGGAACGGGTAGTGCAGTCCTTCGTGGGGGGGCAAGAGGGAGACACTGCGCCCCTTGAAGCTTGCGGCTCCAATGAAACCGGAGGGCAATCCACATGCTCTTGATGCTCGCACAGTGGCTCGGTCATGACATCCGCCTGTTCAACGTCTTCAACTACATCACCCTGCGCGCGGTGCTGGCCGCGCTGACCGCGCTGCTCATCTCCTTCGTCGTCGGCCCCTGGATGATCCGCAAGCTCACCTTGTTGAAGGTGGGTCAACCGGTGCGCGATGACGGCCCGCAGACACACCTGGTCAAGGCTGGGACGCCGACCATGGGCGGTGCCCTGATCCTCTCCGCGGTGACGATCACCACGCTGCTGTGGGCGGACCTCAACAACAATTACGTCTGGATCGCCCTGGTGACCCTGGTCGGCTTCGGCGCCATCGGCTGGGTGGACGACTGGCTCAAGGTGGTGGAGAAGAACCCCAGGGGCCTGGCTTCACGCTGGAAATACTTCTGGCAGTCGCTGCTCGGCTTTGCCGTGGCCGGATGGCTGGCTTGGTCCGCGCATCTTCCGGCGCAGACCGAGCTGATCGTGCCCTTCTTCAAGCATCTGGTCATGCCGCTGGGGGTGACGGGCTTCGTCTTGCTGGCCTATTTCGTCATCGTCGGCACCAGCAACGCGGTGAACCTGACCGATGGCGCCGATGGCCTGGCCATCCTGCCCACGGTGATGGTGGCTGGGGCCCTGGCCGTGTTCTCTTACGTCGCCGGCCACGCCGTGTTCTCGAAATACCTCGGACTGCCGCACATCCCCGGTGCCGGCGAACTGGTGGTGTTCTGCGCCGCGCTGGTGGGGGCGGGCCTGGCCTTCCTCTGGTTCAACGCCTACCCGGCCGAAGTGTTCATGGGCGACGTCGGCGCGCTCGGATTGGGTGCTGCGCTGGGCGTGGTGGCGGTGATCGTGCGCCAGGAAATCGTGCTGTTCATCATGGGCGGCGTGTTCGTCGCCGAAACCGTCTCGGTGATGCTTCAGGTCGGTTCATTCAAGCTGCGCGGCAAACGCGTGTTTCTCATGGCGCCCATCCACCACCACTTCGAGAAGAAGGGCTGGAAGGAAACCCAGGTGGTCGTGCGCTTCTGGATCATCAGCATGATGTTGGTGCTGATCGGCCTGTCGACCTTGAAGCTGCGATGAACATGCAAGCCGGGAAATCGCAAGCCACAAGTCGCGAGTCGGGCGAGGTGGCCGCCATACGAATCTCGCCGCTCGCCGCTCGCCGGGCCTTGGTAATCGGCCTGGGCGATACGGGCGCATCCTGCGTGCGCTGGTTGATCGAGCGCGACGCGCTGGTGCGCGCCACGGATACGCGCGCCGAACCGCCGCATGCGCAACACCTGCGCGAGGCCTTCCCGGAAGTACGGTTGTCGCTGGGTGGTTTCGATTCGGCCGACTTCGACTGGGCGGACCTCCTCGTCGTCAGCCCCGGGGTCGCCCTGTCCACCCCGGAATTGCAGGTGGCGATCCAGGCTGGCAAGGAAGTGCTGGGTGATGTGGAATTGTTTGCCCGTTCCATCGCGTGCACCTCCGCCAAGGTTATCGCCATTACCGGGTCAAACGGCAAGAGCACCGTCACCAGCCTGGTCGGGCACCTCTGCGCGGCGGTCGGCCTGGACGTGGTGGTCGCTGGCAACATCGGCTTGCCGGTGCTGGACGCACTGGATGATCGGGAGACCACGGGCCATGCGCCCGACGTGTGGGTGCTGGAGCTGTCTAGCTTCCAGTTGGAGACCACGTCCAGTTTGCAAGCGGACGCCGCCACCGTGCTCAACATTTCCCAGGACCACATGGATCGCTACGCTGGCCTGGATGACTACGCGGTGGCCAAGACGCGGGTGTTCGGGCTGGCTCCCTGCATCCAGGTGTTGAACCGGGATGACCCTATGGTGATGGCGATGGCCAGGGCAGACCAGACGGTGTGGACATTTGGCATCGCGGCTGTCCCTTGCCCCTTGCCCCTTGCCCCTGGATGTTTTGGTTTGACCCATCGCAAGGAGCGCCTCTGGCTGTGTGAGGGCGAGGAGGCCTTGCTGCCGGTGGACAAACTGCCCATCGCCGGCCTGCACAACGCGGCCAACGCCCTGGCGGCGCTGGCCTTGTGCCGCGCCATCGACCTGCCTTATGAGGGATTGATCCCCGCGCTGAAGACCTTCGCCGGCCTGCCGCATCGGGTGCAGCGCGTGGCCATGGTGGCCGAACGCACCTTCTACGACGATTCCAAGGGCACCAATGTCGGTGCCACCGCGGCGGCGCTGCTGGGTTTTACCGTGCCCGTGGTGCTGATCGCCGGAGGCGATGGCAAGGGGCAGGATTTCACGCCGCTGCGCTCCGCGGTGAAGAACGCGCGCGCGGTGATCCAGATTGGCCGCGACGGGCCGCTACTGGAACGGGCCATCGCCGGCGCCTGCCCGGTCTACCGCGCACAGTGCATGGAGGAAGCGGTAAACCGGGCATTCGAGCTGTCCCTGCCCGGTGACGCCATCCTCCTCTCGCCCGCCTGCGCCAGTTGGGACATGTTCCGCAACTACGCCCACCGCGCCGAAGTCTTCATCGCCGCCGTGCAAAGGCTGTTGGTCGGCGTGGGGGAGGGGCGTAGCCAGCAGGAGCGACGCATCCATGAGGGTGCACAGCCGGACGACGAGCGGCGCGCACGAGTGGGGCGCGGGCGTCATGTTTCATAACGCGGCCCTCAAACGTACCGCGCTGACCCCTTATGACTGGGGGCTGGTGTTCGCCGCCACCGGCTTGCTCGTGATGGGACTGGTGATGGTGTTCTCGGCGTCGTCGAGCGTGGCCGAGGCGAAATCGGCCTCGCATGAACACACCTACTACCTGGTGCGCCACGCCATGTATCTGGTGATCGGCCTGGGTGCGGGGTATGCCGCCTTCCAGGTGCCGACCCCGCTCTGGCAGAAGCTGGCACCGGGCCTGTTCATCGCCGGTGCCCTGCTGCTGGTGCTGGTGCTGATTCCGCACCTCGGCCGCGAAGTGAACGGCAGCCGACGCTGGATTCCGCTGGGGCCGCTGGGCAATTTCCAGCCGTCCGAATTCATGAAGTTCGCTACCATCCTCTACGCTGCCGACTACACGGTACGCAAGGCGGCCCACATGCAAAACCTGGCGCGCGGCTTCCTGCCCATGTTCCTGGTGATGCTGGGGGTGGGCAGCGTGTTGCTCATGGAGCCCGACTTTGGCGCCTTCGTGGTCATCGTTACCATCGCCCTGGCCGCGCTATTCCTGGGCGGTCTCAATGCGCGACTGTTCTTCGGCCTGATCGCCCTGCTTGCCGTGGGTTTCGTGTTGCTGGTGGTGATGTCTCCTTACCGCCTGGCGCGGGTGACCAGCTACCTCGACCCCTGGAACGATCCTTACGGCGCGGGCTACCAGCTCTCGCACGCGCTGATCGCCCTGGGCCGCGGTGAAATTCTCGGGGTCGGGCTGGGCGATAGCGTGGAAAAACTGTTCTACCTGCCCGAGTCCTACACGGACTTCCTGCTGGCGGTGATCGGCGAGGAGCTGGGCCTGATCGGCGTGCTCGGGGTCATCGGCCTGTTTGCCTGGTTGACCTGGCGCGCATTTTCCATCGGCTGGCAGGCCAGCCTGATGGGCCGCAACTACGCCGCCTTGGTGGCGCAAGGCGTGGGCGTCTGGATCGGGCTGCAATCCTTCATCAACATGGGGGTCAATTTGGGCTTGCTGCCCACCAAGGGACTGACCCTGCCGATGATGAGTTACGGCGGCTCCGGCATCGTCTCCAACTGCCTGGGCCTGGCCATCCTGCTCCGTGTGGATTACGAAAACCGCTGCATGATGAAGGGTGCCGCTGGCGGCTCCGCCGACTCTCGGGGTCGGCGTCCTCCATACGAGGGGAAGAAGGGATGAACGACGCGCCGTCCGTCTCAAGCCGCCCCTCGCCCTTCGTCTCCCGTCGCACGCTACTCGTCATGGCCGGCGGCACGGGCGGCCACGTGATGCCGGCGCTGGCCGTGGCCGAGGACCTGCGCGGCGAGTCCTGGCGCGTGGTCTGGCTGGGCACGCGGGCCGGCATGGAAGCGAATCTGGCCGTGGCGAAAGGCTTCGACATGGCCTGGGTGAAAGTCGCCGGGGTGCGCGGCAAGGGCCTTCTATCCAGCTTGCTGCTGCCGTTCAACCTGCTCGTCGCCTTCTGGCAAGCCGCGCGTGCGATTGTACGCGAGCGCCCCGATGTCGCCCTGGGGATGGGCGGCTATGTCTCCTTTCCCGGCGGCATGATGGCCGTGCTGCTGAACACCCCCCTGGTGATCCATGAACAGAATGCCATCGCCGGACTCACCAACCGGATCCTGGCGCGCTTCGCCGATCGTGTCCTGCTCGGGTTGCCCGTGGCTGCGCGCGACTCGCACCTGGCGAAACGAGGCGTATGGGTGGGCAACCCGGTACGCCCGGAGATCGCCGCCCTGCCGGCGCCGGAAGTGCGCCTGAGCGGCCGCGAGGGCCCGTTGCACCTGCTGGTGATCGGCGGTTCCCTGGGTGCGGCGGCATTGAATGAAATGATTCCGCAAGCGTTACAGCGGCTCCCTGCCGCACAGCGCCCGCGGGTGCGCCACCAGTCGGGTGCCCGGCATCTCGCCGCGCTCATGAAAAATTACGCGCAGGCGGGCGTGGCAGCGGAACCCCTCGCTTTCATCGACGACATGGCCGCGGCCTACGCCTGGGCAGATGTCGTGATCTGCCGCGGCGGCGCCCTGACGGTTGCGGAAATCGCCGCGGCCGGCCTGCCCGCGCTGTTCGTGCCCTTCCCGTTCGCGGTGGATGACCACCAGAGCGCCAATGCCGCATTTCTGGCAAACCAGGACGCCGGGTGGTTGATGCAGCAGCGCGACATGAATCCTGAAAAGCTCGCGGCCTGGTTCGCCGGGTTGACCCGGACTGAACTGCTGGCTCGCGCGGTGAAGGCTCGTGGCCTGGCTAAGCCGGACGCGACTGCGCGGGTGGCGGCGGTGATGAAGGAGTTGGCGAAATGAGTCACCACACACTGACTAACGGCACCAATGTAGCGCAGGCATCCTTGCCTGCGGGTTAACGGAGCATCCTGCTCCGTGAAAACAGGAACAGGGAGCAGGATGCTTCCTGAACCCGCGCTACGCCGCAAACCGGCTGTTCCACGGCCAGTCTTCCGGTCGCTTGCAAAGTCCGGCGCTCACGGGATTGGTGATGGTGTATTCGCAACAACG
>CAILNT010000128.1 GCA_903835655.1 uncultured Pseudomonadota bacterium | reverse complement strand
CGCTTCACTTTTTCCATGATGGTGCTGCTCCTTGAGGTGCGCCCCACGGCGCGTGGTTAAAGGCCTGGCGGATGCCGGGCACAGGTTTCAAGGAGGAGTAGGGCAAGCGTGGGCTGATAATGGAGGGGAGGGCGGCCATCCCGCGGCGAGGCCGGCCCTGACGCAGACTATCTGCAGTCGGAAGACGAACATACTCAATCCATCATTGAATTCGGACATCGGCATTCCGAAACAGCATTCCGAACAATCATGAATCGCGTCAGCCTCATAGAGTGAGATCGGCCACGATGGCCGGTGCTACATGCACAGCCTTCTCCTTCGCCGCCCCGGCGTCGTGTTGCGACGCCTTCTCGCCCTGCACTTCCTCCCGACGACGTTGAACCATGTCGTGCCACCACTCCGGCAAGGGAAAGCGAATGTCGCCGGGGTGTTCCTCCGTCCCCCGCTGTGCCACGGAAAACTCCCCGCAGCGGATGTAAAGCTGCCTGCCCAGGATGACGGGGGCCTCACCTTCCTTCTCAGGCTCACCATGGATGAGCTTCACCCGGATCTGGCCCACCACCTTGACCGGTGCGCCGATGCAGATGGACGACAGATGGGACTGGGGCTTGTTGGAGTACAGCCTGACCGGGATGCTCTGCTCCGGATTCTTGTGTTGCCGGATCAGTGCGGCGATATAGCCTTGCTGGTGTTCGGTGGGCTTGATATAGGCGGCCCCTTCCACCACCCCGGCCAGCATCGCCACATTGGCGTTATCTCCCAACCGTGTATCCAGCCGTCCGCGTGTGGCTTCCAGGACCAGGCGCAACGGGTCATCCGGCGCTCCCTCCTGCCCAGCGTACTCGGGCTGGATCGCGCCAGCCCGGAACGGGTTGAAGCCATCCAGCTTGATGCCTTCCGGCATGGAAGCGTTCCAGGCCAGCCACAACGGCATTGAGCGGGTGGACGGGGTGCGCATGTCGATTACACGCAACTCCGCATTGCGCAACCCGTCCGGAGACTTGGCGCCATACACATGGCAGGTGGCCGTGATCGGCGTGAACTCCCGCGGCACGGCAATCCCGTCGCCGACCAGCAGGGGAATCCCGTGAACCAGATCGGCCGACTCGCTTTTCTGCTGGATCAGGAAAGAACGCCCCTCGGGCCTGCGCACGAACCCCGTGACATAGGCCACGTTGAGCATGGCGTTGACGTACTTGTGGGCTGCCGCGATGCGGGAACTGCCACTCTTGAGCATGGTGAAACCCTCCATTGAGAAAAAAGACGACCGTGAATTGCATTGCCTAAAAAAACGTTTGCACGTATGGTTTTTGCACAGTGGCCGTAGGATTTCTTGCCGAGACCCTATGGCTTTTCTGCCACGACGAAGGTGACCGGTATGGCGACGCAAAAAAAACAATCTCCCTCCAAGGCGCGCGAAAAAAATGCGCCCCCGGCCGAAGCACAAGCAACGCCCCCCGGTGCGGCCCTGATCGCCCGGCTGTGGGAGGAAATGGCCAAGCGTGGCCACACGACCCATGAATTGGCAGAGGCGTTGGGCATCACCTACGTCTATCTGATGAAGCTGGCGAGCGGTGAGAAGCCCATCTTTCAGCTCGGGCGGGAAACCCTGTTGCGCGCCGCCGAATACCTGGCCATTCCCGCAGCCCAGGCCTATCTGCTGGCCGGCGCATTGAGCCCCGGAGACTTCGTGCTGACGCCCACCCTGGAAGAGCGGATGGCGCGGGTGCGGGAAGCGATGGTTCATGACGCGATGTGGTGCGGGCTCGCACTCAGCGACGCGCTTTGGGCGAAGACGCCGCAGGAGGCGCGCCTGCTGATCTGCCTGCTTTACGAGCAGGCCGCGAAGACGACCTGGCTGGACTGGACGCTGATCCCGAAGGGAACGACCCAGGCGAAAGCGAAGAAGGCTTCGTAATCCGGGCACGGCCCTGCAACCGCCTGTTCACGAACAACTCGACCCGGCGCATGAATGCGCAGGGCCATCCCACCCGGCCCTGAAGTTTCCGGACGCCTTCCTCTCCCGGTAGGGGACGCTCGGCTGAGCAGGGGGCTCAGAACTCATCGTCCATCTCCCGCATCAGCTTCGCCACGGCATCGGTCATGCCGTCCTGGCCCATCGCATCGGAATCACCCTGTACGTCATTCGCCTTCGAGGAAGGCACCATGGAAGTAGGTTGCGGGAGATTCGGAGGCTTGCTCGCCTGG
>CAILNT010000127.1 GCA_903835655.1 uncultured Pseudomonadota bacterium | reverse complement strand
CGCCACATCCTGGACCGTGTTGGCGAGTTGGTTGAGCGTACCGGCCAGAAGCTCGGTGTCGCCGAGTTGTTTGTCGACGCCGGCCTGGGTGCGCGTGGTGACGCCCACCAGCTGGCTGGCGACCTGACTCAGGTTGCGGGTGGCGCCGCCGACCTGGCGGATGATCTCGGCGAAGCGTTCCATCATGGTGTTGAAGGCGGCGGCCGCGCAGGCGATTTCGTCCTTGCCATCGATCGGGATGCGCAGCTTCAGGTCGGACTCTTGTTCGACCCGCAGCATCAGCGCGGTGAGGCGGTTGATTGGTGAGGCGACGGTGCGGCGCAGGGCGAGGACGAGCAAGCCCATGCCGACGATGAAGAGCACGGCATGGATACCCAGGCTGATGAGGCCGGCGTTGACGATACGGGCATCCAGTGGTGCCAGATCATAACTGATGCGCACCACGCCCAGCACGCTGCCAGCAGGGACGGTGTGGCAGGCCAGGCAGTTGACGCCACGAGTCTTCGCGCTGGCCAGAAATGGCCGCACCAGGGTGAGCCGGCGTCCCTGGGTGGTTTCCTCGATACGCGCGGCCTCCTTGCCCAGCAAGGCGGCGCGGTCAAGATCGTCGCGGGGGACCTCGTTGGCGTTGCCGGGGCCGTATTGCCCGCTGACGGGGGCGCCGCGGATGACGCGCGCCTCCAGGACATTGGGCTGAGCCTTGACCTGCTGCGCCAATTCGGCGCGCTCCGCCATGGCGCCGGTCAGCATCAGCTTGTTCAGGCTGTCGAAGTAGGTATTGGTCACGTCCCCGACATGGCTGTTGGCGAACTCCTCCGCCAAGCTCTTCTGCGCGTAGTAACTGTGCATCTGCGAGGCGGTGAGGATGACCAGAAACAGGCCCGCGGCGAAGGCGAGTATCCTGGAGATGATGGTGCCGGAGCAGAAAGCGAGCAGCTTCACGAAAGTCTCCATCCATTTGTTTCGGAATTTGCAGGCTTATCGGCTGCCGCCGAAGGAACTTGAACGACGGGGGCAAAGTTCAGGAGGCGTGGCCGCGGTGCGCGCCTTGTCCCTTGAACTTTGAACCTTGAATCTGTTGTTACCCGATGATTTCTGCCCAGCGCTTTTCCAGGCGCTTCACCGATACCGGTTCCGGTGTCTTGAGTTCCTGGGCGAACAAGGAGACGCGCAGTTCTTCCAGGTACCAGCGGAAGGCTTCCAGGGCCGGGTCGATCTGGCCCTGCGCCCGCTGGCGTTCGACGCGGGCCCGCCAGGCGGTGAGCAAGGGCGCCATTTCCCGTTGTGCACTGCTGTCGCGCGGGAATTGGTCGGGGAGCTTGGCCAGACGCATTTCCATCGCCTTGAGATAGCGCGGCAGATGGGCGAGTCGATCGCCAGGATGGGCTGCCATGAAACCGGGAAATACGAGTGCGTCGAGTTGCGCACGCAAATCTGCGCCGGCGGTTTTCCAGGTGCCGGGCGATTTCGCCAGTGCCTGAGTCAATCGATGCGCTGCGGCGATGCACTCCGTCGCCGTGTTCGCCAGACGCGCTCCGGTTTCCGGCAAGAGTGGGCGCAGCAGCAAGGCTGCCTGGGAAAATGCAGCTTCGCTACGGACATCGGCGACCTCGCGCAGACCGAGCACGGCGGCGGCCAGCACGTCGCGTGTCAAGCCAGGACAAGAGACCCCCTTGAACAGCAAGGCGTAGTGCAGGCAGGCAGGCTTCAGGCGCTGGCCCAGGTCGCGTTCGGCCTGTTTCAGCAGTTCGGGAAAACCCAGCCAGATCAAGCGGGCCACGCCCACACGGTGCGCGGCGCGGGCTTCGTCGGCGTGGTCGAACAGGCGCAGGCTGACCTGGCCGTCGTCACAGTGCAATGCCGGGAAAGCGGCGACGATGCGCCCGCCACTACTGACCGTGGCCGTTTCGGGCAGGTCTTCGCCTGGTTTGCAAAAATTCCATTTCGTGATCTGGTCGCGCTGGAACTGGCCGGCTACCTGGCTCGCCGCACGGGCCAGCTCCTGGCTCGCAGCCGTGCCCAGGCGTTGCCACAGGAGCGTCAGATCGCGGCCCTCTGCCAGGGTCTTGCCGGCCTCGTCCTGCACCCTGAAGTTCATGACCAGGTGGGGTGCCAGGGCTTCCGGACGCCAACTGTCGCGGGGGATGAGCACGCCGGTGGATTTGGCGAGGAAGGCGGCGAGGGCATCGGTCAATGACGCCGCCCTTTGCAAAAGGGGGGCGGTATCGCTGGCCTGGAGCAAAGCCGCCGTCGCCGCCCGCGCATATTCCGGCACCGGAACGAAGGCTCGGCGGATGGACTGCGGCAGGCTCTTGATCAGGGCGGTGATCTTTTCTTCCAGCAGGCCGGGTACCAGCCATTCGCAGCGCGCCGGGGAAATCTGGTTGAGCGCGGCCAGCGGCACGATCAGGGTGACGCCGTCATCCGCCGTGCCGGGATCGAAGCGGTAGGCCAGCGGGTAGTGAGCGCCATTGAGATCGAGTTGGGGCGGAAACTCCCGCTCCTGGGGGTCATGATCGTCGGCCAGCAAGGTGTCGCGTTCCAGATAGAGCAGACGCGGCTGCTTTTTCTCTTCCTCGCGCCGCCACTTGTCGAAGGCCGCGCCGTTGTGGATGCCCTCCGGTACGCGCGCGGCGAAGAATTCGTAAAGGTGGTGCTCGTCCACGGCGATGCGGGCATTGCGGGCGCGATGACTGAGCTCGTCGATTTCCTCCAGCAAGCGGCGGTTGTGCTCGAACCAGGGGGCGCGCGTCTCGAACTCACCTTCCACCAGCGCGCCTCGTATGAACAACTCGCGGCTCAATACCGGGTCGATGGGGCCGTAATGCACCGATCGCCCGTTCACCACCGGCAGGCCGTAGAGCGTGGCGCGCATGGATGCGGCGACATGCGCCGGCTTCTTCGCCCAGTGCGGATCGGAGTAAGACACCTTGAGCAGGTGTCGGGCGGCGTGTTCGATCCATTCTGGTTCGATCTTCGCCACCATGCGTGCATATACCCGCTTCGTTTCGACGATCTCGGCGGCGAGCAACCACTTCGGCTTCTTCTTCACGCCGGAACCGGGAAATATCCAGAACTTCATGTCGCGTGCGCCGATATAGACGCCATCTTCTGCGAGCAGGCCGATATTGCCCAGCAGGCCGGGGAGCAGGGCTTGATGCAGTTGCGCGTAGCGAGTGGCGCGCAGCGCGTCTTCGGCCTTCGTCTCTCCGCTGGCGACGGGCGACTCACCGATCTGCCAGCCCATTTCCTTCACCTGTGTGGAGAGTTGCGCGTAGACATCACGCCATTCCCGCACCCGGTTGGGGGAAAGGAAGTCCGCTTTCAGGGCGTCGCGGAATTTATGCTGCGACTTGCGGTGGAGGCTGAGCTGGTCGACGTGTCGCCAAAGATTGAGCACGCTTGCGAAATCGGAATCGGCGTCGAGGTAGCGGCGATGTTTCTGATCGGCGGCCTCCTGCTGCTCCTGCGGTCGTTCGCGTGGATCCTGCACCGAGAGAAAGCCGGCGATGATCAACATCTCATGCAGGCAGCCGTGGTCCTTCGCCGCAATCAGCATGCGACCGATGCGCGGATCCAACGGCAGGTGGGCGAGCTGTTTGCCGATGCCGCTCAGGCGTCCGCGTTCGTCCAGGGCGCCGAGTTCGGTCAGTAATTGCTGGCCGTCGCGTATGCGGCGGCCTTCCGGGACATCGAGGAAGGGAAAATCCTCGATCTCCGGCAAACGCAACGACTTCATCCGCAGGATCACGCCGGCCAGCGAGGAGCGCAGCAGTTCCGGCGTGGTGTAGGCCGGGCGCGAGAGGAAATCGGCCTCGTCAAAAAGGCGGATCGTGATGCCCGCGGCCACCCGTCCACAACGCCCGGAGCGCTGCCGGGCTGCGGCCTGCGACACCTTTTCCACCTTGAGTTGCTCGATCTTGTTGCGGATGGAATAGCGCTTCACCCGAGCCAGCCCCGTATCGACGACGTAACGGATGCCCGGCACGGTCAGTGAGGTCTCGGCCACATTGGTCGCCAGCACGATGCGGCGGCCGGCATGCGACTGGAATACTTTCTCCTGATCGGCCACGGACAAGCGCGCGAACAGGGACAGGATTTCGGTCTGCGGCGGATGGTGTTTGCGCAGGGTCTCGTGCGCATCGCGGATTTCCCGCTCGCCCGGCAGGAAGACCAGAATGTCGCCAGGACCGGCGGCGGCGAGCTCGTCGACGGCGTGGATCAGGGCGAGATCGGTCTCCTCGGGGGTGGAGGTATGGGAAGAGGCTTCGTCCCCCTTCTTTCCCTCCCCGGAAGGCCGATAGCGCATCTCCACCGGATACGTCCGCCCCGAGACTTCCAGGACCGGTGCACCCTGGAAATAAGCGGAAAAGCGCTCGGCTTCCAGGGTCGCGGAGGACAAGATCAGCTTCAGTTCGGGCCGGCGCGGCAACAGGGTCTTGAGATAGCCCAGCAGGAAGTCGATGTTCAGGCTGCGTTCGTGTGCCTCGTCGAGGATCAGGGTGTCGTAGGCGCGAAACTCCGGGTCGGACTGGGTTTCCGCCAGCAGGATGCCGTCGGTCATCACCTTGATACGGCTTTCCGCGGACACCTGGTCGGTGAAACGCACCTGCCAGCCGACGAAGCCACCCAGGCGTGTCCGGGTTTCGAAGGCGATGCGCGCCGCCACACTCTTGGCGGCGATGCGCCTCGGCTGCGTCATGCCGATGAGGCCGCCGCCTTGTCCTACCCGGCCACGGCCTGCGGCGAGCACGATCTTGGGCAACTGCGTGGTCTTGCCGGAACCGGTTTCGCCGCAGACGATGATCACCTGATGCCCGTGCAGAGCGGCGGCGATATCCTCGCGCCGCGCGGAAACCGGCAGTTCTTCCGGAAACTCCAGGTGAGGTTGTTGTACCCCGGGCCCGGGCAAGGACTCCGAGCCGCCCCCCGTGTCCCCGCATGGAGGCGTATCCGTCGCCGCTGAAGCGGCAACGGCTGCGCTCGGGGCCAGGTCGTCCTTGGGGCGGCCCGGTGGACGACTTGAGAGGCCGTTGGGGAGAGCGGGGTCGGTCATGAGGTGTCTGCGTGAAAGGCTGTGTGTGGGCTGCCGCCATTATGAATGTGAATGCAATCTACGCCGGGCTCGCGTATTACTGTTGCTCGGGAATGCAGCGTCAGCCCATCACCCCATGAACAAGCCAGTTCAGGGTGTAAAGGCCGACTTGTGTCCACAGTTGCAACATGCTTGTCAGAAAGTGCACGTATCCCACTGATGTTGTTGATGGAATTTGTAAGTGCATGATTTTTAATGAGTCTCCGCCTGCTTAAAAAGTACTCTCCGGGTGCTGATCGCAGTGGGAAACGGGGCGCGTAGATTTTTCCCCCGCTTGTGCACAGAGTTATCCACAGAAGTTGTGGATTTCTCAACAGCCCGGTGAGCATCGGTCTTGAGCCGGAGGGGGGGGGCGGGAGACAATGCGACGATCGGATGCCCTCCCGTGTATAGCCACTTCGACCTGACGTATTCCCCCGACAGCGCCACCTTGTTTGCCCCCCTGGCGGCACAGCCCTGGGCGCATTGGCTGGACAGCGCCTGGCCGGCTTGCCGGGCGGGGCGTTACGACATCATTGCCGCCAGGCCGCGCGTCACCCTGGTCACGCTCGCGGGCGAAACCCGCATCGAGTATGCGGACGGCCGCGTCGAATTAAGCCCGGAGCCGCCGCTGCGATTGCTGCGCGCGCACCTGGGGCCGCCGCGCCCAGCGCCCACAGCACCCTTTGCCGGCGGCGCCCTGGGTTACTTCGCCTACGATCTGGCGCGGCGACAGTATCGTTTGCCCAACCTTGCCCGTGACGCCGAAGGTTGGCCGGAAATGGCGGTGGGAATCTACGCGGGCGCCCTCGTGATCGATCACCATGCGCGTAGCTGCCGCTTGTGGGCGAGTGCCGACGCCGCCGGACGGGATTGGGCCGAAGGCTTCCTCGCTGCACTGAAGCAGCCGTCGCCCACCGATGCGTTTCTACTCACCAGCGAGATCGAGGCCAGCATGAGCCCACAGGCCTATGCCCGGGCTTTCTCGCGAGTGAGGGACTACATCCACGCTGGCGATTGCTATCAGGTCAACCTGGCGCTGCGTTTCTCCGCCTCCTTTCGGGGGTCGCCCTGGCCGCTATACCGGTCCTTGCGTAGCTGCAACCCGGCGCCGTTCTCGGCCTGGCTCAATTTCCCCTTCGGCCAGGTCCTGTCCTCTTCGCCGGAGCGCTTTCTCGAAGTGCGCGATGGCTGGGTGGAAACCCGGCCGATCAAGGGCACCCGGGCGCGCAGCGAAGAGTCGCTGCGGGACGCCATGAACCAGGCGGAGCTGCGCGCCAGTCCCAAGGACCGCGCGGAAAACCTGATGATCGTGGATCTGCTGCGCAATGACCTGGGCCGGGTATGCGCGCCAGGCAGCATCACCGTGCCCCAGTTGTTCGCCCTGGAGAGTTTCGCCACGCTGCACCACCTAGTCAGTACGGTGCGAGGCAGGTTGAGCCCGGGCAAGACCGCGCTGGACCAGTTGGAGGCGGCGTTTCCGGGTGGCTCCATCAGCGGCGCGCCGAAATTGCGTGCCATGGAGATCATCGAAGCGCTGGAGCCGGAAAGACGCGGCGTCTATTGCGGCGCCATCGGCTACCTCGGCCATGACGGTGGCATGGACACGAACATCGCCATCCGCACGCTGACCTGCACCGGCCAGACCCTGCGATTCTGGGCGGGCGGCGGGCTGGTGGCGGACTCGGAGGTCGAGGCGGAATACCGCGAGTGCCAGGACAAGGCGCGCGCGTTGCGAGAAGTTCTACAGGGATTTTCCGAATAGGGATGGCAGTCATTCCGCTGCGCCCCCATTTGTAAATTCATGTTTTGGTGGTATGTTTATCCGCTTTCTTGATTGAAACCGAGCGGCGGTATTACGCCTCGATGTTTCGGCCCTGGGCCCCGTTTCCGTGGCCTTGAAAGCATGTATCGAGCACGAAAATGAACACGAAAATGAGCACGGAAATGTCCGATTACCTGATGCAAACCTATGCACGCCTGCCAGTGGCGTTTGTCCGTGGCGAAGGCGCCTGGCTGTTCGACGAACAGGGTGAAAAATACCTGGATGCCTTGGCCGGTATCGCCGTGAATGGCCTGGGTCATGCCCATCCCCGGCTGGTGTCCGCCTTGTGCGAGCAAGCGGGACGCCTGATCCATACCTCCAACCTCTACCAGGTTCGCGAGCAGGAACGACTTGCCCAGCGCCTGTGCAGCCTGTCTGGCCTGGATCGCGCCTTCTTCTGCAATTCCGGCGCGGAGGCCAATGAAGCGGCGATCAAGATCGCGCGACTGCATGCCCACAACCGCGGCATCGAAAACCCGGCCATCGTGGTCATGGAAAAAAGTTTCCACGGCCGCACCTTGGCGACACTTTCGGCCACCGGAAACCGCAAGGTACAAGCGGGCTTCGAGCCCCTGGTGACCGGTTTCGTGCGCGTTCCCTTCGGTTCTGCCGAGGCCGTCGCCGCCCTGGCCTCGCATCACAAGAACATCGTCGCCGTGTTGGTGGAGCCCTTTCAGGGCGAGGGCGGCGTACAGATCCCACAGGCCGATTACCTGGCGAAATTGCGCCAAATCTGCGACGAAAACGCCTGGCTGCTGATGCTCGATGAAGTGCAGACCGGTATCGGCCGCACTGGCCATTGGTTCGCCTTTCAGCACGGAAACCTCCTGCCCGACGTGATGACCCTGGCCAAGGGCCTGGGCTCCGGCGTGCCGATCGGGGCGTGCCTGGCGCGCGGTGTCGCGGCAGAGACCTTCGTGCCAGGCAAACACGGCTCCACTTTCGGTGGCAACCCCTTCGTCTGCACGGCGGCACTGACCACCTTGCAGGTCATGGAAGACGATCTCCTGCTGGAGAACGCCGCGAAGATCGGCGCCTTCATCCGTGCCGACCTGCTCCAGCGTCTCGAAGGCGTAGCCGGGCTGCGCGAGATCCGTGGCCAGGGCCTCCTGATCGGCATCGAACTGGATCGTCCCTGCGGCGACCTGGTGAAACGGGCGCTGGCCGAGAAGATGCTGATCAACGTCACCAATGACACCGTGGTGCGCCTGCTGCCGCCTCTGATACTGACGCATGGGGAGGCCGCGCTGCTCACGGAAAAACTGGCGGCGCTGATCCGCGCCTTCCTGGAGTGAGCGTCATGGCACCGGCAGTGAAGCATTTTCTGCAATTCAAGGACCTTTCCCGCGAAGAGTTGGGGCACCTGTTCACCCGCACTCGCGTCATCAAGGATCGTTTCAAGCGCTACCAGCCTTATCACCCCTTGGCCGATCGTAGCCTGGCGATGATCTTCGAGAAGAACTCGACCCGCACCCGCCTCTCCTTCGAGGCCGGCATGCACCAACTGGGCGGCTCCGCGATCTACCTGAACACCCGCGACACCCAGTTGGGCCGTGGCGAGCCGGTGGAAGACGCGGCCGAGGTCATCTCCCGCATGGTCGATGCGGTGATGATCCGCACCTTCGAACAAGACATCATCGAGCGTTTCGCGGCACATTCACGGGTGCCGGTGATCAACGGCCTGACCAACGAATATCATCCCTGCCAGATACTGGCCGACATCTACACCTACATCGAGCGCTGCGGCCCGATTCAGGGCAAGACCGTGGCCTGGATCGGCGACTCCAACAACATGTGCAATACCTGGCTGCAGGCGGCCGAGGTGCTCGACTTCAACGTCCACGTCTCCACCCCGCCGGGCTACGAAGTGGAACCGGAACGCGCCGGTCTGTTCGGCACCGACCACTACGAAGATTTCACCGATCCCATGGACGCCTGCCGCGGCGCCGATCTGGTGACGACGGACGTGTGGACCAGCATGGGATTCGAATCCGAGAATGCGCAGCGCATGACGGCCTTCGCCGACTGGCAGGTGGATGACGACATGATGCGCGTGGCTGCGAGGGGCGCGCTGTTCATGCACTGCCTGCCCGCGCATCGTGGCGAGGAAGTCGCGGCCGAAGTGATCGACGGCGCGCAATCGGTAGTCTGGGACGAGGCGGAAAACCGCCTGCACACGCAGAAAGCGCTGCTGGAATACCTGCTGTTGGGGCGGCTTGAAGAATGAACCGGGCATCCGCGCAGGTGGTTTCGGCGCCGTAGCCCAACATCACCTTTCGTCGGGTTACGCGCTGAAGCCGCTAACCCGACCTACTCTGTGAATTCCTTTATTACGGGCAATCATCATGAGCGACATCAAGAAAGTAGTGCTTGCCTATTCAGGCGGGCTGGACACCTCGGTCATCCTGAAATGGCTGCAAGACACCTACCAATGCGAGGTGGTGACCTTCACCGCCGACTTGGGTCAGGGCGAGGAACTGGAACCGGCACGCGCCAAGGCGCTGCAATTCGGCATCTTGCCGGAGCAGATCTACATCGAAGACCTGCGCGAGGAGTTCGTGCGCGACTTCGTCTTCCCCATGTTCCGCGCCAACACCGTCTACGAGGGCGAGTACCTACTGGGAACCTCCATAGCGCGCCCCCTGATCGCCAAGCGCCTGATCGAGATTGTCAACATGACCGGTGCCGATGCGATCTGCCACGGCGCCACCGGCAAGGGCAACGACCAGGTGCGCTTCGAACTCGGCGCCTACGCGTTGAAGCCCGACATCAAGGTCATCGCCCCCTGGCGCGAGTGGGATCTGCTCTCACGCGAGAAATTGATCGCCTACGCCGAAACCCACGGCATCCCCATCGACATGAAGCACAAGGCCGGCGGTAGCCCCTATTCGATGGATGCCAACCTGCTGCACATCTCCTACGAAGGCCGCCACCTGGAAGACCCCAACGCCGAGGCCGAGGAAGACATGTGGCGCTGGAGTGTGTCGCCCGAGAAGGCGCCGGATCAGGCCGAATACATCACTCTCGATTACCGGCGGGGCGATGTGGTGGCGATCGACGGCGTCGGCCTGAAGGCCCACGAAGTCCTGGCGAAACTCAACGAACTGGGCGGCAAGCATGGCATAGGCCGCCTGGATCTCGTGGAAAATCGCTACGTCGGCATGAAGTCGCGCGGCTGCTACGAAACGCCGGGCGGCACGATCCTGCTGAAGGCCCACCGCGCCATCGAAGCCCTCACCCTGGACCGGGAAGTCGCCCACTTGAAGGACGACCTGATGCCGCGCTACGCCAGCCTGATCTACAACGGCTACTGGTGGGCGCCGGAGCGGGTGGCGTTGCAAACCCTGATCGACCATACCCAGGCCAACGTCAACGGTTTCGTCCGGCTGAAGTTGTACAAGGGCAACGTCATCGTCGTCGGCCGCGACTCTCCGAACGACTCCCTGTTCGATTCGACGATCGCCACCTTCGAGGACGATGCCGGCGCCTACGACCAGAAGGATGCGGGCGGCTTCATCAAACTCAACGCGCTGCGCATGCGCATCGCCGCGAAACTCGACGCCAGGCGCGTCCGGTAGTCGCGATTTCCGGACGCGACTGCAACGCCAACCTCAGGAGAATACCCATGTCCCAATTCGACCACGTCGCCGTCACCAAGAAAGCCAACGTCTATTTCGACGGCCGCTGTGTCTCGCACACGGTGCAGTTCACCGATGGCACGAAAAAATCCGTAGGCGTGATCTTGCCCGCGACCCTCACTTTCAACACCGGCGTCCCCGAGATCATGGAAGGTGTCGATGGCCGCTGCCGCGTGCTGTTGCAGGGGGAAACCGAATGGAAGCAACACGGCGCAGGCGAATCTTTCGCGGTGCCGGGCAACTCCAGCTTCGAGATCGAAGTGTTGCCTGGTGAGGCTTACCACTACGTCTGCCATTTCGGCTGAAGGCGCCGGCAGCCTGCCGACCGCGAAGCACCGTTTCCGGGATGGCTGAGCCCATGAGCCGCTACGCCGTGATCGACTTCGAGACGACCGGGCTATCGCCTGGTCATGGCGCGCGGCCGACGGAGATCGCGGTGGTGCTGGTCGACGGCGGCAAGATCGCGGATCGTTACCAAAGCCTGATGAACCCGGGCGTGTCCATCCCCCACGAGATACAGGTGCTGACCGGCATCAGCAACGCCATGGTTCGAACCGCCCCCCGGGTCGAGGCCGTTATGGGGGAAGCGGTCGATTTCGTGGGCGATCGCCCCATGCTCGCCCACAACGCCGCCTTCGACCGCAAGTTCTGGGAGACTGAACTACGCAGGATCGGGCGCTGGCAGGAACGGGACTTCGCCTGTTCCCTGCTCCTGTCCCGGCGCATTTTTCCCGAGGCGCCCAATCACAAACTGGGCACCCTGGTGCGGATGCTGCGCCTGCCTGCGGTGGAGCGCTTCCATCGGGCCCTGGCCGACGCGGAAGCCACCGCCCACCTGCTGTTGCGCATCCGGCAGGAACTCCAGCAGCGCTTTCGCCTGACGGCGGTGAGCCACGAACTGCTCATCGCCATCCAGAGCGCGAGCCGCAGTCAACTCGAAGAGTGCATCCAGAAGCATCGGCCTCTCAGCCGCGGGTTGACGTCAACCAGTGCAGGATCAGCGCAAACAGGGCATCCGGGTCAACCGGTTTTGAAATAAAGTCATTCATGCCGGCCTCAAAGCAACGCGCCTTGTCTTCCGCGAAGGCATTGGCCGTCATGGCGAGGATGGGCACGACGGTGCCACCGGGCAAGCGGCGTATCTGGCGAGTGGCATCCAGTCCGTCCATACGCGGCATCTGCATGTCCATCAGGATCAAGTCGAAACGGTTCCCGCTCGCCAGTTCGACGGCTTCCAGTCCGTCCTCCGCGGTCGCGATCGTCGGCCAGATGTCGTTGAGCAAAGCCAGCGTCACCTCGCGATTGATCGGTTCGTCCTCGACCAGCAGAATTCGGCACTGCGCGTAGTCCCTGAGCAGAACCGATTCCGCGGACTCCGTCCTGGTGGCGGCAACGGCCTGTCTTGCCGCCCCTCCCCGCCTGAGCCGGGCGGTGAACCAGAAAGTGCTGCCCGCACCCGGCGTGCTGACGACGCCCACATTTCCGCCCATCAGGAGCGCGAAGCGCTTGGTGATGGCCAGCCCCAGGCCAGTGCCGCCATATTCACGAGTGATGGAGTTATCGGCCTGCTCGAAGGTAGAGAACAGCTTGGGGAGATGCTCCGCGGCGATCCCGATACCCGTGTCTTGTACCTCGAAGCGGACCAGGACGCTGCCCTCGCCCACCTCTTCCATCCTGGATCGAAGTATGACCTGGCCGGATTCGGTGAACTTGATGGCGTTGGTGGCGTAGTTGAGCAGAGCCTGCTGGAGCCGCGTCGGGTCACCCAGGAGGGGATGAGGCAGAGGTGGGCTATCCACCCGCAGGTCGAGTTTCTTGGCGCGTGCGCGTTCATACAGCATGGATGCGACATTGGCCGTGATGTCGCCGATGTTCACATCCACTTCTTCGAGGGTGAATTTGCCCGCCTCGATCTTGGACAGGTCGAGCACGGCGTTGATGATCTCCAGCAGGTGCTGCCCGGCCGCCTGGATCTTGTCCAGGCGCTCATGCTGCTCGGGCGCCACGCCCGAGCGTTGTAGCAGATGCACCATGCCCGTGATCGCGTTCAGCGGGGTACGGATTTCGTGGCTCATGTTGGCCAGGAAAGTGCTCTTGGCAATATTTGCCGTCTCGGCGGCTTCCTTCGCGAACGACAGTTGCAAGGTTCGTTCCCGCACCAGGTGTTCGAGGTGCTGGCGGTGGGCTTCGAGCTCCGCCTGGGCATTTTTTTGGAGGGTGATGTCGCGTGTGATCGTGGAAGTGCCCACTAATTTTCCGCCATCGTCCAGAAGTGGAGAAAGGGTCACCGAAACCTCGATCCGGGTGCCATCCTTACGGACACGCACACTTTCGAAATGGTCGACGATTTCACCTTGCCCCGTAGACATCAGGACATATTCCTCCTCCTCATGCCGCTCCGGGGGAATGACGACCCGCATCGGCTGCCCGATCATCTCCTCGGCGGAATAACCGAACATGGTCACCGCACCCGGATTCCAGCTGGTGACGATCCCTTCCAGCGAATTGCTGATGATGGCATCCTCGGATGGCAAATCGCGCCCCATTGGAGCCACCGAATCGCGGCTTAATGGAGCCAGTAAAAGGTGTGGTTTTTCGAGTTCCGGACGGGGTGATTTTCGGTGGTTTTCCTGGGATTTTGCAAACCTCCGAATCGTTGTATTTAAGG
>CAILNT010000126.1 GCA_903835655.1 uncultured Pseudomonadota bacterium | reverse complement strand
TCCCATGATTTGCTCGTCATCAACCCCGGTGAGCCGGATCTCTCGAACACCTACAACCCCATCCTTTACGGCGACTCGGACGAAGTGGCGGCGCGCGTCCTCTCGCTGATCCCTTCCACGGAAAACAACCCCGGCGCCGACCACTACAAGCAATCCGCCAACCAGGGCGTGGCCACCCTGATCGCGGCCCTGAACCGGGCCAAGTTGTCCTACAACTTCATCGACCTGACCATCCTGCTGATGAGCCAGAAGGCCCTGGCCTATCTGGAAAACCGCGTTCCCCCTTCGCCCGAAAAAACCAATCTCAAGCTGTTCCTGGACCAGTACCGGAGCGTCAGCCGGGAGGGCTTGTCCAGCATCGACATCAAGCGACTCAAGGAAACCTTCGGTGGGGTAGGGGGGCGGATGTTCATGTTCGGCACCGGCAAGTTCGGCCAGGTGATGAACACCTACACCCCTGAGGTGAACCTGTTCGAGGCGATCAAGCGCAACAAGATCATCTACGTGATGCTGCCCACGATGGGGAAGGACGTGGCCGCGCAGAACTTCGGGAAGATGGTGGTGGGCGACCTGCGCACGGCCATCTCCTGGGTGCAGCGTCTCCCTGAAACAGAAAAGCCCTGGCCGCCCTACCTGTGCTTCTTCGACGAGGCCGGTTCCTACGTCAATGCGGCCTGGAGCCGCATGTTCGAGCAGGCGCGTAGCGCGCATATCTGCCTGCTGCCGGCGGTGCAGACACTGGCCAACCTGGAGTCGGTGAGCCCTGAGTTGAAGGAGATGGTGATCGGCAACACCTGGACCAAACTCTTTTTCAAGCTCGGTACCCAGGAAACGGCAGAAGCGGCGGCCGACCTCATCGGCCTGGAGAAGTCCGTCACCCGGTCGCTGTCGTCCACCGGCAGCCAGTCGGATTCGACCAATCGTGCGAATGCCTCACCTGACGGTGGCGTGAGTCAGGGAAGCGGCCTTGCCACCCAGGAGCGCGAGGAAGAGGTTTACAAGGTCTCCACGGATGACCTGAAGGCATTGGACAAAGGCGAAGCCATCGTCACCTTTGGGGGGAGCAGCGTCTATCACGTGCGCATCCCGATGATCAGCGTGCCGGAGTCGGTGGCGGCCGATATAGGGGCCGTGAAGCTCAACCATTTCCGGCCTCGCTTTGCCACAGGCATCGACCTGTTCCGGCGCGCGGATCAGTACCTCTCCGGTGCCGACCGGCAGGAACTCGGCAAAGGCTGAAAGTCTCCGTGTTACGCGACGACGATGCCCTCTGGGACCTGGTGGAGTCCGGCCTGTTCGGCGACCCGTCTCTGCACATCGTCGACGAAGAGGTGGCTGAGGTCACGAACCTGGAGGACGGCGGCGCACCGCGTTATCTGGAAACGCCGGAAATCACGGAAGAAGACTACCTGGAGGAAGAGGAACGCATTGCCTTCACCTCCCTGCGCGACCAGGTTCGTCTCTGCTGCAACGTCAACACCAAGCCGGCCGCGCGAGAGAAAGCGGTCGAATGGGTCTTCGTGCCAGGCACTCGCAACAAACTGGGGCTGGACTTCGCTCTGTGCTGCCGCGCCCTGGGTGCCAGGCCACATCTCATCCAGGTCCGCGCGCTGTATCAGCTATACATCCGGCAGATCATTTTCCCGAAACCGTTGCCCTTTCTGGCGACGCCACTGCCAGAGCTGCTGGCCTGCGAAATCCTCTACCACTTCGGCGACGAGGAGCTGGATGCGGCCAAGGCCGTGTGGTTCTGGCCTGGCATCCGCGCCGACATCCTGCTCGACCGGCTGATGCGCAAGATGGCACGCCCTCGTGCCCAGGCTGCGCTGGAACGCATCGAAGAACGGGGCTATGTCGCCCTCTGGAGCGGCTTCTGGTGG
>CAILNT010000125.1 GCA_903835655.1 uncultured Pseudomonadota bacterium | reverse complement strand
GGCCGAGGCGCTATCCGCATGTGGGCCGACCACCCTCGGCTATCTGGTGGAGGAAACACATGGACTGCTGGAGTCGGAGGCGATGACGCTGGAACGGCTGGCACAGCTGTCTGACGACATCCAGCACGAGATCCAGGGCCAGCTCGATGCGGATGTGCTCGCGCAAAAGACCCGCGCCGCCATCCAGAATCGCCGCAATGAACGCGGCCTGAGAGGATAAGGCGCATGGGGCCGGATCTCTTCATTTCCACTTCCTCGACTGACCATGAGGCCGTCTCACTCCTCAACGACCTGTTCCATGAAGCGGCAGGGCAGGGGGTGTCGGACATTCACTTCCAGGAGCAGGAGGGCGAGTGCCGGGTGCGCTTCCGCCTGCCGGGCGGGTTGGTGGACCGCCTCGTTCTGCCGCGCCATACCACCCGTGTGGTGGATGACAAGATCCGTTCTCGCGCCCAGCTTCCCGCAGGGGACCGCAAGAGCCCGCTGGACGGCCGCATGCGCCTGCGCTTTCCTGACCGGCGGCTGGATGTGCGCGTGGCCATCTCGCCCAACATCTCGGGGCAGCTCACCGTCTGCCGTTTGCTGGATCAGGTCAACGCGGCGCGCAGGTTGATCGACATCGAGATGACCGTGGCTGTGCGCGACAGCATCCAGCGGATCGTGGAAGAGCCCAACGGGCTGTTCCTGGTGACCGGCCCGACCGGCTCCGGCAAGACCACCACGCTTTACGCCATCATCAACGAACTCAATGATCCCTGCCGCAACATCATCACCATCGAGAACCCGGTGGAGTATCAGGTGGCCGGGATCAGCCAGATCAATATCGACGGCCATGTGGACTTCGCGGGGGCGCTGCGGGCCGTGTTGCGGCAAGACCCGGACATCATCCTGATTGGCGAAATACGGGATGCCGAGACGGCTCAGATCGCTGTCCAGGCGGCGATCACGGGCCACCTCGTGTTGGCGTCGCTCCACGCCAACAACGCGGCGATGGCAGTGACGCGGATGATCGACCTGGGCGTCGATCCCATCACGTTGGCCGCCTCTCTGCGTGGCGTCACCGCGCAACGCCTGGTGCGCCGGATCGCGGGAGAGCCGGTGTATCAGGAGCCCAACGAGGCTGAACTGGCCTGGCTGCGCCAGCATGGAATGCGATTCCACCAACCGCCGCGCTTTGCCACGCCCCAGTACCCGATGGCGTATCAAGGGAACGTCCCAGTGATCGAATTCATCGTGGTGGATGCCGGCGTGCGCCGCGCCGCCACCCACCAGGCCGGCGCGCAGGCCATCTATGCGGCCGCTTCCCTGCAACCACAGTTCGAGACCCTGGCGCAGGCCGGCGCACGCCTGGCCTTGGCTGGGCTCACTTCGCTCTCCGAAGTGCGGCGCATCACGTCGGAGGTGGATGTGGTCGCCGCTGGAGAATCCCGCCTCGGCAACATCCTGGTCGAACTGGGCGTCGTCAAGCTGCCCGAGGTGACCGAGGCAATCGACTATGTCATCCATGAACGCCAGGCGGGGAGGGTGTTGCGGCTGGGCGAGGCGCTGCTCGAACTTCGGCATTGCACCCCCTCGGAATTACTGCGCGGCATGGGGCAGGCGCAGTCGTCTGCTGTGGCCATCGCCGAGAAGCTGATGGCGGATGGCGTGGTGGGGCGCGAGGCTGGGCAGGATGCCCTGCAGGATTGGCGCACGGCGGGCGGTTCCCTGTTCGACCGGTTGGTCGAGGCGGGGCTATGCGATTGGGGGGACATCCATGAAGCGTCGGGCATTCCTGCTGGGGACTAGCGCCCTGCTGATGCAGG
>CAILNT010000124.1 GCA_903835655.1 uncultured Pseudomonadota bacterium | reverse complement strand
GGCCGATGTGCTGACCCACGTCAAACCAATTTCAATGGCGGCAGCACCTCCAGCTTCAGACGTTGGCCGTGCAGAGACCCGAGCGGCTGAAGTGGGTCGCTAGGCGCCAGCCAGTATTCACGGAAGCTGCCGCCCAAGTCTGCGGAATCTGGCCAAGATGCCGACAGTGACGATGAGGTTGACCCTGCCTCTCCGCGGTTTCAGCGGCCTGCATGAGAAAACCCCCGGCACCAGAGATGCGCGAGGGTAGGGGAGTTACATCGGGATCGTGACACCGAACAGCCTGCTGGCGATGCGGTTGTTGGCCCGAACAAGCCGATGGAACTGGCTCGAATCGTTGCAGTGCCTGTCACGGCGTGGGAAGTGTTCGAAGCGCTTCGGGTCAGCAAGATGCTTTGGCCTGACCCGCCAACTCATCTCATACTCGGCATAGCCATAGGGTGCCCAGTGGATGGTCGTCATTGGTGTACTCCACTTCATGCCAACGTCCAGGTGCCCGTGAACAAGGCGGCACAGGCTTCCTCGAACAACTGATAAACCTCTTTCGACAGGCGGCTGAAGCCGCAGAGGGATTCATCGAAAGCGGCGATGCAGAAGCCATTGCTGGCTTCGATGACTTGGTACTGAAGGACTTCCATGCTGGTCTCCTTGAGATGGTGCACCTTCACGGGTGCGGTTGATTTCAAGGAGGAGTAGGGAAAGCAGTAGGCGATAAAAAACCCCGCCAGGTCAGAGACCGGGCGGGGCATGGGTACTACATCGCGAATTTGCCTTTGCCGTGCTGGATCCGTGCCTGGATCCATTTGGCGAGATCGGATTGATCGGTGAATCTGACCACCGATTTCGCCCCATCCGGGAACTGCGCGTTGAGCAGGATGCCGTTCTGGACCAGCTTGGTCGGCCCGAGAACGGCGAGACCCTTGGCGTGATCCTGGATCACCCGCAGGCCCTTGCCTTCCCTGACGGTGATGCCGCGCAGGGTGACTCGGACGTGGTTCATCACGCGGCCTCCCGTTGCTTGAGCACACTGACGGCGCGCTCGTACTCGGGCGGGGTCAGTTCCTCGACCGTCTTCGCCTTGGATTTGAGCCAGGCGAGAAGGCTTTCGGGCGTGCGCTTCGAGGCCGTGAGCAGATCACTCAATTCCTTGGCCTGGCTGGGCGTGATGGTGTTGCCACCCGACTTGCCAGCCGCCTCGCGTTTGACTTCTGGCTTGTTCTCCGACTTGGCGTTTTTGTCCGTGCCGAATTCCTTGCGAAGATCGGCGACGTACTTGTTGTCGTCATACAACCCCAGGTGGACGTCGGCGCTGAAGCCAATGAGCGAGAGGCATTTGCTCATGGCATCTGTCATCGACTTCTTCGGCGCTTCTTCGTCGGTGAAAAAGCCGTTCTTGTTGCTGCCGACAAACGGGGTCTGGCCGAAGTGGATCACCTCGCCGCGCTTGCCCTGGTAGACATACCAGAGCTTGACGCGCAGAACGTGGATCACCTCCTTGCCGACCACGGAGCCGTCCTGGGTCAAGGGCGCGCCATCCTGGTAACGCTCTTCCAGGATGTCGATGCCCCAACCGATGCCACAGGGACCGAAGGTCTCGGTGGCTTTCTGCGCTTGGTAGGTCGCATTGATGGCCGTGCCCGAGAAACCCCCACCCCGGGTGAAGCTCTTGACGAAGTTGGGGTTGGTTACAGCGACTGCATTCCACAATTCCTTGTTCATGGTGCTACTCCTTGATGTGCGCCCCACGGCGCGTGGACGAAGGCCCGGCGGGTGCCAGGCACAGGTTTCAAGGAGGAGTAGGGATAACGTGGCGTGATAAAGAAAATACAACAACGCGCAACGGTATATATAATAGCCGTCGTTATTTTGCGATGGAGGTATCACATGGCTTCGTTCCACCAGATCACGGCCGTCGGCTATGCCGGCGCCGACGCGGAGTTGCGCTATACGCCAGGAGGCGATCCGGTTGCCGGCTTCTCCCTGGCGGTTACGGACAAGAGCAAATCAGGCGACGAACACACCGAGTGGTATCGCTGCTCCGTCTGGGGCAAGTCCGCCGAGGTGGCGAAGGAATTTATCAAGAAGGGTGGCCAGGTCATGGTGGTCGGCCGCCCCCGCGTGGAGACGTTCACTCGCCGAGACAAGACCGTTGGCGCGATGTGCCACATCACGGTGGATCGCTTCGTTCTGCTGGGCAGTGCGAATGGGGAAGGCAGGCAGGACGGGCCTTCCTCGCCCATGCCCGCCGATCTCCCCGCGTCCTCCCAGTTCGCTGACGACGACGTGCCACTATGAGAATTGCCATGCGCGGACTGCCGATTCTCCTGGCTGCCCTGTTGGCGGCTTCCTCTTATGCGGGCGATGCGCCGGTCGATGTTGCCAAAGCCATGGCCGCCAAAGCCATCGCCGAAAAACTCAAGCAGCGTTACCCGGCCACGCGCATCGACCAGGTGCTGCCGTCGCCGCTGCCGGGCATCTACGAGGTGGTCATGGGGCGCAATGTGGCGTTCAGCGATGCCGAGGGCCACTACTTCATCTTCGGCCACCTCTACGACATGCAGAGCCAGCGTGACCTCACCGCCGAGCGGAAGGAATCGCTGGCCAAGGTCGATTGGTCGGCCTTGCCCCTGGAAAACAGCATCAAGTTCGTGAATGGCAAGGGCGAGCGCGTTCTGGCGGTGTTCTCCGATCCGGACTGCCCCTTCTGCAAGAAGGTGGAAGCGGAACTGGCCAGGCTGGATAACGCGACCCTCTATCTCTTCCCGTTCCCCATCCAGTCGCTGCATCCGAACGCGGTGGCCAAGTCCACCGCAATCTGGTGTTCGAAGGATCGCGCGCAGGCCTGGCGCGATGCCTTGGTCGGAGGGAAGTTGGTGGGGAAGGGCGACTGCGATAACCCCATAGCCGCCAACGTGGCGCTGGCGGAGCGACTGGGGATCAACGGTACACCGACCTTGATCGCCAGGGATGGACGTCTGCTGCCCGGTGCTGCTTCCGCTGAAAGGATTTCCGCGTGGCTCGACGCTGGGCGCTGATCCTGGCTTGGTGCCTTGCCATGCCCGCGAGCGCCGGGTATCTGGGCGTGTACGGCAATACCTGGGAGATCGCCGAGCTGGACCTGCTCGACGTGCTGATGGCCAAGCTGAAGTCGATGGAGAAGGCCGGCAAGCTGAAGCAACTCGAACAGGAGGCCAGGCGGCGCTCGCTGGCCACCATCGAGAACCCGAAACCCGTTCCAGGGATTACGAACGCCCGGCAGTCCCGGAAATGGACATTCGATCCGTCCGTGAGGGTTCCGGAGACCATCAAGGATCACCTGGGTAACGTCATCGCGCCAGCCGGGATGGTCGTCAATCCGCTGGCGTACACCTCGCTGACCAAGCCGTTGCTGTTCATCGACGCACGGGACAAGCGCCAGGTGCGCTATGCCAGCGCGTTCGTTGGCAAGGAGCCCAGGGCGAAGGTCATCCTGATCGGGGGGAGTTGGCTGGAGCTGACGCGCGCCTGGAAGCGGCAGGTGTTCTACGACCAGGCTGGATTCATCACCGGCCGGTTCGGCATTCGGCAGGTGCCTGCCGTTGTCCGGCAACAAGGGAAGGTGTTGGAAATTGAAGAATTGGCGATCTGAACGCGCCGGGTGGTTGGCAAACGGCCTGGCCATGTTGGTCGGGTTCGTGGTGGCCTGGAGCGCCTCGAAGGCGCAGGCCGATCCCACCTGCTATGGCAAGTTTCCGAACTACGTGACCGATGTGTGCTGGTCGTGTTCCTTCCCGATCAAGGTCTTCGGTGATGTGGCGTTGATTTCCCAGAGCCAGGAAGACACCGCCAACCCGGACACAAAGCTTTGCGCCTGCGGCAATCCGCCCACTATTGGCACCACGATTTCCTTCTGGGAGGCGGCGCGCATGGCGGACGTGACGAAGACGCCATACTGCTTTGTAGGGCTTGGTGGCGTGAAGATCGACGCCGGGGTGAATTCCATGCAGTTCGGCCAGATCGACAGCCACAGCTCCGGCATCCGCACGACACGAGGGGCTTTCCGGCATGTGCACTGGTACGTGAATCCGCTCATGACGCTCCTGGGTGTGTTGGTGGATTCCCATTGCACAGAGCGCCAGGGCTTCGACATCGCCTACATGTCGGAAATCGACCCGTCCTACGGCGACGATGAACTGGAGGGCATCCTGAATCCGGATGCCTTCATCTTCGGCGGCGTGGTGGCCCAGGGGGCGTGCTCCGCGGATTGCGTTTCCTCGACCGCCGGATTCGGTCGCTCCGAGATGTTCTGGTGCGCGGGTTGCAATGGCTCCCTGTACCCCCTGGGCGGGAGCATCCAGACCTGGATCGGCGGCGTGCAGGGATCCTCGCTGATGGTGCAACGGGTAACGGCCAGGCTGCACCGGATGCTCACCAACTGGTCGGCCTACGGCAGCGATGGCCTGTGCGGTTACTACCCGCAAATCCTGATGGACAAGACCCAGTACAAGTACTCGATGCTGTACCCGGTCCCTCAGACCCGGAAGATCGCCGGGCGTTGCTGCCAGCCCTTCGGCCGCTCGACCATTCTTTGGGGGGCGGGGCGCGAGATCCCGCAGATCGGCGAGGACTTCGGGTATTTGATTTTCCGGAAACGGAATTGCTGCGAGGGGGCGAGCCTGTGAAGCACCTCCTGGATGTGGGATGGCTCCGGTGTGCGGCCTTCACCCTGAGTTGCCTGATTGCCACCCATGCCAGCGCTGCTCAGCCGTTGCCGTCTGACGATGAAATCAGGGCGCGCGTGCGGGTGCTCTCCGGTGGGGTCGCCGATACCCTGGACAGGGCAGGGCGGGAGGTTCCGAAACCGGGTGAGATCAAGATCGACGTGCCGCCGGCCCTGCCAGGCAATCGGCTGGACGACCTGGAAGCGCTGGCCCGCCAGTTCAATGGTGGCAGGCCAGCGCTGACAAAGTCCGGCTCCGATTTGATGGTGTTCGTCTCGCTTTCCATGCCTGAGCACGTCATCCAGGCGCTGGCCAGGCAGGCGAAGGAGGCAGGTGCCGTGATGGTTTTGCGCGGCCTGAAGGGGGGCTCCTGGCAGGAGACCTGGAGGACGCTCGCCGCGCTGAACCAGGGCATCGGCGCGGAATGGATCATCCACCCGGAGGGCTTCAAGCAGTTCAAGGTCGCCAGGGTACCCACCCTCGTGCTGGCGGATGGGCGCACGGC
>CAILNT010000123.1 GCA_903835655.1 uncultured Pseudomonadota bacterium | reverse complement strand
TAAATGGTCAAACGTGCCACCACAGATGTTTTGAGAAATAGCGACCTGAACCCGCATGGCTGCGGGGGTCTCAGACAAAAAAACCGGTTTTTGGAAGACGAACTGTCGAACCCCGGAGGCCACCTTGATCTATCGGCGCACGAAAAACCTCCGGGCGGTGCAACTGCTGCTTGGTCACACAAAACTGGACTATCTCCCGCGCCGGACTATGTCCCGCAGCATTTGCAAACGCCGATGGCCGGGCATGCGCATGCACTTCGCGGGACATAGGTGGCTGCGCTATAAGCCCTTGAGGAACGCGAGTAGCGGATCATCGGGCCGATACCGGCTGGATTTGCCCTCTGGTGGTGTCGTCTTGTCGAGAGCGGCCTGTTTCATTGCCAAATCGGCATCCAGATAGATCTGGGTCGTTTCGATCGACTCATGCCCGAGCCATAGCGCGATCGTCGATTGCTCAACGCCCTCTTGCAGCAAGTCCATGGCAGTCGTGTGACGCAGCACGTGTGGGCTCACACGCTTGCTCTTCAGTGACGGGCATTTCTCAGCGGCAGTTCTGACGTGCTTGTTGAGCAGGTAGTGCACGCCGTGAGAACTCAGAATGCCACCGCGTGCGTTCGGGAACAGCGGCTGGCCCTCAGTCAACGGCGGTTCTCGTGCCCACGCGGCCAGTACTGCGCGCGTGTTCTTGCTCAGTGGCGTGCACCGTTCCTTGCGTCCCTTGCCGATGACCCGGACGTGGGCACCAACGCCGACGTGCAGATCATCATGCTTCAGGCTTGTCAGCTCCGACAGCCTCAACCCGGTCTGCACAGCCAGCAGCAGCAATGCGTGATCACGGCGACCCGACCAGTTTCGCTGATCCGGCGCAGCCAGCAGTGCGTCGACCTCCTGACGGTTGAGGAATGGCACCAGCCCGCGCGTGAACCGCTTGGCCGGAATCGCCAGAACGCGCTGGATCTGTGCCGAGTGCGTCGGCGCTTCGAACGCCGCGAAGCGGAAGAACGAGTGAACAGCCGTCAACCGCAGGTTGCGCGTGCGTGCGGTAATGCCACGTGCCCGCTCCATTTCGTCAAGGAAGGCCATCACCAGCGGCGCATCAATGTCGACTAGCGCCAGTGCCGAGGGTGTCTTGCGCAGACGCTTGTGCACGAATTGCAGCAGCATCTTGAAGGTGTCGCGGTACGAAGCAATCGTGTGCGCACTGGCTTGGCGCTGCTGCATCAGGCGCTGGGTAAAGAACCGCTCCAGGAGAACACCGAAATTGGGTTGGTCACTCATGACGACGCTCCCCAGCGCCGCTCCAGCCGAACCATCGCTTGGGCCATCAACTCGGGGTTGGCGCTCAGGTACCAGTAGGTGCCGGATATGCAGACGTGCCCGAGGTAGGTCGACAGCAGCGGCATCTCGCGCCCTGGGTCCTTGTCCGCCTGGTACCACCGCGTCAGTGTCTGAACGGCGAAGCGATGCCTGAAGTCATGCAGCCGTGGCCCCTTGCTCGCACCGACCGCGCGCAGGCCCGTGCTGTATGACAGTGAGTAGAAGGTTCGATGGACATGGCCGCTGTCAAGGCGAGTGCCGCGACGCGAGACGAACACGTAGGTGGAGACTGGATAGTGGAAGAACTGCTCGCGACGGGTGAGGTAGTCGGCCAGTACTGCGCAGACGGACGAATGAATCGGCACCAGCCGCCACTGACCGAACTTGGCGCCACGAATCGTCAGGACCGCCCGCTTGAGGTCGACGTCGGCAAGCTTGAGATTCAGCGCTTCGGACAGGCGCATGCCCGTCACACTGAGCAGGCCGATCAAGCCGTGGAACACCCACGGGCGCAGCGGTGACGACGGCCAGGCCACAGGAAGTTCCAACGCCGCATCCAACAGCCGCCTGATCTCGTCCTCGGTGTACAGGTGTGGTCTGGCGCGCGTGGAGTGGTGTGGCAATAGGCCGAGCGGAGGGATCTCCGTGCGGCTGTCGGTGGCGCTGCGATGACGGGCGAAGCCGCGCACGAAGCAAAGCCGCCGGGCCCACTCGGCGGGTTGTACCGATGCACATTGAGCCCACTCAACCGCCAGGCGGACGCTGATGTGCTCGGCGTAGTGCTCTTCCATAAAACTGACGAACCGCGGCAACAACAGGCCTTCGCAGTGCATCTTGTAGCCCAGCCCTCGGCGCAGATCGATGTATTCCCGCATGGCTTCGCGCAAGGTGTTCATGGTGCGCTCCCGGGCCAGGCCATGACCACGGTTCGCAGCGCATCCAGATCTACCTTGGCATAGATGCTGGTGGTCTGCGGGTTGCGGTGGCGCAGCACCTGGCCGATCTCGGGCAGCGACGCGCCTTGTTGCAGCATGTGAGCGGCCAAGGCATGCCGGAACTGATGCGAGCCACGATGCGGTGCGTCGACCTTGGCGCGCTCAAGCGCGTAGCGCACGATCGAACCCACACCGTCCGATCCGTCCAGCAGACCGCGGATTGGTGCCATGGAGCGAAGGAAGAGGTGCCGGTCCCCACAGGTCGGTCGGCCGTGCTGCAGATACGCGGCAATGGCGGTGCCGACATCGGCGGGCAGCGGCAGTAGGCCCTGCCGTCCACCCTTGCTGTGAATGCGCAGTTGCGCCAGGTCCCAGTCAATGTCGTCCAGAGTCAGTCTGATGATCTCGCAGGCACGCAGCCCGAGACGCGCCAGAAGCAGCAGCACTGCACGGTCACGTAGTCCGACCGTGGTCAATCGGTTGCAGCTGTCGATGGCGCGCTGTGCATGCTCGGCAGCGATCGCCTTGGGAATCGGCGGCGTGGTCGTCCAGGTGGCGACGGACGGTACGCCGGCGGCGAGTCCGGCTGAGACCTCGCCACGGAACTCGCAGAAGCGCAGGAAAGACCGCAACGCCTTGGCAACGCCCTTCACAGCTGGGGGTGCCATGCGCTTCGACTCTTGTCGAATGAACGCGATAGAGTCACTCGGGCAAAGGTCATGCAGGCAGACCTCAGCTTGCCCGAAGCGCCAGACCAGGAATTGCTGGGCCAATCTGGTGTAAGTGTCGACGGTGGCCGCCGCCAGCCCTTGATTGCGTTGTAGGTGTTGCGCGAAATCAGTAGCGACGCGGTCAACAGCCGTCGTGCATGAAGCAGCGGCAGCGCAGAGCCCACGCTCACGCAGAAAGAGCAGCAGCAGTGTCAACGCTTGTCGCTCCTGGCGGCGCGTCTCAGGGCGTCGCGAGCGGCGCCGAGCCCGACTGCGCTGGAATCGTTCGATGTCGTTGTCAGTCAGTGATTCAACGTCAATGCCGCGCTCTTCGCACCATCGGGCAAAAGCCAATGCGTGTCTCGCCACGATGCAGGCGTAGCCCGCCGAGTATTGCTGACTGCCCAGCCAGCTGACGAACGAGCCGAGGTGCTCAGCAGACGTGCCGCCGATCGCGCGGACCCGCGCATCGGCTATCTCGTAGGAATGCTCCATGATGGTCTCCTTGCGGGCGGAATTGCCCGACAACGAGGATGACAATGTTCAGCGAAATCGTAGGCAGCCTTAGGTAGCTCAGGGCGTCAAGTCCGCACGGGACATAGTCCGGCGCGGGAGATAGTCCAACCTATGTACTGAAGTCCATAGGCTGGAAAGTACAGTTCGATACCTGGGAATTGAAGTGGACGACGCCCTGGAAATCGCGGAACAGACTGAGGTGTGAGGTATGGCTCGTGGATGGCCGCTTTCGGGTAACTCGGGGGCGGTCTCTAGTCGGCCATCACCGGTCATCCGGCCCACGATGCAATCGGCCGGATGAACTCCATTGAATTGATCATACTATAGATGGCTCCCTCCCCCATCGGGGAGGGCACACACCTTCGGATCAATGTCGCGGCCTCCAGCACCCCACCGGTGAGAAATCGGGGTGAAAGCCGCATTCGCTCACGCCGCCTGGGCCAGAAGTGAAGTTGGTGCAGTCCGGCTGATACTGGGTGTGGCCTGGGCCGCAATCGGGCGATTTGGCGCCCATTTCCACCTTGCAACAGACCTTGCCCATCGGGTAGCCGCCCATCACCCCGGCACAAGTGGCTTGGCCACAGTACAGGAAGTTATCTTCAGGCCGGCTTGCGGGGGTGGTGGGTGGTGTGGCTGCACTTCGGCTGTCGATGTGGAAGGGCAGGGCGTTGCTGTGCTTGAATCCGTAGTTTAGGTTCGACGCCAGGGAAATCTTCCCGCCGGTGAAGCCCTGTATTGTCTTGCGCTCGGATTCCGCTTTGTTGGCGTAGACGTCCGGCACCTTCACCGAGAACACCGACGGTCCGGACCATGTCGGCGCCGCGCTGGTGACGATGTGCCCTGGTTCATATTCGAACCAGACCGTGTAGGGCTGGAACAGGGTCTGGTAATTGCTGCCGGTACAGGTGATTGTGTCGCCGGGATAGGCGCTGGTCTTGTTGCAGCTTTCAAGGAGAAAGCGCGGGGAAAGCAACTGGAAGCTGGTTGCATTGCTAGCGAGCTTGTCATCGCGGAACAGGGTAAAGAATTTGGGTGCGGCCAGTGTTTCATGGCTGTCGCCCATGCCGTCCAGATACATGTCCGGCACTTGAACCTTGAACACGGCGGTGAACTTGGTGGCATCCTGGCCTGCCAGGGTGACCGGGGCCTGGCGATGGTAGGCTTTGCCGACCGCTTTCCAGTCGAAGTAGCCGACCCAATGAGGCGTGCCGCGAACATTGCTGGCCAGGACGGTGAGATAGGAGTCCGGAATCACGCTGTTCGGGGTGGGACTTCCCAGGGTGGCGGCAGGCGGCGCTAGTTTGAGCAGGAGGGGCTGGGCCGACGTGTCGGTGCGTGCCCCTTTGGATGCATAGACCGCGGCGCTGGAGGCCATACCCAGGTCCAGAGGAACAACGACCTTGGTGCGATTTGGGTCGTCACTGCCCAGTTCGCGGCCCTCGAACTCATTGCCGCCAGCGTTGACAAAATAGAAGTTGCAGCCGGTGATACTGCTGCCGGAGAGCGTCAGGGTGTCGCCAATCTGGGCTGTGGTCGGCGAGATGCCACTTAATAGGCAAGATTGGGCTTTGCTGACGCTGAAACGGAAATTGGCCGAGATCAGGTCTTCGTCCACCGGCAGCACGCTGAGGTCAACGTAGCCGAAGGGCACATACTGCGGCACATATGCTTCCAGTTGGGTGTCATTACCCATGCCGTTCTGGGCGTAGATTGGCTGGTTCAGGCCGCCACCGGTGAACTGGATGCGGCAGCCCTGCATCTTGCTGCCGTAAACGACGAACTTGTCGCCCTTGCTGCCGTAGTTGGGTGTCACCCGGGTGGCCAGACACTTGGTGGGTTTCGGCGGCGGTTTTAATTTCAGGTCTACGGGCTTCTCAACGCCCAAGCCCTGTACTCCGATGATGGACGGCGTATTGCCGGCCAGAGTGACGGTGGTGCAAAAGGCGCAGACCAATAAACTACTGGCCAGAAGCATCCGGATTGCTTTCATCTTGTTCTTCCAATCGGAGGGTAAATACTCAAAATAGACCATACACCCACAATCAGATTAAGGGCATTAGGCCGCTTCTTTGCGGCACCTCGGTGTCAGGCTCGTTCGGGCCAGAGGTTGCCCAGGGAGTTCTTGTGCGGGCGCTCTCTGGTAGCCGTGAACTGGGTGGAAACCTGTCATCGGTACCCGGCGCCGATTTCTGCTGTCTCAGGAATGAAGACGCGATGAAGAACTCACACCACGATACGCCAGGGTTTTGGGAACAGTGGGCAAATGATTTCTAGCCGCCTCAAACTCGGCCTTCCCAGCCGTACATCGAGTCGTGAAAGACGGTAGCCGTGAACGTCTGCTGTCGAAGTCAGCGAATTTCCGCGCTTGGCCGTTGTTGGCCGGGTGGGATCCAATGCTCTTGCGGCGCATAGCTGACCTTCAGGCCAACTATGCCTCGCAGCTTGGTCGACCGAATATGCCGACACCGCGACCATAATCAAGTTGGCCATTCTGGCGGGTATGTGAAGCCCAAGCGGCCGGCGGGCTTTCCCGATGGGGGAACTGTGCTACGCACGGGTATGATCACGGCCTCTGGTAAGGCTTGCTGATATGCCACTCACGAGTAACAGCAAAACGTTCACGGTTCGCTACGGCGATGTCGAAGTACGCAAGGCCGGCCAGCGATGGGTCGACTTCCGTGACCCCTACCACCTGATCTTGCGCCTATCGTGGCCGGCTTTCTTCTTGGGCCTGTTAGCTTCGTTCGTTCTGGTCAATCTCGCCTTCGCCGCCGCCTACCACCTAGTTGATGGCAGCATCGCTAACGCCAGGCCCGGATCCTTTGCCGACGCCTTCTTCTTCAGCATCGAGACGCTGGCGACCGTCGGATATGGAGCCATGTCACCTGCGGGCTATTACGGGCATGCGGTCGCCTCAGTCGAAATCTTCCTCGGCATGGTCACGCTCGCGCTGGTGACGGGCCTGATCTTTGCGCGCTTCTCCAAGCCAATGGCCCGTATCCTGTTCAGCGACAAACTGCTGCTGCGGGAGTTCGAGGGGCGGCCAGCGCTGATGCTGCGCATCGCCAACGATAGGCACAACCGCATCGTCGAAGCGACCGCTGCCCTCTCGTTGCTGCGCCTTGAAAGCGTCGGACCAAGGGAGGCGTTCTATCGCATCCATGACCTGCCGCTGCTGCGCTCCAGCACGCCCGTATTCGCCCTCACCTGGACCCTGATCCATCGCATCGATGCCGACAGCCCTCTGCACGGCTGGGATGTCGCGGCACTGCGCGGGACGCGTGGGCGCATTACCGTATCCGTCACCGGCCACGATGAAACGGTGGCGGCGCCGGTGCATGCAATCAACGAGTACTCATTCGAGGATCTCCTCGACGGCTATCGCTTCGCGGATGTCATCGACCCCTCCGCGGAGGGCAGCATGGTCGTGGACATGACGCGCTTCCACGACGTGATTCCACAAGACGAGGATTGAACCGCCCGGCGCGTTCGGCGCCTCGGTGTGGCCATCATTACCGTTCGGGCGTGCGTCGATGTCGATGACCGCCGCTGTCGCGCCGCGCCCTTGAAATGCAGTTCCGCCGCGCAAATCTCATGGTACCTACTGACGTACAAGACCTGTGCGATGGGCGAATATTCAGAACTCCGTGTCCCCCAGTTCCTGCTGGGGGAAGGTACCAATGCAAGCTGTGCAACTCGTTGGCAGCGAGCAGCCATCTGGGAAGTCAGGTCAATATGGCGGAGCGAGACTATCTTGATTGCATGCCTACCGGACTAATCTGAATCACGGTGCCTTCCCGGCGCGGATCGGCGGCGCCGTGATGCGCACCGGTTGCTGGGTCGATCGCGACTGCCTGCACTGACCCGATCTGGTCCCGGCAGCCATCCGTTCCCGGTTCGCCCAACCCGATATGCCCCAGATTGCGCAAGGCATCCTGCGTTGCGACGCTGAAAAGCGGCTGCTTGTAGGTCGCGCCGCCCTCGCAACTGACCTTGCCAACCGCGTCGGTCACCGACAGACGGGGTGCGTCGATGGCCTGTTGCAGGGGCATGCCATGATCGATCAGGTTGAGCGTGACGTTCAGTACCGTGTTGATGATGGTGGCGCCGCCGGGCGAGCCGTAGGCGGCCACCGGCTTGCCGTCCTTGAGCAGTAGCAGGGGTGCCATGCTGGAGCGCGGGCGCTTGTAGGGCGCGACGTCGTTGGCGCCGGGATTGCCCGATGGGGCGTCGGCGCCGGGCGCAAAGTTGAAGTCGGTAAGCTCGTTGTTGAGTAGGAAGCCATAGCCCGGAACGGTGATGCCAGAGCCCCAGGTGAATTCGATGGTGCTGGTGTAGCTCACCACGTTGCCCCAGCGGTCGACGATGGAAAAGTGCGTGGTGTGGGGGCTTTCCTGCCGGATGTGTAGCGCCTTCGCACGCTCCGGAGTGGATCCATCTCGAAGCAGGGGGTCGCCCGCCTGCGGCGGGTCCATGCGGCGTTCCGGGTTGATCAAGGCGGCGCGCGCTGCCAGATAGTGTCCATCCAGCAGGCCTCGCTGGGGCACCGGCACGGTGTCGTCATCGCCGATCCACACCGCGCGGTCGGCAAAGGACAGGCGCATCGCCTCTATCATCACATGCAGGGTCTTCGCGCTGCCAAAGCCGTATCCCTGCGTGGTATCGCCGAGCGGGAAGCCTTCCAGGAGCTTCAGCATTTGCAGCAGAGTGAGGCCACCGGAAGAGGGGGGCGGCATGCACGCCAGCGTCCAGCCGCGATAGTGGCCGACCAGCGGCTTGCGGATTGTTGCTTGATACCTCGCGAGGTCGGCCAGCGCCATGCGGCCTTTGCCTGCCCCGAGTCGCGTCCGCTGCTGGGCCTTGACTATCGCCTGGGCGAGCGGGCCACGATAGAACGCATCCGGCCCCTTGGCAGCCAGCAGTTTCAGCGTTTTGGCGAGTTCCTGCTGCACCAGCCAGCCGCCCTCGGCCAGCGGCACGCCGCCGGGGCGAAAGATCGCCGCGGTCTCCGGCTGTAATTGGGTGCGGCCATGGTCGTTGCGGATGTCGTCCGCGAGGAAGCGGTTGACGCGAAAACCCTGCTCAGCCAACTGGATGGCGGGCGCCAGCGTCTCCGACAGGCGCCGCGTGCCCCAACGGCGCAGCGCGGTGTCGATACCCCGCACGGTACCCGGCACGCCCACCGCAAGGCCGCTCGTCGATGCGGTTGGAAATTCCATTGCCAGGCCATCCGGCGCGAACATATCTGTGCTGGCTGCAGCAGGTGCACGCTCGCGCGAATCGACGATGAAGGTCTCCCCGGTTTTGGCCAGATGAACCAGCATGAAGCCGCCCCCGCCGATGCCGGATGACTGCGGTTCGACCACGTTGAGCGCGAACTGCACCGC
>CAILNT010000122.1 GCA_903835655.1 uncultured Pseudomonadota bacterium | reverse complement strand
GCGCCTGAGACCGTGCAAGCGACAGCAAAATTTTCTCCCACAGCCTCAGGCGCGATCCAGAAAACTCCGGCATGGGGTTTTCAGAGCCCCAACCTTCCTTTCCGTGATTGACCACGGCTCGGTGGCCGAGGATACTGGGCAAAACGGGCGTTGGATTTCCTATCCTTCGGCAAGAGCATCAAGGACGAGGCGGAAAAGCCATTCTGGATTTCTTTCTCCGATCTAATGACGGCTCTGATGGTCATGTTTCTACTGGTCATGAGTGTGGCGCTCCTTGCCGTGACCAAGACCGTATCGGAAGAGCAGCGGGCGGAAGAGGCGCGAAAATCCGCCATCGCAAAACTGCTGAACATGGTCGAAGAAGCCGCACGGCGGGATAGTCAGTTTCGCGGCATTTCGGTCAACCGGGACCGGCAGGTCATCGACTTTGGCGACCGGGCGCGTTTTGACACGGGCAGCCATCAACTTACCAGCGAACAAGCCCGACTGCTGCGGGCCTTCATTCCCAGCGTGCTGAGTATCGCCAACAGCGAACTTGGGCGGGACTGGCTGAAACGTATTGTGGCGGAAGGCTTCGCCGACAAACGCGGCTCCTACCTGCTGAACCTCAATCTGAGCATGCAGCGCAGCCAGCGGGTGCTCTGCGTGTTGCTGGCAAACCCGGAGACGGGGGAGTCCGAACTCTCTGGCGGACAGCGGGAAGACATCCGGCAATTGTTCCTGGTGGGGGGCTACTCCTCTAATTCCCAGAAGGACACCCTGGAAGAAAGCCGGCGTATTGAGCTGCGCCTGGAGTTTCGCGGCGCCAAGGAAGATCGACGAAGCGCATCGGGTGGCGACGCCGGAAATTTTGGCACCTGTGCCATCTGAAGCCGGCCGACACGGGCCGATGAACTTGGACAACTAGCCCAATTTTTAATAAAGGGAATGTCATGGAAGGAATCGTTGCACTGGCCATGGAAAAGAAGGCGCCCTACGGGATCACGATAGGCGCCGTGCCCGGCACGGTGGAAACGTGGTGCGCGGACTTGCCCCGGGATTGTCACCTGCTTTATTTCGACGTTTTGCCGGACGCGGCCCGAGCGGAACACTATTGGCGGAATCTCACAGAAAAGACATCGGTTGCCGAGGAGGATTTCTATGACGTATCCCCCCACGAGGCCATCCGCATGTTTCTCTCTCTCAAGGAGTACCAGGAAGCGAAGGCAGGTAAACCCCAGGAGCCAGAGTCGGAGGAACTCAGTCAGGAACAGAAAAATCTGGCCGAAGGCGAACGACTGCTCGACCTTGCCCAAGAGTATGACAGCGGGAATCTGAAGGTCATCAAGGATCCTAAACGTGCGTTTGCACTTTACAAGCAATCTGCAGAACTCGGCTTTCCCCCTGCTTTTCTTTATCTTTCTTGGTGTTACTCCAATGGAGATGGAGTGAAGAAGGACTTGAATGTAGCCTTGCAATGGGCCTACAAGTGCATCGAGCCAGATGTGCCAAAGTCAATCCGTCTCTGGGGATTTGCGCAGGTGGCAGAATGTTTCCGGGATGCGGAGATGCGTGGTGAAGCAGAAGAGACTTGGCGTAGGTGTTTCGTGGAAATGGGACAGGAATTTATTGAAGAAAACTCCACAGCGATCCACGTCATTTCAAGTTATGGATCTTTGGTCTCTCGAAATGAATTGTCTGCTGTTCATCCGAAGAGCATTACCGTTGCCTTCCCCGCTGCTGTCGTGTTAATTCGGAAGAAGGCCGAAGGGCGAGAACTTTCTACTGTTGAAAAAACCAATATTTATTGGCTGAAGGTAAACAGCCCCTCGTGACCCAAAGCCACCTGCTAAGCCACGCGCGACCTTCGCCGTCATGCTCATGAACCTCGACAGCACCCTTTCGCGTTTCCGGCAAAGCCTGCATCGCGCCAACGGCGAGGTTTTCCATGCCCCGCTGCCGGAGATTTCCGCCGAAATGGCCAAGACCACGGCGAAACTCCGCCAGGTCATGGGCGACATCAGCCAGGGTGTCCGGGATGAGCGGGGCATAGGCGTGTCGGTCATGGCCTACCTGAGCAGCGGGGCTCTGCCCAGCTACCGGGAGGCAAAGTATGTGTGCTTTGGTGTCGAAACGGCTTACGGGCAGAAGCACATCCGCCTGATCGAGCACGAAAGATTTCCCGCGCTACTCGGCCTATTGGACCGCTACCAGGCGGAGCCCAGAAAATTCCGCCGCTGTTTTCAGGGATTGTTCAAGGCCTATCTGCGCTATCCGGGCCACCGTACCGAGAATCCTGCCGGCCAGCGCCATTGGCAGATGCTGCGGGCGTATCTTGCCGAGCGTGTGCCTCAGGTAATCCCCCATCCGCCCCAGTTGGAGTGGATACAGGCCTTGGCACGGCATCGGAATCTCTTCGATGAAAATCCCTGCTCGCCCTATGGCAAGCCCTTGCTGGAGGGCGACACGGCGCAACTTGATGAGTTGAAGCAAAAGCTCGGCGTGGATGAGGATACCTGGGTCATGAGCGAGCTGGTGCTGGCCCAGATCCAGGCAGCCCTGGCCCTGGACGATGGGGGCTTCAAATCCCAGGTGTCCCGCCTCGCCAAGCTGCTGGAGCCTCACCATCAGTTGCTTACCCGTGGCCTGGCCTCGTTGATCCGCCGCTATGCCCAATGTGCGGAGAGGCCTGAACAGTTGGAATTGCGGGAACTGGCCCTGCGGGAATGGCGTAGTCCCTGGCTGGAAAGCAACAAGCCCCTCTGGCATGCCCAGGTGGGGGAAGCAGCGACCGCCATGATGAGCCTGTGGCTCAAGCAGCGCTCCATCCGGGATTTTTTCGAACTGCTACAGGCGGACGGCGCCGCCGACCGGCAACGCATGGATTTCTGGCTTCAATACGCAGAGTCCATGGACGAGATCTGGCTGGCCCTGGGCAGCAATAGCCGCTACAACAATCAGCGGGATTACGTGCGCATCCGGCAGCAGATGGAAGGCCGCTGGATGGAGATGGACGGCCAGAATTATCAGGCCGACAACGCCTTTATCATGAAAATCGGAGGCTTGTTGTTCATCGAGTTCGCGCGGCAAAACAACGCCTGCCATGTCTTCGATGCGCACAACATGCCCTTCAAGCTGGGACAAAAATCGGTCCCGGGGACCAAGGAAGGCTTGAAGAATTCGGCTCACCCGGGACATCGCAAGACTCTCAATCATAGCGATGGCTGGCAAGACAATTTTGGCTACATCCTCAAGCGCTACGCCGGAGCAACGCCAGCGGAAACCAAGGTCCGGGTTCACGTCCAGCCTACGGTGCTTCACTCGCCCGTCGTCGCCCCTCCCGTTCATGCCGCACCAGCCAGCCCTCACCACACGACGCTTGAGGCCCTGGAGTTGAATTTGCTGCAGAAAATCTGTTCGGCCCACAAGGTGCAACTGGAGGACCGACGCCCCCAAGGCGGTGCGCTCTGGGTGCGGACAAATGACACTAATCGCATCCTTTGTGCTGTTCTTGAGCAAAAGGGATTTCGCTATATAGAGGGCAAGGGCTGGTGGCACACAGAGGATTAAAGGGCTGGTGGCCCTTCGGGGACCGCAAACCTCAAGCCATTGGGGCTGAATTTCCGCTGCTCGTCAGTTTCGAGCCTGCCGGTGTGCGGTATTCGGCAGCCCAGGCGGACCTGGCGGACTGGCTGGATAAGCGAGAGGGCCTGGGTAACGCGGGGAATACGGTGGCCTTGCTGGCCCAGCTTGAGGAACTGGGTTTCATTGAACGGGAGCAAGATAGTGCGCTGCTGCGCTGGGAATCCCTGTTTGCAGCCCTGGAAGCCGAGGACCAGCCCGACATGGCGGGCTTGCTCCAGCTGCCGCCCAAAAGCGCGCTGCGCCCGGCACTGAATAGCCAAGGCTCTCTGGAAGACGCGGATTTTTGTATCACCCTGGGTGCCTGGTCCGATGCTGCGGGCAGCGTCTTGTCCGCCCCGCCGGTGGTCTGCGGCGCCATCGCCCAGATGGGGGGGCAGGATTGTTTGCTTTCCGAGGCGGTCTGGCGTCTGGTGGCCGCTGTGAGGGAATTCCACCATACCGCCGTCAAGTCACCCTTGCACAACCGCCAGGCTTGGGCCTCGATCCGGCGCCATGCCCTGGCCGCCGGGGCACCCATGGCCGATTTTCTGCGTCGCACGGTGGTGCTGACGCCGGAGAAATTGAAATTCGCGATGCAGAAGTCGGATTTGGCCGGCGGCAGGACGATCCAGGTGGCTCCGGGCTTCGATAACGCACCACCCCGCTGGCTTGAGTTTTTCGACCGTTTTTCGGCGGTACCGGAACGCTACGACATCCCGGATGGGGAGGGCATGGTGCAGGTCGTCCTGGCGCCGGAGGTGCGGGCGGTGTTGGGGGAAATCCGCCGCTGGCCGGGGCGTATGGTATCGGGCCAACGGGCCGAGGCCTTCATTCGCAACCCCTATGCAGCCCTGGGGGAAGCTGCGGCGGCCGTCATAGATGAACAGCAGTTTGAGGCCGCCAGAGATGCAGCGGGCATTTCCTTCGAGCGCTTCTCGGTCGCAATCTCCCGCGATGCACAAGGCGCGCTCATCGGTGTCGGCTTGGCCATCGAGTCCGCATCCGCAGGGCAGGTGTGCAGCCATCGGCACGATTTCGAATCACCCGACAGGCTGAAAAAATTCCTCGCCCGGTTTGAAGGCCGTTGGCGCGCGGGACACCAATGCTGCCTGTGGGAAGGCTTTGAACTTGAAATTCTGGGGGACGCAGAGGATCGCATCGAAGAACTGGGCGCCGCTCTGGCTGAGTGGCTTGGACATCCTGCCGGATTGGCCTATGCGGAAGTCTTCGACCTTTCCCGATATTCGGAGCGGATCGAGGGTATAGGCGAAAACAAGCCCTACGCCTCGCCCTACATCGCCCGGAAAAACCAGGAGCAAGGCTGGGTTCCGGACAATATCAGCCTCGGGCTCATGTTCACGCCTGAGGGCGGCCCAGGCCCCGTTTGTGTGGCACTGGACGAAGGGCAACAGGCCCGGGTGCGGGCAGATATTCTTCGGGAGCAGGCGTCTGGCTGCGAGCGCATTTCCATACCCGGCGTTCCCGTGCCCGTCACCCTGGATGAAGCCCGGCAACTACTCGACGCCCTGGCACAAGCTCGCCAGGACATCGAGACGGGGCGGTTCACTGCCGCTGGCAGCCCTCCTATCGAAGGCGCCCCCGTCAAGGTACCGAGACTCCCGCGCAAGTCTCTGTTACTTAAAAGCAATATCGACGCTGTGGATTACCGGGAGGTTCGCAAACTGGCACTGGCCTTGCCCGAGGGCGTACAGGCACGGCTACCGCAGGCCTTGCGGCCGGAGCTAAGTCTCAAGGATCACCAGAAGATCGGCGTGGCTTGGCTCCAGCACCTTTGGGCGAACATCCCCGAACATTGCCGTGGCGCCTTGCTGGCGGACGACATGGGCCTGGGCAAGACCCTGCAGATTTTGACCCTCATCACCAGCTGCTTTGAAGACCAACCAAACCTGGACCCCGCGCTGATCGTGGCCCCCGTTTCCTTGCTGGAAAACTGGCGGGAAGAAGTCGACAAATTTTTTGTCCCCGGCGCGCTTCCCGTACTCACACTGTACGGGGAGGCTCTGAAGGCAAAACGCTTGGAAAAAATCGACATTGACCCACTACTGGTCAAGGAGGGAATTGTCCGATTCCTTAAGCCGAACTGGCTGGGCAATGCCAAAGTCGTGCTGACGACCTACGAAACCCTGCGCGACCTGGAGTTTTCATTCGCCACCCAGGCCTGGTCCATCATGGTCTGCGACGAAGCGCAAAAGATAAAAAACCCCAATGCCTTGGTAACCCGCGCTGCAAAAAAGCAAAAAGTTCGTTTCAAGATCGCCTGCACTGGGACCCCGGTGGAAAACTCCCTCGCCGACCTTTGGAGCCTGTTCGATTTCATCCAGCCGGGGCTGCTGGGCGCGCTGAATGCCTTCGGCAGTCGTTACCGCCAACCCATCGAAGCCGAAACTGACGACGAAAACCGCCGTATCAAGGAACTACGCGGTCTCATCGAGCCGCAAACCCTGCGCCGCACCAAGGCGCAAGTGGCCAAGGACCTTCCCCGGAAAATCACCGTTGCAGAGTGTCGCAGCATTCCCCTTTCCGGCTACCAGCGGAGCCTGTACGGGCAAGCCATCCAGAGCTACCGGACGGGACTTGCGGATGGGCCGCTGAAGAACCATCTGGGCTTAATCCAATATCTTCGTCAGCTGTGCACCGCGCCACGCCCCATCGGCCAAGCGGCAAATATGGATGAGCCGATAGGCGAGCATGAAAAGAAGGCGCCGAAATTGAAATGGCTCCTGCAAACTCTCGATGGCATCCGCGCAAAGCAGGAAAAGGTGATCATCTTCGTAGAGTTCCACGACCTACAGCGGCAGTTGCAGCGCTATATACGTGAGCGCCTCGGGTTTTCCCCTGACATCATCAATGGCACAACCTCGGCGGCAGCATCGGCCGCGAACAGTCGGCAGAAACGCTTGAAGCACTTCCAGCAACATGAAGGGTTTGGGGTCATCATCCTTTCTCCGCTGGCGGTCGGCTTTGGCGTCAATATCCAGGCGGCCAACCATGTCATCCACTACACCCGCACCTGGAATCCGGCAAAGGAAGATCAAGCCACTGACCGGGCCTACCGCATCGGGCAAACCCGAGATGTCTATGTCTACTACCCGGTCGCCACGGCGGAATTCCTGACCTTCGACATGAAGTTGGATGAGTTGCTCGGGTGGAAGCGCGGGCTGTCGGAAGACATGCTCAACGGATGCGGTGACCTCTGTGCGGGGGACTTCACCGACCTACAGTCTCCGCAAGGAGAAGCGATGTTTGTCCGGGACGTACCATGAGGTTCACCCATAGCCGGGTTTTCGATCTCATCCTCCGTCCTGATTTCACCTAGTCGGCATAAAGCGCAAGGGAACACTCAAGACATCCGTGCAATTGGATTTGGGGGATACCTAAGACCGCTCTGGCCGAGCAAGAGACGCCCAAGCCACCAACTTGGCCGTCTCAAACTGGCCGACAGGCGACCCCCAAAGTACCGCTTTCCGCATGCCGCGTACGACAGCAACCCGGTTGATACCGGTCGTTCTATCGCATCAAGGCTGGTTGTGATGGCTATCGAAATCCGCGTCTACCTGCGGCAGGTTGATCAGGAAAACGTGGCCACCATCGCACGGGAGGAGGCCGCATTGGTCGCCTGCACTACGGCGTATCTAAGTCAGGGCCAGATTATGTCTTGTGCTTGGGCGGCCAGCGTGCTGTGTGATCTCTATGTTGGGCAACGGCGAGTGTGAAGTGGGCTCGCGCCGATGTGGTTCGGTGCCGATGCGATCCTGGAGAAAATCAAGTTGGTGATGGGGCAGGAGAGCTGGCTCACCTAAACGCGCTTCGTGGCGAGTGAATACACCTCGTCGTTGCGACGCATACCCACAGCAATGACCATCACCTCGATAATTCCAGCAGTGACTTTGTAGACGATTCGCGTATCGCCAGTTCGGATGCGACGACAACCCGCAAGCTGCCCTGACAGCGCATTTCCCGTTTTGTCCGGCTCACCGTTCTGTATGCGGTCTGTGATGACCTTCAGGATCGAGCGAGCCTCGCTGCGGCCCAGTGCTCGCAAATCGCTGGCGACATCCGGGTGGTAAGTGACACGCCAGCTCATTCTTCATCGGCCCCGAAACGGGCGAGCATGTCTTCATGGCTGATCGCCTTGGCAGGGTCAAAAGTTTCCAGACGTTCACGCGCCACCGCTTCGATTCGAAGATCCTCTAGCTCATCGAGCAACGCTTCATAACGCTCAGCGGTGAGCATTACCGCAGCTAAGGTGTTGTTGCGCATGACCACAAACTTGTCCTGGTCTCCACTGGCCAGCCTCGAAAAAATGTCCTTCGCCTGGCGCTGAATATCGGTCACAGAAACGATTTCTTCCGTCCTGATCTGCATGATTATTGCCTCTAGGCATGATCTAAGAATGATTATTGTACGATTATTATCTGTATATGGCGATGTGTGTTTGCTTAGGCCACGTCCAACTGGACTCTTCGTCGCCATGCCTGTCGACTGTGAATTGCGGGGTTGTTTATCCCCCGCTGCACTCGCTACTCCCTTTCGAAATCAACCGCGCCCGTGGGGGCGCACATCGAAAGGAGAGTAGTAATCATGAAAACCATCATCTTCGAAGGTGAAACCGGTTCCCCGGATTGCCCGGAGTGGCACACCTGGCGGAAGCTCGGCATCGGGGGCAGCGATGCCCCGGTGGTGGCCGCCGATGCCGGCATCGTCCAGAAGGCGAAATGGATGGATTCCGTCCAGACGCTCTGGGAGATGAAGACCGGCAAGCGTGGTCCCAAGCCGGCGAACCCGGCCATGATGCGGGGCCGCAAGTACGAGGAAGCGGCTCGCATCGCCTACGAGAAGTCCACCAGGAACCTGGTGAACTCCGCGTTTGGCGAGAACGACAAGTGGCCCTACGTTCGTGCGAGCTTCGATGGCCTGTCGTTCGATGGCAACCTGATCGTCGAGATCAAGGTGCCTGGAGACCGGACCATGCAAATGGTACGGGATGGCAACATCCCGGAGTATTACCTGCCCCAGCTTGCCCACCAGGCTATCGTCGCCTGGGGGGAACCAGGTCCGTCGTGGCAAGGCAACATCTGCCATTTTGTGGCCTATGTCCCGGAGACCGGTGAGCTGGTTCGTCGCGATGCAAGTGTCCAGCGTCTGGCGGACATCGCTCATGGCCTGCTGGAGGCGGAGTCTCGCTTCTGGGAGTTCGTGCGCCTGGATGTGCTCCCGTGTGGAGATGTCTGGCAGGGCGCCTCCGCCATCTGGTTGTCGGCGCATGCCGCGCTGGATGTAGCCAAGGGCGCCGAAGAGCGTGCCAAGCAGCGCCTGGTCGAACTGCTCGGTGAATCCGAGAAGCGCGATGGGGCGGGTGTGCTGGTGTACCGCTCGACCCGTCTGGGTGCGGTGGACTACGAGCCGCTACTTCGGGAATACGGCATTCCTCCCGAGCGGCTGGATGGGCTGCGCAAGAAGCCCTCGCAGTCCATCACCGTCAAATCCCTGGGGAGGGCCTGACCATGTGCCATGTTCCTGAATTGGGTGATTTGGTCCTGGCCTTGGAGTGCGTTCGTGAAGTCGGTGGGACTCGGGATGCCGCGTGCATCCTGCATTGGTCGTTGGGTACAGATGCTGGCCGTTATCGTGAAACGCTGGACCGTATCGAGCAGGGCATGGCGTCCATTCTGGATGCCGACCGCCTGGAGCTGGAGTTCGATTCGCTGCTGCGGCAGCAGGCCAGGGACTACCGGCAGGAGGTTGAGCAGACGGTTTTCCCGCTCTCGTTCCGCTGGTTCTGGCTTGCACCATCACAGGAGGTGGTCGCCAGCTATGCCTGGTTCCAGGAATGGCTGTCGTCCCGTGACGAGCTGACAGCCTACAAGGCTGCCTGTCTCGTCCAGGATCGTGCCTTGGCGCATTGAGCTTCATCCAACCCCGCCCGGCCACTGGCCTGGCGGGGTATTTTATCGGGGATCCTGAACCTGTGGTGCATCGTTGTTTACGCCTGAGCTTCGCAGCCTGATGCCGGGTGTGCCTGTGGGCTGCGATAATCCGATCTGATCAATAGCCCTGGAACAGGAAATCCAGGGCGGCAGTGATTTGCACCTGCTCGGCGGCCAAAGAGGTGACTGGTGACTTCAGGATACGCTGAGGGACCGCGCCCATCTTGGGGGTCTCCAACAGGTAGTCCTTGCCCTGGATGTTGATCACCGGAGTGAGCCGGGTTGGCAACTTGACCTTGGCGAAGTGATCGAGGCTGCGGAGCGGGATCACCATGCGGCTGTCCAGGCCATCCAGAAGATCACTCTGAACGTCGAGCAAGTAGGGGGTCGTGTTTGCATGCGAACCGGGGTTGGGATAGACCT
>CAILNT010000121.1 GCA_903835655.1 uncultured Pseudomonadota bacterium | reverse complement strand
TTGCAGGGAGCGACCATGCGCGTCGTCGCGCACCCGCAAGGGGTAGGCCGGATTCGTACGCGCTCAAGCGCTACGACTCCGCGCCCTTGCCAGACAACTCGCCAGACGCACACTCGGGCGTGTTCAACTGAGGATTCAAGGTTCATGCTGTGGCGGGCGCGGGGTGGGGTTTCATGCGGATTTCGCCGCCAGCGCGGTCTGATAAGTCGCTTCCACCGCCGCCTGGTATTGCGCCAGCAGGGCGGGCGAGATGCCGGTGAGCGAGCCTGGCGGATTCAGTTCGCGGCCCAGTTCATCGACGATGGCGCCCTCGATCGGGCAGATGCTGGAACACTGGGCTTGCATGTAGTCACCGATGCATTCGGTGCATTTCTCCGTATCGATGAGGAAATGGGGACGTGCCTGGTAGATCGCCTGGTTCGGGCACAGCGGTTCGCAGGCGTAGCAATTGACGCAGGACGAGAGGATTTCGAAGGCCATGGCTTAGTCCTTTGCGGTATCTTCCCCCGCCCGCAAGCGGGAGAGGGGCCACAGGTGGGTGGCGTGGCTGGGCATCACGCCGCGGCTTGCTGCAATACTGGTTTGGCTTCCAGCTTGCCCGCGGCGCGCATTTCTTCGTATACGGCGGCGATGGCGTCCTCGATGGGCGCAAATGCGTGTTCGCCGTTGGGCTGGATGCCGGCTGCTTCCAGCGGCCCCCAGGGTTCGTAGCCGATCTTGGAGCAGAGCACGACCTCGCAGCCGGCCAGTTCGCGCAGGGTACGGTCCAGGGCCGATTCGCCATCGCCGCAGGTGTCGCCGCCTTCGCAGTACGGAGTCGTCTTGCGGTGGCCGATGAAGCGCACGTCGCCCTGTACCGCTTCGTAGATCAGGAACTCGCCGGCATGGCCGAAGTGTTCGTTGATGATTCCGCCGCTCTTGGTGGCCACGGCCATGAGCACCGGGCGTGAATTTCGCGCTTCCTTGCGCGCGTCATGGATACCGACCACCGATTTCGACCACTCGTTTTTGGCGGCCCGTGCCTGATCCTTGATCGCGAGTTCCTCGGCGATTCGGGCCTGAACCTCGGCGCGCTTCACCATCGCCGCCGGGTAGTCGATTTCCATCGCCTCGATCTTGTCCAGGGTGAATTCCTGGCCGCGATCCTCGCCCAGCATGCCCACCGCATCGGCGCGGCACTGGCGGCAGTGGCGCATCATGTTCATGTCGCCGGCGCAGGCATCCTGCAACTTCTGCAATTCCTCGTGGGTAGGGCCGGGCTGGCCCATCAGGCCATAGAACGTGCCGTGCTCGGGCTCGGCGATCAGCGGCATGACGTTGTGCAGGAAGGCGCCCCTGGACTTCACCACCTTCGACACCTCCACCAGGTGTGCGTCGTTGATGCCGGGAATCATGACCGAGTTGACCTTCACCAGTATGCCGCGCGCGGTCAGCATCTCCAGGCCTTTCTGCTGCTGCGCGATCAGGATGGCCGCGCCCTCCCGGCCCAGGATGCGTCGGTTTTTCCAGAAGATCCATGGGTAGATCTTCGCCCCGACGTCCGGATCCACGCAGTTGATGGTGATGGTCACATGGTCGATGTTGTGGCGGCACAGTTCGTCCACCGCTTCGGGCAGATTCAGGCCGTTGGTGGACACGCACAGCTTGATGTCGGGCGCCTTCTCGGACAGTTCGCGGAAGGTGGCGAAGGTGCGCTCCAGGTTGGCCAGCGGATCTCCGGGGCCGGCGATGCCCAGCACGGTCATCTGCGGGATGTTGGCGGCGACCGCCATCACTTTCTTCACGGCCTGCTTCGGCGTCAGGACTTCCGAGACCACGCCGGGGCGCGACTCGTTGGAGCAATCGTACTTGCGGTTGCAGTAATGGCACTGGATGTTGCAGGCCGGCGCCACGGCCACGTGCATGCGGGCGAAGTAGTGGTGCGCCTGTTCGGAATAGCAGGGGTGGTTGTGCACCTTGGCGCGGATATGCTCCGGCAGATGGCTGAGCTGGTCGTCGCTGGAGCCGCAGGCGTTGGCGTCGCAACCGCTTGCGGTTTGGGCGCTGGTATTGAGTACGGGAAGGTCCACGGGTGTCTCCGGAAGTTGACGACCCGACTCTTGCAAGCCCCGTGCCTGGACGTTAACTTCGTTATCTCCTTGTTTCCATGGTGAACCCTGTGTTTGCCGCGCGGCCTCTGTCAGAAACGGCACAGGCCGCGGCGGCGCGCTTGTGGTGAAGCCGACAAAGCCGCGATACTCGCCCGATGAAACCCGTCGAATCTCCCCTCACCTGGCTGCGCAGCAAGCCGACGCTGGCGGCGCTGCGCGAGGCCTATCCGGACATCTGGGAGGAGTTGGAGCAGGAACTGGGCGAGGCCTTGTCGCGGCGCGACCATGCGCGTCTGCATGCCTTATTGCAGTCCACGCCGGAGGCGAGTGGAAAAAACCGCGCCCTCGCGCAGGCGCGATTCGTGCGCGCCGCCATCAAGCAGCGCATGACCGCGCTCGTCCTGGAAAGCCACTCGCTGGCGCTGGCGACCGGGCAGGCCAGCGGCAAGGTGCGGTTCAATCTGTTCAACGGTCTGTTGGCGCAAAGGCTGCTGTTCCGGCGTGGCTTCGAGCGCAAGCCGATTTCGCGGTTCTGGTTTCGGCTGCTCTGGCCCCTGGTCTGGCAGAAGCGCTTCCTGATGCCGCTGGTGGAGCGCAAGGGGATCTACTGCTTCTACACGCGGGAGCTGGTGGCGCGCCTGGCGGAGTTGATCGGCGACCGGTCCACCCTGGAGATCGCGGCGGGCGACGGTACCTTGTCGCGCTTCCTGCGCTCCGGTGGCGTCGAGATCGATGCCACCGACGACCATAGCTGGCCGGACCGGATTCGCTACCCGGCCGACGTGGTTCGCATGGATGCGCGCACGGCCCTGCGCCAGTATGCCCCCAGGGTGGTCATCTGTTCCTGGCCGCCGGCGTGCAATACCTTCGAGCGTGAGGTCTTCACCACGCCCAGCGTCGAGCTGTACATCGTGATCTCCAGCCAACACCGCTTTGCCAGCGGCAACTGGCCGGATTACGAAAGCCAGACGCGCTTCGCGCTGGAGCCTGATGAGGCTCTGGGCCGGCTGGTCCTGCCCCCCGAACTGGGCTCTGTGGTGCTGTTATTCACACGGCATGATCGGGCGACGACGCCCGGGGCCCGATCTTCAGTCACGCTCGACTTGCCCGTCGGTGGATAGCGCATAGGGTACGTGCCTGGGGATCACCAACTCGCCCAGGGCATTGGGGATGGCTTCGATCTGGATGACCGGAGCGGTTCCGCGCACGCCGCCAAAGAGGGTGGCGATGGCCGAGTCGGCGGCATCGAGACCGGTGCAAAAACGCACGAAACCCATCGGGATGGCAACGCCCGATGGATCGAAGATGTACCAGCGGTCACCCAGATACACCTCGACATAGGCATGGAAGTCGGTCGGTCCCAGGATCGGGCTGGCGCCATAGTCGATGCCGGTGACGAAGCGGGCCGGGATGTTGACCGCGCGGCACAGGGCGATCATCAAATGGGCAAAATCGCGGCATACGCCGACTTCTTCCACCAGGGTGTCTACTGCGCTGGTGTTGCCGGTGGAGGAATTGGAGAGGAAAGTGACGCGATTCAACACCCAGTCGCGGATCGCCTGTACACGCTCGTATCCCTGGCGTAACCGGCCAAACTCCTTGACCGCCAGCCGGTGCAGGCGGTCAGACTGGCAATAGCGGCTCGGGTAGAGGTAGGGCAACACCGCCCCCGGCAGATTGGCCACGGCCACCTCGGCAAGCTGTGCCGGGTGCGCGGTATGGTGGTCCAGGTCCACGCTGGCGTCATAGCGCACCGTCAGCGCTCCGGCGTAGGCCTTGAGCCGCAGAAAACGCGTGTGCGTCACCGGGTCGGTATAGGAATGGCTCGGCAGGCTCTGGCTGATGAGCAGCGACTCGCTCACCACGATCTGCTGTGGGGTTTGCGCGGCATGGATGCTGAAAATGAAATCGCAGCCGGGTGGGTCGATTTCGTAATCCAGTTCGATCGAGAATTTCAGTCTGAGCATGAGGGCGCGTCCGGTAGCGCCGTATTGTAAGTCGCTGCCGCGCCGTTCTCCTGGTAAGGATGGGTAGCTGCGGCCTTGGCAGCGACGCGCCTCAGGCGTAGACCGGTGCGAAGGCCTTGTCCTCCGCCACGGGCCCGGTTTCACCCCAGTAGGGCGAGATCTTCCTGAGCTGGGCGACGATGCCCGGAGTGACCTGGATGACGCGGTCGATCTCGGCTTCGGTGGTGTAGCGCGAAAGCGAGAATCGCGTGGTGCCGTGGGCTGCGGTGTAGGGGATGCCCATGGCGCGCATGACGTGAGACGGCTCCAGGCTGCCGGAGGTACAGGCCGATCCGCTGGAAGCGGCGATACCGAACTTGTTGAGCAGCAACAAGATGGCCTCACCCTCGATGAATTCGAAGGCGATGTTGCTGGTGTTGGGTAGGCGGTTGTCCACGTCGCCGGTGGCGAAGGCGCGCGGCACGCGGGCCAGGATGCCGGCTTCCAGCTTGTCGCGCAGGCGTCTGACTTCGGTGTTTTCGTAGTGCATGGCGGCCTGTGCCAGTTCGCAGGCTACCCCCAGGGCGACGATGGACGCGGTGTTTTCGGTGCCGGCACGGCGGCCGCGTTCCTGGTTGCCGCCGCGCAGCAGAGGGCGGAAGCGCACGCCGCGTTTCAGGTAGAGCACGCCTATGCCCTTGGGTGCGTGCAGTTTGTGCCCCGAGAGGGAAAGCATGTCGATCTTGCTGTTCTTCAGGTCGATCGGCACCTTGCCCACGGCCTGCACCGCGTCGCTGTGGAACAGGACGCCGGCGGCATGGGCCATTTCGGCCATCTTGAGGACCGGGAAGTAGCTGCCGGTTTCGTTGTTGGCCCACATCGCGGAGACTACGGCGACGCGGTCGGACAGCAGCCTGGCGTATTCGTCCAGATCCAGTCGGCCTTTTTCGTCCACCTTCAGGGTGTGGATTTTGTACCCCTCTTTTTCCAGGTGCGAGCACTGGGCGAGGATGGCCGGGTGTTCCAGCACGGTGGTGATGATTTCCTTTTTCTCGGGATTGGCCTTGACGGCGGAGAGCAGCGCGGTGGAATCGGATTCCGTGCCGCAGGAGGTGAAGATGATCTCCGATTCGTGTTCCGCACCCAGCAGTTCCTGCACCTGCATGCGCGCCTTCTTGATCGCCAGCCCGACCTTGTTGCCGAAGCTGTGCATGGAGGATGGGTTGCCGAACTGCTCGCTGAAGAAGGGCAGCATGGCGGCCACCACGGCGTCGTCGACGCGGGTGGTGGCGTTGTTGTCGAGGTAGATACCGTCCATGGGGGCTCCAGTCGTTACTCCCTCTCCCACAGGCGGGAGAGGGTTGGGGTGAGAGAATTCAATTGTGAATTTGGTGCGTTCGAGAGCGCCCCTCCCCCAGTTTCTGGGGAGGGAGTCGGCTTAAGGACGGCTCGCCGCTCTCGAAAGCGAGCCGGCGCGGCTGGGAACGAGCTTCACGAACTCGCCCAGGTCCGCCATCAGCTTTTCCTGGATGCCTTGCAAGGTCATGGCTTCCATCTGGCAGCCGGCGCAGGCGCCGGTCATGTTGACGTAGATGGTCTTGCCATCGACATCGACCAGTTCGATGTCGCCGTGGTCGCGTTGCAGTTGTGGACGTACCGAATCCAGGACGGATTCGATACGTTTGATGCGCTGCAAGTTGGTCAACTTCGCAGGCTTTGCCGCTTCGGGCAATTCCACGTTGTGCGGGCTGAAGGTCTCGCCGCGCTCCGCCAGCACTTTCACCAGGATTTCCTCGATGCCTTCATGACAGGAGGAGCAGCCGCCGCCGGCCTTGGTGTAGTTGATCACGTCCTCGACCGTGGAGAGACTATTGGCGCGCACGGTTTCCTCGATCAGCACGGCGTCGATGGCGAAGCACTTGCAGATCAGCGCGCCTTCCTCATGGTCATCATTCCAGACCTCGCCTCGGAAGTTGGCAATGGCCGCCTGCAAGGCCTCCCGGCCCATCACCGAACAGTGCATCTTTTCCGGTGGCAGACCATCGAGATAATCGGCGATGTCCTGGTTGCTGACCTTGAGCGCATCGTCCAGCTTCATGCCCTTGATGATCTCGGTCAAGGCCGAGCTGGAGGCGATGGCCGAACCGCAGCCGAAAGTCTGGAAGCGGGCATCCTGGATGGTTTGCGTGTCGGCATCGACCTTGAGCATCAGTCGCAGGGCGTCACCGCAATTCAGCGACCCGACGTCGCCCACTGCATTGGCATCTTCCAGTGCACCGGCGTTGCGCGGGCTGAAGAAGTGTTCCTTGACCTTGTCCGAGTAGTCCCACATGGCGGGCTCCTAATAGGTGTCGTCGCGCAGCGACGCGTGCTGCTCGCCTCGCCCGCGGGCGGGAGAGAGACTGGGGGTGAGGGAGTAAGCGTTCATGGAATGAACGCTTTCAGGCAGAGAAGGAGGAGCCGCACGCGCAACTGCTGCTCGCGTTCGGATTGACGAACTTGAAGCCGGAGCCGTTCAAGCTGTCGATGAAATCGACGGTGACGCCGGCGAGCAGCGGTGCGGAGAAGGCATCGACCAGCAAGGTGACCCCACCCATCTCGACGACCAGATCATCCTCGGCCCGGGTTTCTTCCAGTTTCATGCCGTACTGGAAGCCGGAACAACCACCACCGGAGATGGCGATGCGTAGTCCGGCCACGGGCGTTGCCGCCCCCTTGATGAACTTGTCGATCGCGGATAGGGCGGAAGGGGTGAGGGTGATCATGTCGAGCTCCTGACGTGGTGGCGTTGAACAGGGTTTTGCAAGCCCCATGCCAGACCCGAAACTATCCGTAAGCCTTTGTTGTTCCTGATTCTGCGTCCGGTTTCTGCGCCAACTCCGGTGTGCGAGTTCGTACCGTGGGGCACCCTTGTAGGGTTTGCGACAGTGGATGCAACGTGGCCCGGTCCTTGCTTGATAGCAGGCCCATCCCTACCACGAAGGAATCCGCCATGTCCCGCATAGGCCTGTTTTTCGGCAGCAGCAGCGGCAATACCCGCCGCATCGCCAAGATGATCAAGAAGCGTTTCGATGACACCACCATGGCCGATGCGCTCAACGTCAACAAGGCCACGCCCGAGCTGCTGGCGAGCTACGACTTCCTGATCCTGGGCACGCCGACCTTGGGCGAGGGCGACCTGCCGGGACTCGAAGCCGACTGCCAGCAGCCAAGCTGGGCCGAGTTCCTGCCGCAATTACAGAACGTGGATTTCACCGGCAAGACCGTCGCGCTCTATGGATTGGGCGATCAGGAGAAATACCCGGAGCACTTCGCAGACGCCATGGGGCAGCTCTACGACTTCGTCACCTCACGCGGCGCCCGGGTGGTTGGTTTCTGGCCCAGCGACGGCTACGACTTCATCGCCTCGAGGGCGGAAGAGGACGGGGAATTCGTCGGCCTGGTGCTGGACCAGGACAACCAGAAACAATTAACCGACGATCGCCTGGAAACCTGGCTGCGTCGGATCGCCGGTGAGTTCGGGCTTTGACCCTGGGCTCAACATGCCGGCCCCTGGCGTAGTCGGCGCGTGGACGCGATGAGCCCGCCGGGCGGGCTTGTCGCCACGGACGCGTTCAGGCTCGCCGCCGCGCCGCGTATCCCACCAATCCCAACCCGACTAGCACCAGGGCGTAGGTTTCGGGTTCGGGGACGGATGCCACGAGCACCTGCACCTGATCCGAATGGAGTGCGGTTGTCACGTCCTGTAGGCCGCCCGTTTCGGCGAAACTGCCGGCGTATGTATTCGTTGGGAACCCGGTCCCAGGCGTCAGCGTCGGGTGGGTCGCGTAAAAGGCACTCATGAACGCGTTCACTCCGGTTTGATTCGCCGCATAAACCGGCCCGCCCTCGGTCTCCGACACCATACCCCAATATTCGTAGGTCACCGCTTGCTGTCCGGTGAGTGCGGGTGAGTTATAGCGCGCGTGTATCGCGACATCGCTGAGGTTCTGGTTTCCGGGACCTTCGGTCAACCCGACCGTGTAAAAGAAATCGTTCTGTGTGGTGGTTGGCTGGTTACTGGAAAAGAGCAGGAAGTCAGAGGTCGTGATCGTGGTATTGGGACCTATGGTTACGGTGGCGGGGTAGGGATTGATGTCGCCGTTGGCACCCTCGGTCAGTGTTCCGGAATACATCGTGGCGCCATTCGAGTCCTTCAGAATCATTACGTCAGAATCGATCGTGTGGCTGGCGTTAGCGGGGGATGCCATCGACGCGAGTACTGCCAGCGCCGCTACGAGGGTACGCACCCTATTTGCAGATTTCATTTGTTTGCTCCCGAATCATCACGAAAAGCTCATTAACGAACCTCGGTTGCGCACGATTCCCGCAGAGGTTCTCTCCCGCGCCACTCGGCAAGCAACCGGAGTGCGGTGTGCCCAGCCGCGACGCGGCCTGGTACGAACGACAGGCCCGTCGGCCCTGAACGAATGCCCGAAGACTTCCTTGTCACTAGCAGGCGGCCGACGGCAGCAATCAGCAATATTCGTACCATATATGTATGTGATTGATATTTAATGGTTAATTCTGCGCAACCGACAGCCTTGTGGTCGTGGGTGTAAAAAATATCGACAGATATAAGGCTATGCCTTGCGCGCAAACCAGCATCTTATTGCTGTCGCGTACTGGGCGCCTTTCGGCCGCCAGGGGGAGGGGCCACCGGCGGGGGGGCGGGCATGGAGGATTTCGTTCATGTGGCTTCGATCCAGGCCCGTTAGACTCGGGAATCCGCTCCCTCATGCCGCTGCCCATGACCGACTCACTCCGCCTTGCCAAACGTGTCGCCGAACTGCGCGCCTGTTCGCGCCGGGAAGCGGAGCAGATCATCACCGGGGGCTGGGTGCGGGTGAATGGGGTCGTGATCGAGGAGCCGCAGTTCCGGGTCGCCGACGAAGCCATCGAGATCGATCCCCTGGCCTGTCCCGAACAGACCGAGCCGGTGACCCTGTTGCTGCACAAACCGGTGGGCTACGAGGCGGGGGTGCACGGCACGGGTCTGCCGGCGGCGCAATGTCTGGTGCATGATTCGCTGTGGTCGGAAGACGCCTCAGGCATCCATCCGCTGAAGCTGCATTTCACCCGTCTCACCGTCTGCGCAGTGCTGGAAGCCGCTGCCAGCGGCCTGGTGGTATTCACGCAGGACTGGCGGGTCGCGCGCAAGCTGGTCGAGGACGCGGTGTCGGTGGAGCACGAGTTCGTGGTGGAGGTCTTGGGAGTGCTGGACCCGGCCGGCCTCAAGCGGCTTAACCAGGGCATACGTTTCAATGGTAAGTCGCCGCCGGCGATCAAGGTGAGCTGGCAAAACGAGACCCGCTTGCGGGTGGCGTTGAAGGGCGCACAAGCCGGGCAGATCGCGCACATGTGCGAGGCCGTGGGCTTGCAGGTGGCGTCGATCCGGCGCATACGCCTGGGCAGCATTCCGCTGGGAAAGCTGCCGCCGGGACTGTGGCGCTACCTGCGCCCGGGCGAGCGTTTCTGAGCGGCTAGAGTTGCTTCACCTTGATGTTCAAGGTCTGGATACGGTACGCGATCTGTCTGGGCGTCATGTCGAGCAGGCGCGCGGCCTTGGCTTGGACCCAGCCGGCCTGTTCCAGGGCGGCGATGACGCGCTCGCGATCATCCAGATTGGGGTCGTCGAGGTCTACGCTCTGCATGGCGCCGCGGCCCATGACCTGTTCCTCGATGCCGGTCAGCAGGATGGCGTCGCGGTCGATGACTTCCACCTCGGTGAGCACGGCGGCGCGTTCCAGGCAGTTTTCCAGTTCGCGCACATTGCCCGGCCAGGCGTGGTGCATCAACACTCGTAGCGCCGCGTCGGTGAGGCTGAGTGGCCGGCCTTGCTGGCGGGCGATCTTGTCCATCAGGAAACGGGCGATGTCGGGGATGTCTTCCATGCGCTCGCGCAAGCTGGGCAGGTAGATGGGCATGACGTTGAGGCGGTAATACAGATCCTCGCGGAAGCGGCCGGCGGCCACTTCGCCCTCCATGTCGCGGTGGGTGGCGGCGATGACGCGCACGTCCACCTTGATGGTACGGTTGCCTCCGACCCGTTCCATCTCGCCCTCCTGCAATACGCGCAGCAGCTTGGATTGGAAAGCGGCGGAGACTTCGCCGACTTCGTCCAGAAACAGGGTGCCGCCGTCGGCCTGCTCGAAGCGGCCCTTGCGTTGATTCATGGCGCCAGTGAACGCGCCTTTCTCGTGGCCGAAGAGTTCGCTCTCCAGCAGGTTTTCCGGCAGGGCGGCGCAGTTGAGTTTGACGAAGGGCGCGCGGGCCCGTGGCGAGTTGTAGTGGATGGCGTTGGCGATGAGTTCCTTGCCGGTGCCGGTCTCGCCGCGGATCAGCACGGTGGTGTTCCATTTTGCGACCAGGCGGGCCTGTTCGAACACCCGGCGCATCGGTTGCGTGTGGCCGATGATGTTGTCGAAGCCGTATTGCCCGCGCACGGTGCGGCGCAGGGTGTCGCGCTCCTCGGTGAGTTCCTGGCGTTCCTTCTGCACGTCGGCCGAGAGACGCACCGCCTGGCCGATGAGGTTGGCGACCATCTCCATGAACTGGGTGTATTCGTCGAGCAGGTCTTCCGCGCCCGCAGCGGTTTGCGCGGCGAGCACGCCGACGACCTGGCGGCCGCTGCGTATGGGGACGCCGACGAAGCCGCGTTCCGGATCGTAGAGGCCGAGCTTGCCGAGAAAACGCGGCTCGTCGGCGATGCGCTCCACCGCGATCGGCTCGCCCTCTTCCAGGATCAGACCGACCACGCCCTCGCCTGGGCGGTAGCGGATGTCCTCGGTGAATATGCCGGCCAGTCCATGCGCGACCGAGACCTGGAGTTCGCCCGATTCGCTTTCCACCAGGCTGACCATGCCGCGTTCCATGCCGACCCCGTCATGCAATACGCGCAGCACCGCGGTCAGGGTTTCCTTGAGGTCGAGTGAGCGCGACAGCACCTGGCTGACCTGGTACAGCGTCTCCAGTTCGGTGCGCAACAGCTCGTGTTCGAGTTCGATGCTCATTTCGTGCTCCCGATCACCGGCAACTGCACACGCACGCGGCAGCCACAGCGGCAGTCCGGGTCGATGTCGATCAGGCCGCCGTGGCGGGCAACCGTGTCTTGCGCCATGGACAGGCCCATCCCGAGATGTCCCTGGGCGGCACCCTTGGTGGTAAAGAACGGCTCGAACACCTTGTAACGCCATTCCTGCGGGATGCCGGGGCCGCTGTCTTCGAGGGTGATTTCGACGTGATCGAGATGGGGCCGGGTGGATAGGCGCACCACGCGTTCCCGTTCGCCGGCGCGGCGCTCGTTCATGGCTTCGATGGCGTTCGCGAGGAGTTGCCGGAAGAGGGCCGCGAGCTGGGTGGCGCCACCGTTCACCGGTGGAAGGGTCGGCGCCGGCATCCATTCGACGATGACGCCCGCGGCGAGCAAGGCGGCCGTGCTCATCTTCAGAACATCGCGCAGCATTTCGTTCAGGTCGAGCGGCCCGATGGCTTCGGTCGCCTGGTCGGGGATGCAGGCGCGCAGGGTGTCCAGGGCGGTGTGGCTTTGGCGCAGGGCGTCTTCCATGGCCGCGTCGATGGAGTCCTCGCCATGCCCTGCGCCCACGCCCTGGCGGCGTAGTTTCAGCAGGCGCACCGCCGACGTCAGGGTGTTGAGTGGGCCCTCCAGTTGGTACACTGCGCCGGCCAGGGTCTCGCGCAGGCTCTGGATGCGCTCCTGTTCGGTCAGCATGGCGGAGAGGCCGTTGAGTCGGATGGACTCCTGCTGGCGTTTGAGTTCGCTGATGTCCTGCGCGGTCAGCAGCAGGAAATGGCGGCGCACCGGCTCGAAGAAAGCCTCGGCGCTGCTGTCCTGTTCCTCGAACCAGGACACGGCGCAGGTGAACCAGCGGCAGGCCATGCCGCCCTGGTCCACGCGGATCTCGCGGTGTGTGATGGCGCGGCGGCGCGCGCGCGCCAGGTCGAATTCCGGGCCCATCTGTTCGCGTAGCTGGGTCAGCAAGGTTGCCGCGGGTTCGCGGCCGAGATCGCCGATCAGCTTCTTGTATTCGTGGTTGTCGAGAACGACGTGGTCGCGCTCGTCGAGCAGGCAGATCGCCACCTGGGCCGCATCCACCACGGATTCGATCATCGCCTTCTGGTTTTGCACCTGGCGTTCCAGGTGGTGCACTTCAGTCACGTCGCGGTGCATGCCCAGGAAATGGCTGGTGTGGCCGTCGCTGCCCAGAACCGGGGTGATGGTCAGGTCGGCCAGATAACGGCTGCCGTCGCGGCGGCGATTGACCAGCATGCCGTTCCAGGCGTGCTGCCGTCGCAGCTGTGCCCACAGGGTCTCGTATACCAGGGGCGGCGTGACCTTGTAGGAAAGGAGAGATTGGTTGCGGCCGATGACTTCCTCCCTGCCATAACCGCTTACCCGCTCGAAAGCCGGGTTGATGTAGAGGATGTTGGCATGGGCATCGGTGATCGAAATGGCCAGTGCGGCCTGTTCCACTGCTTGGCGGAACACTTGGGGCGGGAGGTCTGGTAACGCGGACATGGCGGTCCTTTAGGCGTGGATTCGTTGTGATTAAAGCAATATTCATGCCTATTAAATATTTGTCGCATTCCCCACAGGACGCATGGCAACGCGCCAAGCGCGACAAGAAGATCACGCGCCATTCTGGTGCAATGGACGGCAAACCCACGATTTTTCGGGCATCGCCGCTGATTTTCCTGTCTGGCACAGCCCTTGCGTAGGAACAGACATCGAACCCGGGAGTGCAACCATGCGCGAATACCTGTTACTGCTGCTCAGTACCGCCCTGGTCAACAACGTGGTACTGGTCAAATTCCTGGGGCTGTGCCCTTTCATGGGCATCTCCAAAAAGGTGGACACCGCCGTCAGCATGGGCCTGGCGACCACGTTCGTGATGACCATGGCCTCGGCTTCCTGCTGGTTGCTGGAGCACTGGCTGCTCGCGCCGTTGGGCATGTTGTATCTGCGCATCCTGGTCTACATCCTGGTGATCGCCGCCGTGGTGCAGTTCACCGAGATGGTGGTGCGCAAGAGCAATCCTGCCCTCTACCAGGTGTTGGGCATCTACCTGCCGCTCATCACCACCAACTGCGCGGTGTTGGGCATTCCCCTGCTCACCACCCAGGAGAACCTGCCTTTCGCCCATAGCCTGCTTTATGGCTTCGGTTCGGCGGTCGGCTTCTCCATGGTGCTGGCGCTGTTCGCCGGCCTGCGGGAGCGTCTGGCCATCGCCCAGGTGCCGGCCGCATTCGCCGGCGCGCCCGTCGGCTTCATTACCGCCAGTCTGCTGGCCCTGGCCTTCATGGGCTTCGCCGGCCTGGTTTGAGAGAGACCGCCATGTTCATCGCCATCTTCAGTCTCACCCTCCTGGGCGGCGCGCTTGGCCTGTTCCTGGGCTACGCCGCGCGCCGTCTGGCCGTGGAAGGCAACCCTCTGGTCGAGGAAATCCAGGCCATCCTGCCCGGTTCACAATGCGGTCAGTGCGGCTTTCCCGGGTGTGCGGGGGCGGCCCAGGCCCTGGCCAATCACGAAGCCCCGGTCACCCTTTGCCCACCCGGGGGCCGGGAAGTGGTCGCCCTGCTGGCCGCCAAGTTGGGCGTGGAAGTGAACCTGACCGAGGTTGCGGACACCGTGCCGCAGGTGGCGGAAGTCCTGGAAGACCTCTGCATTGGTTGCACCCGATGCTACAAGGCCTGCCCCACCGATGCCATCCTGGGCGCGGCCAAGCAGATCCATGCGGTGTTCCGGGAGGCCTGTACCGCCTGTGGCAAGTGCGTGGAAGTCTGCCCCACCGAGGCGACCCGGCTGATTCCCGTGCCGGTGACCTTACAGTCCTGGTACTGGAGCAAGCCCAGCCTGCAAGGAGCGACGGCATGAACCCCCTGTCCAGGTTTTTCTCCGGCTTGCGCGCTCGCGGCGGCGTACACCCGGACGGCCGCAAGGGACTTTCCGCCGAACCGCCGATACGCATCCTGCCCATGCCGGAGCGGCTGTATGTGCCCTTGCAGCAGCACGTGGGCGCCTGCGCCCGACTCTCGGTACTCGTCGGCGACAAGCTCCTGAAGGGACAATTGATCGGCGCCAGCGGCGGCAACATTTCGGCGCCGGTGCATGCGCCCACTTCCGGGCGGGTGGTGGCCATCGGCGAATTTCCTTCGCCGCATCCCTCCGGCCTGCCCGGTGCCACCGTGACCATCGAACCGGACGGCGATGACCGCTGCATCGAAGCCGTCGTCCCGAATGACCCCTTCGACCTGTCGCCCGAGGAAATCGCCACGCGTGTGGGGGCTGCCGGCATCGTCGGCCTGGGGGGCGCGACCTTTCCGTCCGCGGTCAAGCTCAAACTTTCGCGCAAGAGCGGCATCTCCACGCTCATCGTCAACGGCGGCGAATGTGAGCCCTACCTCACCTGCGACGACCGCTTGATGCGCGAGCGCGCCAGCGGCATCGTCGAGGGTATACGCCTGATCGCCTACGCCGCCGGCGCCCGCGAAATGCTGGTGGGGATCGAGGACAACAAGCCCGAGGCCATCGCCGCCATGCGCCTGGCCGCCGCGGGGAGCGAGGTTCAGATCAAGGTCGTCCCGGCGATGTATCCCATGGGCTGGGACAAACAGATGATCCAGGTACTCACCGGCCGCGAAGTGCCGGCGGAAGGCCGCAGCGCCGAGATCGGCGTGCTGGTGCACAACGTCGCCACGGCCTGGGCGGTGTACCAGGCGATCCGCTTCGGCCGGCCGCTGGTTTCGCGCGTGGTCACCGTCAGCGGTGCCGCGGTGGTCGCCCCGGGCAACCTGGAAGTGCCCATCGGCGCCCTGGCCGCGGATCTCATCGCGGCCAGCGGTGGCCTGCTGACACAACCGCAGCGACTGGTGCTGGGTGGCCCCATGATGGGTACACAGTTGCCGCACCTGAACGTGCCCATGGTGAAAGGCAGCAGTGGCCTGCTGGCCCTGACCGGCAAGGAAATCGGCCTGCCCCAGCCAGCACCCTGCATCCGCTGCTCGAATTGTGTGCGTGCCTGCCCGGTGGGCTTGCTGCCCCTGGAAATGGCTGCCCATATCCGCGCCGCGGACCTGTCCGCCGCCGTCGGCTTCGGCCTGAAGGACTGCATCGGCTGCGGCTCCTGTTCCTACGTCTGCCCGGCCCACATTCCCCTGGTGCATTTCTTCAACTACGCACGGGGCGAGCTGGCGGCCCAGGAGAAGGGCAAATTGCGCACCGAGGCCACACGGAAACTGGCGGATTCACGTGAAGAGCGCATGCAGCGCATCGCCCGTGAACGCGAGGAAGCCGCACGCCAGCGCGCCGCCCGCAAGGCGGCAGCGGATGCGGCAAAGAAGGCGGCCGCGATGGAAGCCGCAAGACTGGCCGCTACCGAGAATCAGGAGGAATTGGTATGACCATGCTTGCCCACGCGCCTCACGCCCATGCGCCCATGACCGTAGGCCAGATCATGGCCACGGTGATGCTCGCTCTCGTGCCCGCCACACTCTACGGTTTCTGGCTCTACGGCTGGCCAGCCATCCTGCTCTGGTCGGTGGCGATGGCAACAGCCCTGCTGGCGGAGGCGGGCACCCTGCTGCTCCAGGGGCGCGCGGCCAAGGCCACGTTGCTGGACGGCTCGGCCGCGCTCACCGCCTGGCTGCTGGCGCTTTCCCTGCCGCCCTTCGCGCCCTGGTGGGTCGCGGCCATCGGTTCGATCTTCGCCATCGTCATCGCCAAGCAGGTGTTCGGCGGCCTGGGCCAGAACGTGTTCAACCCGGCGATGGCCGCGCGGGTGATGTTGCTGATCTCCTTTCCGGTCGAAATGACGCTGTGGGCAGCCCCCACGCCGATGTTCAGCGGCCATGCGCCCGGTTTCCTGCAGTCGCTCGCCATCACCTTCGGCGGTGCCCACTGGGACGGCATGGCCAGCGCTTCCCTGCTGGGCCACGTCAAGACCGAGTTCACCCGCGGCATCGATCTGGTCAGCAGCCTGCCCGCACACTTCGCGTCGGTGCACGGCGGCCTGCAGGACGCGGCCTGGGGCCGGCGCGCCGGCAGCCTGGGCGAAACCGGCGGATTGCTGTTGCTCGCCGGTGGCGTGTTCCTGATCGTCAGGGGCATCATCACCTGGCATGCGCCCGTCGCCATGCTGCTTGGCGTGGCCGCTCCCGCCCTGCTGGCCCATGCCGTCGACCCGGCGCATTACCTGGGGGTGCTGCCGCACTTGTTGTCCGGCGGGCTGATGCTGGCCGCCTTTTTCATCGTCACCGATCCGGTGACCTCGCCCAATACACCGGCCGGCATGTTCGTCTTTGGCCTGCTCTGCGGCGGGTTGACCTGGGTGATTCGTTCCTGGGGCGGTTATCCGGAGGGCGTGGCGTTCGCGGTCATGTTCCTGAATGCACTCACACCGATCATCGACCGCTACGTCAAGCCGCGAATCTACGGCCGTGATCGCAAGGGGCAATCCCTGCAAATCGAGGCGAAGGGGAGTGTGAAATGAGTCTCGAACAGCTACGCGGCAAATTGACCTACCCAGCATTCGTCCTGGGTGGCATCGGCCTGCTCACCAGCGGCGCACTGGCCCTGGCCGACCGCGCCACCCAGGAGGACATCAAGGCGGCTCAGGACAGGGACATGAAGGCATCGTTGATCCAGGTGCTGCCCGGCCATTACGAAAACGACTTGCTCAAGGACACCGTGGTGTTGCCCGGCCCGGAGGGCGACGTCACGGTGTACCGCGCCCGACGGGGCGGCCAGGTGGTGGCGGTGGTGTTCAAGGTTCAGGCGCGCGGTTACGCCGGGCCGGTGGTGAGCATGATGGGGGTGGACCGTGGCGGGAAGGTGCTCGGCGTGCGCGTCATCAAGCACTCGGAAACCCCCGGCCTGGGCGACAAGGTCGAACCGGCCAAGAGTGGCTGGATCCACGGCTTCGAAGGTCGTTTCCTGGGCGACCCACCCGCGGGCCAGTTCACCGTGAAGAAAGATGGCGGCGTTTTCGACCAATTCGCCGGCGCCACCATCACGCCGCGCGCGGTGGTGAAGTCGATCAAGGGAGGGCTGGTGTTCTTCTCCAAGGAGAAAGCCCGGTTGCTGGACGAGACCAGCGTGATCGCGGGCATGTCCAGGCGCGAGAGCCTGCTACCAGGAAGGATTAAGCCATGAGCAACGCTAAGGGAAACGAATACCTCCGCATCACCAGGGACGGCCTCTGGAACAACAACATCGTCTTCGCCCAGATCCTCGGCATGTGTCCGACCATGGCGGTCACCGGCAGCGCCACCAATGGCCTCGGGATGGGGTTGGCCACCACAGCCGTGCTGGTGGCCTCCAACGCGCTGGTGTCGATGGTGCGCAACGTGGTCACGCCGGACGTGCGCATCCCGGTCTACATCGTGCTCATCGCCACCTTGGTAACCCTGGTGGATGTCAGCCTCAACGCCTGGGTGCATGACCTGTACAAGGTGCTGGGTCTGTATATCGCCCTGATCGTCGCCAATTGCGCGGTCCTGGGGCGCGCGGAGGCTTACGCGCAGAAGGTCGGCATGCTGCCCGCCGCCTACGATGGCTTGATGATGGGCTTGGGCTTCACCTTCGCCCTGACCCTGATCGGTGGCATCCGCGAGGTCATCGGCGGTGGCACCCTGTTCGCCAATGCCCACCTGCTTCTGGGGCCGGCCTTCACGTTCCTGGAGACCACGGTCATACCCGGTTACCGCGGTTACCTGTTGTTCATACTGCCGCCGGGCGGCTTCCTGGTGCTGGGCTTCCTGCTTGCCGGCAAGCGGATACTGGACAAACGCCTGGCCGCGCGCGCGGCGGCGATCGTTGCCGCGGTCGCGTAAGGAGTATCGCCATGCAAGTCGCCGTCGCCTATGTAGAACCCACTCAGCAAATCTGGCTGCGCATCGAAGTGCCCGAAGAAACCACGGTGGAGCAGGCCATCATCCAGTCCGGTCTGCTGCGCCAGTTTCCCGGACTCGACCTGACTGAACGCGCAGTCGGTGTCTTCGGCAAACTGGTGAAACTGGACGCGGTCTTGAGCGCCGGCGATCGCGTCGAGATCTACCGCCCCATCACCGCCGACCCAGCCACCGTGCCGAGACGGCAAATGGAGGATGACGACGACGATTGAAAACGCCCCTACAAGCCCGCCTTCGACCATGAGAAGGCCGTGGGCATCATCACGCAGGGTGATGGCCGTACCCAGCCGGAGCATTTTTCTCCGCCCATACTGGCCGCGTTCCAGAAAAACCCTCTGTTGTTCCGCGATATCTTCGAGGCCCACTCGGCGCAGTCAGGCTGACACCGACGCTCTCGTGAACCACCGCGGGCCGGGCTACACCTCCGGCACGAGCTGGCCACGGGATCAGGCTGGCTGCAATCGCTTCATCCAGGCCTGTTGGCACAGGCGCACGCGGCGCTTTTCCAGCATCTCGCGGATCGCGCCGCGTGCCTGTTCCAGGCCAAGGACGCGTTCAACCTGGATGGCTTCGCAGCGCAGCAGGTGGAAGCCCAGGGGTGAATCGAGCACACCGCTGGTCTGGCCCGCATCCAGGGTGAACAGGGCCGCGTCGAGTTCGGGATAGAGCTTTCCCCGCGGCAACTCGCCCAGCAAACCACCTTGCATGGCGGTGGGGCATTCGGAGTGTTTCAACGCCTGTTCCTCGAAGCGCTTCGGGGACTTGGCCAGGCGGGCGGCGATCGCCTCGATCCGGGCACGGGCGGCCGTGGCGGTGTTTTCCGCAAGTTCAGGGTTGAGCGTGACCAGGATATGGCGCGCGCGCCGGGTCTCGGGGCGGCGGAACTGGTCGGGGTGATACTGGTAATAGAGTTCGACGTCGATTTCCGAGACGCGCGGCGCGCTGCCGCCGACGATCTCCAGGACGGCTTCGACCTTCAATTCGCGCTCCAACGCCAGCAGATAAGCGTTCTGGTCGAGATCGTTGCGGGCCAGATCGGCGTCGAACTCCGCGGCTTCCGGATAACGTCCGCGGATGACCGCGAGCGCGTCCTCCAGGCTGGCGCGCGGAACCTGTGCCGTGAGTGCTTCCGGGGCGCGCAGCACACTCGCTTCCAGGGCGTATTGCTGCAAGGCGAGTTCGCGCACCTGATCGCGTTGGGCCGCGGCGAGTTCGCAAGTCGGTTTGGCGAACAGCACCTGCGCGGTCTTCAACTCCAGATAAGCGAGGGTGGCGGATTCAGGCATGGGTTTCCTCGGTGCTCTGCAATAGTGCTTCGGCCATCTGCAACAGGTGCCCGCCGGGGAAGTGCACATGGTAGTGCACGCCGTCTGGCAGATCGCGCAACACTTTGAATACTTCTCCCTCCGTGCCGGCCGGAACCACGACTTCGCCGCGGATGGACAGCGCCAGCCGGGCGCTCACCTTCTCGCGGGTCTCGAAGCGGCTCTCCACCCAGGGATCGGTTGCCAGGACCAGTTCTTCGTCGCGGCAGCCGACCACGCGCCCCAGTTCGAGGAAGTTGATCGTGTAGATGACCTGGTCCTGCAAGAAGGTGCCGACGTTCATCACGTAGCCGACGCTGCCGCGACGGACCAATAGATTGCCCACTTCCAGGCCGGGGAAGGTGCCGTCGTTGCGCACATTGCGGGTCAGCCGCACGGCTACACCGAAGTCGAAGCGTTGCTTCATGATTAGTTAGCTGTCCAAGGCCGCGGCGGAACTGTGGCAGACGCCCTTGCCGCCGCAGCCGCAACCGCCCGTCGTGGCCGCGGGGGCGAGGGCGATGGAGGCGAGCGGGACGAAGGCGGTCTGCGGTTCGTGCATGTGGAACACCTTGAACACCTTTTCGCTGAGCGCGTCGGATTCGACGAAATCCTGGTAGGCGCGGCCGAGCCATGAGGTGTAGACCGCGCGCTGGGCGGCTTCCGCCTCGGGCAAGGCGCCCGCCTGGGCCAGATAGTTGTGGTAGCGCTGCAGGATATGCAGGCGGTTGACGTGGACTACGGCGGGGTCGAAGGCGACGCCGAAGTAATTCAGGAAATCCTCCGCGGATTCCAGTTCTTCCAGGGCTTCATTCAAGGTCAGGTCGTCCATTTCAGCTCTCCGTAAAGGATGTTCAGGTTGATTCTTCGATCCGCTCGGCCACCGCTTCCGCGACCACCGCCAGTAAAGCCTTGCCGCCCAGGCGGTCATGGCTGTCCAGTTCCAGCAGTTTCTCCAGCATGGACTGACCCACCCCCGGGTTGCCCAGACGCAACTGGATATAACCCGCCGCCTTGAGCGCCATCAGATAGAAGCGCAGCAAGCCCATCGAGCGCAGGACGGCGTGGCCGATGTGGTCCGGATGCAGGAGCTGCCACTTCGCCGGCAGACCCAGCCGGCTACCAGCGATCTCCAGGATGCGGCCAGCCACCAGCAGGGCGTCTTCCAGACGATGCTGGTAGAAGTAAAAGCAATATAGCGCGACCTGTACCACCAACTGTTCTGGTGCCAGGAAGTAGGCGCGCAACAGGATCGCTTCGGCGCCACCGCCGCCGTAGCAGGCCGCCGCTTGTTGCAGCAGGCGCTCGATTTCGGGCGGCAAGGCATCGTCGAAATACAGAGTGGTCTGGTCGAACTGCATCAGGTCCATGGGGCTACTCATATCGTGGCGCGCTCAATGCACCGCGCCGGCGAGAGCCCGGCTGACCAGGCGCTGGTAGAGGAATAGCAGTTCATGGTCCGCGGGCGAGCGCTTGGTGTTTTCCGCGAAGGCGCGGATGTCGGGCAGGAGCTCGCGCGCTTCCTCCGCGCTCAAGCAAAGCCCCATGCGTTCATAGGCGTTGATGATGCCGTGCGCGCCGGAATGCTTACCCAGCACGAGTTTGTGGCTGCGTCCCACCTCGCGCGGGTCGAAGCCCTGGTAGTTGTCCGGATCCTTCAGCAGGCCATCGACATGGATGCCGGCCTCATGGGTGAATACGCCGGCGCCGACCACGCTCTTCTGCCAGGAGACGGGCCGCCCGGAGGCGTCGGCGACCGCGTCCGACAGACTGGGGAACAGGGAGAGGTCGACGCCGGTTTTCATGCCATAGAGTTTGGCCAGCCCCAGGGCGACTTCCTCCAGGGGCGCATTGCCTGCGCGCTCGCCCAGGCCGTTGACCGTGGTGTTCACGTGCGTCGCCCCGGCGCGGCAAGCTGCCAGCGTGTTGGCGGTGGCCAGCCCGAGGTCGTCGTGCGCGTGCATCTCGATTTCCAGATCGCACACGGAACGCAGGCTGGCGATGGTGTCGAATACACCGAAAGGTTCCATGACCCCCAGCGTGTCGGCGAAGCGCAGGCGGATCGCACCGGCGTGCTCGGCGGTTTCCGCCACCCGCAGGAGGAAATCCAGGTCGGCGCGCGAGGCATCCTCGCAGCCGACGATCACTTCCAGCCCCATATCCTGGGCGCGCGGCACCAGTTCGCGGATGTTGGCGAGCACCCAGGCGCGATCCTTCCTCAGTTTCTTCGCGATGTGGATGTCCGACACGGAAATGGAGAGGTCGATGCAATCCACCTTGAGGTTGCGGCAGGCTTCGATGTCGCTCTGGTGCATCCGGCTCCACACCACCAGCCTCGACTTCAGGCGCAGATCCGCCACGGCCTGGATGCTCTCGCGTTCGTGCGCACCCATCGCCGGAATCCCGACTTCCAGTTCGGGTACGCCCATCGCGCCCAGGCGCCTGGCGATGTCCAACTTCTCTTCCAGGGTGAACGCCACGCCGGCGGATTGCTCGCCATCGCGCAGCGTGGTGTCGTCGATGATGATGTGGCGGGTCATGGTATTAGCCTGTGCCTTACGATGACAGTGTTGACGCAAGCGCCATGCCAGTCGCCAGAACGACGCTACCGCCTTGAATGGACGGGCGAACACACGGGATTCCCGGTGAGTATCGCGTCGAGAAGGGGACTTTCTGCCCGGCTTGGTAGGCTATGCGACAAGGACGCTTCATGGTCGTGGTCGTGCCGGGTTTTCCGGGTTCGTCGAAAACGCGAGTTGGCGCGCCGTGCTACTCTTGCGCTCATGCTCAGTTACCGCCACGCCTTTCACGCCGGCAATCATGCCGACGTACTCAAACACACCGTCCTGATCGCGCTGCTCGACTACCTGAACCAGAAGGACAAGCCCTGGTTATTCGTCGACAGCCATGCCGGCGCGGGCATCTACGATCTGCAAGGCGAGTACGCCCGCAAGAATGCGGAGTACGAAGGCGGCATCGGCCGTCTGTGGGAGAGAACCGACTTGCCGCCGCTGCTGGCCAGTTATGTCGAACTGGTGCGCGGCCTCAATCCGGAGGGGCGGTTGCGCCTCTATCCCGGCTCGCCCTGGTGCGCGCGGGCCCGCGCCAGACCCTCCGACCGCTTGCGCCTGTTCGAGCTGCATGGCAGCGACCATCGTCTGCTTGCCAGCACCTTCAGCGAGGCCGGGCGGCAGGTAAAGATCGAGGCGGCGGACGGCTACGATCGTCTGAAATCGGCCCTGCCGCCGCCTTCTCGCCGCGCCCTGGTGCTGATCGACCCGCCTTACGAGGAAAAACGCGACTATCCGCGCACCGTGGAAGCGTTGAAGGACAGCCTCGCACGTTTTCCCGGCGGCACCTATATGGTGTGGTACCCGCTGCTGCAGAAGCCCGACGCGCGCCAGTTACCTTCTCGACTCAAGGCCGCCCGCCCACCCGGCTGGCTCAACGTGACGCTCAGCGTACAGTCGCCCGCGAAAGACGGCTTCGGCATGCACGGCAGCGGCCTCTATATCGCCAATCCACCCTGGACCTTACCGGCCCAGTTGGAAGCCACGCTTCCCTGGCTGGTGAAGACACTGGGCGTGGACGCGGGGGCTGGCTACACCCTGGAACATGAGATTCCGTGAAACACCGGCGTGACGCCGGGTTCTCCCCCCTTTCGCAAAGGGGGGCTGGGGGGGATTTCACGGAGGCTGGAACTGGCAACCGTTGCCAAATCCCCCCTAACCCCCCCTTTGCAAAGGGGGGGGTTAATGGGTTGGACGTCCAGCGTCGCACTCTGCTCCGCCGCCGCGAGTTTCTCATCGCCTCCGCCGGTGGCCTGGCCGCCCTGTTCGCTGCGACTGATTCGCTCGCCGTCAGCGCCGACCCCTGGCCGGTCCTGGCCGCGGTCCAGGAGCATCTGTTCCCCTCCGAGCCCGGGGCGCCGGGGGCGCGGGAAATCCGGGCGCTGGCCTACCTGCAAGGCGTGCTGGCCGACCCGGGGGGCGAGCCAGAGACGCAGCGCTTCGTCTTGATGGGCGTGGACTGGCTGGAAGATTTGGCCCGGGAGCGCTACCAGGCCACTTTCGTCGATCTCGACGCGCTCCGGCGGGAGCGCTTGCTGCGGCAGGTAGCGGCATCCGAAAAAGGTGAAAACTGGCTCTCCACCTTGCTGCTCTACGTTTGCGAAGCGCTGCTCGTCGATCCGGTCTACGGCGGCAACCCGGAGGGCATCGGCTGGGCCTGGCTGGAACACCAGCCGGGGTTTCCCAGGCCGACCCCGGACAAGCGCTACGGGGCGCTGAAGCCCTGAGGGTGGATGTGCTTCGCTTATCCACCCTACAGAACAAGGGATAGTGATGGATACAACGAGTGCTGACTTCGACGCCGTCATCATCGGCAGCGGTGCCGGTGGCGGGGCGGTGGCCTGGCGTTTGACGCAGGCGGGCAAGCGCGTTCTGGTGCTGGAGAAGGGGCCGTGGTTTAGCGAAAAGGATTATTTCAAGGATGAGCTGGCCTGCTGTCGGCGCAGCGTCTACACGCCGGATTTGCGCGAGGAGCAGCACGTCATCGAGGAGCGCGCCGGGCGCGGCTGGCGGGCCACGCCCACCAGCGTATCGGGCTGGGATTTCTGGAACGGCAACGTGGTGGGCGGCTCCAGCAATTTCATGTCCGGCTTCTTCCATCGTCTGAAACCGGTCGATTTCCGTTTGCACTCCGAGTTCGGCCTGATTCCCGGCGCCAACGTGGTGGACTGGCCTATTCGCTATGCCGACCTGGAGCCGTATTACGCCTTGGTGGAAAGCGTGGTGGGCGTCTCCGGCCGGGTGCAGGACCACCCCTTTCTGGAGCCGCGCTCCACCCCGGATTTTCCTTACCCACCCACCGTCGAACATCCGGTCGCCGCCTGGATCGACGCCGCCTGTGGGCGGCTGGGCTACCGCTCCCTGCCCTTGCCGCGCGCGGTCCTGTCCGAGCCCCGGGGCACACGGCGATCCTGCGAGTATTCCGGCTATTGCGGCAGTTACGGCTGTTCCAGCGGCGCCAAGGGCGGCGCCCGCGCCGCCTTGCTGGACGACGCCGTGGCCAGTGGCCGCTGCATCGTCCGTCCGCACAGCCAGGTATTCCGCCTGCTCAGCGACGCGATGGGGCAGGTGGCGGCGGTCGAATACTTCGATCGGCAGGGGGCTCGGCAACGGGTAAGCGGCAAGGTCTATGTGGTCGCCTGCCAGGCCATCGAGACTTCTCGTCTCTTGCTCTCCAGCCCCGGCCCACGCCACCCCCATGGTCTGGGCAACGGCCACGGCCAGGTCGGGCGCAACCTGATCTTCTCCGCCGGCGGCGTCAGCCACGGGCACTTGAACTATGAAGACCTCGGCCCGGAGCGGGCACAGCAGGCACGGGTGGTCGGCCCCTTCCTCAACCGCACACTCCATGACTGGTATGTGATCGACGACCCCGAACTCGGGCGCATCAAGGGCGGCGTGCTCGATTTTCTCATGGGCCACCCCAATGTGGTGTCGCGCGCCGCGGCACAGCGCCGCGACGAGGCGGGGACTCTGGTCTGGGGCAGCGCCTTCAAGCGCCGGCTCGAGGCCGCGATCCGTGGCGAGGCGCGCATCGACTGCGAAGCCTTCGCCGACTGGTTGCCCACCGACAACGGGTGGGTCGGCCTGGATCACAAGGTCAAGGACAAGTGGGGGCGGCCGGTGGCGCGCATCCGCCTGGAGCCCCATCCCCATGACTTGAAGGTGGGCCGTTACCTCGCCCAGCGTGGTGCGAATGTGCTGCGGGAATTGGGGGCGAAAAACGTGACCGTGGGCGTGTCCGCAAACCCACCGCAAAATCTGGTCGCCGGCGGCTGCCGCTTTGGCCACGACCCGAAACACTCCGTGCTGGACCCGGATTGCCGCATGCATGGCGCAGCCAACCTGTTCGTCGCCGACGCCAGCTTCATGCCTACCGGCGGCAGCGTGCCCTATACGTGGACGATCTACGCGAACGCATTGCGGGTGGCGGACAGGATCGCCGCGCAATTGTAGCGCCGGCATCCCTGCCGGCTGGAAGCCGGCGCTCCACTTATCCCAGCTTCGTCCGCTGCGCCCGCACCTTCTCCAATGTGGCTGCGAAGTCGGCCATGCGTTTTTTCTCCTGCTCCACCACGGCGGCAGGCGCCCGGTCGACGAAACTGGCATTGCTCAACTTGACCGTAGCCTTGGCGATCTCGTTGTCGAGACGGGCGATTTCCTTGTCCAGGCGAACGATCTCGGTGTCGCGGTCGATCTCGATGTGCAGCATCAAACGCCAGTTCCCCACGATGGCCACCGGGGCATCGCCCTCCGGCAGCTTGTCCACCACCTCCACCCCGGACAGACGGCCCAGCAACTGCATGTAAGGGGCGTAGGAGCGGGCTTGCCCGCGATTTCCCTCGAGGTACAGGGGCACCTTCAGCGCCGGCGACAAGTTCATCTCGCCGCGCAGGTTGCGCACGGCGTTGGTGAGTTCCTTGAGGTTGGCCATCTCGGCCACCGCGTTCGCGTCGCGGCGGGTGGCGTCGGCCTTCGGGAAGGGGGCCTGCATGATGGACGCCCCCCCCTCTTTCAAGGGGGGGCTGGGGTACAGAAGGGTAGGGGTTTCATCGGCGGATTTTCCGGCCAAGGGCGCCACCGCCTGCCAGAGTTCTTCGGTGACGAAGGGGGTGATCGGGTGAGCCAGGCGCAGCACGGTTTCCAGCACAGCGAGCAGGGTATGGCGGGTGGCCGCGGCACGTTCACCGCCCTCGGCGATCTGCACCTTGGCCAGTTCCAGGTACCAGTCGCAATATTCGTCCCAGACGAATTCGTAGACCGCGCGGGCGGCCATGTCGAAGCGGTAGCCGTCGAAGCCGCTGCGCACGGCTGCGGTGGCTTCGTCGAGGCGAGCGAGGACCCAGCGGTCGACGAAAGTCGTTTCCCCCGCAGCGATCTCCTGGCCGTCGCAATTCATCAGCACGAAGCGGGTGGCGTTCCATAGCTTGTTGCAGAAGTTGCGATAGCCCTCGCAACGTTGCAGGTCGAACTTGATGTCGCGGCCGTGGGAGGCGAGCGAGGCGAAGGTGAAGCGCAGGGCGTCGGTGCCGAAGCTCTGGATGCCGGCGGCGAATTCCTTGCGGGTGGCCTTGGCGATGCTGTCCGCCTGCTTCGGGTTCATCAGGCCCGTGGTGCGCTTGGCCACCAGGTCTTCCACGCGGATGCCGTCGATCAGGTCGATGGGGTCCAGCACGTTGCCCTTGGACTTGCTCATCTTGTTGCCGTGGGAGTCGCGCACCAGGCCGTGGACGTAGACCTCCTTGAATGGCACTTTCCCGGTGAAGTGCAGGGTCAGCATGACCATGCGCGCCACCCAGAAGAAGATGATGTCGAAGCCGGTGACCAGCACGCTGGTCGGCAGGTAGTGTTCGAGTTCCGGGGTCTGCTGTGGCCACCCCAGGGTGGAGAAAGGCCACAGGGCACTGGAAAACCAGGTGTCGAGCACGTCCTCGTCGCGACGCAGGGCACGGCCTGCGGCCTGGCGCTTCGCATCCGCCTCGTTGCTGGCGACGTAGATGTTGCCGTCCTCGTCGTACCAGGCGGGGATGCGGTGGCCCCACCAGAGCTGGCGCGAGATGCACCAGTCCTGGATGTTGTTGAGCCACTGCCGGTAGGTGGTGGACCAGTTCTCCGGGACGAATTTCATCTCGCCGTTGTCCACCACTTCCAGGCCACGCTTCGCCAGGCCTTCCATGGCCATGAACCACTGGTCGGTGAGCATGGGCTCGATCACTGCATGGGTGCGGTCGCCACGCGGGATCATGAGCTTATGGGGCTTGGCAGATACCAGCAGACCCTGGGCCTGGAGTTCGTCGAGGATTTTTTGGCGCGCCACGTAGCGATCCAGCCCCTGATACTCGGCCGGTGCGAACTCGTTCATCTTCGCGTCCAGGGTCAACACGCTGATGGCCACGAGTTTGTGGCGCTGCCCCACCTGCCAGTCGTTGAAATCGTGGGCCGGGGTGATCTTCACCACGCCGGTGCCGAATTCGCGGTCCACATAGTCGTCGGCGATGACGGGAATGGTGCGTTGCGCGATCGGCAGGCGCACCGACTTGCCCACCAGGTGCTGGTAGCGCGAGTCGGTCGGGTTCACCGCCACGGCGGTGTCGCCCAGCAGGGTTTCCGGGCGGGTGGTGGCCACGGTGAGGAATTCACCGCTTAGGCCATCCGCATCCTCCAGTGGATACTTGATCTCCCAGATGAAGCCATCTTCCTCTGTACTGATGACTTCCAGGTCGGACACCGCCGTGCCCAGCACCGGGTCCCAGTTCACCAGGCGTTTTCCCCGGTAGATCAGGCCCTCGTTGTAGAGGCGCACGAACACCTCGGTGACGGCCGTCGACAGCCCCTCATCCATGGTGAAGCGTTCCCGCGACCAGTCGGGCGAAGTGCCCAGGCGGCGCATCTGCCGGGTGATGCTGGAACCGGAATGCTCCTTCCACTCCCAGACCTTTTCCAGGAATTTTTCTCGGCCCAGGTCGTGGCGGCTGATGTTCTGGGCGTCGAGTTGCCGCTCAACGACGATCTGCGTGGCGATGCCGGCATGGTCGGTGCCCGGCTGCCACAGGGTGTTGTCGCCGTCCATGCGGTGGTATCGGGTGAGCGTGTCCATCAGGGTGTGCTGGAAGGCGTGGCCCATATGCAAGGTGCCGGTGACGTTGGGCGGCGGCAGCAGGATGCAGTAGTAGGGCTGGTCGGCCTGATTCCTCGGCCGATAGTAGCCCGCACCTTCCCAGTGGGCGTACCAGCGTTTTTCGATTTCGTGGGGTTCGAAGGATTTGGCGAGTTCCATGGGGCGTCCGGGTAGGCGCATGCGCCGCCGCTCCAGGCGCGCCTGCATAGGGTGAGTCGAGCCCCGAATTATAAGGGCTTGCCCGCCTTTGCCAGTTCGTCCCGGATCGCCCGGCGCACAGCTTCTTCCAGTCGCAGTTGTTGGCGGATGAACAAGTCGGAGAGGCGTTGTTCCACCGCCGTCAGCAGAGGCCCGAAGTCCGTGGCGGCAGCCGGCGGCACGGCGGCGGCGCGGCGGCGCTCGCCCACGCGGCGCTCGCCGCCCTGCGCGCGCTGCTCGGCCGCCTGTGCCCCGGGGGGGGCTTCCGCGTGTGCCGCGACCACCTCGGTCAGCACCGGGAAATCCTCGTGTTCCAGGCTCTTGTCCTGGAGCACGTCGGGCGCGCGTTTTTCGAACAGGGCGTCGATCTTGCCGAAGAGATCGCTACTTTCAGTCATGGTTCGTGGCCAGGTCGTGGGTGTCCAGCGGGTAGCCGCGCTGTTTGAAGCTGCGGAAGTGTTGGCGCGCGCGTTCGCGGTCGTTCGCGTCGCCGCTGACGACCTCCAGCAGTCGTCCGAAGCGATCGAGGAACCCGGGCGCTTCCTCGGCCAGGCAGATCAGCACATCGGTGCTTCCCAGTTCATCCGGGTCGTGGCCGATCAGGACGGGCGTCTGTCTGGCGAGCGGATGGCCGCAGACCACGTGCGGCAGGAAGGACAAGGGCTGCGCACTCCAGAACATCGCGTCGAGTTCCCGTGCCTGGGCCGCATCGCGCGGATAGACCAGCACATTCAATCCGGCCCTGAAGGCTTTGGTCGCGAGCTTGCGCGCCACCTCGACCTTGTCGGGTGCGTTGAAATAAAAGTCGATATGAGTCATGGGTTCGCCGCATGGGCGTATGCGTATGCGCCAAGGTTAGCACGGGGATGGTGCTGACGGGTCGAGCCGCTCGATCCTGGGCCCCGGGATCGGCCGGGGTGCTATAAAGCCAACCGCGCAGCACTTCATCTAAAGGAATCCCGTGAAACAGACCGCACTAGCCGCAATCCTTGCCATGCTCGCCTTCGCCACGGCCGCGAACGCCGAGGTCGAAACCTTCAGCATCGACAACACCCACAGCTTCGCCAACTGGGAGATACGCCATGTGGTGGCTCGCACCAGCGGCACTTTCCATGACATGAAGGGCAAGGTCATGCTCGATACTGCCAATCTCGCCAAGTCCTCGGTGGAGGCAACGATCAGCATCTACAGTCTGAACTCCAGCCATCTGCGACGCGACGCACATCTGCTCTCCGACGAATTTCTCGATGCCCACAATTACCCGGAGATGAAATTCGTCTCCACCGGCGTCTCTCCAGCCTCATCGGAAACCGGCCTGATGACCGGTCAACTCACCCTGCACGGTGTCACCCGGCCAGTCACACTCGACTACCAGATCCTGGGCATCGGTGCCGACCCATGGGGTGGCGTGCGCGCCGGTTTCAAGGCCAGCACCCGCATCAACCGCGCCGATTTCGGCATCGCCAAATACGGCATCAATGGACCCGTTGGCAACGAGGTGAGCATCAACTTGCTGATCGAGGGCATCAGACTGGGTCCGGACGGGCTGCCCGTGAAGAAGGCCGTCGAGGAAAAGCCCAAGGTGATTTCCTATCCCATGCCCGCCATCGTCCAGCCCGCCGTGCAAGCGGCCGTCATGCAACCGGTCGCGGTGCAACCCGCCCCAGTGCAACCGATTGTAGTGCAACCCGTCGCGGCACAACCCATCGTGGCCACGCCCGCCGCCGTGGCACCGGTCCCGCCCGCCGCAGCTCCGGCCACGGTTCCCGCGGCCTCCTTGCCGGTTCCGGCGAAGCCGGACAGCGCGGAAGATCAGCTCAGGAAAAAGCCCAAGGGTTTGCCCAACTGAGCCTACCGGCAATGGCGTGTATCCACGGGTGCTTCAGTGCGACAAGGCCAGCAGCAGGCCAGCGAGGCGGTCCTCCTGGGTCTGTATGCTGGAGCGCCTGGCACGGGCGATAGCCACGAGGTCTTCCAGCGCGTCCGCGAACCGGTCGTTGACCACCAGGTAGTCGAATGCCAGGCACTGGGCGATGTCTTCGCGTGCGGCGGCCATGCGCCGCGCGACCACTTCCTCGCTGTCGCTGCCTCGGCCTTGCAGACGGCGGTGCAGTTCCTCGATGGATGGCGGCAGGATGAAGATGGAAATGGCATCGGGCACCAGGCGACGCACCTGGGCCGCACCCTGCCAGTCGATTTCCAGCAGGATGTCGCGGCCGCCGGCGCGCTCGGCCTCGATCCACGGTTGTGAAGTGGCGTAGTTGTTGCCGTAGACCTCGGCGCTCTCGAGAAACTCTCCCCGCCCCTGGCGTTCCTGAAATTCCTCGCGGCCGACGAAGTGGTAATGCATGCCATCGATTTCCCCTGGGCGGGGTGCTCGCGTGGTGTAGGAGATGGAAAGGCGTATCGCCGCATCGCGCTCCAGCCATGCCTTGATCAGACTGGATTTCCCGGCCCCGGAGGGTGCGGAGACGATGAACAGGGTGCCTGGCATGAGTATTCTCCGGATGGGGGCACCGCGTGGACCGCGGTGCCGGCGGATTTTGCCACAGCCTCCCGCAGCGTCGCCAATTGTGAGGGCCCCGTCCCGGGTTGGCCTACCTCGATACGGGATCGGCCTGCCCGCCGCGTTCCTCCACCGTCAATTTCCCCCGCAACTTCGCCACGCTGGCCTGGCCGAAACCTCTGACCCGAGTCAGCGCCCCGAGTCGCTTGAAGGGGCCGTGCCGCTGGCGGTAGGCGACGATGGCCCGCGCCTTCTCCGGGCCGATGCCCTTCACCGCTTCGAGTTCGGACAAGGTAGCGGTGTTGATATCCACCGCGCCCCAGGCGGAGAGCGACAACAAGGTCAGCAAGCCCCACGGTTTCATCTTGTACCCCGCGTTGCTTCCGCCGACTCGTACTTCAAACCGGCTTCTGAAATCCCAGCTTGTTGCCCAGGTTTCTCAGCCACCCGTTGGCGGGTGCGGATTTGCGAATCAGGATGACGGAGACGTTATCCCGGCCCCCGTTCGTATTGGCCTGTTGCACCATCTCGCTGGCGGCCTGGGGAAGATCCTGGACACGCTCACTGAGGATGCGTGCCAGTACGTGGGCCTCGACCATGTCGGTGAGTCCATCCGAACAGATCAGGAAGATGTCGTCAGCCAGAACCGGGTAATCGTGAATCTCGACTTCGACCTCGTGCTCGATCCCCAGGCCGCGCGTGACCAGGTTCTTGAAGCGCGAGTCCTTGGCGTTTTCGGGGGTGATCACGCCTAGGTCCAACTGTTCCTGAAGCCAGGAGTGGTCACGGGTAATCTGGGCCAATTCCCCGGATCGGTATCGGTAGAGACGTGAATCGCCGACGTGCGCGATGGTGATCTGTTCCCCCAGAAATACGGCGACGACGATGGTGCTGCCCATGGTGTCGGCATCGGACTCCCGCTTCGACTCATTCCAGATGGCAGCATTGGCGCGTTCGATGGCGAAGGTGAGATCCTCGCGCAATGCCTTGGCCGATTCGTCCGCGGGCAGGGCATACAGGCCGGGGATGCTTTCCAGCATGGCTTTGCTCACGGTCTCGATGGCGAGCGCACTGGCCACTTCGCCCGTGCTGTATCCGCCCATGCCGTCGGCCAGTATCGCCAGACCGAGGACCGGGTCGTCGAATACCGCGTCTTCGTTGAGATGGCGAATCATCCCGGGGTCGGACAGCGAGACTATCTCGAAGCGAGGTTTGTTCGGGGGCAATTTCGTCACTCCTTTCATCGTTTTTCCTTTTCCGGGATCGACATGCCCTGCTCCCGTGCCTTGTTATACCAGCGGATGGCTTCGACGTAGTCGCGTCTGAGGTCGTTCCTGCCCGACATGTACAGTTCCGCCAGGCGCAGGGACGCGGGGCCATGCCCGTTGTTCCCCGCGATTTGATACAGGCGGGTCGCCGCGCAATACCTGCCCCTGCTTTCCATGGTTTTCGCCTGGCGCATGATCGTGGACAGGTTGGGATTGATCGCGACCTCCGGCAAGGCCGCCCCGCGTCGGCAACACGGATCGCCTTGATTGATTTTCGCCGGCACAGCAGGAGCGCAAGGTGAGGCTGTCCCATGGGTTCGCGGGTCTTCCGGGTGTGCTCCAGCGACGGCACTGGTGGTCTTGGCTTTGAATGGGCCCACTTCCTTGTGTTTGCCGGCTTGCCGGCTTGCGGGATTCCTTTGGCCAGGAGCGGGAACCATCACGGCGGCCTTCCCCAGCCTGGTGGGCTCGACCGTAACGCCGGAAACGGAATCCGGGCGCGAACCGGCGACCTGCGGCCCGGCGGGCGCCGCGACTCCCCACGCTGGTGCGAACAGGGTCAGGCCCAGTAACAAGTACCTGACAAGACGGCGACCCTGTTCCCTGGAATGAGGGTTCAAGTACGCTGCGCCATTGGGGCTCGTTGACGAATGACTCGAACGTTCTGGCCACACTGACAGGCACACTGCGGCGTTGCGGATCGCTTGCAGGGTAAGGCCATGCGGCGCGACCGGCACCTTGCCTCGCTTCCCACCAGCACACCCATAATCGGCCACCTTGTTCATTAACGAGCCCTTGGCCATGCCCGATCCTCCCTTCTTATTTGCCCGCACTGCCGACGTCCATGCCCTGATCCCTTGCCCTGCCGTACCACTTGACGGATTTGACGTAGTCGCGTCCGACGTTACCCGCGCCGGCTACATAGATTTCACCCAGGCGCTTGGATGCCGGGCCGTAACCCGCGTTCCCGGCCTCTTCGTAACGCTTGACCGCTTCGCGCATGCTGGACTGCTCGAGTACCTGCGCTTGCTGAAAGAGCGCACTCGGGGTGACAGGCGTCTTGACGGTGGGGGGTTCGGCCCTGGCCTTCGCCTTGGCGGCGGCGTCAGCGCTGGCTCGGCTCGCTGCTTCGGCGCTGGCCTTGGCATCCGCATCGCTCCTGGCCTTGGCCGCCGCTTCGGCTTCGTTCCTGGCTTTCGTCGCTGCATCGGACTTGGCTTTGGCCTTGGCAGCGGCGTCCGCGCTGGCTCGGTTCGCCGCTTCGGCGCTGGCCTTGGCCTCCGCGTCACTCCTGGCCTTGGCGGCGGCTTCGGCTTCGTTCCTGGCTTTTGCCATGGCTTCGGCTTTGGCCTTGGCGGCGGCGTCGGCTTCCGCTTTGGCCGCGGCCTTGGCTTTGACTTGGGCAGCGTCGGCAGCTTGGCGCGCTTCCTCCGCCTGGCGTGCATCATCCTTGGCAGCCTTCATGGCGGTTTCGCGCGCCTTCAGGTCGGTCAACTTCTTGGCATCCTCAAGTGCTTTTTTGGCATCCAGGGATTTGCTCTTCGCCACTTGGTCCGCTTGCTGACGGAGCAACTCCGCATCCTGGCTGGCTGCCTTGGTCTGGTCGGCTTGTCGTTGAGCAGTCGAGGTGTCTGTGTCAGGCCTGGATGGTTCGGGTGAGGTCAGTGCCGCGCCCGGAGTCGGCGCAGGCGCTACATGTTGTCCCTCCGGTTTGAACGCGAGCCAGCCCACGGCAGCCACGATGATGACCCCGCCGACGATGGCCGGCACGAGCATGGCGTTCTTCGGTTTTTCCACGGACGCAGCCAGGGTTTCCTGGGCTGCGACGCGTTCGAGTTTGGCTGGCTGGCTGGCTTGGTTCCACGTTCTCCCACCATGGCCACGGGTGCGATCAGTGTGGCATCGGCCTCGGCCTGGAGGTGCGTCGCTTCCTCGGCGCGGCGTTTGGCTACTTCCTGCGCGCGCAGCTTGGCGTCGTCTTCGGCGCGTCGGGCGGCCTCGGCCTGGAGGCGTGCCTCCTCCTCGGCGCGGCGTTTGGCTTCTTCCTGGGCGAGGCGGGTTTCTTCCTGCGCGCGCAGCTTGGCGTCGTCCTCGGCGCGTCGGGCAGCCTCGGCCTGGAGGCGTGCCTCCTCCTCGGCGCGGCGTTTGGCTTCCTCCTGGGCGAGGCGGCGGGTTTCTTCCTGTGCGCGCAGCTTGGCGTCGTCTTCGGCGCGTCGGGCAGCCTCGGCCTGGAGGCGTGCCTCTTCCACGGCACGGCGTTTGGCTTCTTCCTGGGCGAGGCGGCGGGTTTCTTCCTGTGCGCGCAGCTTGGCGTCGTCTTCGGCGCGTCGGGCAGCCTCGGCCTGGAGGCGTGCCTCTTCCACGGCACGGCGTTTGG
>CAILNT010000120.1 GCA_903835655.1 uncultured Pseudomonadota bacterium | reverse complement strand
CTGCTCCATGAAATCCCCCTCTACGCCCTCAAGGGGCTGTGGATCTCTCTGGTCGGGGTTTTCTGGGGCGTGCTCGCCTATGCCGTGTGGCTGGCTGTGGTGCGGGGCAACAAGCAGCATGGCCTGAAATCTGGGGATAGCTGCCGTGGGCTATCCATTTCGCTGGGTGATTTCCCGCGCGGCACACCGCCGCCAGCAAGGATTCCTTGCGGCGAACCCTTTTTGCCAGAGACGTTTTCGACCTGGTTCACCGCCTACCTGGCCGCACATCCCACCCATGCCGAGCTGATGCGCGCGGTCATGGAGGTCTACCAGGCGCGCGCCTTGCTGCCTGCCTCACCTGTGCCTGGCGGGCATGGCGGCGCGACTTTGATGCAGCATTCCCGGAATGTCCTGGCCACGATCCTGAGCATGGCGCCGTCCTGGTGTTATGACGGCCACAAGAACAAGAAGGGCCAGATCGTTTTCCCGCTCATCGATGGCACCTACCGCTTCGACGCGACCGATCCCTTGATCCCCATCGCCGGGTTCGCTCACGACATCGGCAAGATCACCTGCTACCGACAGCGCCTGGATGGACTGGTGGAGGAGGTCAGGCCCAACCACGACACCGAGGGCGGCAAGCTTCTCATCACCCTGGATGAGTTCTGGGCGCTCCCAAAAGGGGATCGCGATGCGCTCAACCTGGCCCTGTCGTTCTACCACCACATCAACAGCCTGCCGTTGTGGGCGGACGACAGAACCCGCGCCCTGACGGAGCTGCTCATCACTGCCGACATCCGCACCGGCATGGCGGAGGGCGAGAAAAACATGGCCGCGATGTACGAGGACATCGAAGTCTTGCCTGTCAGGTTTGAGGGCCAGCCGGGCGAGGGGGAGGAGCAGATTCCGACACAAGTCATCCCCGTCGAGGCCACACCCACTGATCGTGTGGCCGAAGCCACTGCTGCGCCGGCTGACGAAAACGAAGCCTGGGCCTGGGATCAGTTCGAGGCGTTGATCCTGGAACCGGGCCGCATCAACGGCAACAACAAGGCCCTGCGGGTGGGGTTCAAGCATGGTGAGTGGGTTTACGTGAACGATGCAGTGCTCAGCACGGCGCTGGCCACCGTCCTCAATGCGCCCCGCCTCACGGAACAGGCGGGGAGGGGGCAGATGTCGCCGTTCACCCGGCACTTGCTGGCCAGGCTCGCCGGAAGGGGGCTGCTCTACCAGCATCACGACGGCCGCGACTTCAGCGAGAAGAGCGCGTTGTTCAAGATGGTGATGCATGGCACTGGCGGGAAAATCGTGCAGAACTGGGGGTTCACGATCATTTTCAAGGCGACGGCGTTCGCTGCCATTGCCGCGATGCCCGACTGCAAGTACCCACCGCAGGTTCTTGGATGTGGCTTCGGCGAGCATCGGGCCGTCAACAAATCGGGCAAGCCGGAATTTGAAGCGCCAGCGCAATCCATCGAAGCCGCCCACCCTGGCAACGGGATTCCCCTGGATGCAGAGGGCATCGAAGGGGCAGTTCACGCACTGAGGCATGCAATGGCCAGCGCCGAGCCGCCTCCATTCAAGGAGCGGACTGACCAGGGTGGGGTGTGGGCCTGCTATGCGCTGGACACCCTCAAGTCCTGCGTTCCGCTGGCTGGGGGCTGGGAGGTGCTGGCCGGGAGCGATCTGACTGTCGAGATGGATGCGCGCTGGGTGCGCGGCGCCAGCGACCTGTTCCTGTGCCTGCGCATCGGCGAGGCGCCCGATCAAAGGTAGATGGTGAGCCCCGCCGAGGCCCTGCTTCAGTTCCGGGCCGGCCAGCTCTCGCGAGAGAGGCTGGCCGGCGTGGTGTACCCCTTGCTCAGGCGATTGGCCAAGGCCATGGCCTGGAAGGTGGGGGGCGTGGATGCCGACGACCTTGCGCAGGAACTGTGGTTGACCTTCGAGAAGTCGGTACTGCACAACTACGAGCCGGGTGTCGCCCTGGAGCCCTACCTCCTGGTGATCGCCAGGAACGCGGCATTCCAGATGCGTGCCAAATTCAGGGAGACCCCCTCCGTTGACTTGACCTCTGACGTGACCACCGATGGAGCCGATGGCTCCCCCGAACAAGAGGATCGGCACACGCCGAGTGTTACCGACGAAGGGGTGTGGTCAGATATGGATAGGCGCATTGGTATATTGGAAATCAGGCGTCGTTTATATAATGCGACGATGAATAAACCCAATGAAGACCCGAAGCCAGCCATGCGAACCCTTGTTCTACCTTGCGTGAGGGAAGTGACGATGGCCGCGCAAGAGCGCGCCCACCTGCCCATCATCGAGAAAAAACCGCGCGCGCAGCGGGTGCTGCCCCCAGAAAGCCAGGAGCTGGTGAGTATTCGAACCGGTCTGGACATGACCCAGGCCGAGTTCGCCGATGCGTTGGGCATCGGCATGCCCCGGCTGGCGTCGTATGAATACGGCAAAGCCACCATTCCGGACTGGGTGATGAAGGCGTCCCGAGACTTGGCTGACAACAGCGGCAACGCGCTGGAATCCGGCCGGAAGAAATACGAAGGCATTGCCATGCCGGAGATTCTGAATGGCTGGGCCAGAGATCTGGGCGTGCCCTATGACAACAGCCAGGAACTGGCCACCCTGCTGGGCGCATCGAAGGCCACGGTGACGCGCTGGAAGAATGACCTCATTCGCCCGCGCCTGAGTGCCTTGCTGCGCTATGAGCACATGGTCAAGGAAGCCAGGAAGAAGCTGGCCAGGCAAAGCGAGTTCGTCGAGCAGTTGGCGACGGGCAAGAAGAAGCGAAAGTAGACACGGAACAAGCCGGCGCGGCGGCGGCAACTCTCCAGGGCTTCCCGGCCCCCGTGCGACAGGGACTCGAACAGGCATCGAGAACCCCCACGTCCTCCCGTCCTGGAGGATGCACGAATGTGGCGCAAGCCATGTTTTGCCTGATGGACAGCCAAGAGCCCGCCTTGCGCGGGCTTTTGGCTTTGTTGGGGGAAGTGCGTTTGGAACATAATCCCTGCCGCACACATTCGCCTGTCAGAGATTGACAGGCGGACCCTGGGAGCAGGACCACCGCCACCTGAAAAATAATGAATAACCAATTCTTCGAGCACCCCATCCTCAACTCGCCCTACGACTACCCGGTTCGTCACTGGGAACTCGATGCACAGGGTCAGCCCACCCAGCAAATTGCGGAACGCCGCCGCCGCGCGGAGTTCATCACTCCGATACCGAAGCCGAAGAAGCGCAAAGGCAAGCCTGAACAAGCCTCGCTTCTCCTGGATGACGATGGCACTGGGCTGTCCACCCAGGCCCAGGAATACGAAAAAACCGCGTCGATGATCAATGCCGTCCGCCAGGAGGTGGACAAGTGGCGCGGTATTCAGAATCCCAACGACTGGCGCGTGACGCCCGAAACCGCCCGCCTGCTGCAACACTGGCGGCATCACAAATTCAGCGGCATCCGTCCGTTCTTCTGCCAGGTCGAAGCGGTAGAAACCGCGATCTGGTTGACCGAAGTCGCGCCGCAACTGGGCAAGGCCGGCGAGAAGTTTCTTGACCATCTCGCCAACGCCAACAACGACGCCAACCCGGAACTGATGCGCCTGGCGCTCAAGCTGGCCACCGGCGCGGGCAAGACCACGGTCATGGCGATGCTCATCGCCTGGCAGACCATCAACGCGGTGCGCCGGCCCGGCAGCAAGAAATTCACGCGCGGCTTCCTGATCGTCGCCCCCGGCCTGACCATCAAGGACCGCCTGCGCGTCCTCCAGCCCAACGACCCGGACAGCTACTACCTGAGCCGCGAACTGGTGCCCGGCGACATGATGGGCGACCTGGAACGCGCCAAGATCGTCATCACCAACTACCACGCCTTCAAGCTGCGCGAGCGTATTCCCCTGTCCAAAGGCGGCCGGCTGTTGCTGCAAGGCCGTGGCGGCGAAGAACTCGACACGCTGGAATCCGAAGGCCAGATGATTCAGCGCGTCATGCCCGACCTGATGGGTCTGAAAAACATCCTGGTCATCAACGACGAAGCCCATCACTGCTACCGGGAAAAACCGGAACAGGCTGATGATGCTGAAGACCTGAAAGGCGACGAAATGAAGGAAGCCGAACAGAACAACGAAGCCGCTCGCCTGTGGATCTCCGGCCTTGAAGCGGTCAATCGCAAACTTGGCCTGGCGCGTGTTCTCGACCTGTCCGCCACCCCCTTCTTCCTGCGTGGCTCCGGTTATGCCGAAGGCACCTTGTTCCCATGGACCATGAGCGATTTCTCGCTGATGGATGCCATTGAATGCGGCATCGTCAAACTGCCGCGCGTGCCGGTGGCCGACAACATCCCCGGCGCCGAAGTACCCGTGTTCCGCAACCTGTGGGAGCACATCCGCAAGGACATGCCGAAGAAGGGACGCGGCAAGGCCGAGGGTCTCGACCCGCTCAAGCTACCGACCCGCCTGCAAACCGCCCTCGAAGCTCTCTACGGCCACTACAAGAAAACCTACGACCTGTGGGCGCAGGCCGGCATCAAAGTGCCACCCTGTTTTATCGTGGTTTGCAACAACACCTCCACCTCCAAGCTGGTTTACGACTATATCTCAGGCTTCCAGCGGCCCAACGGCGATGGTTCAAGCACGCTAGAGAACGGCCGCCTAGAGCTGTTTCGTAACTTCGACGAGCACGGCAACCCGCTCGGCCGCCCCAAGACCCTGCTGATCGACAGCGAGCAACTGGAATCCGGCGAAGCCCTGGACGACAACTTCCGTGGTATGGCCTCGGACGAAATCGAGCGTTTCCGCCGCGAGGTCATAGATCGAACCCGTGACCCGCACGCCGCCGACAACCTCACCGACCAGGACTTGTTGCGCGAGGTCATGAACACCGTCGGCAAGGCCGGCCGGCTGGGCGACTCCATCCGCTGCGTGGTGTCGGTGTCCATGCTTACCGAGGGCTGGGACGCCAGCACCGTAACCCATGTATTGGGCGTGCGCGCCTTTGGCACCCAGTTGCTGTGCGAGCAGGTCATCGGCCGCGCCTTGCGCCGCCAGTCCTACGAACTCAACGAGGAAGGCCTGTTCAACGTCGAATACGCCGATGTCCTCGGCATCCCTTTCGACTTCACCGCTAAGCCCGTCGTCGCGCCGCCGCAGCCACCGCGCGAAACCATCCAGGTCAAAGCCATCCGCCCGGACCGGGACGAACTTGAAATCAGCTTCCCCCGCGTCCAGGGCTACCGGGTTGAGCTCCCGGAAGAACGCCTCACCGCCGAGTTCAACGCCGACTCCGTGCTGGAACTGACCCCCGACCTGGTCGGCCCGTCCATCACCCGCAACGCCGGCATCATCGGCCAGGACATCGACCTCAACCTGGTCCACACCGGCGACATGCGCCACTCCACGCTGCTGTTTCACCTCACCCAGCGCCTCATCTACACCAAGTGGCGCGACCCCGGCGAGGAACCCAAGCTCTACCTGTTCGGCCAGTTGAAGCGCATCGCCAAACAATGGCTGGACACCTGCCTGGTCTGCAAAGGCGGCACCTACCCGGCCCAGCTCATGTACCAGTCCCTGGCCGACATGGCTTGCGAACGCATTACCGCCGGCATCACGCGCGCCCTGATCGGCGAGCGCCCCATCAAAGCCGTGCTCGACCCCTACAACCCCACCGGCACCACTGCCCACGTCAGCTTCAACACCTCGAAGAAAGACCGCTGGGAGACCAACGGACCACCGCCAAAATGCCAGCTCAACTGGGTCATCCTCGATAGCAGCTGGGAAGGCGAATTCTGCCGCGTCGCTGAAGCCCACCCGCAGGTGCGTGCCTATGTGAAGAACCACAACCTCGGGCTGGAAGTGCCTTACCGCTACGGTTCAGAAATGCGCACCTACCTGCCGGACTTCGTCGTTCTTGTTGACGACGGCCACGGCGACGATGACCTGTTGCACCTCGTCGTCGAGGTCAAAGGCTACCGCCGCGAGGACGCCAAGGAGAAAAAAGCCACCATGGAAATCTACTGGGTGCCCGGCGTGAACAACCTCAAGCAATACGGCCGCTGGGCCTTCGTAGAATTCACCAGCGTCTGGGAAATGCAGGACGACTTCGCAAAGAAGGTGGAGGCCGAATTCAACAAGATGATCGGGAGATGCACAAATGAAAACTGAACTGGTTCAAGCCCTGACGACGACGTTCGAGGCCTATGCCCAACAAACCGAGAGCGGCATCGAGTTCTGGCTTGCCCGCGACCTCCAGCACCTGTTGGGCTACACGAAATGGGACAACTTCCTGAACGTCGTCTCCAAGGCCAGGACGGCCTGCGATGTCTCCGGGCATGCGGTGTCCGATCATTTTGCCGACGTCGGCAAAACGATCGCCATGCCGAAAGGGGCGGAGAAGGAAGTTCCCGACATCATGCTCACCCGCTACGCCTGCTACCTCATCGCCCAGAACGGCGACCCGAAGAAGCAGGAGATCGCCTTTGCCCAAACCTACTTTGCCGTCCAGACCCGCAAGGCCGAATCTCTGAATGCCCCAACGGAAAGAAGATTTGACAGGATGAACAGGATTTACAGGATGGGGCTGACAGACGCCGATTGCGCGACTAAACATCCTGTCCATCCTGTAAATCCTGTCTCAATAAATTCCCTGGCGGCCTGACAAGATGGAACACAGTGAGATCACCCAAAAAATCATCGGCTGTGCCATGACAGTGCATAGTGCACTGGGGCCTGGTTTCCTGGAATCTGTCTACCAGAATGCACTGGCACATGAACTGAAAAAGACAGGTCTCGAAGTGGAATGCGAGAAGCGTTTACAAGTCACTTATGACGGCGTGGTGGTGGGAGACTTCTCGGCGGACATGCTCATCAATGGAATCGTCCTTATCGAGAACAAAGCCGTTCAGGCGCTCGCACCCGCTCACGAAGTTCAATTAGTTAACTACCTGACTGCCACCGGACTCGACATCGGTTTGCTGCTGAACTTCGGCGCCACACGCCTGGCGTTCAAACGGAAGACTCGCACCTACCACCCGAAAAAATCAGGACAGGATGAACAGGATTTCCAGGATGAGAACCT
>CAILNT010000119.1 GCA_903835655.1 uncultured Pseudomonadota bacterium | reverse complement strand
CTGTCCAACCGAAGAGATGCAGGGTCGGCTGCTGGGACAGGTAGTGGCGAATGCCGTACCAGTCGAGCGCCGACTTGCCGCCGACGTGCAGCCCATCAATGTGTTGTTCCAGGAGGACAAGGCTCGGGTGCAATACCAGCGTTTCGTTGGGCCGACAGTAGACCCCCCTGGCCAGCCGAGTGAGCCAGCCGGAGCGGGCATAGTGAACGGCGAGGTCGGCCGAGATGCCCAGTGCGGCCAGATTGACCGACGTTAACGGGGTACCCGCTGCCAGGTGGGTGTAGAGATAATTTAGTTTGCTTCGATTAGTCGTAGCCATGCTACGACTATAAGCACATCGTAAAATAAGTTCCAGACTTTGTTTTGCGAAAGTTATCGTAGTGCTGTCGTCCACCCTCTCTGGGCATGCAACCTTCTCGGGTTACAGCTACCCATGTCTGGCGAAGATGCGCGGTTGACGATTATTTCATTGAGAATCAAGTGCTTATCGAAGGCCGAAAGGCGATCATCATGGTTACATGGACGAATGGCTGTTAGAAGATTGGGAGCGGCCTGTCGGAAATTGCTAACGGTCGGCGCCTAGCGACCCGGAACAGTCACCGACAGGAATAGAAAGCGGTCAATCGCGGCGAACTGTGAATATGTGAAAGCTGCCGTTCGTGAAGAATAATTCATTTTTTTTCGCCGGGCCGACGGCGTCATAGCGATTTGAGTCATTCAGTTTGTCCTGCAGCCGACAGCACCCGGCCAGGACTCGACAGCGAGGTGGTGGCAGTGTCGGTCTATTCTTCGAACGGGAACAACTTTAGCCGTCCAGCCAAGAAGATGGGTGGGCGAACAGTCCGTCAAACTGCATCCTGCCGTTGCAACAGTAGATAGCAGTGGAACAGAGCAGACGCATAAATTTTCCGCAATCACAATGGATCCCACCACGTTATTCGAAACAGTTCCATATCGGGGGTTGACTTTGAACTTTGACCGTGCACACCAAGAAAACTTTACGCCGATAAAGATTCTTCCGATTGTTGCCGAGCAGAGGGGGTAATAGCCTGTACACAAACTTGTGTTCAAGGCATGTGTCATCGTCGTAACGCACATTTTGGCTAGTAATAAGCGTGTCGACAATCATCTCTTTCTGTTTCGAAATCGAGGGGAACATGGTGAACGCAAAATTTGCAAGCGGCATCCTTGCATCGGTTCTGTTTTCAGCAGCATGTAGTGTTTTTGCGGACGTAACGGTTTCGGAGCCTTGGGTTCGTGGAGTTGTCGAAGGTCAGACTGAAACTGGCGCCTTCATGATTTTAAAATCATCGGAAGCGACCAAGCTCATTAGCGCTGCTTCTCCGGTGGCAAAAAAAGTGCAAATCCATGAAATGAAAATGCACGGGGACAAGATGATGATGCGACCCATCAAAGCTCTAGCCATCCCCGCCGACTCAGCTTTCGAACTCAAGCCGGGTGGCTATCACGTCATGTTGATCGGTCTCAACAAACCGCTGGTCAAGGGTGACAAGGTGCCGATCAAGTTGACCTTCCGCAGCAAGGCTGGAGCCAAGAGTACCCTGGACATCCAGGCCGAGATTCGCGACCTGAATTATTCGGCAACACCTGCAGCCATGGATCCTATGCAGACGAAGTAATCACGGCAAGGCAAACATGCGCCTCCTTCTTCTCGCCGCTGGCCTGTGTTGGGGCTTGGTTACGCAGCCGATTGCATATGGGGAGGCGTCTGCCAACACCTACTATGGCAAGGATGTTAGTGCCAAGCACATTGGTGGACCATTTAGCCTGGTGGATCAGAACGGGCGGCGTCGTAGCCTCAAGGAATTCCGTGGCAACATCGTGCTGATCTTCTTCGGTTACACACGCTGTCCGGACGTCTGCCCAACCACGCTCTCGCGTATGTCCAGGGTAATGGAATTGCTTGGACCGGATAGCGCCAGAACGCAGGTACTATGGGTCACAGTAGACCCGAAACGGGATACGCAAGCGCTCTTGCACAACTACATGCCTGTATTCGACCCGAAATTCATTGCGTTGCGCGGCACACCCGCACAAACGGAAGTACTCGCCAAGGCGTTTGATATCAGCTATCAGATACTTGAATATAAAGGCGCCATATTGGTGGATCATTCCGCGTATGGTTACCTCATCGACCCCAGTGGCGAAACCCGGCTGAAACTGCCCTACAACATGACTGCGGAGCAGATTGCCGCAGATATCCGAACTGTATTGCGGCAGGGGTAAGGGAATTGCATCAGTGTGGCCACACTGTGCAGTCAGGCTCAATCGAATCGCCCCAGATCCAGTTTGCCCGGCAGATTCTGTTTGACCTCGTCGAAGCGCAGGATGCGCCGGCCGTGGTGGTCGCGCAGGAATTCCTCCGCGTCAGCGCGACTGGCGAACGGGATCAATTCGTGGCCCATCGGGCCAAGTACGTCGGAGCCGATGACGAACCAGGCCTGGTGGGCGTCGATGCGTTTGACTTCGTAATACTCGGTGACGCCGATGCGCTCGATGTCCCCCGCGCCATGGCCGCGGTCATAGCGTTTCGGGTCGAACAGGTACTTGAACAGATCCTTGGCGCCGTCGAAATGATAGGCGTGGCCATCCCTGTAGACCACCGTGGCGGTCCAGTCCGGATATTTGGACACCAGCATGCCGCACACCGGGCACATCTCATGGGGTGCCGGATCGGGAAACGCGCCCGCCCAGGCCGGCAGCGCCAGGGCGAGCAAACAGAGGACGAGTGGAAGCCGCATTAGCCCGTCTTCTTCATCATGTGCTGGTGCCTTTCCTCACGTTTTCGGCGGATCATCTGTGAGTCCTTGGCCATGTCGGCGTAGCTGGCGGCGAGCGCAGCCGAGAAGTCGCCGATCTCGCCCCCCAGCTTCTCTTTGGCGTCAAGGGCCGCTTCCTTGCTGGCATAGGAAACCTTGCCGCGATGCGACATCACGCCGGGTGCGCTGCCACCGATCAAATAGGTCGCCTTATCCACGTTCACCAGAGGTTTCACCGCCTCCCCGGCGGCGTTGTCCGGGGCGTAGATGGCCTTGGGTTCGCGATCCAGGTTGAGCGCCAGGGAAATCGCCAGGCAATGAATGGAGCAAGTTCCGTCCACCAGGTCATCGCTGTAGTGCACCAGATGGCGCGCGTGTTGGAACTGCGCGCGGTCCATGCCGCAATACGGGCACTTGGGGTACTTCTTCAGCTCATTTTCCAGGGGGCTGGCATCTTTCGGCGTTTTGGGAATGAACTGCATGGGCGTGCCCTCGCCCTCACATTTTGTGGCGGCCTTCGCGGGCAGAGCTACCAGAGCGGCGGCAGCGACCAGGGGAAGTTTGAACATTTCACGGCGTTGCATGGCGATCTCCTTGTCTTGCTTGGAATAAACGTCCTGCTCACAAATGCAGCATGACGTTGAAAAACCTCACCCCGGCCAGCACGGCTTGCAGACCCAGGGCCATGACCAGCAGCCCGGCCGCGCGGCGCAGCCAGAGCAGCGACTGCGCGCCCAGCCAGTGTGCCAGCGATCCGGCCAGCAGCATCGCGGGCACGGTGCCCAGGCCGAAGGCGAACAGCCAGGCCGCGCCGGTGGCGATGGAAGGCGCGGTGGCGGCTTTCAGGGTGAGCGAGAACACCAGGGCGCAGGGCATCAGGCCGTTGAGGAAGCCGGCGACGGGCCAGGGCCAGCGCGGGGACTTTCCGGCCAGCAGCGCCGGCAACGGCAACAATCCCGCCACCCTTGCCCCCGCCAGCACCACCAGCATCCCGGCGCCAATGTAGAGCAGGCCTTGTGCGCGCCCGGCCCCTCCGGTCAATACGACGGCCTGGCCGATGCCGGCGGCCAGCGCGCCGAGCAGGGTATAGGTCAGTACCCGGCTGCCGTGATAAGCGAAATGCGGGTAAAGCCTCTGGCCGCCGCCGACCAGGAACACCGCACCCACCACACTGCCGCACATCGTCCAGCAGTGCCCGGCCCCGGCCAGTCCGGCGAGGAAGGCGAGAGGCAGGGTCAGTTCAGTTTCCATCCAGCAAGCCTCGCACCTGACCTTCGAATACCTCCGCCGTCGCTTCGCCCACGATCTTGCCGCGCACGATGCCGTGGCGGTCCAGCAGCAAGGTCAGCGGCAGTGCCTGCACGCCATAGGCGCGGGCAGTGGCGCCATCGGGGTCGAGCAGAATCGGGTAGCGGATGCCCAGCGGTTCGGCGAAGCGGCGCACGGTGTCGCGATCCTGGGCCACGTTGACCGCCAGGATTTCCAGGCCGCGCCCGCGCAGACGCGCATAGACCGGTTGCAACTCGGCTATCTCCTTGCGGCAATAGGGGCACCAGTCGGCCCAGAAACGCACGGCGACCACCTTGCCGCGGAAGCCGCCGGGCACCGTCACCCGGCCACCGCCCAGGGTGTCCGTCTGGAACGTCGGCGCCGGCTCGCCCTTGGCCGGCGGCTTCGCGCCTTCTCCGCCACAGCCAGAGAGCAGCAACAGGGCCAGAAGTAGCAGGCGGGCGGCCATCTCACAGCACCAGATGCGAACGCCGCAGGTAGAGCAGCACCGCCAGGCCGAACAGGCCCAGCGCGGCCAGGGCCACTTTCGCCAACCCCGCGGCCACGCGCGGCGCCACGTCGGCCAGGCTGTCCGCGCGCACCGCGGCGGCCAGACCGGCGCCGATGCCGGCGGCCGTGCCCAGGAACAGCGGCAGGTACAGCACCCAGCCGGCATAGCCGTGTTCCCGCTGCAACAGGCAGAACGGGCAATGGTGGTTGGGCTGTTCGTAGATATAGGGCGCGATGAAGGCGACGATGGCGGCCAGGGCCAGCGGGAAATGCAGGCCGGCGAGCACCCCGAACAGCCGGCCGAAACGTCGGCGCGCGAGGAACGCCCCGCCCGCCGCCAGGGTCAGCAGCCAGCCCGCGAAAAACAAGGGCATGGCCCAGGCCACTGGCAGCGCCGCCATCTCCGCCGCCACGCCGGACGCCGCCGGCCCGAACAGGCTGCCGCAGCAGGAAGTGATGACTTCCGGATTCAGGTTCAGGTAATACAGCCACAGGAAACCCGCCTGGACCACCGACAGGGGTGCCAACACCAGCAGGAGGCGATATTTGCCGCGTAGCAGCGGGGTATCCCAGCCCAGGCTGTCGAGATGGTTCAGCACCAGCCAGGCGGCGGCCAGGAAGAAGCCAGCCAGCATGGCCCACAGCGCCGGCATGCCCCAGGTGTTGGCCTTGAGGCTGCCCACCGCGCACATGGCGCCGGTGAAGAAGGTTGCCATCGCATCGGCGTTGTGCACGAACAGGGCCAGCGCTGGCAAGCTCAATAGCAAGGACAGCCCCACCAGGGTGGAAACCAGGTAGGTTCGCCGTTCCAGGGCAATCTGCCGTTCCGAACCGCTGGCCGGGTTCCAGTGCCGCAGCAGGTGCAGCGCGAACACGCCGGAACCGCCCAGCAACAGGGCATTGAGGCTGGCGGCGAGCAACAGGGCGAGGGCGGCGGGCTGGAAGATCATGGCACCAGCTTTCCGTCGCGCAGGTCGATCACCCGCTCCACCAGTCCGGCTTCGAATACCAGCGGGTCGTGGCTGGAGACGATGAGGGTGCGCCCTTGGGTGCGCAGGTCGGCGAGGATGGCGAGAATCTGCGTTGAGAGTGCGCTGTCCAGATGCGAAGTCGGCTCGTCGGCGAGGATAATCGCGGGGTCGTTGATCAGCGCGCGGGCGATGGCCACCCGTTGTGCCTCGCCGCCGGAAAGCCATTGCGCCTTCGCCTCGGCCCGCCCACCCAGGCCGAAGCCCTCCAGCAAGTCCAGCGCGTGCCGACGCACTTGCGCATACGGCCGCCCAGTGGGCGTGGCCGGCAGCATGACGTTTTCCAGTGCGGAGAGCCCGCGTATCAATTGGAATTGCTGGAACACGAAGCCGAAGGTGGCGCGGCGCAGCCGGGTCAGAAAACGTTCGGGCAGCGCCGAGATGTCGCGCCCGTCCAGACGTACCCGACCGCTCGTGGGCCGCGTCAGCCCCCCGATCAGTCCCAGCAGCGTGGTCTTGCCGGAACCGCTGGGCCCGCGCAGGGCGGTGACCCGGCCCGGTTCGAGGGCCAGGCTCACCTCGCGCACGGCCCGGTATTCATTGGCCTGGCCGGCATTGAAGGTCTTGCTGACGGCGACGAGTTCGATCATTCCCGCATCACCTCGTCCGGGTCCAGGGTGGCGGCGCGCCAGACCGGCACCAGGGTGGCGGCCACATAGGGCAGCACGGTGAGGAGGGCCAGCGTCACCAGTTGTCCCGCATCCACTTCCGGCGTCAGCGTGAAACGCGGGTAGAGCACCGACCAGCCCTTGAGCACCGCCGTAAACAGGGGCACATCCGCATAGAAGATATGCAGCCAGGCCAGGACGTAGCCGGCCAGGAAGGCGCATAGCGATACCAGCACCCCTTCCCACAGCTTCATGCGCAACACGTCGCCCGTCTCCCAGCCCAGCGCCTTGAGGATGCCGATCTCGCGCCGCTCTTCGGCGGACAGCCCGGAGGCCTTGTCCCAGGCCAGCAGCACGAAGGCGAGCAGAACCGTGGAGAGGAGGGTGAGCAGCAAGCCCTGGCGCCAGTTGAACGACGCTTCATAGGTGCGGCGCATTTCCTCGCGGGCGATCACCCGGGTGCCGGGCAGGCGATCCAGCACTTTTTCCGCCACGCGGCGCACCTCGCGCGGATTGGCCACGTACACCGCCAGATCGGTGTAGAAGCCGGGCGCCATGCCGAAGAAGGCGCGGAAATCGGTTTCGTGGACCAGCATGAGGTCAGCGCTCGCCAGTTCCGATTCGCGCGCCAGTATTCCAGCCACGGTGAAGGCATAAGGATGGCCGTCGTAGCCGCGTAGCGACAGCACATCCCCCGGCGCCAGGCCGCGCACCCGCGCCAACGCCGCGCCGAGCAGCACCCGGCCGGGCGCCGGAGCGCCGGCTGCCGGCACCAGCAAGGTCAGATTGGCTGCGCTGGCGGGGTCGTAGTAGTAGCCCCATAGGCGCCCTTCCACCGCATGCACGCCGCGCAGGCCGCTCAGGCGCTCCCGCCACTCGGCCGGCAGAACGTCCTGGCGACCGGCGGTGAGGCGCTGCACCACCAGTTCCGGCGCATCCGCCAGCAACAGGCGGGCCTCCCGCCGCAGCGCATCGCCGTAGAGCACCACCGAGGCAAGCAGGAACACCAGCAGGGTATAGGCCAGGAACAGGCCGAGATTGCGCCCCCAGCGCCGACCCAGGTTGATCACGGCGAAATCGACCAGGCCGCGTTGGCGTTCAATCCAGGCGCGCATCGGGCGGTGGGATCATCGAGCCGGCGGGGAAGTGTTCCAGGGCCATGGGGTGATCCTGGAACGCGGCATTGCGGTCGGCCTGGCTGGCATGGCGGGCGTAGCGCGCCTCGTTGAACAGGGCCGGGTCGGTCAGCCGCAACGCCCGGGCAGAAGCGGTCCACGCCCACGCCGCCTGCGCCCTGGTGCCGGCGAGACGCCCGGCATCCAGCAAAACCAGCAGCAGCGCCGCCCCACCCAGCCCCAGCGCCAACAGCGCCAGGGTGGAACCGCGTCGCCGACCGAACCCAGCCATGTCGTCCTCATCCAGAAAGCAAGGATGCTAATCCCGCCTAGGCCAGGGCGGGTGCGACAAATTGACGCATCAAGCGCTTGTTCCGGCGTGCCTGGGCTGTACTTCGAGTGCGGCGAAATGTCGCATTCCGCAGCCAGGAAGCCTTGATTAGTATCGGGCGGATTTCTCCCTCGCGGCACGTAGGGAGCCTGTTTCGATCCCCCTACACGGTCATTTCGTTGCGCATGCAATCCGCTCTGGGCTTGAGCCTGGCGGCGTTGGTACTGCCGATGTGGCTCCCCCGGCCGCCCCGCCACCGGCGCCAGCGCCCGTCCACCCCGGCGCCGCAGCCCTTGCTGGCGCGCGGTGGGGCCATGAGCGAGGAAGCGGACGCGGTATCGGAAAAGGCCACGCCTGCCCAGGGCAGCACGAATCTGGCGGAAGCGGGCAGCGCCGCTTGACTGCCAGGTCGCCGCCATGATGCGGGGGGGATAGCAGGCTGGGCACGCCGGCTTTGCCCAACCTACTACCATTAACGCCGCAGTGCGCCCGTCAGTGCGGCCGGAACGTTCAAGTTATTCGTTAACTGTTGCATCCCGTGTGATTATGTACCCGTTCGTAGCTGGCCGTTGTTTCGTGCCCGCGAACTGATGCATCAACT
>CAILNT010000118.1 GCA_903835655.1 uncultured Pseudomonadota bacterium | reverse complement strand
CACCGTTGCATCGCGGGCAAGCCCGCTCCTACATGACATCTGCTATCTGAAGGGGTACCCAATGCCTCGGCGCCTGCCTCGTGAATCGACGGCTGTCGCTCCATGAAACAGGCCCGCTTTCGCGGGCCTGTTTGCTGTGGGGGGGCTCCGTGGTTCAGCCTTCGCGTACCGCGCGTTTGCGGTCGTGTTCGTTGAGGAAGCGCTTGCGGATGCGGATGGTTTTGGGGGTGAGTTCCACCAGTTCGTCGTCGGCGATGAATTCGATGGCGGACTCCAGGCTGAGCAGGATGGAGGGCACCAGGCGCACGGCTTCGTCGGTGCCGGAGGAACGGACGTTGGTGAGCTGTTTGCCCTTGATCGGGTTGACTACCAGATCGTTGTCGCGGCTGTGGATGCCGATCACCATGCCTTCGTACAGCTTGTCGCCCGGGTTGACGAACATGCGGCCGCGATCCTGCAGCTTCCACAGGGCGTAGGCTACGGCCTCGCCGTTTTCCTGGGAGATCAGCACGCCGTTGCGGCGCTCGGCGACTCCGCCTTCCTTGATCGGCGCGTACTCGTCGAATACGTGGGAGAGCAGGCCGGTGCCGCGGGTCAGGTTCATGAACTCGCCCTGGAAGCCGATCAGGCCACGCGCGGGGATGCGGTATTCGATGCGCACCCGGCCACGGCCGTCCGGCACCATGTCGAGCAGGTCGCCACGACGCAGTCCCAGGCTTTCCATGACGCCACCCTGGTGACCTTCCTCCACGTCCACGGTGAGCTGCTCATAGGGCTCGAGTTCTACCCCGTCGATGATCTTCTTCACCACGCGCGGGCGGCCCACGGACATCTCGAAGCCTTCGCGGCGCATGCTTTCCAGAAGGATGGACAGGTGCAGTTCGCCGCGTCCGGACACGTCAAAAATGTCCGCGTCCTTGGTGTCATGCACGCGCAGCGCCATGTTGGTGAGCAGTTCTTTGTGCAGGCGTTCGCGAATCTGGCGGCTGGTGACGAACTTGCCTTCGGTGCCGGCCAGCGGGCTGGTATTCACCATGAACTGCATCGACAGGGTGGGCTCGTCGATCTTCAGGAGCGGCAGCGCCTCCGGATTTTCCAGGTCGGTGATGGTCGCCCCCAGAACCAGGTCTTCGATGCCGGTGATCTGGACGATGTCACCGGCCAGGCCTTCTTCCAGCTCGACCTTGCTCATGCCGCGGAAACCGAACACCTGGCCGATCTTGGCCTTGAGCGGAACGCGCTCATGCTCGATCATTTCCTCATCGGTGCCGAAGAACACCATGACCTGCTGGCCGGTTTTCACCCGGCCGCGCTGGATCCGGCCCACGCCGATGCGGCCGACGTAGCTGTTGTAATCGAGGGCGGAAATCTGCAACTGCAAGGGCGCCTCGACATCGGTCGCCGGCGCCGGCACGTGCTTTAGCACGGTCTCGAACAGCGGCTTCATGTCCACGCGCTCGTCGCCTTGTTCCAGCACCGCCCAGCCGTTCAGGGCGGAGGCGTAAACGATGGGGAAATCGAGCTGCTCGTCGGAGGCACCCAGTTTGTCGAACAGGTCGAAAGTCAGATTGACGGCGTTGTCGGCATCGGCGCCGTCACGGTCCACCTTGTTCACCACGACGATGGGACGCAGCCCCAGGGCCAGCGCCTTCTTGGTGACGAATCGGGTCTGCGGCATCGGGCCTTCGACGGCATCGACAAGCAGCAGCACGCCATCGACCATGCCCAGCACCCGCTCCACTTCGCCGCCGAAGTCGGCGTGGCCAGGGGTGTCGACGATGTTGATATGCACGCCCGCGTATTCCACCGAAGCGTTCTTGGCCAGAATGGTGATGCCGCGCTCCTTCTCCAGGTCGTTGGAGTCCATCATCCGTTCGGTCAGATGCTGGTGAGCGGCGAAAGAACCGGACTGTTGCAGGAGCTTGTCGACCAGCGTGGTCTTGCCGTGGTCGACGTGGGCGATGATGGCGATATTGCGGAGGGCGCGAGACATGAATGGGCAACCGTTAGAAGAGCCGCGCATTCTAGCACGACGCGGTTTTCAGCCAGGTTACAGGACGGTCGTTCTTGTGTGTATCCATGGACCCCTGTGGGTAATGCGCCTCGGGCGAAAAGTTCGGCGGGCTGCTAATCTCGCGACTATGAACCTTGATTCCTCAGTTGACCGCTCATTTTCCCTTGTGAGGCTCCATGAACATTGAGGATTGCGCCTTTGATCACGCTCACCCTTTGGGTGAAGCCGCTACGCACCCGATTGCACACCTGGCTGCGTTGCACCCGCAAGGGGTAGGCCGGATTCGTACGCGCTCAAGCGCTACGACTCCGCGCCCTTGCCAGACAACTCGCCAGTCGCACACTCGGGCGTGTTCAACTGAGGATTCAAGGATGAACGCATCTCCGCTCGAGGTCGAGGTGGTCATCGAGATTCCGCGCGGCAGTTTTTTGAAGCGCGGCTCCACGGGCCGGATCGATTTCATTTCCCCCCTGCCTTGCCCCTACAACTACGGCTCCGTGCCGAATTATCTAGGCCAGGAAGGTGATCTGCTGGATGCGCTGGTGCTCGGGCCACGCCTGGCCGCGGGTACGCGCATCCGCTCCCTGGCCTGGGGCGCGGTGATCCTGGCGGACCGGGGCATGACCGACGACAAACTGGTCTGTGCCGCACAGGCTCCGACCGAGAAACAGCGTCGCGCGGTACTGCGCTTCTTCGCTTTCTATGCCCGGTGCAAGCGCCTGCTCAACTTCTGGCGCGGCAGTCCCGGGCGCAATGCCTGCGATGGCTGGTGCGAAGCCGCCGAGGCGATCGCCCGTGCGGACCCCATACCCGAACGCTGGCCCGGGCCGCGGGTTGGGTTCTGAGGCTTAACGCGCGGCTACGGCTTGACCGGCTTGACCTTGCTCGCCGCTTCCTTGGCGCGCGTGCGGGCTTCGTCCGTGTCTTGGCCGTAAGCCAGGGCCACGCCCATGCGGCGGCGCGGGAACGAGGTCGGCTTGCCGAACAGACGCAGATCGCTGCCGGGGACACGCAGCGCTTCGGCGACGCCCTCGTAGCACAGGCCCCGGCCTTCCACGCCGGCGTAGATGACGGCCGAGGCGCCGGGATTGCGCAATCGGGTGTCCACCGGCAGTCCGAGGATGGCGCGGGCGTGGAGCTCGAACTCGCTCTGGTGCTGGCTGATCATGGTGACCATGCCGGTGTCGTGCGGCCGCGGGCTGACTTCGGAGAACCAGACGGTGTCGTTCTTGACGAACAACTCCACGCCGAACAGCCCCTGGCCTCCCAGGTTGGCGGTGACGCGGGCGGCGATTTCCCTGGCGCGTGCCAAAGCTAGCGCGGACATGGGCTGCGGCTGCCAGCTTTCCACATAGTCGCCCTTCATCTGGATGTGGCCTATGGGCTCGCAGTAGTGGGTTTCCACCTCGCCTTGCTCATTCGGGGCGCGCACGGTGAGCAGGGTGATTTCATAGTCGAAGTCGATGAAACCTTCGACGATCACTCGGCCGCGGTCGACGCGGCCGCCGGTGGCCGCGTAGTGCCAGGCGCCGGCCAGGTCTTCCGCGCAGTCGATCTTGCTCTGGCCTTTGCCGGAGGAAGACATGACCGGTTTCACCACGCAGGGGAAGCCGATGCCGCCTTCGCCTTCGACGGCCGTGCGCAAGGCTTTCAGCGTATCGGCGAAGGCGTAGGGCGAAGTCGGCAGCTTCAACTCTTCCGCGGCGAGGCGGCGTATGCCCTCGCGGTCCATGGTGAGGTGGACGGCGCGGGCGCTGGGTATGACCCGGACCAGGCCGGACGCTTCCAGTTTTGCCAGGGTCTCGGTGGCGATGGCCTCGATTTCGGGTACCACGATCTGGGGTTTCTCGGAATCGATCATGCGCGCCAGGACATTGCCATCGGTCATGTCTATGGTCTGCGAGCGGTGCGCCACCTGATGCCCGGGCGCGCCATCGTAACGGTCCACCGCGATGACCTCGACGCCCAGGCGTTGCAAGGCGATGATCACTTCCTTGCCCAGTTCTCCCGCACCCAGCAACATGACCCGGGTGGCGGAGGGGGTGAGCGGAGTGCCGATATGCATATGCTTTTCCTCGTGAATTTCATATAGTCGCGGCCGAAGCTTACCGGCAGGAGATTTCATGCGCATCCCGACATCGTTCGCCACGCTGTTTGCGGCCTTGTTTGCCCTGTCCGCACAGGCGGCGGATTGGCTTTATCTCACGGCTCCGGGCGATACTCTCTCTCAGATTGGTCAGACCTATCTGAAAAATCTGCGCGACTGGCCGCGTGTGCAGGCCGTCAACGACGTGGCCATTCCCGAGCACCTGCCGGTGAACACCCGGATCAAGATTCCCGTGGAGCTGCTCAAGGTGACGCCGGCGCCGGTCACGGTCACCGCGGTCAGCGGCAATGTCCGCTACAAGTCCGGTGAGGGCCCGTTCCGGCCACTCACCCAGGGCGCCCAGCTCAACGGCGGCGAAACCGTGCTGTCCGGGCCGCGCAGCAGCGTGGCCTACCGCTTGGCCGACGCCAGTGTGTTGACGCAGCAGGCGTCGAGCAAGCTTTCCTTTGGCCGCCTGGCGGCTTACGGCAAGACCGGGATGGTGTCCACCGAACTGTCCCTGGAAGGGGGGCGCCTGGAGGCCCATGCCACGAAACAACTCGCTCCGGCCGGCGGCTTCAAGGTGAACACGCCGGTGGCGGTGGCCGGCCTGCGCGGCACGGATTTCCGCCTGAACCTGTCCGAAGATGGCAAGAGCCTGCGCAACGAGGTGCTGCAAGGCGTGGTCGCGGTCGCGGCGCGGGGCCGAGAAGTGAACGTGGCGGGCGGGTACGGCACCGTAGCCGAAGCCGGCCAGCCTCCGCAAGCGCCGCGTCCCTTGCTGCCGGCGCCAGGCGCAGCAGGACTCTCCGCGCGCATCGAGCGCCTGCCCCTGGCCTTCACCTGGCAGGCCCTGCCGGGCGCGCGCGCTTACCGTGCCCAGGTGGTGACGGACGCAGGCCTGGTGTTGCAGGACGACATCACGGACGCGCCCAGCGTCTCCTGGACGGATGCGCCACCCGACGGTCACTACGCACTGCGCCTGCGCGGCATCGACGCTACCGGCCTGGAAGGCGAGAGCCGCGACCACGACTTCGTGTTGGCCGCGCGCCCCTTGCCGCCGGACTTGCTTGCCCCGACGTTGGGCGAGCGCGTATACCGCAACGAGGTGATGTGTTCCTGGAATGCCTCCGCCGAGGCTCAGGGCTATCTGCTGCAATTCTCCCAGACACCGGATTTCGCCCATGGCCTGATCGAACGCCGCCTGCCTGCCGTCACCTCGCATGCCGAGACCTTGGGCGAGGGCGATTGGCACTGGCGCGCGGCCAGCCTGGACGCGGCCGGCAAGCCGCGCGCCTGGAGTCCGCATCGCGCCTTCCGCGTGCAGCCGCTGCCGAATCCGCCGGCGGCCCGGGCGAGTGCCGCCGACGGTCAGGTGCGTATTGCCTGGAGTGCCGTGGGTAGTGCGGTGCGTTATGGTCTGGAGCTGGGTGCCGCGGCGGATCGGATCGATTCCATGAAGCAGGAAACCGCAGCCACCAGTCTGGCCCTGGCGCTCAAGCCGGGAAAATATTTCTGGCATATGCGCGGCATCGAAGGCGACGGCCAGGCCGGGCCCTGGAGCGTGGTCGGCACGGTCATCGTGCCACCCGAAGCACCTTACGAGGTTGCGGCCGAGGCGGGGAGCGATCCGATACAGGTGAGCTGGAAGGGCGAAGCACCCGCCTACAGAGTGGATCTGAGCAATGAGCCCGGTTTCGCCTCGGCGCTCAGCCTCCAGGTCGGCGAGACCCACGCCGCGCTGCCCAGGCCGGCGTCGGGCGACTACTGGCTACGCGTCAGGGGCGTGGGCGCGGAGGGTGTCGAAGGGCCGGTCAGTGCGCCGCTGGCACTGAAGGTCGAGGCATACCGGCCCTGGTGGCTGCTGCTGCCCCTGCTGTTGGTGCACTGAGATGAATTCCTAGAGAGGAAGCAGGATGAATACGGAAACTACCCCGCTGGATCACGACATCCTGCTGGAAACCATCGTTGCCATCACGGAGCAGCGTGATCAGCATTCGCTGGAACTCAGTTTGTTCGCTTCCTTGCGCGAGATGTTGCAGCCGCAGCGCGGGTTTTTCCTCGATCTGCCGGCGAGCGGTCCGGCGAGGACCGTGTTGCCCTCCCGCGATGAGGATGTAGCCTTGCCCGAGGGCGTGATTGCGCTGGCGCGGGAAATGTCGGAATACGATTTCCGCCAGGCGCAGACTCCGGAGACCGTTTACATGCTGGCGGTGATGGAGGTCTTTAAGGACGGCGGGCGCCGCGTCCTGCTGGTGGGCATGCCGAGCTGGAACGTCAACAGCGAGCGCCTGCTGGTGGGCATGGTGCGGGTGTATCAGAACTTCATGAAGCTGATGAGCGACAGCGAGAAGGATACCCTCACCGGCCTGCAAAACCGGCGCAAGCTGGAATCGCACCTGTCTTCGCGCCTGGCCGCACGCCTGCACGACAGGCGCGAGGGGGACGGCACCGGTTCCACCTCGCCGGGGATGGGCGAGTACCTCGCCGTGCTCGATCTGGATAAATTCAAGCGCGTCAACGACACCTACGGTCACCTGATCGGCGACGAAGTGTTGCTGACTTTTGCCAATATCCTGCGCGCCTCCTTGCGCGACGAGGACCGCTCTTTCCGCTATGGCGGCGAGGAGTTCATCGTCGTCTTGAGCGATGTCAGCACAGATCAGGCGGCGAGGGTGCTGGATCGGCTGCGCAGCAACGTGGCGAGTCACGCGTTTCCGCAGGTAGGCCAGGTCACGGTCAGCATCGGTTACACCATGATCGATTGCCAGGATCTGCCCACCCGCATCATCGAGGAAGCCGACAAGGCGCTCTATTACGCCAAGGAGCATGGCCGCAACCAGGTGCGCGATTTCCGTGCACTGCGAGCCGAAGGCGCCGTGGAAGACAACCAGCACGACGGCTCGATCGAGTTGTTCTAGCCAGCCGGCGCGGGGTGCGGCATTAAAGTATTCCGTGGTGCTGCCGAAATAGCGGGGGGTACCCTGCAATCACTGGAAATGCCATGTTCGACAATCTCAAGATCGCTCACCGCCTGTGGTTCATCTCCGTGCTGGCCGGGAGTTTGTTTCTGGTTTCCGTGATCGTCGGCTGGTGGGGGTTGACCACGGCGGAGCGATCGCTGAAGACGGTGTTCGAGGATCGTGTGGTGTGCTTGCACGACCTTTCCCGCATGGGCACGCTGATGCAGGAAAACTACGGTCATATCCTGCGCGCCTTCCAGCACGACCCGAATAATCCCCTGCATACGCTCCATGACCATCCGGTCTCCACACATCTGGATGCCATGGAGAAAGGCAAGACGGACATCGACGCCCTCTGGACCAAGTACATGGCCACCTACCTCACCGATCAGGAAAAAGGGCTGGCGGCCGACTTCGTGGAAAAGCGCAAGCTTTGGGTGGCCAAGCTCGAAGAAGCCAAGTCCGGTATTGCCGCGGGCAACTACAGCCTTGAGGCGATGGCGCGCTTCCTCAAGGCGGGCAAGGAGGAGCGCAAGGCGGCGCAGGAAGCGCTGGACGCCCTCATGACCTATCAGGAAGCGGTGGCGCGCCAGGAGTATGAAGGGGCGCAGGCGCACGAGCGCCTGATGCTGTGGGTCTACGGCATCTTGATCCTCATCGGTGTGCTGGGCGTCATGGGCATGTCGCTGGTCACCATCCGCCGCATCACGCATAGCCTCAGTTCCGCGGGTGCGGCGGTCGAAGCCATCGCCGCTGGCGACCTCACCCGAGCCGTGCCGCAGGCCGGTAGCGACGAGATCGGCGAGATACTCGCCAAACTCGCGGTCATGCAGGGCAATTTGCGCGAACTCATCGGTGCGGTGCGCGGTAACGTGGACAATCTCAATCGCGCCGCCATGGAATTGTCGACGGCTTCATCGAGCAGCGCGCGCGCCGGCGAGTCGCAGTCGGAGGCCGCTTCCAGCATGGCCGCCTCGGTGGAGGAGTTGTCGGTCTCCATCGATCAGGTGGAAGCCCATGCGCGCGAGGCGCGCGGCGTCACCCTGGACTCCGGCAGCCAGTCGGAAGAGGGGGGCCGCATCATCCACCAGACCGCAGAGGAGATGCGCAACATCGCCGCGGCGGTCAATTCCACCGCCGGCACCATCCGCGAGCTGGAAGATTACTCCGGGCAGATCTCCAGCATCGTCAGCGTCATCAAGGACATCGCCGATCAGACCAACTTGCTGGCGCTCAACGCCGCCATCGAGGCCGCGCGCGCGGGCGAGCAGGGACGCGGTTTCGCAGTGGTCGCCGACGAGGTGCGCAAACTGGCCGAGCGCACGGCCAATTCCACCCAGGAGATCACCGGCATGATCGGCAAGATTCAGCAGGGCACGCAACGCGCCGCGCAGGAAATGGAATCCGGCGTGCAGCGGGTCAACGACGGCGTGCAGCTGGCGCACAAGGCGGGCGATTCCGTGATCGGCATTCGCGCCAGTGCCGAGAAGGTCACCCGCGCGGTGGACGACATCAATCTGGCGCTCAAGGAACAGTCCGTGGCCGCCCGCGAGATCGCCCAGAAGGTGGAACGCATCGCCCAGGGCGCGGAGCAGAACAGCGCCGCCGTCAACCAGACCGAGTCCTCTGCCCAACATCTGCGCACCCTGGCCGTCGAGCTACAGGAGCTGGCGGGGCGCTTCCGGGTGTGACTCGGTGGCACGGGGCTGTCACATTTGTGCGGCATAATCGACCGGTTTCGTCTCTCGGTTTTCTCGCATGCAGCCCTATCCCACCCTGGCCGCCATCGACCTTGGCTCCAACTCCTTTCATTTGCAGGTCGGTCGGGTCGAGGGGGAGCAGCTTTTCTACCTCGATGCCATCAAGGAATCGGTGCGCCTAGCCGGGGGCCTGAATGCCAACAAGAAGCTCGATGCCGCCTCGCAGCGGCGTGCCCTGAACTGCCTGGCACGCTTCGCCGAACGACTGCGCGGCATGCCGGCGGGCGCGGTGCGCGCCGTCGGGACCTCGGCTCTGCGCGTGGCCAGGAACGCACCTGAATTTCTGGAAAAGGCGCGTGCGGCGCTGGGTTTCGAAATCGAAATCGTCGCGGGCCGCGAGGAAGCGCGCCTGATCTATCTGGGGGTCTCTCACAGCCTGCCGTTGATCCCGCAGACGCGACTGGTCGTGGATATCGGCGGTGGTTCCACGGAATGCATCATCGGTGATGGCTACGAGCCGCGCGATAGGGAAAGCCTGCGCATGGGCTGCGTGCTGTTCAGCAACCGCTTCTTCCCCGAAGGCAGGATCGACCGGGCCGCCATGAAGGCCGCCGAGGTCGCCGCGCGCATCGAGACCCGGATCGTTGCCGGCCCGGTATTCGGCCGCGGTGGCTGGGTCGAGGCGGTGGGTTCTTCGGGTACGGCGCGCGCGCTGGGCGAACTGTGCCGCTTGAATGGCCATTCTGACGGCGCCATTACCCTGGAGGGCCTGCGCTGGCTGCGCGAACATCTGGTGAAACTCGGGTCCGTCGATCTGCTCGACCTCCCCGGGCTGAAGCCGGACCGCCGCCCCGTCATCAGTGGCGGTCTGGCGATCATGTTGGCGATCTTCGAGGAACTCGGCGTCGAACGCATGAACGTGGCGCAAGGCGCCATGCGCGAAGGCATACTCTGGGATCTGTTGGGTCGGGTGCATGATCGCGACATGCGCGACGTCAGCGTCAGCCAGTTCCAGCGCCGCTACCAGGTGGACATGGCGCAGGCGCTGCGGGTGGAAACCCTGGCGCTGGGCTTGTTCCAGCCCGAGGAGACCGAGGCGCGGCAGCGCCTGGCCTGGGCCGCACGCTTGCATGAAATCGGCATTTCCATCGCGCACTCCGGCTTTCACAAACACGGCGCCTACATCCTGGAGAACGCCGACATGCCCGGGTTCTCCCGCCGCGATCAAGCCTTCATCGCCCTGCTGGTTCGTGCCGGCCACGGCAGTCTGGGTAAACTCACCCTGGCTCCGGATGCGGATGCCTGGCCGCTCATCCTTTGTCTGCGCCTGGGGCAGTTGTTCAACATGAGCCGCAGCGATGCCGCGCCGCCGCCGCTCGCGCTGCGTTGCGATAACGGTGCCTGCCGGCTGTCCGTGCCCGCCGACTGGCTGAAAGACAATTCCCTCACCCGTGTCGCGTTGGAAGAGGAAGTGCGGGAATGGGCAAAGGCGACGGCGGGCGTGCGTCTGGAACTGGCGTAGGCTCGAGTTCCCTCCGTGCCGCACCGTGGATGCAGCCGTCGCGGGCGGTTTGTCGGCGCAAGCCCCTGTCCCCGGCTATCATTGCGCTTTCGTTCGCAGTGAGCCCGTCTTGTCCGCCTCAGCATCTCCTCTGGAAACCGTTGTGCCCGCTGGTCATGTTGCCCGCCAAGTGGGCCGCCGCCGCACCTTCGCCATCATTTCCCACCCCGACGCCGGCAAGACCACGCTGACGGAAAAACTGCTGCTGTTCGGCGGCGCCATCCAGATGGCCGGCACGGTGAAGGCCCGCAAGAGCGGGCGCCACGCCACCTCGGACTGGCTGGAAGTGGAGAAGCAGCGCGGCATTTCCGTCGCCAGTTCGGTGATGCAGTTCGGCTACGGCGACTGTGTCATCAACCTGCTCGACACCCCCGGCCACCAGGATTTCTCGGAGGACACCTACCGCGTGCTCACTGCGGTGGATGCGGCCGTGATGGTGGTGGACGCGGCCAAGGGGGTGGAGGAACAGACCGTCAAGCTGCTGGAGGTCTGCCGCCTGCGCAACACCCCCATCATCACCTTCATCAACAAGATGGACCGGGAGGTGCGCGACCCGCTGGAAGTCCTGGACGAGATCGAGTCGGTGCTGAAGATCCACTGCGCGCCGGTGACCTGGCCGATCGGCATGGGCAAGCGCTTCATCGGCGTCTACCACCTGCTGAAAGACGAGGTTCAACGCTTCACCCCGGGCGAAGAACGCGCCGACGGGGACGTGGAAATCCTGCACGGCGAGGCGATCGAAGGTCTGCGTGCTTCCTGTCCGCAGGAGTTCGAGCAGATGCGCAATGAGTGTGAACTGGTACAAGGCGCGGGGGCCAGTTTCCATCTTGAAGATTTTCTCAAGGGGAAGCAGACCCCGGTGTTCTTCGGTTCCGGCATCAACAACTTCGGCGTGCGCGAAATCCTTCAGGCCCTGATCGACTGGGCACCCCCTCCGCAGCCACGCGAAGCCATCGGTGCCAAGGGCGAAAGCCGCATGGTGGCACCGGACGAACCCAGCTTCACCGGTTTCGTGTTCAAGATCCAGGCCAACATGGACCCCAACCACCGCGACCGCATCGCCTTCTTCCGCGTGTGTTCCGGGGAATACACGCCGGGCATGAAGGTGAAGCACCGTCGCACCGGCAAGGAAATGAAGATCGCCAACGCCGTGGTGTTCATGGCCAACGAGCGCTCCCGTATGGAGGACGCCTTCGCCGGCGACATCATCGGCATCCACAATCACGGCCAGTTGCAGATCGGCGATGTGCTCACCGAGAGCGAGATGCTCACCTACAAGGGTATTCCCTATTTTGCCCCCGACTTGTTCTCGCGCGCACGGTTGCGCGACCCGCTCAAGTCGAAACAGCTCAACAAGGGCCTGCGCGAATTGGGCGAGGAGGGTGCGATCCAGGTGTTCGCGCCCCTGGTGGACAGCAACTTGCTCCTGGGCGCGGTGGGTCAGTTGCAGTTCGAGGTGGTGGAGCACCGCTTGAAGGCGGAATACGGGGTGGATGCCTTGTTCGAGCGCGCCGGCATCCATACCGCGCGTTGGGTGACCTGCGACGATCCCGCCCATCTGGCGGAATTCGCCCGCGCGCAGCAACAGCGCCTGGCGCGCGACGTCGATGGCAATCTGGTCTACCTGGCCGACAACCGCGTCAACCTGGCGCTGGCCATGGAACGCTGGCCGCGCGTGAAATTCCACGACACCCGGGAGCACGGGCAGACCTTGTCGTCGTAGCACGGACTGGCGACGCCGCGCCCGTTCGCCGGCAGGCCGGCTCCCACGAGAGAGGGAGCCGGGGTGAGCGGGCTTGCCGGCGATGATCTGCGTAGCTGGTTCCTATGAACCGGTATACTCGTACTGTTCGTTAAAGATTTCCGGAATGTGTCCGTAAAGGAACCACTGATTTATTTAATTTCGTTCATGATTCGACAGGCTTACCACGAACAGAATCAACAGGTTGCCGTTCATCCTGAGCTTGTCGAAGGATTTAATCAGCGGTTTTTTAATACTGCGTGGGCAATGACGGCCCAGTTCTGCTCGTTTCCATTATTTTTTGAGGGGTTGGTTATGACAAGGTTTGCCATTCTCGCTTTTGCCGCCGCCATTGCTTCCGTCTCGGCTCAGGCCGGGGAATTCGCCTCCAGGAAGGACGCCGAAACCATCGTCGTCAAGGCGATCAAGCATATCAAGGCTACGGGCAAGGACGTAGCCTATGCCGATTTCACCGGCAAGAAAGCCGGTTGGGTCGAGAAGGACTTGTATGTGGTGGTCTATGACCTGAGCGGCAAGGTGCTTGCCCACGGCCAGAACGAAAAGCAGGTCGGCAAGGAACTCATCGGCTTCAAGGATGCCGATGGCAAGGAGTTTGTGAAGGAGCGCGTGGAGTTGGCCAAGTCCAAGGGAAAATTCTGGCAGGACTACAAATTTACCGACCCGGTGACCAAGAAAATTCTGCCCAAGTCGATGTATTGCGAAAAACTGGAAGAAACCGCCGTGTGCGCGGGCATCTACAAGCGCTAAGTCGCAGGCGAAATCCGGAAAGGTTTTTACCTCGAAGAATAAGGAATAATTACTAATGAATATCCGCCAGAAATTGCTGCTCCCGCCCGGAGCATTGCTGGGATTGATGCTGTTGCTGGGCGTGGCGGGTTTCATGGGACTGAACTCTTCCAACAACTCGGTTCGCGACATCTACGACGTCCGTTTCCAGGCCTTCAAGGGCAGCAGTGATGCCCTGGCGGATGTGGCCGCAGCGCATGCAGGCGTCTATCGCCTGTTCACCTGGTTGAACAATTACGATGCAGCCAGGATCAAACAGGCCACGGATGGAATCAACCAGCGCATCGATCAGGCGGATGCGCATTTGAGCGCCTTGACGGCGACGCAAGCACTCCCGCGAGAAACCCGCAAGGTTGTCATAGGTCTCCAGAAGGATCTGGCGGAATATCGTAAACAGGTCATGCAGGCGATCGATTATGCCCAGATCGATTCCAACATGGGCATGACCGGCATGCAGACCGCGGATCAAGGTTTTACCGCGCTGGAAAACAAGGCCGAGAAACTGGTCGAGGAACAGGATGCCAAGGCGAGGGAGAGTTACCTGAGCAGCATTTCCGCCTATAAGTACTCGCTCGGCTTGTTTGTCGCCATCCTGCTCCTGGCCGTGGTCGTGGGTGTGACGGTCAGCCTGCTGATCGCGCGCAAGATCACGCAACCGTTGCAGCTGGCGATCGCTTCGGCACAGAGCATCGCGGCGGGCGACCTGACCTGCCGCATCGAAGTTACCCAAAGCGACGAGACCGGCGAGTTGTTGCGAGCGCTGGCCAGCATGCAGGAAAGCCTGCGTCAGATGATCGGCGACATCAGGGGCGAGGCCGGCGAGTTGACGCAGATGGCGGGCAATGTATCCCATGCCTCCACGCTCATCGCCGAAGGCACGGTGGAACAGAACGATGCGGCTTCCTCGATGGCCTCCGCCATGGAGGAAATGGTCGTCAGCATCGGCGTGGTCAGCGAGAGTGCCCGCGAAACCGATCGCTCCATGCGCGAGTCCGCGATCCTGTCGAACGCGGGGCGGGACGCGCTGGCGCGCGTCGGCGGCACCATGCAGGAGATTTCCACCTCGGTGAACGCTTCGGCCAAGGTTATCGCCGAACTTGAAAAGGATTCCGAACATATTTCGACCATCGTCATGGTGATCAAGGACATCGCCGATCAGACCAATCTGCTGGCGCTCAATGCCGCCATCGAGGCCGCGCGCGCGGGCGAGCAGGGGCGCGGTTTCGCCGTGGTCGCGGACGAGGTGCGTAAACTGGCCGAACGCACGACCAAGTCCACCGAAGAAATCAGCGGCATGATCCAGTCGGTATTGAGCAGCACCGGCAGCGCGGTATCCAGCATGCACGCGGGCATCGTGATCGTCGATCAAGGCCGGCAGCTTGCCACAGATACCGGGTCCGCGATGGTTCGGGTCGCCGAACGGGCGGGACAGGTGTCCACGATGGTGACGGAAATGAGCGCGGCCCTGGGCGAACAAAGTAGCGCCAGTCATCAAGTCGCCACGCAGGTGGAACGTATCGCGCAAATGGCCGAGAAAAACAGCGGCGCTTCCCGTGAAGCGGCCCAATCGGCCCATCGCATGAAAGAACTGGCAGCGGCCATGCAGACCATGGTCAACCGCTTCAAGATCTGAGCGGAGCTTGCGGCTACCCCGGCAGCCAGCGTTTCGGGTCGATACCCCAGTCGGCGTAGTCCTCGTGGCCGGTGATGCGATCCAGGCAGTCGCTCGAAGAAAGATCGACGATTTCCGGGGGTAGGTAGTGGCGATGTTCCGCGTGATAGATCACATTCACGCGCGGCTTCATCCGGTTGTCGGCATTCTGTTCCACCACCACGCCCAGGCGGCCGCTCTCCATGCGCACCAGGGAGCCGCTGGGGTAGATGCCCAGGCTCTTCACGTAGGCTTTCACCAGCGCCGGGTCGAAGTGGTAGCTGCTCCATTCCAGGAGCCGGCCCAGGGCCGCGGTGGGGGGCATCCCCTTGTGGTAGACCCGGTCCGAAGTGATGGCATCGTAGACGTCGACGATCGCGCCCATGCGGCCGTACAGGGAAATCTGCGCACCCTTCAGCCCATTCGGGTAGCCGCTGCCGTCGAAGCGCTCGTGGTGCTGGCCGGCCACGTCCAGTGCGATCTGGCTGATGCCGGGCGTGTTTTGCAGGATGATGATGCTCTGCACCACATGCGACTTCATCTTGACGAATTCGGCATCGGTGAGCTTGGCCGGCTTGTTGAGGATGGCGTCGGGCACCTTGGCCTTGCCCACGTCGTGGAGCAGGCCGCCTATGCCGAGTTCCTTGATGATGGGACGGTCCAGCTTGAGGCCGCGGCCGAAAGACACCAGCAAGGCACAGACCGAGACCGAGTGCTGAAAGGTGTAATTGTCGTGGTCCTTCAGTCGTCCCAAGGGCAGCAGGGCATCCTGGTTACGGAAGATGGAGTCGACCATGTTTTCCACCAGGGGCTCCACCAGTTCCAGTTCGATCTGCCGGCCCAGGCGAATGTCGTGGACCATGCCACGGACGATGCGGTTGGCATCGCTGTGCAGGGCTCTGGCGCGCTGAATCTCGCTTTGCAGGGGCTGAGCCTGGATGCGGTCGGGCTGCTCCTGGGCGATATCCACCATGCGCACCTCGATTTCCTGCTGTGCCTCGGCCTCGGTGATGGCGTTGGCCACATCATCGCCGCGCACGGTGTCGATGTAGAGGTCGTGGATGCCGAGTGCGAGGATCTCGCCGACCCGTTTCGTGTCCTTTACCGCGAAGCTGTTGCTGACGAAGGGGTGATCCAGCCAGGAGCAGTTGAGATCGTGGATATACATCCCCGGACGCAACTGGGCGACCGGGATTTTCTTGATGCTGGCGGACGTGCTCATGGTGTGTGCGTGTGGGCTTACTGCTTTATCGGCGCGAGCGGTGAGGCACTGTAGAACAAATCGGGCCGGGCATCACCCCCGGAATCGGCATGGGTATCGGTCCGGGACGGAGCGCTTACTTGAAATGCGTGGAGGCTTTGTCGAAGGCTGCGCTCAGGCTCGCCCAGGCGGCATCGGCGCCGGCACGCAGATCCTTCCAGGCTTCGCCGCTGCTGGCCTGGATTTCCTTGAGTTTCGCCGTGGCTTCCTCGCGGTGCCGGCGCAGGGATTCGAGTTGCATCTCATACTCGATGGTCAGGTCGGTTTTGGTCACACGGGCCTTGGCTTCCCAGCGGGCGATGTCGCCGTTCCAGCGATCCAGGTTCTGCTTCAGTTGCTCGACGTATTCGTGGCGTGTGTTCATGGTGTACTCCTGATGGTTTTTGCACGGGCCCTAGTATGACGCATGGGTATTCGGCTTACGCAATAACCTTGTAATTATCGATCATCGCATCGTATTCAACCACGGCCGGCGATCAGGATAGCGCGCGGGAGATTTTCCAGCGGCAGCACCTCGCGCACGCCTTGCAACTTGATGGCTTCCTTGGGCATGCCGAAGACGACACAGGTGGCCTCGTCCTGGGCGATGGTGTGGGCGCCGGCGTCGAACATCTCCTTCATGCCGTGTGCGCCGTCGTCGCCCATGCCAGTCATGATTATCCCGGTGGCGTTCTTGCCGGCATATTTGGCCACCGAGCGGAACAGCACGTCGACCGAGGGTTTGTGGCGCGACACCAGGGGACCGTCGACGACTTCCACGATATATTGCGCGCCGCTGCGCTTCAACAGCATGTGCCGCCCGCCCGGGGCGATGAGCGCACGACCGGGGATGACCCGGTCGCCGTTCTTGGCCTCGCGAACCTCCAGGTCACACAGGCCGTCCAGACGCTCGGCGAAGGCTGCGGTGAATTTTTCCGGCATGTGCTGGACGATGACGATGCCCGGACAGACGCGCGGCAACCTTGTCAGTATGGCTTCCAGCGCCTGGGTGCCGCCGGTGGACGTGCCGATGGCGACGATGCGCTCGGTGGTCTGGGCCATGGCGCTGATGCCGCCGGGCAGCATCACGTCGGCACTGAGTTTGGCGGCGACCAGGGGCATGGCGACGCGGCGCAGATTGGCCTGGGCCGCGGCCTTGACCGCGCTGACCAGGTCATTGGAGGCGTCCGTCAGGAACTGCTTCACCCCCATCTTGGGCTTGGTGATGATGCTGACTGCGCCGGCCGAGAGAGCCTGCATGGTGGTTTCCGCGCCTTTTTCGGTGAGTGAGGAGCAGATCACCACCGGAGTGGGATGCTCCGCCATGATTTTCTTCAGGAAGGTGATGCCATCCATGCGTGGCATCTCGACATCCAGGGTGATGACGTCGGGCCACTCCTGATTCATCTTCTGCATGGCGAAGATCGGGTCCGATGCAGTGCCGATCACCTTGATTTCGGGGGACCGGCCCAGGACATCCAGCATCACCTGGCGCACCACGGCGGAGTCATCGACGACCAGAACGCGGATAGGTTTCACCAGCGTGGTTCCTTCTGGGTTTGCGTGATCGGTTGGTGCTTGAGCCAGACATCGCCACTCCAGATGTCCAGCATCAGCTTGCGGTGACCGTCGCCGCCGATGTGCTTGGCCTTGATCTGGATTTCGTGGCGCGGCAGAAGAACCAGCGCCATCTCGATGTTGCGCTCGCCGACATTCATCTCTTCCCGCTGGCATTGCATGGGAAACATGTTGGCGCCGCCGAAGACCTTGGCCTCGAACTCGCTGGGATTCGCGCCCATGTTCCAGATTTTTTTCATCAGCAAGAGCATGGCCTCGTCGCCATAGCGGCCGTCGTAGGTTCCGCCCTCCGGAATGACCCCGCGCGAGGGCAGCATGAAGTGGCACATGCCGCCAACCAGCAGGCGCGGGTGCCACACGGTGATGGAGACGCAGGAGCCTAGCAGAGTGACGATGCGTGTCTGGGAATCGCCGAAGTGGAAGTCGCCAGGGTGGAGAAAGATTTCGCGGATTCCGGTGATGGGGGGGGCGACACTCATGCCGCTTTCCTGTAAATCGCGGGTTGTATGCTCTCCAGGCTCTGGACCAGGCCGCTCAGGCTCTCGGAATGGCCGGAAAAGAAATAACCGTCGGGTTTCATGAAGGGCAGCAGGTTTTCGACCACGCGGCGCTTGGTCGGCGGATCGAAATAGATCAGCACGTTGCGCAGGAAGATCACATCGAACAAACCGATCTTGGGCAGTGGTCCCATCAGGTTGGCTTGCTGAAAGCGCACGCGCTTGCGCAGCCATGGTTCGATCAGGAAGGTGCCTTCCTGGTCGCCGGTGCCTTTGAGGCAATAATCGCGCAGGTAAGGTTTGGGAATCTTCTCCGCCCGTTCCATCGGATACTGGCCGCGCATCGCTTTTTCCAGCACCTTGGTGCTCAGGTCGGAACCGACGATCTCCCAGGGACGTTGCCCCAGGCGCTCGCCCAGCAGCATGGCGATGCTGTAGGCCTCCTCACCGGAGGAGCTGGCCGCACTCCAGACCCGAAATTGCCCTCCGGGCGGAACCTTGGGCAGGATGGTTTCGCTCAGATAGGCGAAGTGCGCCGGTTCGCGAAAAAAGTAGGTTTCGTTGGTGGTGAGGGCATCCAGCGCCCAGGTGCGCTCGGCCAGGTCGGTATTGCCGGCGATGCGGCGGAAGTACTCGCCGTAGCTTGCGAGCCCCAGCCCCTCGATGCGGCGCGTCAGACGGCCGACGACCAGGGCCTTTTTTTCCGGGGTGAGGTTGATTCCGGTTGCGTCGTAGAGCATCTTGCGCAGGAAATCGAATTCCTGATCGGTCAGTGTCATGGGGCGGATTCGATGTCGGGTAGGGGCGTCCAGGCGGCTAGAAGCGCACGAAATCGCGTTCGGAGGGATTCGCATCCTGGACCCGCGCCGCGCGCGGCTGGGCGCGGGCCACGGTTGCGCCTTGGCCCGCGCCGGAGAGTTTGAAGTAGGCCATGGTCTGCTGCAATTGTTCCGACTGGCCGTTCATCTCCTCCGCGGTGGCGGCGAGTTGTTCCGAAGCGCTGGCATTCTGCTGCGTGGTCTGCGAGAGCTGATTCATGGCGGTGTTGATCTGATTGATGCCGGAGGATTGTTCGCTGGAGCCGGCGGCGATCTCCTGCACCAGGTCGGAGGTTTTCTGGATTGAGGGGACGATCTCGTCGAGCAGGGTGCCGGCGCGTTCGGCCATCTTCACGCTGCCGCCGGCCAGTTCGCCGATCTCTTGCGCGGCGATCTGGCTGCGTTCGGCCAGCTTGCGCACTTCGGCCGCCACCACGGCGAAGCCCTTGCCGTGCTCGCCGGCGCGGGCGGCTTCGATGGCGGCGTTCAGCGCCAGCATGTTGGTCTGGTAGGCGATGTCGTCGATGATGCCGATCTTGCCGGCGATCTGTTTCATGGCCTCCACGGTCTTCCTGACGGCCTCGCCGCCCTCGACGGCTTCCCTGGCTGCCTTTTGCGCCATGTTGTCGGTGAGCCTGGCGTTCTCGGTGTTCTGGTTGACCGAGGCGCTCATCTGTTCCATCGAGGCCGAGGTCTCCTCGACGCTGGCGGCCTGCTCGCTGGAGCCTTGCGAGAGCGACTGCGAAGTGGCCGAGATCTGGCCGGAGGCGCTAGTCAGGTTGTCCGCGGCGCCGCGCACTTCGGTGATGATCTGCGAGAGCTTGGCGACCATGTTTTTGACTGCAAACAGCATGCTCTCCTGGTCATGGGCCTGGGTCTGGATAGCGACGGCCATATTGCCCTCGGCCACCTGCCTGACGATCTCCTTGACGTATGCGGGATCGCCACCAAGTTGCTTCATCAGGACGCGAAGGATGAACAGGCCGAGTGCGACCACGATCAGCAAGGTCACGAGCGAGATGATGACGGCCTGCACCACGGAGGAAGTCTGGGTCGCCTTGGCTACTTCGGCTGCCTTCTTGCCGAGCCCGGTGTTGTAAGCGATGTATTCGCTCACGGCGTCGTTCAGTTTCTTGCCCTGCACATCGAGCGTGCCCAGCAGTTCGCGGGCTTCGTCTTTACTGCCCGCATGGGAACGCTCCAGAAGGGCCGCCTGGCTGGCCTTGAACTCCCGGAGCAAGCCGGTCACGTTGTCGAACCGGTGCCGGTCTTCGTTATCGACGATCGTGGGTTCGTACGCCTTCAACCCGGCGGTCAATTCCTGCTCCGCCACTTCGAGGCTGCGTTCGATCTCGGCCATCTTCGCCGCGTCCGTGCCGAAGAACACATGCCGCCAGGTCCGCATCCGTGCGTGTCCCACGCCTATGCTGACCTGGTTCAGTGCCACCAGCGCGGGCACGGTATTCTCGTTGCCGAAATTGGCGGCCGTATAGACGCGTTCGGTCTGGTAGATGCCGATGCCGGCAACCAGGAGCAAGCCCAACGCGGAACAGGCAATGAGCAGATAGAGTCTTTTGGCGACGGTCATGATGGCTCCTTCCGTATCTGCATCTGGTGTGCGTTCAGGGGATCACGCGGCACGGAGTGGGCGTACCCGGGTAGGGGCGGATGAATTCGCCCCGGTGTGTGGCCGGTTTCCGAGTCGCGGCAAGTTGGTTTCAGCGTGACCTCAGGTGAGTGCGACCGCTTCGCCGGGATGTCGGCCGATGTCGCTGAGCGTGGACATTTCCTCCACCGACAGCACGTTGTGCACGTTCAGGATGATGACGAAACGCTCGTTCACCTTGCCCATGCCCTGGATGAAATCGGTGCGTATCCGGGCGCCGAAGGACGGTGGCGGCTCGATCATGTTGCCGGGGATGTCCAGTACCTCGGAGACGCTGTCGACCACCACGCCGATGTCCTGACGCTCGCCGGCATTGTCGATCTCGATGATGATGATGCAGGTGCGTCGGGTGACTTCCACCGGCGCACGGGAGAAGCGCACCGACAGGTCGATCACCGGCACGACGGCGCCGCGCAGGTTGATCACGCCGCGGATGAACGCCGGCATCATCGGCACAGTGGTCAGAGCGCCATATTCGATGATCTCGCGGACGTTGAGGATCTCGATGGCGAACATCTCGCCGCCGAGCAGGAAGGTGAGGTACTGCTGCTCACCGATCGCTTGGGGTCGCGCATTGGCTTGCACAGGGACGAGGTTGCCCATGGTCATCTCCTCAGAAGCGCACGAAATCGCGCTCGGAGGGATTCGCATCCTGGACCCGTACCGCGCGCGGCTGGGCGCGGGCCACCGGGGCCGTGCCCTGGCTCATGCCGGAGAGCTTGAAGAAGGCCATGGTCTGCTGCAATTGTTCCGACTGGCCGTTCATCTCTTCCGCGGTGGCGGCGAGCTCTTCCGAGGCGCTGGCATTCTGCTGCGTGGTTTGGGAGAGCTGGCTCATGGCGGTGTTGATCTGATTGATGCCGGAGGATTGTTCGCTGGAGCCGGCGGCGATCTCCTGCACCAGGTCGGAGGTCTTCTGGATCGAGGGGACGATCTCGTCGAGCAGGGTGCCGGCGCGTTCGGCCATCTTCACGCTGCCGCCGGCCAGTTCGCCGATCTCTTGCGCGGCGATCTGGCTGCGTTCGGCCAGCTTGCGCACCTCGGCCGCCACCACGGCGAAGCCCTTGCCGTGCTCTCCAGCGCGGGCGGCTTCGATGGCGGCATTCAGCGCCAGCATGTTGGTCTGGTAGGCGATGTCGTCGATGATGCCGATCTTGCCGGCGATCTGTTTCATGGCTTCCACGGTCTTCTTGACGGCCTCGCCGCCCTCGACGGCTTCCTTGGAGGCTTTCTGCGCCATGTTGTCGGTGAGCTTGGCGTTCTCGGTGTTCTGGTTGACCGAGGCGCTCATCTGTTCCATCGAGGCCGAGGTCTCCTCGACGCTGGCGGCCTGCTCGCTGGAGCCTTGCGAGAGTGATTGCGATGTGGCCGAGACCTGGCCGGAGGCGCTGGTCAGGTTGTCCGCGGCGCCGCGCACTTCGGCGATGATCTGCGACAAGCGCCCCACCATGGTCTGCATGGCCAGGAGCAGCATCCCGGTCTCGTCCTTGCTGTCCACTTCGACCGTGGCGGTGAGGTCACCTTCGGCCATGCGCTGCGCCAGATCCACCGCGAGGGCGATGGGTTTGGTTATGCTGCGCGTGACCAGCCAGGCCGAGGCGGTGGCCAGCACCAGGGCCGCAGCGAGCAGGGAGAGGATCAGGGTGCTGGTGCTGCTGGCCAGCGTGTCGGCGTCCTCGCCGACCTTGTTCATCAAGTCGATCTGAAAGGCGATCAGCTTGCTGACCGCGTCGATGTAGACCAGTTGCTTCGGCCGCACCTCGGCAAACAGGAAATCACGCGCTTCTTTCTGCCGACCCTCCTGTATCAGCTTGATGAAGGCGTCCTGGCTGCCGACGTAGGCGGCTCGGGCGTCCTTGACCGCCTTGAACTTCTCCAGGCCTTTCTCGCTCTTGACGGTCTTCTCGAGTTTTTCGAAGTCCTCGAGGATGGCTTTCCTCGCCTCGACGATGCGCTCCATTTCCTTCTCTTGCTTGGTCTTATCTTCCATCAGCAGGGCATTGCGCATGGAACGGGCGACGATGTTGATGTTGTCGATGATGTCGTTGGCCCAGACCGTCTTCGGGAACTTATCGTTGACCATGTCGCTGATTTCGCCGTCCAGCGCACTCACGCGGGAGACGCTCACCAGGGAAATGACCAGCATGAGTGCCACGACCACACCGAAGCCGATGGCGAGTTTCAGGCCGACTTTCAGGTTCTTGAACATGTTGATCTCCTTGATCTATCAGTAAACAGACTGGACAAGCCTTCTGCCCGATTCGGATTCGGTTGCCAGGGTGATGAGGGAAGGGACGTCGAGGATCAGGGCCACCTCGCCGCTGCCCAGGATGGTGGAGCCGGAAATGCCGCGCAGATGGGTGAATATCTGGCCCAAGGGTTTGATCACGGTCTGGAATTCCCCCATGAGTTCGTCCACCACCAGGCCCGCCTTGCTGCCCGCGAATTTCACGACGACGACGTTCTCGCGCCGCCCGATGTGGCCGGGGAGAGCGAAGTACTCGCGCAGGCGGATCAAGGGCAGTACCTCACCACGCAGATTGAGCACGTTGCTGCGCGCCTCGCCGCGGCTCTTGCCATCGGTGAGTTCGATGCATTCCTCGACCATGTCCAGGGGCACCACGTAGGCGGACTTGCCCACGCCCATGAGGAAGCCGTCGATGATGGCCAGGGTCAGCGGCAGGCGGATCGCCATGGTGGTGCCGACCCCCTCCTGGCTCTCGATGGTGGTGCTGCCGCGCAGCGCCTCGATGTTGCGCTTCACCACGTCCAGGCCGACGCCGCGCCCGGACAGGTTGCTGACCTGTTCGGCGGTGGAAAACCCGGGCTCGAACAGCAGCTTGAACAATTCGCTGTCGGAGGGGTCCGCATCCGCGCCGAGCAAGCCTTTGTCCACCGCCTTTTTTCGGATGCGGTCGCGCTTGAGGCCACCGCCATCGTCGGCGACTTCGATGACGATGTTGCCGGATTCGTGATAGGCGTTGAGCCGCACCCGGCCGCGCACCGGCTTGCCGGCGGCCGCCCGCACCTCGGCGGATTCGATGCCGTGGTCGATGGCGTTGCGCACCATGTGGGTGAGCGGGTCGCTGATCTTCTCCACCACGGTCTTGTCGAGTTCGGCCTCGCCACCGGTGATGACCAGTTCGATGTCCTTGCCGATGTCGCGCGAGACGTCGCGCACCACGCGATGGAAGCGGTTGAAGGTCTCGCCGATCTGCACCATGCGCAGCCGCAGCGCGCCGTCGCGGATTTCATCGACCAGCCGGGAGATGGTGGAGGTGGCCTCGAACATGGCCTCGTCCTTGGCCTTCTGCGCCAGCAGGGCGGCGGAAGCGCCGGCGATGACCAGTTCACCCACCAGGTTGATGAGTTGATCGAGCTTGTCGGCGTGGACGCGGATGAGTTTGGCGTCCTGGGCCTTCTTGTCGCTGATCTGCGCCTGCTTGACCACGGCGGCATCGACCAGCTCTTTTTGCACCACATGCTGCTCCACCAGGATTTCTCCCAATGGAGCGGTGGCGTGGTCCGGGGCGTGCTGCGCGTTCAGCGCGGCGAGCAGTTCGACCTGGGTGATCGCGCCGGCCTGGGCCAGGATCTCGCCCAGGCGCATGGCGTTCTCCGGCAGCGACATGATCAGTTCGACGTATTGGGATAGATGGCTGTAGGGCGGCAGGATGTGCAATACGCAGGAGTCGCGCACGAAGTCGAACACGCGCTCGATCTTCTCCTTGCTGGTCTCGGCGCGAAAGTCGATCTCGAAGCCCAGGTAACACGATTCCGGGTCCATGGCCTCCGCATCCGGCAGGGTGTCGAGCAGGGTGGCGAGGTGGGCGATCTCGCCGAAACCGGCGAGGTAGCGCAGGAAGGACAGGGGGTCCATGCCTTCGCGCAGGACGTTCTGGCCGAAGCGGATGGAAATGTGCCAGCAATCGTGGCCGACCATGCCGCCGCCGCTGCTCTCGACCTGGCTGTCCGGAGCCGCCGCCAGAGGACTGTGCGCCTTCTCTCCGGAGTGGACTCGCAGGCCCGCCAGCAATTCCTCGCCCCGAGCCAGGGTTTCCGCATCCGGGCGCGCCTCGGGGTCGCCCGCGAATTCGAGCAGGCGCGCGATCTGGTCGCCGCTGGCGAGCAGCAACTGGATCAGCGCGGCGTCGACCTTGATATGGCCGTCGCGGGCGCCGTCCAGGGCGTTCTCCACGACATGGGTGAATTCGACGATGTAGTCGCATTCGATGATGCCGGCCCCGCCCTTGATGGTGTGGGCGGCGCGGAACACCGCGTTGAGTGCGCTGCTGTCCGCCGGGTTCTGTTCCAGCAGCAGCAAATTCTCATCGAGGCTGGAGAGCAGCTCCTGGCTCTCCGCGATATAGGCTTGTCTTAGCTCATCCATGGGAATCTCCTGGGATTGGGCTTTAGGGTCACATTGGGCTTCAGGGTCACGCGGCCTGACGGCTGGGTTCTTGCGCCGGAATGAGCGTGGGGTCGCCGAAATAGGCATTCAGGTTGCACAGGTCGAACACTTCGCGCACCGCATCGCTGTGCGCGACGATGCGCAAGGCATTCCCGGTGCGGGTGGCTTCCCGTTTGACCAGATAGAGCAGTTGCAGGCCGGCGGAATCGAGTTCGGTCACCAGGGAGAGATCCAGATGCAATTCCGGGCTGGAGCGCGCTGCGGAAAGCAATCGGTCTTTGAGTTCCTGCGCGTTGTAGATCGTGACCGCGCCCTCAAGGACGAGAGGTTCTTGCATGATCGTATTCCTTCCCTGTTGAGGCAACCGTGGTGGTGGTTCTGCCCGCTGTGGGCCTTGACTTAGAATAATTCCACTCTGGATCCCGAGGCCGACGACGTTGTCGTTCCCATGGGCAGGTTGTGTTGGTCGCGCTGCCGGTCCATGACATAGCCATCGAACATCTCTTCGAGGTGCTGGGCCAACGGCTTGAAGGCCACCAGCGTGGATGGGTTGTTCAATTGTTGCTCCAGGGTGGCTAGGTGGCTGGCGAGATGGTCGAGCGCACCCATGACGTGCTCGACCTGCTGCCTGGTTACGTCCTGGAACTGGATGCTGGCCATGACTTCCATGAACATCCTGCCTAGGGACGAGCTGGCCTGGTTGACTTGATCCAGGACGTCGCCCTCGCGGTGGACCAGTTCGGCATAGCTCCTGCCCATCTCGGTGAGCTGCGCCGCGAACTGTTCCAGCGCGAGGGTTTCCGTGTTCCGGGCGTCCTCGGCCAGCTTGTCCTTGAATTCGTTCTCGATGCTGGTGGCCACGGTGAGTATGCCGTCGCGAATCCTGGACACCGCCTCGCTGGTCTGGTCGGAGAGCTTGCGCACCTCGTCGGCGACCACCGCGAAGCCGCGCCCCTGCTCGCCGGCTCGCGCGGCCTCGATGGCGGCGTTCAGCGAGAGCAGGTTGGTCTGGCCAGCGATGTGCTTGATCAGGTCCACCAGAGACTCCAGCGAGCGCGCCTCGTTGACGACGTTGACGACCCGGGTCTGTTCCTGATGGGCCGATTCTATGCGCGCCTGGATATGCGTCTGCATGGAGTCGATCAGGCGACGGTTGTCCTCGAGCCTGGATTCCGAGCTGGCCAGCACCGCGCTGGATTCCTGCGTGGTCTTGCCGACATACTGCTCCAGGTCGGTGATCAGGGTATCGACAACTTGCAGGCGTTCCATGATCTGCAAGGCGGCGGCCTCGGTCTCGGTGGCGACTCCGGCGAGCTGGCGGGCGATCACCTGATTGAAGGCGGGGAAACTCTTGAGTTCGTTGGAGATGAGCGCCATGGTACTTCGGCACTGTGTCTGGCAGGCGCGAACTTCCTCTTCCTTGATCCGAGCGATGCCCAGGTTGGTGTTTTGGAAGCAGCTCAAGGACAGCAGGAGCTGGAACAGGAAGGACGCCAGGACGACCACCACCGTGCCCAGCGCGTCGGCGCTGGTGTGGGTGAGGTGCAGGCTGGACGCCATGAACGCGTGGTATTCGTCATGGAACAGCATCACGGTCGACCAGGCCAGAATCGCGGTCGGCAGCGAGACTGCCAGTACGCGCCTCAGGTAGGCGCCGGCCAGGTCTGTAAATTGTCCCGAATTCACTTGACTACCAGTTTGATCGTGCTGAGCAATTCGTCCGCCGTGGCCGGCTTCACCAGCCAGCCCGAGGCGCCCGCCGCCTTCGCGTCGGCTCGTTTGGATTGCTGCGACTCTGTGGTCAGGAGCAGGATGGGCATGAAGCGATAGGCGGGCATCAGGCGAACCTGCTTGATCAGCTCGATGCCGTTCATGCCGGGCATGTTGAGGTCGGTGATCAGGAGGTCGGGTTTCAGACCGGCCTTGAGCTTGGTCATCGCCTCTTCGGCGGAAGCCGCCTTCTCGACCTGGTAACCGGCCTTGCCAAGGATGCTGGAGGTGCTGATCAGCACGGTGGCGGAGTCATCGACGAGAAAAATGATTTTCACTGCAACCTCATTTGTTCAGGGATTCGTAAAGTACGAGCGTGTAAGGACTCGAGGCTGTGGGGGTGTTAACGAACCAGGGGCGGAAAACTTGAGTTTGGGGTGAAGAATATATTTTATCCGCGCTCGCCGCTTGTGCCGCAAGTCACTCTATAGCGCTTAGCGCGCGAGTTTGTGCCAAAAAGGCTCGATCGCGGCCAGTTCGCGTGCGATGCGCTGCCGCGAGCCGGGCCGGGCCGCGGCGCCGAGCAGGCCGGCGACGCGGCCGGCGCTGAAGGCGCATTCCGGGTGGGCGCGTGCGAGCGCATGCATGAGTCGTTCGGCCACGGCCAGGTCGTTCAGCGCGCCCAGGCTCGCCTGCAAGGCTTCCAGGTGCGCCTGGGCGGCGCCGCGCCGCTTGCCGTAGAGCGTCGCCAGGGCGTCACAGGCATAACGCAGCTTCTTCACGGCGATGCGCAGGCGGTGGCGGGCGAACTCGTCCTTTCCCCGTGCGCGCCGCAGCACGACCCGCCAGCGCCGCGCCAGGACCTGGCTGGCCCAGTCCAGGGTCGCAAGCTCGGTATCGGGCGGCGTCAGCAGTGCCTGGCCGATTTGCAACACGGTGTGGCTGAAGTCGCGTCCGGTCACCATGGTTTGTGCCGATCGACGTGCGTCGGCCGCCATCGCCGCGGCCTGCACGAGGAATTCCGGGTCGTGCGGCAGGTCCAGGTGCGGCAGGGTCTCCAGGAGGAATACATCCCAGTCGCGCGCCGGGTTCAGCACCGCCATGTGCAAGCGCAGGCGCTCGATCCATTCCGCTTCCGTTTCCGGGCGCAGGCGCGCCAAGCTCATCAAGCGGCGCAGCCCGACCCGGAGCTGATGCAGATACTCGATCTCCTCCGGTTGCTCGAGAAAGCCGGGCAGATTGTCCACCAGTTGACCGAGGGCCGTCTCCACCAGGGAGGTCCAGGCGGTGGCCGCGGATTGGGCCGGGTCCAGCTTCGGCCAGCTGGCCTTGACCGGCGCCGCCTTCACCGCGCCGGCCAATCGGTAACCTCGGGCGGCCTTGCTGCGCGTATCGATGGACAACGGCACCCATTCCAGCAGGTTTGAGGCGGCTACGAACAAGCCGTGCGGCGGGCCGGACTTCAGCTCCAGCTCGATTTCGCAGATCGGATCGGAGGCCACTCCGGCGCGCACTTCGCCCAGATCCAGGGCGATTTCCATGGTTGTCTCGCCGACAGTCACGATCCAGGTCGTGCGTTTCACCTCGGTTACGAACACGGGAGCCAGTTTTTCGAGGTCGACACCCTGAAGCCGGGCCCGCGCTTCCGGTGCCAGCACCGCCAGGTCCGGGGTGTTGCCCATCACCTGGGTTTCCCACTCCGGGCGTGAGCTCAAGGCGCCCACCGCGGGGGCCGCGGCTTTCAGCGTTTGCACCCAGTGATAACCGATGCGACGCAACCGCCAGGAGATGCCGCGGCGGCTTAGGGCGAAGTCTGGGGTGTCGAAATAGAGGCTGAGCAGCGCCCGTTGCTCGGCCTTGATCCCCTTCAGCCAGGGATACCGCCGCAAGCGGACGGCGTGGGCGGGGTCGAGCGCGAGTTTGAGTTCGATTTCCATGAGGAAGGCGCGATAGATGGAGAAGGCACTTGAGGGTAGCATCGCCCGGGTTTTTACATGTTACAGCCGCCCATGAGCCCCCAGCCTTCCACCGAACTTCTCCTCAACCGCGAACTCGGCATCCTCGAATTCAACCGCCGCGTGCTCGCGCAAGCCGATGATTTGTCCACGCCCCTGCTGGAGCGGCTGCGTTTCCTGTGCATCTTTTCCAGCAACATGGATGAGTTCTTCGAGGTGCGGGTATCCGGCTTGAAGGAACAGATACGCCTCAATCCGCAGTTGTCCGGGCCGGATGGACTCTCGGCGCGGCGTGTGTTCCGGGAAGTCTCGCGGCTGTCGCACGAACTGGTGGCGCGCCAGTACGCGCTGTTCAACAACGAGGTGATCCCCGATCTGGGCAACGAAGACATCCGTTTTCTGCGCCGCACCCACTGGAACGCGGAACAAACGGCCTGGATACGCGAATTCTTTTTCAACGAATTGATGCCGGTGTTGACCCCCATCGGCCTGGATCCGTCGCACCCCTTCCCCAATGTCCTCAACAAGAGCCTCAACTTCGCGGTGGAGTTGTCCGGCAAGGATGCCTTCGGGCGCAGTTCCGACCGCGCCGTGGTGCAAGCGCCGCGCGCCTTGCCGCGGGTGATCCAGTTGCCCGCGGAGATTGCCGGCCACGAATATGGCTTCGTGTTCCTGTCATCCATCATCCACGCGCATGTCGGCGAATTGTTCGCCGGCATGGAGGTGCGCGGCTGTTACCAGTTCCGCGTCACCCGCAATTCCGATCTGTTCGTCGATGACGAGGAGAACAAGAATTTGCGCGAACAGCTCCAGGGCGAACTGCCGCACCGCCATTACGGCGATGCCGTGCGCCTGGAAGTGGCCGACAACTGTTCCGCGGAAATGTGCGAGTTTCTGCTGGATTTGTTCGGCCTGACGCGCGACGACCTCTACCAGGTGCGTGGCCCGGTCAACCTGGTGCGACTGATGAGCGTGCCCGACAAGGTGGAGCGTCCGGACCTGAAGTTTTCACCCTTCATTCCCGGCCTGCCGCAGCAACTGAGCAAGCACCTGAACATCTTCCAGACCATCAGCGCCGGCGACATCCTGCTGCATCACCCCTATCAGTCCTTCCAGCCGGTGATCGACTTCATCCGCGAGGCGGCGGAAGACCCCGATGTGCTGGCGATCCGCCAGACGGTGTATCGCACCGGCACCGATTCCGAGTTGATGCGCCATCTTATCGCCGCAGCACAGCGCGGCAAGGAAGTCACCTGCGTGGTGGAGTTGATGGCGCGCTTCGACGAAGAGGCCAACATCAACTGGGCGGAACAGCTGGAAAAGGCCGGGGCCCATGTGGTCTACGGCGTGGTCGGCTACAAGACCCATGCCAAGCTGGCCCTGGTGGTGCGCCGCGAGGGTGGTCCCGTCGGCGGCAAGCTGAAACGCTACGCCCACCTGGGCACGGGCAATTACCACCCGCGCACCGCCCGTCTCTATACCGATTTCGGTCTGATGACCTGCCACCCCGAGCTTTGCCAGGACGTCAACGACGTGTTCATGCAGCTCACCGGTCTGGGCCGTCCGCACGAACACAAACACCTGTTGCAATCACCGTTCACCATGCACCCGCGCATGATGCAGGCGATCCGCACGGAAACCGAACGCTCGCGCGCCGGCGAGAAGGCGATCATCGTCGCCAAGATGAATTCCCTGCTGGAACCCAAGATCATCCATGCACTCTATGAAGCCTCCCAGGCCGGCGTGCAGATAGACCTGATCGTGCGCGGGGTGTGCGCCCTGAAGCCGGGCATACCCGGCCTGTCGGAAAACATCCGCGTGCGCTCCCTCATCGGCCGCTTCCTGGAACATCACCGCATCTTCTATTTCTGGAACGGCGGACAGGAAGATGTCTGGCTCGCCAGCGCCGACTGGATGGATCGCAATTTCTTCCGCCGCATCGAGACCGGTTTCCCGCTGCTCGACCCGAAGCTGAAGAAGCGCGTCATCAACGAGGGCTTGAAGCCCTGCCTCAAGGACAATATGCGCGCCTGGGAAATGCAGCCCGACGGCGCCTTCAAACGCCGCGCCAAGCGCGGCCGTGGCTTCGACGCCCAGTCCTACCTGCGCACCCTGCTGGGAGGGAAGTAGGGCGGTGCGGCCTCCCTACGCCGGTCAAGTTATCCACTGAAAAGCTCGGCGTGGGTGCCGGCACGCACAAAGTGAACGGTGTCGCCTTCGATTTGATAGAGCAGTAGGAAGTCGCCGCCGATATGGCATTCCCGGTGATCGGCCCAAGCGCCTTTGAGCGGATGGTCGAGCCATTCCGGGCCGAGAGGCAGATCGTTGGCGATCAGTAACAGCATCGCTTCCTTGATGCGTCCCATGTCGTGGCGGCCGGAGCGTGAAAGCCTCTGCCAATCTTTGAGGAAGGTTTTTGAATAATCCGATACGCGCGGTAGAGGCGCGCGCTTACTTATGGCTGTTTTTTTCGAGGTCATCGAACAGTGCGTCAGCGCTGGCAAAGCGGGCACTTCGAGCCGCCATCATGGCGCGAGACTCTTCCATGGCCATTCGGGTCTCCTCGTTCGGCACCTTGAGTTCGAGGGGGAATGCCTGGTCCACAACCACGCGGTGTAAAAACAGTCGAACGGCATCGGATACAGACATGCCCATGGCGGCAAGTGCCTGGGTCGCCTGCGCCTTCATTTCATCGTCCACCCGGACATGAAGCATCGAAGAATGTGCAGTCATCGCATGATCCCCCTCCATATTGGTCTATTTTGTATCTCAAAAGAGATACTGTCAAGGTGTCCGCCGACCACCGGCTCCCCCGTGATGGCAACAGGGCATCGGGGAAATCCCGTAACATTCGCCCCGCGTTCAGGAGGCGCTCATGACCACGACTCAACCCCCCGTTTTCCCCATCGTCGCCCTGGGTGCTTCCGCCGGCGGGCTGGAGGCTTTCGAGGCTTTCTTTCGCGCCGCCCCCGCGGATGCCGGCCTGGCCTACGTGCTGGTGCCGCATCTCGACCCGGACCACGCCAGCTTGCTCACCGACATCCTGCAACGCAGTTCGACCATGCCGGTGGTGGAGGCGCAGGACCAGACACGGGTGGTGGCCAACCACGTCTACGTCCTGCCGCCCAATCGCGACATGGCCATCTTCCACGGCGTGCTGCAACTGTCCGTGCCGGACAAGCCGCGCGGCTTGCGCATGCCGATCGACGCCTTCTTGCGTTCCCTGGCCGAAGACCAGGGCGAAATGGCCGTGGGCGTCATCCTCTCGGGCACCGGCACCGACGGCACTCTGGGTTTGCGCGCGATCCTGGGCGGCGGCGGCGTCACACTGGTCCAGGACCCGGCCTCGGCCAAGTACGATGGCATGCCGATCTCCGCCATCCAGGCCGGCTATGCCAGCAAGGTGCTGGCCCCCGAGCAGATGCCCCTGGCTCTGACGCATCTGCTGGCACTCTCGTCCACGCAGAAGGCCGATGTGGTCGCCCCCGCTCCTGCGACTACCGGTGGTCTCACCCGCATATTGATGCTGTTGCGCACCAGCACCGGCCACGATTTTTCCCAATATAAGAAGAGCACCATAGGTCGGCGCATCGAGCGGCGCATGGTGCAGCACGACATCGCCGACCTGGAGGTCTACGCGCGCTTCCTGAAGGAGCATCCCGCCGAGGTGCAGACCCTGTTCAAGGAACTGCTCATCAACGTCACCAGTTTCTTCCGCGATGCCGAAGCCTTCGTCGCCCTGAAGCAGGAAATCCTGCCGAAACTGCTGGGTGAAAAACCGGAGGGGTATGTGTTCCGCGTCTGGGTGGCGGGATGCGCCAGCGGCGAGGAGGCCTATTCCATCGCCATGCTGCTGCGGGAAGCCATGGATGAGATGTGGGGAGCGCGCCACCAGGAATTCAAGGTGCAGTTATATGCCACCGACCTGGACGAGGACGCCATCGCGATCGCCCGCGCCGGCCTGTATCCGCCCAACATCGCCGCCGACATCTCGCCCGAGCGCCTGCGCCGCTTCTTCCTCAAGGAGGATGCCGGCTATCGGGTGAAGAAGGACATTCGCGAGATGGTGGTGTTCGCCTTGCAGAACGTCATCAAGGACCCGCCGTTTACCCGGCTGGACCTGCTCGCCTGCCGCAACCTGATGATCTATCTGGAGCCGGAGTTGCAGAACCGCCTCCTGCCGACTTTCCACTATGCCTTGAAGTCCGGCGGCGTGTTGTTCCTGTCGCCTTCGGAAGGCATAGGCAATCATCCCGAGTTGTTCTCGGCGCTGAACCGCAAATGGAAGTTCTACCGCGCGACCCACAGCGACGTGCCCCGCGCCGAAGTCGCCAGCGGCATGCACTGGACCGCCGACAGCGCCGGCAAGGTGCCGGAAGAGGCGGTGAAGAAAATCCGCGAGATCAATTTTGCCGAACTCACCCGGCGGGTGTTGTTGCAGTCCTATGCGCCCGCCTCGGTGGTCACCGATCACAAGGGCAACCTCCTGTTCGTGCACGGCGAGACCGGTAAATACCTGCGCCCGGCACCCGGACAGGCCACGCTCAACGTCATCGACATGGCGCGCGAGGGGTTGCAACTGGAGTTGCGCAATGCCTTGCACAGCGCCGATCCGGTGCTCAACCGCTCGCTGCTGGTCAAGACCAATGGCAACTTCCAGGCCGTCGGCCTGTCCGTGCGCCCGCTGACGGCCCCGGAAGGCGGCGAAGGCCTGCTGCTGGTGAGCTTCCAGGATCTGCCCCGCGACGCTGAAAAGGCGGGGAAACGCGGCAGCAAGGCCAGTACGGTGAGCGCGAAACGGGTCGAGGAGCTGGAGCGGGTCCTGGCCTACACGAAAGAGAATTTGCAGGCCACTATCGAGGAACAGCAGGCTTCCAACGAAGAGCTCAAGTCTACCAACGAGGAGCTGCAATCGACCAACGAGGAGTTGCAGTCCACCAACGAGGAACTGGAGACTTCCAAGGAAGAGCTGCAATCGGTCAACGAAGAGCTGATCACGGTGAATTCGGAGTTGCAGGCCAAGATCGAGCAGCTCGCGGGCATGCAGAACGACATGAAGAACCTGCTCGACAACATCCACCTGGGCACCCTGTTTCTCGATGCGAACCTGCTGATCCGCCGCTTCACCCGCGAGGCCGCCAGGGTCTATCGCCTGGTGGCGACCGATGTCGGCCGCTCGCTGGCCGACATCAAGTCCGACCTTGAAGGTGAAGACCTGCAAGCCGAGGTGAAGTCGGTCCTGGAGACCCTGGTGCCTTCCGAGCGTGAGGTCCGCACCCTGAGCGGAGACCGCTACCTGGCCAGGGTCCAGCCCTATCGCACCCTGGACAACATCATCGACGGCGTGGTTCTGACTTTCACCGACATCAGCTTGCGTGCCGCGGCGGAAGACTCCGAGCACGAGGTGCGGGAACTGGCCGAGGCGATCGTCGACACCATGCGCGAACCGCTGTTGGTGCTCGATGGCGCTTTGCGCGTGGTCTCCGCCAGCCCCTCCTTCAACCAGCACTTCCACATCCCGCTCGAGTCGGCCGTGGGTACGCCGTTGTTCGAATTGGCCGGCTGGGATACCCCGGCGTTGCGCGAACTGCTGGAGAATATCCTGCCACGTGACGGGCGCATCGAAGGCTATGTCGTCGAGTTGGTCCTCCCCGAAATCGGGCCGCAGAGCATGCTCCTCAACGCCCGCCGCCTCCTCACCCGGGGGGGCGTTGCCACCTTGATGTTGCTGGTGATGGAAGAAAGCCGGTAGACGCTCGCGGGCCGACTCAAGTATTTCCCGCTCGCGCCGATACCAGGCGGGATGACTTGCCTGCGATGGAAGCCAGCCCGGCCCGCACCCGGCTGGGTTTGATAGAGGAAACGGTATGGATGAGCTAGAGCGGGAGCGGACGATCAGCGCCGAGGAGGAAGTGCGCATCGCCGCCGTCGCCTTCGAGACGCAGGAAGGCATGCTGGTCACGAACGCGCGCGGGGTCATCCTCCGCGTCAACCAGGCCTTCACCCGTTTGACCGGCTATGCGGCCGCGGAGGTCATCGGTCGGGGCCTGGACCTGCTGTTCTCGGGGCGGCACGACGCGGTGTTTCATGAGCAGATGTGGCAGGCCCTGCGGGAAAAGGGCGATTGGCAGGGCGAGACCTGGCACCGTTACAAGAATGGCAAGATCCATGCGGAGTGGCTGGTCCTGACCGCCGTCAGGAGCGAGACGGGCATGGTCAGCCACTATGTCGGCAATTTCACCCGGATCAATGCCAACGCCGAGGCGGCGATCCACTACCTGGCCTATTGCGATCCGCTCACGCACCTGCCCAACCGCAGCCTGCTGCTCGACCGACTCTCCCAGGCGCTGGCCAGCAGCGCGCGCAGCGGACGCCACGGCGCAGTGTTGTTCCTGGATCTCGATCTGGACAGCCTCAAGACCCTCAACGACAGCCGTGGCCTGGCCCTGGGCGATGCCCTCCTGGTCGAGGTGGCGCAGCGTTTGCAGCGCGTGGTGCGCGAGGGCGACACCATCTCGCGCCTGGACGAAACCATTTCCCGCATGGGCGGCGACGAGTTCGTGCTGCTCCTGGAAAACCTCAGCCTGGAAGCTCCGGAGGCTGCGGCCCAGGCCAGGCAGGTGGCCGAGAAGGTGCGCGAGGTGCTGTCCCAATCCTATGACCTGGATGGGTTGGAATACCATTGTGCGGCCCATCTCGGCGTCACGCTGTTTTGCGGCCGCGAGGCTTCGGTCGATGGCCTCTTGAAGCAAGCCGGCCTGGCGCTCTACCGGGCTCGGGACGAGGGCGGCGACGGCCTGTGTTTCTTCGACCCGGCGATGCAAACGGCCCTGGATGAACGCAACGCGCTCATGGCCGATCTGCGCTGGGCCTTGCAGCGCGGTCAGTTTCAGCTCTATTACCAGGCCCAGGTCGATGCCGGAGCCCGCGTCGTCGGCGCGGAGGCCCTGCTGCGTTGGCTGCACCCGCAACGCGGCCTGGTTCCGCCCGGCGACTTCATGCCCCTGGCCGAGGAAACCGGACTGATCCTGCCCATCGGCCTATGGGCGCTGGAGGCCGCGTGCGCCCAGATCAGGAGCTGGGCGCGGACGCCCGCGACCCGGGACCTGCGGCTCTCCGTCAATCTCAGCGTGCGCCAGTTCCGTCAGGCGGATTTCGTGGCCGAAGTGGAACAGATCCTCCACGCGACCGGCGCCGACCCGAGCCGTCTCAGGATCGAGGTGGGAGGCAGCATGGTGCTCGACGATGTGAACGACGCCTACACCAAGATGCATGCGTTGAAATCGCTGGGCATCGGGTTTTCCCTGGACGATTTCGGCGTCGGCAATTCGTCCTTGTCCTACCTGACCCGGCTGCCGCTCGATCAGGTCAAGATCAACCGTCGCTTCGTCCACGGCCTGCCCGGGCAGCGTAACGATGCGATCATCGCCAAGACCATCATCGCCATGGCCGCGGGACTGGGGCTGAGCGTCATCGCCGAGGGCGTGGAATCCGATGCGCAGCGGGCATTCCTGGCCAGCCACCATTGCCATGCCTACCAGGGCTACCTTTTCAGCCGGCCCTTGTCGCTGCCGGAATTCGAAACCTTCCTGCGCGGGGCGGAGGAAAGTCCTTGAGTCCTCAGTTGAACACGCCCGAGTGTGCGTCTGGCGAGTTGTTTGGCAAGGGAGCGGAGTCGTGGCGCTCAAGCGCGTACGAATCCGGCCCGCTCCAGGCGTCGCCTGCCGTGCGCGGGTGCGTAGCGGGTTCACCCAAAGGGTGAGCGTGGTCGAAGGCGCAAACCTCAATGTTCATGGGGCCTCACGGGGGAAGATGAGCGGTCAACTGAGGAATCAAGGATAATCCGTCCCCATGAACCTGGAAGGACGCATCGACATCGCCCTGGGATGCCCGGAGGGGGTGCGTATACGCTCGACGCGGCCGCAGCTGGCGCAGAAGCTTCTGGGCGGACGCAGCCCCGAGGAAGCAGCACACCTCGCCGGTCTGGTCTTCAGTCTCTGCGGCAAGGCGCAGCGGGTCGCAGCCCAGGCCGCCTGCGAGATGGGCGCAGCCCCCAGCCCGGAAGTGGACCGGGCGCGCACAGCCGCCGTGTTGCAGGAGCTGGCGCTGGAACATCTATGGCGCTTCGCCGCGCCCCAGGATACGCCGGAAGGCCAAGCCGGCGTGCTGGCGCTGCGCCAGGCCGCCCCCGAGCCGCAGCGCTTCGCCGGGGTGCTGGCCGAACGGGTGCAGATATTGCTGGGCGAGCCGGGGGCGGTCTGGCTGGCGCGCGACCAGGCCGGCTTCGAGGCCTGGGTGGCCGCGGCGGCGACGCCCACCGCCAGGCTGTTCGCGGCGGAAGAAGGGGTTCTCCCGGTGCGCGGCGTGTTGCCTTCCCTGGGGCGTATGAGCGATGCCGACGCCGCCGATCTGGCGCGCCAGGCGCTGGAGGTGCCGGACTTTTGCGCCCGCCCCACGCTCCATGGCGTGCCCGCCGAGACCGGCGCGCTCGCTCGCGTGGACCATCCCCTGCTGGCGGCGTGGATCGCACGGCACGGCATAGGCGCGGGTGCGCGTGGGCTCGCCCGCCTGCTGGAACTGGCTGAACTGCCGGGGCGCTGCGCCGCCGGCATCCCCGCCGACCAGGCCCTGGTGCGCGCCTGGTCGCTGGGTGCAGGCATCGGAATGGCCGGGGTGGAAACCGCCCGCGGCCTCCTGCTCCATGTGGTGCGCTTGCGCGCCGGCCGGGTGGATCAGTACCGCATCATCGCTCCGACCGAATGGAACTTTCATCCCGATGGCAGCCTGCCGCAGGCCCTGGCCGCGCTCCCGCCGGGACCCGATCTGGCGACGTACGCACGGCATCTTTGCGAGTCGCTGGACCCATGTGTGGCTTACGCGATCGAGGTACGGAATGCATGAGATGGCGCTGGCCGAGGGCATCCTCCAGATCGTCGAGGATGCCGCCGGCAAACAGGGGTTTCGCCGGGTGACCGAAGTGCGCCTGGAGATCGGCGCGTTGGCCGGGGTGGAACCCGAGGCCTTGACCTTCTGTCTCGACGCCGTGTTCCGAGGCAGCGTCGCGGAAGGCGCGCGCGTCGAACTGGAACGCCTGCCCGGCCAGGGCTACTGTCTGGATTGCGGCGAGACCGTCACGGTGGTGGCGCTCTACGATGCCTGCCCGAAATGCGGTAGCTATCAGGTGCAAGCCACCGGCGGCACGGAAATGCGGGTCAAGGATTTGTTGGTCGAGTAATTATTGGAGAGAACGATGTGTAGCGTATGCGGCTGCGGCCAGGGCGAGACGAAGATCGAGGGCCACGAGCATGCCCACGGGCAGTACCACGAGCACCACGGGGGTCACCATTATGGGCTGGGGGCCGCGCATGCCCACGCTCCGGGCCTCTCCCAGGCGCGCATGGTGCAGATCGAGCAGGACATTCTGGGCAAGAACAACGCCTATGCCGCCGAGAACCGGCGCTACTTCGCCCAGCACGGGTTGTTTGCCGTCAATCTGGTCTCCAGTCCCGGTTCCGGCAAGACCACTTTGCTGGTCAAGAGCATCACGGCACTCGCCGGCCAGTTGCCGCTGGCGGTGGTGGAAGGCGACCAGCAGACCAGCATGGATGCCGACCGCATCCGCGCGACCGGCGCCGCGGCGATCCAGGTGAACACGGGCCGCGGTTGCCACCTCGATGCCCACATGGTCGGGCACGCGCTGGAACAGTTGAACCTGGCCGACGATGGCCTCTTGATGATCGAGAACGTCGGCAACCTGGTCTGCCCGGCCGGCTTCGACCTGGGCGAAGCGCACAAGGTGGTGATCCTCTCGGTGACGGAGGGCGAGGACAAGCCGTTGAAATATCCCGACATGTTCCACGCCGCCGACTTGATGCTGCTCAACAAGATCGACTTGCTGCCCTACCTCAGCTTCGACGTGGAGCGGTGCATCGACTACGCGCGCCGCATCAACCCAAAGCTGGAGGTGCTCCAGGTCTCCGCCACGACCGGCGTTGGCATGGAACGCTGGCTCGCCTGGCTGGCCGAAGGCGTGAAAAACAGCGCCGCGGGCCGGGTAGCGGGGGCCGAGGGCTGAGCCTCGGCACCATGCACGGCCCCAAGCTCATCCGGCGCCATTTGCGCGTCACCGGCATCGTCCAGGGGGTCGGTTTCCGCCCCTGTGTCTGGCATCTGGCGCAGGCCTTGCGGCTGGTCGGCTGGGTGCGCAACGACGCCGCCGGGGTGGAAATCCTGCTGGAAGGCGATACGGACGCGATCGCGGCCTTCACCCGGCGCTTGCCCCTGGAAATCCCGCCGCGCGCCCAGGTGCGCGACCTGGATTGGCGCGATGCGCCGGCTACGGGCGAATTCGTGGCGTTCGGCATCGTCGAGAGCGGCGACGGCAAAGCGGCCACCCTGATCGGCCCCGATACCGCCGTCTGTCCGGACTGCCTGGCGGAGATGTTCGACGTGGGCGACCGGCGCCACCGTCATGCCTTCATCAATTGCACCCACTGCGGCCCGCGCTACAGCCTTACGCGGCGTTTGCCCTACGATCGGGCGCAGACCAGCATGGCGGCGTTTCCCCTGTGTCCGGCGTGCGAACGCGAGTACCGCGACCCGGCGAATCGGCGTTTCCATGCCGAACCGATCGCCTGCCCGGCATGCGGCCCCCAACTGTGGCTGGCTTCGCTCCCTTCTCCCGTGGATGGGAGAGGGGACGGGGGTGAGGGTGAGGGCGCCGGCACTCCCGCTGCTGCCCCCTCCCTCTCTCTCGGGGGAGACCCCATCGCCACAACCCTGCGCCTCCTCCGGGCCGGCGGGATCGTCGCCATCAAGGGACTGGGCGGCTTCCACCTGGCTTGCGACGCGCGCGATGCCGCGGCGGTGCAAAGCCTGCGTGAACGCAAGAATCGCGAGGAAAAACCCTTCGCCTTGATGGCAGCCAATCTGGCATCCATCGCCGCGCATGTGGAGATCGATGCCGTGGAAGCCGCGCTGCTGCAATCGCCAGAGCGGCCCATCGTCCTGCTGCGCAAGAAGCCGGGAATGGATTTTCCCGGCATCGCGCCTGGCCTGGCCTGGCTGGGCGTGATGCTGCCGCACACGCCGATCCACTGGTTGCTGTTCCATGAAGCCATCGGCGCGCCCGCCGGCACGGCCTGGATGCAGACCCAGCACCCCTTGCTCCTGGTCATGACCAGCGCCAACCCCGGCGGCGAGCCCCTGGTGATCGCCAACGAAGAGGCGCGCGAACGTCTGGCTGGCATCGCCGATGCGCTGCTGCTGCATGACCGCGACATCGTCGTGCGTTCGGACGACTCCGTCGTCCGGGTCGGCGGGCAGGTCGCCGGCGGCCAGCCGCCCCGCGCCAACTTCCAGTTCATCCGCCGCGCCCGTGGCTATACGCCGCGCGCCATCCGCCTGCCGCGCGCGGGCCGCTGCGTCCTGGCGCTGGGCGGTTATCTCAAGAACACGGTCTGCGTCACGCGCGGCGACGAAGCCTTTCTCTCCCAGCACATCGGTGGCCTCGACAACGCGGCGACGTGCAACATGCTGATGGAAGTGAGCGCGCATCTGCTCGATCTCCTGCAAGTGCGTCCGGAGGCCATCGCCTGCGACCTGCACCCGGATTTCTTCAGCAGCCGCCACGCTTGGGCCTTGGCCGAACGCTGGGGCGTGCCGGCCAGCGCCGTTCAGCATCACCACGCCCACATCGCCGCCGTGGCGGCGGAACATGGGGTCGACACCCCCATCCTGGGCCTGGCGCTGGACGGCGTCGGCCTGGGCGACGGTGACGGTGGCGCCTGGGGCGGCGAGTTGCTGCGCCTGGATGGCCCCGATTTCACTCGCCTGGGCCATCTCCTGCCCCTGCCTCTTCCCGGCGGCGACAAGGCTGCACAGGAGCCCTGGCGCATGGCGGCGGCGGCCTTGCATCTCCTTGGCCGCGGCGAGGAGATCGCCCGGCGTTTTTTCGATCGCTCGGGGGCGCGTTCGTTGCGGCAGCTGCTGTCGCGCGGCGGCCCGGCCAGCACCAGCCTCGGCCGCTATTTCGACGCGGCCGCCGGCCTGCTGGGCGTGTGTGAGGTCATGGCCTACGAGGGTCAGGCGGCCATGTTGCTGGAGGGATGGGCGGAACGGCACGGCACGGTGCCGGCGTGGGCCGATGGCTACCGGCTACACGATGACGGCCAGCTCGACCTCCTGCCCCTGCTCGCGCGTCTGGCCGATGCGTCCGATGTAGCGCAAGGGGCCGCGCTGTTCCACGCCACCTTGTCCCTGGCGCTGGCGGACTGGGCCGAACGCGCCGCGCGCCGGCAAGGCCTCGCCACGATCGCGCTGGGCGGCGGTTGCTTCCTGAACCACATCTTGAGCCGCGACCTCGGGGCGCACTTGACCGCGCGCGGCTTCAATGTATTGTCCGCTTGCCAGGCGCCGCCCAATGACGGCGGTTTGAGCCTGGGCCAGGCCTGGATTGGCATGCAGCTTATCGAACGAGGAACCACATCATGTGCTTAGCCATCCCCGCCCGCGTGGTGGAAATCAACGACAACGACGTGGCCATCGTCGAACTGGGCGGAGTGAAGAAGGACATCTCCCTGGCCCTGGTGGAAGGTGTGGTCGTGGGCGATTACGTCATCGTCCACGTCGGCTTCGCCCTCACTCGACTCGACCCCGAGGAGGCCGCTCGGACCCTGGCCTTGATGGCGGAAGCCGGGTTGATGGAGCCCGCGGCATGAAATTCATCGACGAATTTCGCGACGGGAACGTGGCCCAGGGCATCGCCCGCGCCATCGCGGCCGCGGTGAGCCCGGCGCGCCGCTACAACTTCATGGAGTTTTGCGGCGGCCACACCCATGCCATCGCCCGCTACGGATTGCCCGACCTGCTTCCTTCGGAGGTGCGCATGATCCACGGCCCGGGCTGCCCGGTGTGCGTGCTACCCATAGGCCGCATCGATCTGGCGATCAAGCTGGCGCTGGAGGACGGCGTCATCCTCTGCACCTATGCCGACACCGTGCGCGTGCCGGCATCCGGTGGCTTGTCACTGCTGCGCGCGAAGGCCAGGGGGGGCGACATCCGCATGGTCTACGCGGTCAGCGATGCGCTCAAGGTCGCCCGCGACCATCCGGACAGGGAAGTGGTGTTCTTCGCCATCGGCTTCGAGACCACCACGCCGCCGACCGCCGTGGCCATCCTCCAGGCGGCGAGTGAGGGCCTGAAGAACTTCAGCGTGCTCTGCTGCCACGTGCTCACCCCGGCTGCCATCATGAATATCCTGGATTCGCCGGCGGTCGCGGAACCGGGTGCTGTGCCGCTCGACGGCTTCGTCGGCCCCGCCCACGTCTCGACGGTGATCGGCAGCCGCCCCTATGAAGGCTTCGCCGCACAGTTCCACAAGCCCGTGGTGATCGCCGGCTTCGAGCCGCTGGACATGATGCAGGCCATCCTCATGCTGGTGCGCCAGGTCAACGAAGGCCGGGCGGAAGTGGAGAATGAGTTCAGCCGCGCGGTCACGCGCGAGGGCAACGTCAAGGCGCAGAAACTGGTCGCGGAGGTGTTCGAGTTGCGTCCCAGCTTCGAATGGCGCGGCCTGGGCGAAGTGCCAAATTCCGCCTTGAGGATTCGCGAGTGTTATGGCGAGTACGACGCCGAGCGCCGCTATACCCTGGAATACGTGAAGGTGGAGGACAACAAGGCCTGCGAATGCGGCGCGATCCTGCGCGGGGTGAAGCGACCGACCGACTGCAAGATATTCGGCACGGTATGCACGCCGGAGAACCCGATGGGCTCCTGCATGGTGTCCAGCGAGGGCGCATGCGCCGCGCACTACACCTATGGCCGCTACAAGGATGCCGCGGTAGCCATATCGAGTCATGCCCCCTGATTCCGGCCCGCACCGGGTGACCCTGGGCGGATTCCTGGGCGTGGCGTTGTTCGCGGTGTACATCGTGTTTGCCCGGATGAAATCCGGGGAGGACTGGGTGCCGATCCTGGACAGCGCCAATCTGGCCCTCCACGAGGCCGGTCATCCCCTCGTCGGCCTCCTGAGCGCCCGCCTGATGGTGTACGGCGGCACCCTGTTTCAGTTGAGCTTCCCCTTGCTGGTCGCCTGGCACTTCCGGCGTCAGGGAGAGTCGGTGGGGTCGGCATTCGGCCTGGTCTGGCTGGGCGAGAATCTGCTCAACGTGGCGCGCTACATGGCCGATGCGCGCGCCCATCAGCTGCCGCTGGTCGGCGGGGGCGAACACGACTGGAGCGAGATTTTTACCCGTTGGGATGTGCTCGCGGCGGACACGCGCATCGCCGGTTTCACCGCCTTCCTCGGCTGGAGTCTGATGCTGGCCGCCCTGGCCTGGCTGTTCCGGGACTGGCTGGCCGATAGTCGGTCCGTGTGAAGATTGTTTCTCGATTCGAGCCGGCGCAGGTCGGCGTTACTCAAGGAAAGTTCATGTCTTCTGAAGTGAAATACGCTCGCCGCCTCGACCTGAAGAACGGTCGTGTCGACATGAGCCACGGTGGCGGGGGCAGGGCGATGCTGCAATTGATCTCGGAACTGTTCGCGCGCCCACTCGGCAACGAATACCTGGCCCAGGGCGACGATGGCGCCTGTCTTCCCGCGGCGCAGGGCCGGCTGGTGGTGTCCACCGACAGCCATGTGGTCTCGCCCCTGTTCTTCCCCGGCGGCGATATTGGCAGCCTCGCCGTGCACGGCACGGTCAACGACGTTGCAGTGATGGGGGCCACGCCCCTCTATCTCACCGCCGGCTTCATCCTGGAAGAAGGCTTTCCCCTGGCTGACCTGGCGCGCATCGCCGTATCCATGGCCCGCGCGGCGCAGGAGGCGGGGGTGAAGCTGGTAGCGGGCGACACCAAGGTGGTGGAGCAGGGCAAGGGCGATGGCGTCTTCATCACCACGACCGGCATCGGCATCCTCCCCGAAGGCCTGCATCTCTCCGGCAACCAGGCAAGGCCCGGAGACGTCGTGTTGCTCTCAGGCAGCCTGGGTGACCACGGCGTGGCGATCATGAGCCAGCGGGAAAACCTTTCCTTCGCCTCGGCCATACTCTCCGACAGCGCCGCCCTCAACGGACTCACCTCCGCGATGCTGGCCAGCGGCGCGGTTCTGCGGGTGATGCGCGATCCGACGCGCGGTGGCCTGGCTGCCACGCTCAACGAAATCGCGCAGCAGTCGGGCGTGGGCATACACCTCGAAGAGGCCGCGATCCCGGTGAAACCCGAGGTCGAAGCCGCCTGCGAACTCCTGGGGCTGGACCCGCTCAACATCGCCAACGAAGGCAAACTCATCGCCATCTGCGCAGCTGAAGATGCCGAAAAATTGCTGGCAGCCATGCGCGCGCATCCGCAAGGCGCCCAGGCCGCCATCATCGGTCGCGTGGTGGAAGACGCAAGCGCCTTCGTTCAGATGAAAACCCGCTTCGGCGGGCGGCGCATGGTGGACTGGCTCTCCGGCGAACAGTTGCCGAGGATCTGCTGAGAGTGATCCAGGGAAAATAGTTTCAGTGGCAAAGGTACCTATCTTGGCCCCTTTACCATTTCCTTCCGTCCGTTGCCAACACGGCCAGAGTTAGGCGCGATTACTCAACCAGCAACACTTGGCCGTATTCCAGGGAATCGCCATGAGAAGCGTCCGGCCCAATCACCTCACCACCGCTCTGTAAACCTCTAGAGTTCGTTGTGCAATATCATGCCAATCAAAACGATGTGATACCCAAGTGCGCCTAGCCTGACAGACTTCTTCAGTAAGCGGATAAGCGGCAAATTCTGTAAGTTTTCCTGCCAAGGCGGTCACGTCGCCCAGCGGAAAATAATGCTCAACAGGCAAACCTACTTCCAGGTTGGCGGGTATGTCACTGGCCACTACGGGCAATCCGTAAGACAGCGCCTCCAACATGGCAATGGGCAGGCCCTCATGCGACGAAGGCAGTACAAAAATGCCAGCATGAGCATACAGTTCTTGTAGCGCCAAGCCAGTCTGTAGACCCGTGCACACAACGCCGGGCGCTGCGGATGCCGTATCCAGCACTTGCCGAACATATGTATCGGGATGGTCAGAAGCACCAACGATGGCTAGCTTCCAACCCGGCAATGCCGCATTCTGAAACGCAGAAATAAGATCAAGATGCCGTTTCTCCGGCACAAGGCGGCTCACCAGCAGCACATATTTTCCTGGTTCCAATCCAAACGCTGCTGGTGCTCCCAGCGTATCGGGCATCACCGGCAAAACCACCCCATTGGGAATCAGCGTGCTATCGCAACCATGTTTGCGCTTTACTAAACCCCGTATCACCTCGGAAATCACGATGCGTCCGTTTGAGAAACGCATGCCAAAACGCTCTCCCAGTTGCAACGCCAGTTTGGCGAATCGTCCCCATTTCTGCCGGTCGTAATCCGGTCCGTGGTGCGTCACCACAACCCGCATGCCAAGCAGGCGAGCCAAAGGCGTCATGATGGCCGGACCTATGGCCTGAATGTGGAGAACATCAGGGCGAAGCACCAGACCCGCGTATAGCACACCTAATAAAGTATGAATGATGGCTTCCAGACCTTTTGACTTCGGTGACCAAAGACGATGGAAATAAACACCATACCATTCATCACAAAATTCTGCCGACTGATAAGGCGCGCGGACGATAACATCCACCTTGCAACCTAACTCTACTAATAGTGGGCAAAGGTGTTCAGCGTGCGTCTCTACACCGCCCTGAATATTAGGGAAGCCACGCAGCCCAAGGAAAATTACACGCAAGGAAAGCTCCAGAATAGAAAACTAGACACGATATCACCAAGTATTGTGATTACGCGTCGCGTGAATGACTGTCTATACGATAATCTGATCGCAGCGATTCCTAATAGAATAAAGTGGAAAAATGGCGTCAAATGGCTTGTTGAGATTTGCCAAATAAAAAGTAGAAGCCACAAAATAATTAACCACAATCGCAAGCTAAACCTGGATTTTCTGAAGAATCTACATTGTCAATCCGAAACGCTCGTCGCATCTCACCCAACGTTCGGAAGTCTCATGCTTGTGTTAGCCCAAGGAATGACATCATCCGGTGATAACTCGCCTCCTGTTACACGCTGTTCAAAAAATTGGAATTCTGAAAGCATAGAGGAAAGTAACCCTGCATACGTCCGCGTAATCCTACATATCCTGAGTTGCCCAATCCGCCGCACCAAAAGACAAAAAGTTTAGCGCCAGACTAATAAATTATCCGACTTCAAAAATCAGTCCGTACGTAACATGTCAGCCAAATCGGCTTCAGACAAAACCACATCTGGCTCACGCGGATGGAAAGTAATCTTTTGAGCCGGTGCTGTACCTTCTCGCAGGTTGCCCTGCTTCGGGTCTTGTCCAACGTCGAAATGCGGCACATCATCGATACAGATTGGTCTGCCAAGTATTGATTTTATTTTATTCTTCATCACCCACGAGGTCGGATGTTTGATGTATTTCTTCATCACCGGTGCGGCGGTTCCAACCATCCAGCAATTCTTTGGGCAGGTGCGAACCAGGCCACGGACTTTGTCTGCCTTCTCGCTGAACCACAACTCGTCGAAGCTAGAAACATCTCTGATATTTCCCATGGATTCCTTCCAGTAACGGTCTTCAAGGCCATTACACGGATAGACGTCGCCATAAGGTTCAATAAAGAAATTGGCCGTACCAGCCTCGCAAGGCAGCATGCGCGGCTTGCCCCGGATGTAATTAATCAAGCCAAGGTTAAAGAAGGCGCGATACCAACTCTTCGGGCTATTGTCCTTAAGTAATTCTTCAATCAGCTTGTGGAAATTTCCGATTACTTCATTCTTGTTGGTTATCTCGTTATCATCCTTGTGGAAGTAGTAAGAATTATGGAATGCGGCTGTGGCAAATTCCATGCCTAATTCTCGTGATAACTTGTATAGCCAAAGCATGTCCTCTGAATTCTTGTTTGATACCGTACAACCATATCCAATATCCTTGACGCCCATTTCCTTTAAAGTTAAAAGCAGACGCATGGCCCTGTCGAAACTACCTTCTCGGCCACGCAAATCATCGTTCTTCTGGGAAAGGCCTTCAATGCTAACACGAATGCCAATATTCGGATATTTCCTGGCCATCTTGATGATTCTATCTGTGTGCCAACCCGAAGTGGAAATGACTATTCGCTCAGATTTCTTGAACATAACATCGACGATATCCTCCAGGTCTCGTCGAACAAATGGCTCCCCCCCCGTAATATTAACAAACTTGAAATTTGGCAGAATTTCAAGTTCCTTTGGTGTGATTTCTCGCTTCTTGTCGGTTGGGTTCTCCCAAATATCGCACATTTTGCAACGCATCTGACAGCGGTACGTAGTAATAATTGAAACGTCGGTTGGGTAGGTGGCAGCCATCATTAGATTCCTAATATACTGTTGTAGATCTCCACTAAGCGGGTGTTGTGCCTGCTGATGGAAAAGTCTGTTATCACTCGCTGTCGTGCGTTGTCACCCAAACGCCGGCGCAGAACGCCATCTGACATTAATCTATCCAATTTGTTCTGTAGATTTTTAACGTTTCCAGCATCAAATAATAATCCGGTTACCTCATCTACAACTAGTTCCGGTATCCCACCCATGCGGCTCCCCACAACCGGCTTGCCATAAGCCATGGCCTCTAATACCGACATAGGACAGTTTTCATACCACTCGGACGGCACTACTACCACCGCGGCCTGCTCAATCACAGTGTTCAAGCGCTCTCCTGACACATGGCCGATAAATTTAGCCTGCTTGTGCTGCAACTTCAGATCAGTCTCGAGCGGTCCCGTACCAGCGACAACCAAAGACCACTTCCCATCCGATGCTTCGTGAGCTTTTAGTAGAGTACGGATACCCTTCTCAGCACTCAAACGCCCCAGATATAGCACGTAGCCCTCATCCGCGCTGGTACCTCGAAGCGCCTCGGTAGTCACGCCGTTGTAAAGCAGGTGAATACGATCACGTGGGATACGATGAGAAATAGCCTCCTGCATAAATTGGCTTGGGGCGATGTAAGCATCTACATTTTCATAATTACCTAACCAACGTTGCACTACCGCCTCAGCATAAAGCAAGGCGCTCTTCCCTAAGGAACCATCAGCACATCGGTGCATCAGCACCTGCCGAAAATCCCCGTCTAAGCAGGCCGAACATGGCTGCCCGTGACGCAACCTGTTGTAAACAGGGCAGATGGGCTTGTAGTCATGCAAGGTAAGTACAACGGGAACGCCAAGTTTCTTAGCTGCACCAATGATAGAAGGCGTTAACTGGTGATAAATGTTATGGCAATGCACTAGATCCGGCCGTGTCTGGCGAATAAGTGCAGATATCCTTTCAACCGCCTCGGCAGAATGAACCAAAGAGAAGGCTGACTTCAGTTTGCCAAATTTGCCTACTCTTCCGTGGTAATCTTGCCCTCTGACAAAGAAGGACGAAGTCGGACTCGGTAAGTTGCGCTCGTCCTGCATGGAAAAATAGACAACCTCATGCCTTGCTCCAAGCAAGTGATCCCGCTCCTGGAACATCACGACTTCCGAACCACCATTACGGAAGAAGAATTTGTTGGCTAGGAGTATTTTCATGTTATAAGGTCCGCAATGCTTAATCGACGTAATTTACCGAGAAGTTACTGGCGTTCGCTGGGCCTAGTACCGATCTTGATTGAACTGGTCGCGGAGCCGGACTGTAGTGCTCTACGTCTTTCGGTGGCGTCGCGTAAAATCTCGCGTGCACGACCTACGCCACCATTAATTAGTCTGGACAACGTGGAGATGCGATCAACTAATGAGCACTTCTCACCGCTGCGTCCATAATTGTATTGATCTAGTTGCTTGCCGGCAACTAAATCAAAAGCAATCTTTTCCAAGTGGGTAAGATTGTTGCGCCATTTGAATTGATTGCTCGAGTCAATGGGCTTGAATATTAGTTTCGAGTGATGTTCGCCTACATATCGGTTGCTGTTCTCATGGAAAGAAAGCATGCTTTCCTCGTATTTCAAACCGAGAAATGTGCATATCAATTTTGCCACGCTCTCGGGATCAATCAACAGATCCTCAAATCGAATGGTTAGGGTGCGGTTGGTTGGCAAGCGGGAAAATGCACGTTCGATTAGACTCAATTTTAGTCGCCAGTCTAAGGCTGCGGCCGGCGCGCAATCCTTATCTGTGTCCATTTTGCGCCAACTATCGAAAACATCACGCCCATCACGCACGATATTGATAAAGGAGCCTTGGGGAAACATATTAGCAAGGATGTCAATTCGTCGAAAAAATAAACTTTTATCTGCCCAGTATTGCTTGCTTTCACTAAGTGCATAACTAGAGTAAAGTTTTCCAATAAAATCCACGAGACTAATTTGTTTTAATTGTTCTAATTCCTTTAAGAATGTGCTGTTGTCATAGTTCCAGAGTTGAAACTCCTGCGATGTTCTCAGGTAGTTGACTAGATTATGTAAATCCTCACCTTGAAAGCCATGCAGTAATTTATCCTGCTCAAGTAGAGGCATTAAAAAACGTGCCTCTTCTGGAATTGCAATCATAGAATGTGAATTCAAAAGAAGGCGCAACAATGTGGTGCCCGAGCGTTGTGCGCCGACGATAAACACAGGGAATTTAGCATTCATCATTATTATCTCAGTTTGCGCGGCAAACGCTCGGTACCATACATCTATATGTCATCTTGGCAGCAGGGGTGTTAAACCGTGCCATCATATAAACATGGTAATTAACAGAGTGAGGATATTTCGTGTTTTGAAATCTTCGTAGCTCTCGATAGTCTCGCGACGTGTAACACAGATTGTTAGCTAGTGTGGCAGGGCCGTCTGGGGTGGAAAATCTGTCATATGACCCTCGTAGGGTACTGAGCGTTCTGTTATTAACATGGGTATTCATGCTGTAATCCTATATTCCCGAGATACAAAAATCAGATACAGTGCTCATGCGCGATTAAGAATGCTGAGATAGCGTTTAAAGACGATTTCAGCAATCCTATCATAAGTGCGGTATTCCGCCACCCATGAAGGTCCGACACTACCCATGGCACTCGTCAGTGCAGGTTCCCCCAGCAGCTTAACGATTGCTTTAGCAAAATTCTCCGCTCCCCATCGGACGCAAATACCCGCCCCTATACTGGCAATGACATCCGCCTGCTCTGGGTGATCGTTGACTACTACGGGCTTGCCCAGCGCCAAGTACTCGACCAATTTTGTGGGCGAGGTCGAACGCAACTCAAAAGTCGGATAGAACGGTGAAACACAGACCTCCGCACTAGCGGCCCAACTCCAGGCCTCATGCATCGGTACAAACCCGGTGAAGTTGACCACTTCACCGATGCCTAACCGCCCTGCAAGTTCTTCCAGTTCACGACGTTCCTCGGGCTTTATGCCGTCACCTACGACAACGAATCGGGCATGCGGAATTTCTTGATACACCAAAGCGAAGCTCTCGATCAAAGTTCCCAGTCGGCGTACCTTTACAAGAGTGCCAACATATACCACACGGCCCGGAATTACACCTATGTCAGGGTGATTCTTGCTCCAATTCAGTAATTCTGGTGGCACTCCCATGGGTACCGGTGTCATTTTATTTTCGGCAATTCCACATGCAGCTACATCTCGACGCATCTGTTCACTTTGAACAAATACATGATCTGCGGACCGCATGAGAAAGCGATATACATAGTGCCATTCGACCCAATGCACTAACAAGAGAAGGCGGCTCGAAAGGCCACTACGGGCTAAGGCAACTTCCCTGGTGGATTCTGGAAACGGATACGATAACCAATATACAAACCGCCAGCTACGCAACCTCGCAACCAAAATGAGAAGAAATGCAAAAAAATAACGTCTGTCGCGTGCCTGGACAATATCAAACTTGGGGCCAAGCAAGAGGCGAAAAAAGAACACGATCTCACAAGCGTATTGCAGTATTTTATTCAGGGCCTTGCTGACGCTTCCGCCCACGCCCACTCGCCAGGGGAGCCACACAGGCCGCCCATTGTATTGTTCTGTCCGGCATGGACCAGCGTCCTTACGGCGAGTGGCCCAAGTCAATTCCAGACCCATCGCGGCCAACTGTCTGGAAAAAAGCTCGTCCACATCCAGACGCCAGGGCGGGAAGTAGTCACCTACTGCGTAGAACAAGCGCACACCTTTAACGGACGAAGCGTCGATGGTTGAATTTTCAGCCATCGATGAATCGCCTACGAAGCGCACTATAAGCTGCCCTGGGTAATAGACCGTGTGCAGCTTGCTTGCACCAATACTTAGAGCGGCGCATCAACTCGTTACGGCCCAGGACTATGTCCTTGAATCGCTCAAGCGACATGCCTCGTACGACCGTGTCTCGGTACAAGACCGCAGAAGTAGTTCCCTTGATATGATTGGCACCCCAGATGGTAGTGAAGACGTAGCGAAATCCGACTTCGTGGGCACCCATCACAACATCACCATTGTGGCCACCACCGGGAAAAGCAATGTGATCGACCGTCTGCCCAAGGAGTTCCTCCAGGATCTGTTTGGACAGCGCCATTTGTTTTCGGGCTTCATCAAGCGGCATCAAATTCAGTGCTCGATGCTCGTGTGAATGCGAACCGATCAGCATGCCCATATCGCGCATTTCTAAAATCTGAGCGCGTGCCAGATAACCTGGCATATCAATTCTGGCCGTGGACACAAAAAATATGCCGTTGAGGCCCCGACTCTTGAGATAGCGAGCATTGAGTAGGTCGCTCTCACACCCATCATCGAACGTAAGTCCAACAACATAAGGCTGTCCGAATTCCTGTTTTGCCAGTGCGTGAGCATCTAGGACCGGGATACCACAGTTACATAACCAGTCAATTTGCATTTCAAATTGAGGCTGTGGGATGACATGCACATCTGACACCACGGGAGCATCCGCAGTCTGATGGTAGGTCAGATATCTAAGCTTCATTTCAGCTAAGCCTCTCGAAAATAATTCTTCCAGAAACATACGTTACAGGAGTGTATGGATTTGACAATATGTGAATTATTTATGTTTGAAGTGTGTGTGTTGTACACAAAGTAATCATGCGAAACTGATTTTGTATTTTGAGCCAAACCCATCGAGCAAGGCATGCACTTCGGTCTTCAACTGATCAGCCGACCAGGTGGCGAAGCGACGCCAGTGGTACTTGGCATGCCTCCAGACGATCTCGATGAGATTCAATTCTGGCGAATAGGGCGGCAGGAAGAAGAGGACCAGGCGATGAGCGAGCAACCAATGGTCACGTGTTTCCTGAGGGATGGCATGGTGGACAGAGGCATTATCCAACACCACGATCGAAATT
>CAILNT010000117.1 GCA_903835655.1 uncultured Pseudomonadota bacterium | reverse complement strand
TCGGAAGTCCGAAACCCGCTAAACCTGCTTTCTACCTGGCTCCATTAGCCCGCGATTTCAGTGGCTCCATTAAGCCGCGATTCCCGTGGCTCCATTAGCCCGCGATCCAAATGGCTCCATAGGGGCGAGAGATAACAGGGAGGTGGGTTCGGTGTCCCGGGCCACCAGAATCAGCTTCCCGGTGGTATCGTCCCGATACATTGCAGCGCGGAAGCCAGTCTCGTCGTCGCTCAAACCCCTGTCAGTAATCGTGCCACGCTTGAGCCCGAGTGCGGCGCATAGCGCCTCCCCCTTGTCCGGTAGCCTGGTCAGACACTGCGCCTTGGTCGGCGTACTGCCGGGCTGATCTCCCAGCTTGTTCATGTCATCGGCAGCGCGGGCATAGGGCAAGGCATCCCGATAGCGATTGAAGCGCCGCAGCGTCGACCCCAGCGTTCGCGCCTTCTTGTCGCATGCGCTCGAATCAGCCGAGACCAGACTGGGTGCATCGTCGGTGGCCAGTTTCCCGTTTGCCGGTTCTGGTCGCCCGGTGATGGACTCGATCCGCTTTTGCACCGCGACTGAAAGCTGGTCGTCGGCTGCCTTGGCTGCCTTGCAGGGGTGCTTGCAGACGGCCACACCGGCAGGTGAAGCGGCGCGCGAGAATAGGCTAGCCAGAGTCATCGTCTACGCCGCCGCGGGGGTGCGCAGGACGGACACTCCCACGAACTCGAAATCGGAAAAATGGAAGTAGCCACGCTCTATCAGGAAGCGCTTGATGTCCACTTCCTGATGGGGTAGTTGGGCAATCAAGCGATCGGCTGGCGGCAAGGAGACGCCCTCGCATGCACAAACCGCAAGCAGGACCAGCGCCAGAGCGCAGTCGTGCTCACTTAGACTGCGGACGCTGGGCCAAACCGGGTCCCAGATAGGGCGAGCCGCATCGTTGCGTGCAAGCCAGTCCAGCAGCCCCTGTTTCAGGCACAGGGTACGGATGAACTGATCCAGACGGTCGTAGAAACGCAACTGTGTAATGCGTGCGAGCTTCTCCGGCGTGAGCCGGAATCCGGCAGTAATTGGCGTGGGACTGGGCGCCGATGGAACCACCTCGACACAGCCGAAATTTTCAGACTGCACCCTTGAAATCCGCATGGCACGCAAGCCTAGTTCCCGGCTGCCGCCGCCGCTGCTGCCGCGCATTGGGCGCAGAACGGCACTCCGCTCGCTGCCGCTTCCTGAAACGCCACCGCCTGTGGGCTGAAGCTCTTGGGCTTGGGTGGCTGCGAGGCGGGCGGGGCCGCGCCGGTTTCCCCGCCCTGGCCCTTGTCCGCCTCGCGCGGGGCTTTGGGGGCGATGGGGGACGCGCCCGAGCCGCTGCCAGCGGCGCCACCCGAGTTGATCATGACCATCGTACCCTTGATGAACACCCCCGCTGGGCCGATGTTGATGAAATTACCGCCCACCTTGAGGGTCAAGGCGGCGCCGGCCTCGATGACTACGTTCATCCCCGCCTTGAGGTGGATTTCCTGGCCGGCGTCGATGGCGGCTTTCATCCCCGACTTGACCTGCATGTCCATGCCGATCTTGAAGGACAGGGTGCCGTCGAGTTTCTCGTTGTGGTCTCCCTTCAAGGTCAGGTTGTAGTCGGCATCGAACTGCTCCAGCACACCCTTCTTGACGATGAAGTGGGCCTCGTTGCCGATCCACTCGATGCGGTCGTGCTTGGCACGGTATTCCAGGTCTTTCTCCGCATGCACGAAGACCTGCTCCGAGCCTTTCTTGTCCTCGAAGCGCAGTTCGTTGAAGTTGTCCTTGCCCCCGCCCTTGGACGAGTGCGTGATGATGCCGGTGCGGGTCGCGTTGGCGGGCAGTTCATAGGGTGGCTTCTGGTCCGCGTTGTGGACCCGGCCGGTGATGATCGGGCAATCCGGATCGCCCTCGAGAAACTCGACGATGACTTCCTGGCCTATGCGCGGCAGCGCGATCATGCCCCAGCCCTTACCGGCCCAGGGCTGCGATACGCGTACCCAGCAGGAACTGTTCTCATCCGATTTGCTGTAGCGATCCCAATGGAACCGGACCTTCACCCGGCCATGTTCATCGGTGTGGATTTCCTCCCCCGCCGGCCCCACCACCACCGCCGTTTGCGGGCCTTGCACGATGGCGCCGGGCGTAGTCCTCGCCGGCCGGAATTGCGTAGTTTTCGGTATCACGGAGAAGTGGCAGTGGAACTCCGCCCCCCCACCCACCCCCGATGAAACCCCGTTATCGATCGCCTCGATGTCGCTCGTGACGACCAGGTACTCCTGATTGATGGCGTCAACGGGATGGTCGCTCAGTTTGAAGGTGCGGCCGGCTTCGATGCCACGGACCGTACCCGACCCGCGCGCCATCTCGTAGCGGCATTGCAACTCCTCGATGCGCAGCTTGCTGTAGAAAGCACCTTCGACCGGCTTCTGGTAATCGCCGTGATAATCGAACATTTCGAAAGCGGACAGATCGTGCGGACGGGATATCTCGTGCGCGTTGACCAGATCGACCTTGGGCGTCAAAAAATTGTAATCGTCCAGCGCATATCGGCCCGACTGGACTTCGACACTGGCGTCCCAGTCGGTGATGGTCTCGGATTCGTTGGATGAGGCGGCGGCGATCTTCTGGTAGGCCAGGCGGGCATACCCCTGTTTCGGCTTGTGCGCGCTCGGGTCGTCGAACCATACCATCTGATGCTTGCCATTGCTGTGCTCGAAGGCGTAGTAGATCCCTTCACGCTCCAGCAGGCGGCTCACGAAGTTGAAGTCAGTCTCGCGATACTGCACGCAGTTTTCGTTGGTGGCATAGGCCGTACTTTGCAAGCGCTTTTCCGACCACTCCAGCGAACCGTGACGCGCGAACACTTCGCCCACGATATCCGGCACTTTCTTTTTCAGGAATATCTGGCATGTGGAAGTGCGTGTCAGGAACCACAACCAGGGGCGCAGCACCGCCAGGTAGCGGAAACCCCGGCCGGTCTTGTATGCCGGCGTGGTGACTTCACCCTGGATGCCGAAACGGGCGATGTAGCCATTGACATAGCGCGGCTCCTGCCCGGCCGGCATCTCGATCCTGACGGTGGCGTTGGTGCCCAGCAATCGTTGCGGCTGGATATCGGGGCGCTCGGAGATCAGCGTCACCTGGTACTCGAACAGGCGGGAGAGCACTTCCTGCCCCGAGAGCCGTTGCACGTCAAATACGCCCGGCCCCAGCTTGGTTGTGATTTCGATAAAGCGTGCCATGACTAGACTCCAAACCCGGCGATCATTGTTCTTAGCCTATCGCATTTCCACAGGGTCGGTTGCCTGATTCGTCAGCCTTCGGTAACCGTTCATAGCCGTGCGGAATATGCCCTCCTCACCCAACACAGCCAACCCGAAGGTATGCCCCCTGGACGCCCTCAAGCCGCCTTTCGCGACAGAACCAACCAGCCCGCGACCTTGTCGCCGCCCTCGTAGCGCAGTGCCTCAGGCTCGATCGAGACCACCCCCAGTCCGGCGCGCTCCAGGGCAGCCCGCAAGTAGCGTTCGGCATGGGCATAGCGGCCGTTGTGTTGCAGCAGGAAATCCCCCGCCTGATCTTCCCGTATCGCCTCGACGGTAAAGCAAAGGTGGCCGCCCCGGCGCAAAGTGATCGCCGCATTGCGCAGCACCTCGTCCAGTGCGCCGAAATAAACCAGCGTGTCCGCCGACACGACAAGATCGGAAGCATCCGGATGCGCATGCAGAAAGGCAGTCAACTCAGCCTGGTGCAGTTCGTCGTACAGGCCCCGCTCCCGCGCCTTGGCAAGCATGCCACTCGAAAGATCGACGCCGACCAGAGTCTTGGCGTAGGGCTTCAGGTAGGGGCCGCACAGACCGGTACCGCACCCGACATCGAACACGTCCAACCCACCCGAACCCTCTCCCAGGCAAGTCGCAACCGCCTGGCCAACCAGGGCGGGGGCGCGGTATTCCAGCCTGGCCAGTTTGGCATCGAAGCTCTCCGAGAAAATGTCGAAGACCTGCTGCACATAGGCGTCGGAGGCGCGCGCGGGCACATCCTGTCCGGTGCAGGCCGCGAGGTAATGCAGCGCGCGCGGATTGCCCGGCTCCTCTTCCAGCCATTCCCGGTACACTTGCGCGGCCTCATCGAAACGTTTGAGCAAACAGTAGGCAATCCCGAGAATTTCGCGCGCGCGTTCGCCACCTGGTTCGCAGATCAACGCCTCGCAGGCTTGCGCCACCGACTCGTTGATGCGCCCCTGCCGCATGTACAGGTGGGCGAGGTTGTTATGCGCCTCGGAGAAGCCCGGCGCCAGCGCGATCGCCCTCAGAAACAGTTGCTCCGAATCCGGATAGCGCTGGATGCCCTTGCACAGCACGGCGTAGTTGTTCAGGACATCCGGCCGCTCCGGGTCCAGTTCGATCGCGCGCCGATAGGCTTGCTCCGCCTCCTCGAAGCGCTCGCAAGCGAACATCAGATTACCCAGGTTGCTGTGGAAGCCGGCATTGTCCGGCACCAGCTCGATGGAGCGCGTCATCAGCCGGACCGCATCCTCCTGCTGCCCTTGCTGGTGCGCCATGATGGCCATGAAATGGATTGCATCGGGATGCTCGGGCTGGACTTCCAGGACGCGCTCGTAAATCTTGTAGGCACTTTCGAAATCACCGGCGTGGTGAAGCTCGGTGGCGAGCTTCATGGCGTCGCTGATGGTAAGGGGCTGACTGGTATCCAATGTCATCGCAGTTCTCGTTGCCAGATTATTTTGCAAGGCAGTAGGTTGAGCTGACATGCCCAACAGTCCACGGCAAACGCCATTTGTTGGGCTTCGCCATGCTCAGACCAACCTACAAGTTTTCGCGTTCGCCATAACATCCCTCAACGATCTCATTCTCACCCCAATCCAGTGCCAAAATTCCGTCCGTGACGTAGCGGTGAAACGAAGAATACGGCCATTCCACCGGGCGAGATACGTGACCATGCTTGCAGGGATTCCAATGAATGTAGTCCACGTGCCGCGCAAAATCGTCATCGTCCCGAATCAAATGTTCCCAATAACGTCGCTGCCAGATACCCCGCTCTCGCTTGGCAACACGGCTGGCATTGATCCGCTCACCTGGCGGCAGGCGGCGAGAAACCCCCGCCTTGATCAGAGACCAGCGGCCGGCATAATCCACATCCCCGTCGGGCAAGGTCCACAAGGCGTGGAGGTGGTCGGGCAGGATCACGATGGCATCGATGGCAAAGGGGTGACCTTCCCGCACACGGCGCATCACTCCGCGCAAAATGTCCACGTATTCAACCAACAAGCGACGCCGCCGATCGACCAGATTGACCGTGAAGAAATAGGTGGAACCAGGCACATGGGCACGACGGTAGAGCATCGCTCATTCACCCCGAAACGAGGGCTAGGACGTAGGTTGGGCTGACGAAAGGAAGCACAACACCCGTTGTAGAATTCGGACGTTGGCACATTTTGCATTTGTTGGGACAGGTCGCAAGGTGTTGGAAAATGTTGGGCTTCGCCATGCTCGGCCCAACCTACGCAGGCTACCAAACTGATCTTTCACACCAGACGTCTTCATTTTACAAGAGAACCGTTCCTCCTGCCTGTTGCTATTTCATGCGCAACGATACGAACGCTGCCATTCTCATGCGCCACCGCCCTCAGCTGAAAAGTGCGTATTACCGTTTTCCTCCGGCCGGCAATCGCCTCGATCAGACTTGCCTTGTAGGCGCCACGAGTATCGTCACCAGAACTGATATCGAGGTAACCCAAGGCCGCGTGATCCTTGAAGGAAAACAGGGAACCGCACCCCAGGAGATAACCGCTGGCGTAAAACAATTCATTCTTCCGATCCGGCAACAACACGACAACTGCCCGTACATACTGCATTCTGCCGCTATGCCCCAGTCCGGAGTATGCACTCTCGACACAAATGCCATTCTTGTTTCCAATATTGATACGGTAGGCGGACATGTCGTTCCAGGCCCATTCACCGGCATTAGTCCGCCATCGGCGCCCCAGACCGTCCATTTGCAGAACCACTCCGCCCCAGCGCAGGCCGGGAGCCGGATGATCCATATACGCGAATCCACCCAACAATTTGGCAGCGTCCCCATTACCTTCTACGGTAAAGCGATAATCGATAGGTTCGGCATCTCCCTCCTTGAGGTAAATCGGGTTGACTGAGGCCTGGATCGGCTGGGTGTCGACCCGCCGCGCTCCCTTGATGCTTACGCCATCAATCCATTGCCGCAATACGTCCGGCGGAACATCACTATCCGCCCATGCGCAGAAACCGAACAATGTGTAAGCACACATAAGCCAGCGCAAGGTCACTTGTATTCCTTGTTACCCGTAGCCTTCAGGAATTCAGGTGTATAACACCAGAATACCGTTCCGCCGTAAGCCGCAGTCGATTCATAAGTGCAATCATAGCGCCCGCGCTCACTACCCTGAATCTGCTTTCCCTCCTTGTCCAACTTCATCCAGTATTTTATTACCTCGGAGATCTTGTGGTCACCGACTGAATAGATGTCCTGCTCTTTTTTCGTGAAGCGGATACCCTTGAGGACTTTGGGGTGCTTGGTATAGTTGGTCTTGAGATCAAGTCCATCCCAGAAGAACCCTCCCCCGGAATAGTCCTGTTTGTCCGACATGGCATGGCGAGCAGATTTGACGGCAGCCTTCATTCCGGCATCCGCCGCAATGTCCACTTCGGATGCTTTGATCAATGCGTTGTAGCGTGGATTGCCATCCTTCAGGACAAAGGAAAAAGTCTTGGCCTCCTCGCTGCCGAGAAACCCTGCAACTGCCTGACCACGTGCCTTGGCCTGACGGATCAACACGGCCGCTATGCCGGCCATCTCCTCGAACATATTCGCAGTCGACCCTTCCCCATAGATCACCGCAGCCAATAACTTCTCTTCCTTGGTCAAGTTCAGCACCTCCTTTGCAGTGGAAGGTGCGCTTCCCAACGGGACGGGCGCGGGATTACGCGCAACTTGCAACGTGCCCTTATCCGGGGTTGGGCTGTTGCTATCCGTTCCTATGGGACCTGGCATATTGACCTCATTGGACAATTCAGTGAAAACATGATTTCAGCAAAGTCATGACATGACTGCGTTTACAGTACAGGACAGATTGGAGTAAATTTGTCCAATCTTTGAGGTGCTGAAACACCCGATGCCGCGTTAGCGACGGAATTCGGCGGAAGGCGCTACGCTTCCCCCCCTGCGCGGGCTGAATAATAAATCCGGAAATACATGCCCATTGCGGAACCAGACTAATGGTCCATGCCATACCCGGTTTCCCTTTTCATAACTGCCACGATGATTGCCAAGTCCGGATCATTGGGCGCCCTATTAACCCAGATAGTATAAAATATACCGTTCCCGGTTATCAGTCCCAAGGTAAGATTTGCCAGTATGACAGGGTCGTTTTTGTCAAACGGCCTGAATTCGCTTACATTATGCATGCCCTGTCCGCTCTTAATGACATTCCATGCATCCTTACAATCGTTCGGCGCTCCCGTGGATACATGGCATACGCGGCAAGTTCCCTCGTTATAATACTTGGCCATGATGCAGCCAGAAAACCACCCGCTCAGCACATCACGTCCCTGCATTTCAGTATAATTGATCGAGCCCTGCACATAGGGCAGAAGCCTGAAGTACCAGGTCGCCTTGTGTTCGGTCTTATTTTCGATCGTCTTATGCCGTAAGCCATGCCAGATACTTTGCCTTGTCGTCGTCGTCACTGTGTAATCGACTTCGACTGCAACATCCTGTACTCCAATATGTACCTCATGTAATGCTTCACCGCGAACCGTTGAAGTTAATGCTTTCATTCCGTGGATGACACTTCCCGGAACCAAGAATTTTTCAAGCATGGCCATTTTCTCCTGATGGTGAAAATATTGTAACCATATACGTTTACAGCCGATTGGGCGGGTGATACACAAGAACGATCTGTCGCCAACACACAATCCGCGAGGCAACCTGGAAAGACCTGACCTACCACCTGCACGCGGCCCTGTCCGAACCGCCGATCGAGATGACGCTGCCGATGGACGCCACGCTGGTCGACCAGGCCAGATCGCAACTCGCCTCGGCCTCTCTGCCGGAGCGGA
>CAILNT010000116.1 GCA_903835655.1 uncultured Pseudomonadota bacterium | reverse complement strand
TTGCAGGGAGCGACCATGCGCGTCGTCGCGCACCCGCAAGGGGTAGGCCGGATTCGTACGCGCTCAAGCGCTACGACTCCGCGCCCTTGCCAGACAACTCGCCAGACGCACACTCGGGCGTGTTCAACTGAGGATTCAAGGATAATCCCGTCGCGGCGTCGACCTCCCGGCCGGCGTTGGGGCCGGTGCCCCTCAGAGCAGGACCAGCCCCCACACCACCAGCACGTTGACCAGGGCGATGAGCACGGCGGCACTGCCTATGTCCTTGGCACGCTTGGCGAGGCGATGATTCTCCAGAGAGATGCGGTCGACCGTGGCTTCGATGGCGGAGTTGATGAGTTCGACGATCAGCACCAGTAACAGGCTGGCGATCATCATGGCACGCCCCAGGCTGCCGTGTTCGAGCAGCAGCGCCACAGGGATGAGGACCAGGGCCAGCAACGTTTCCTGGCGAAAGGCATCCTCGTGCTTCCAGGCAGCGCGAAAGCCCTCCAGGGAGTAGAAGAAGGCATTCCAGACGCGTTTCAGTCCGGTCTTGCCCTTGTGTGGGCTTTCCTTGGACGGACTCTCCGCCGCCAACTTTTCTTCGGCGCTCAACCGGGCTTCCAGGTCAGGTTGAGTTCGCGAGCGGCCTTGACATCATCCAGGCGGCGCACGGGGAGTGTGTGGGGCGCGCCTTTCACCATTTCCGGCTGCATCCGTGCTTCTTCCAGTACCTGGACCATCGCCGCGACGAAGGCATCCAGGGTTTCCCGGCTTTCCGTCTCGCTGGGTTCGATCAGCAGGCATTCGGGCACGAGCATGGGGAAGTAGGTAGTGGGGGCGTGGAAGCCGTAATCGAGCAGTCGCTTGGCGAAGTCCATGGCGGAAACCCCAGTGGCATCCTTGAGCTTCTTCAGGGTGACGATGAATTCGTGGCTGGCGCGGCGCTCCGGGAAAGCCAGGTCGAAGCCGGATCGCCGCAACTCCGCGGCCAGGTAGTTGGCGTTGAGCGTGGCGAATTCGGCCACTCGCCGCATCCCCCTCCCGCCCAGCATGCGCGCATACACCCAGGCGCGCAGGAGCACGCCCATGTTGCCGCCGAACGCGGACATCCGACCTATGGACCGGGGACAGTCGTCCTCCTCCGCCCAGCGATACGCACCGCGATCTTCCAGCACGTAGGGAATCGGCAGGAAAGGCCGCAAGCGCTCCGACACGCCCACCGGTCCGGCTCCCGGGCCGCCGCCCCCATGCGGGGTGGAGAACGTCTTGTGCAGATTCATGTGTATGACATCGAAGCCCATGTCGCCTGGCCGTACCCGCCCGAGAATGGCGTTGAGATTGGCACCGTCGTAATAACTCAGGCCGCCGGCTTCGTGGACGATTTTCTGGATCGCGACAATGCTTTTCTCGAACACACCCAGGGTGGACGGGTTGGTGAGCATGAGTCCCGCCGTGTGCGGGCCGACACTGGCCTTGAGTGCGTTCAGGTCGACATTGCCCTGGCGATCGGTGGGAATTTCCCGGACCGTGTAGCCACACATGCTGGCGGTGGCGGGATTGGTGCCGTGCGCAGCATCGGGAACGATGATTTCACGCCGGGCCGAGTCGCCACGCGCATCGTGGTAGGCGCGGATCATCGCCACCCCGGCGAACTCGCCATGCGCGCCGGCCATGGGCGCCATGCTCACCGCGGCCATGCCGGTGATCTCCTTGAGCATCTCCTGCAACTCGTGCAGGCAAACGAGAAAGCCCTGCCCGGTCTCCGCGTCCGCCAACGGGTGGCGCGCCAGCAGCTGTGGCAGCATGGCCAACGTGTTGCAGGCGCGCGGGTTGTATTTCATGGTGCAGGAGCCGAGCGGGTAGAACTGGGTGTCGATGCTGAAGTTCTTCTGGGAAAGCCGGGTGTAATGGCGCACCACGTCGAGTTCCGAGGCCTGCGGCAACAGCGGCGGCAGCTGCCGCAACAGTTCCGCCGGCAGATCCGGGGCCCCCGGCGCGTCGATGGGGGCCTGCGCGTGGGCGCGACGGCCAGGTTGGGTATGTTCGAAGATGAGCATGGAAGGTAGCGTGTAACGAGTCGCTGGTCGCGTGGCGCACCGCTTGCGACTCGCTGAGTCTTAGAGCGGTTCTCCGCGCGCGGCGGCAAGGGCGGCTTCGTAATTGGGTTCCTGCTTGATCTCCGGGACGAGTTCCGAGTAGACCACTCGATCGTTTTCATCCAGGATGATCACGGCGCGGGCGGTGAGCCCCGATAGCGGCGGGTCCATGATCATGACGCCATAATCCTTGTTGAAATCACGGCCGCGCATGGTCGACAGGGTGACCACATTCTTCAGCCCCTCGGTGCCGCAGAAACGATTCTGGGCGAAGGGCAGATCGGCCGAGATCACCAGCACGATGGTGTTGGGGATGCCGCTGACGGCTTCGTTGAACCTGCGCGCGGAAGCCTGGCAGACCGGCGTGTCGAGACTGGGGACGATGTTGAGTATCTTGCGCCGGCCCCAGAACGAAGACAGGGAAACGTCTTTGAGCTCCTTGTCGACCAACATGAAGGAATGCGCGGAATCGCCGGGACGGGGGAAGTTGCCGCCGATAGCGATCGGTTCGCCGCCCAAGGTTACGGTTGCCATGTCGAAGTCTCCATTAAGGTAACAGTCGCGGCTTGCGACTCTCGAAACGCGCCTCTCCCGAGAGAGGGGCCGGGGTGAGCGAATATCACTTGTAGGCGCAGGGCGGAACGCTGGGGTCACGACCATGACGCCGACCGAGGATGCGTTCCAGTTGCTGGCGGTACGCATCGAGATCGTCCTCGGTTTTGGTCTCGGTGGCGCACACCAGAATGCAATCGGCGAGTTCAGGATAGTCGCCGCCCAACGCATAACCTCCGAGGATACCCTGGGCGCGCAGGGCGCGCAGCACCTCCGCCACCGGGGTGTTCACGCGGATGACCGCTTCATGGAAGAACGGCCCGGCGAATACCCGCAGGACGCCGGCCAGCGACACGAGCTTATCGACCAGGGCGCGGGTGTTGGCGTGCGAAGCCAGGGCCACGTTCTTCAAACCTTCCGGCCCCAACAGCGCCATGTGGATGGTGGCGGCAGTGACCAGCAGGCCCTGATTGGTGCAGATGTTGGAAGTGGCCTTGGAGCGGCGGATATGTTGTTCCCGCGCCTGCAAGGTGAGCGCATAACCGGGCCGGCCATCGAGATCGACGGTGCCCCCGACGATGCGTCCGGGCATCTGCCTTACCAAAGCCTGGCGCGCGGTCATGAAGCCGAAATAGGGGCCGCCGGAAGACAGCGGCACGCCCAAGGGCTGACCCTCCCCGACGCAAATGTCGCAGCCTTTCGCTCCCCAGAGTCCCGGCGGCTTGAGCAGGGCCAGAGCAAGCGGGTTGACCACGGCGATCGCCAGCGTAGCTCGGGCATGCGCCCAGTCGCAGAGTGTGTCCACCGGTTCCAGCGCGCCAAAGAAATTGGGCTGCGGAATCACCAGGGCGGCGGCGGCCCCCAACGATTCCAGCGCCGCGAGGTCGGTCACACCGGTGGCCGGATCGTAAGGCACGGCAAGCAGTTCGATACCCTGATTTTTCACCGTGGCTTCGACCACCGCGCGGTAGCGCGGATGTACCGTGGCAGGCATCAGCACCACGCGGGAGCCCGACTTGTTGGCGCGCACGGCCATCAGCACGGCTTCCGCCAAGGCGGAGGCGCCGTCGTAGAGCGAGGCGTTGGAGACATCCAGTCCGGTGAGGCTGGCCATCATGGTCTGGTATTCGTAGAGTACTTGCAGCGTGCCCTGGCTGGCCTCGGCCTGATAGGGTGTGTAGGCCGAGTAGAACTCGCCACGCGTGACGATCTGCCAGACCGCGGCCGGAATATGGTGCTCGTAGGCCCCAGCGCCCAGGAAGCTGCTGTAGTAGCCATCCTGCGCTGCGCGGCCTTGCATCAGGCGGGTCACCGCCATTTCGGAAAGGGCCCGCGGCACCCCCGCGAGTTCGCCACAGGCGAGTTCGGCGGGAATCTCATCGAACAGGGCGTCCAACGACGGCGCGCCGATGCGTTCGAGCATGGCGGCGACATCGGCTTGGGTATGAGGAATAAAGGGCATGGAATCGCGGGTTGCTAGTAGTGAGTGGCAAGTCGCTCGCGGCTACCCGCCACTTGCTGCCAGCCAATCGCCAGATTAGTGGGCTTCGGACTCGACGTGGGCGGTGTAAGCCCCCGCATCCATCAGGGCGTCGAGATCGCTCGCCTGGGCGGGTTTGACCTTGAACATCCAGGCGGCATAGGGATCCTGATTGATCGATTCCGGCGCGCCCTCGAGGTCGCCATTGGCGGAGACGACTTCACCCGCGATCGGCGCATACACATCCGAGGCCGCCTTCACCGATTCCACCACGGCACACTCTTCGCCCGCGCTCAACTGGCGCCCGACCGTGGGATTTTCCACGAACACCATGTCGCCCAGTAGTTCCTGGGCATGATGGGTGATGCCCACGGTCACATTGCCATCGGCCTCCAGGCGGACCCATTCGTGGGACTTGGTATATTTCAGATCAGCGGGAATGCTCATTTCTTTCTCCGTATTGAGTAACTGGCGAGCAGCGACCAACGCCTAGCCGCTTACCACAAGCGCCTTGCCGTTTCTGACAAAGGGGTATTTCACCACGGCAGCCTGTGAGAGTTTGCCGCGAATATCGACTTCTACCGTGTCGCCGATCCGGACGCCGACCGGGACCCGCGCCAGGGCGATGGAACCGTTGAGCGTGGGCGAGAAACCACCGCTGGTGATCTCACCCTCGCCCTGCGCCGAGAATACCGACTGATGCGCACGCAACACCCCGCGGCCGAGCAGTTTCAGCCCCACCAACTGGCGACTGCGCGGCAGGCGCAGCAAGGCATCACGACCGATGAAATCGCGTTCGCTGGCGAGATCGACGGTCCAGGCGAGGCCTGCATCGAAGGGCGTCACCCCTTCGTCCATGTCCTGGCCATAGAGATTCATGCCCGCTTCCAGTCGCAGCGTGTCGCGTGCGCCCAAGCCGCAAGGCTGCACCCCCGCTTCCAGCAATGCCTGCCAGAAAAACGGGGCGGCCTTGTTGGGCACCATGATTTCGAAGCCGTCTTCGCCCGTGTAGCCGGTGCGGGCCACGAACATCTCCCCCACCACCACGGCATGAAAGGGCTTCATCGCTTCTGCCAGTTCCCGCGTGCCAGGCATCGCCGCCCACAGTTTCGTCGCGGCCTGCGGTCCCTGGACGGCAACCATGGCCAGATCCCGGCGCGGCGTGATGACCAGTCCGGGTGCGAATTTTTCGCACTGTTCGCTCATCCAGGCCAGATCCTTGTCGGCGCAGCCCGCGTTAACCACCAGGCGGAACCAGGACTCGGAGACGAAATAGACGATCAGATCGTCGATCACGCCGCCGCCTTCGTGCAACATGCACGTATAGAGGGCACGGCCGGTGGTCTGGAGCTTGTCGACGTTGTTGGCGACCAGTCGGCGCAGGAAGGCGCGCACGCCCTCCCCCTTGATGTCCACCGCCAGCATGTGGGACACGTCGAACATGCCCGCGTCACGGCGCACGGTGTGGTGTTCCTCGATCTGGGAGCCGTAGTGTATGGGCATTTCCCAGCCGGAAAAATCCACCAGCTTGGCATGAGCTTCGTGGTGCTTGGCGTTGAGCGGGGTCAGTTTCAGCATGGTGATCGAGTATGAGTAATGAGTGATGAGTGGCAAGCGATCCGTTGTTACTGGCGACTCGCCACTCGCTGGTTTTCTTCCGCGAAGTAGGAACTGCGCACCAGAGGGCCGGCCTTGATCCAGGTAAAGCCGAGTTCACGGCCGAGGGCCTCGTATGCGGTGAATTCATCCGGATGCAGATACCGCGCGACCGGCAGGTTGTTCAGTGTCGGGCGCAGATATTGTCCCAGCGAGAGGCGCCGCACCCCGGCCAGACGCAGATCGCGCAGCACTGCGGCGACCTCCTCCTGCGTTTCGCCCAGGCCCAGCATCAAGGCGGACTTGGCCTCGACAGCGTCGAGTCGGGACGCGATCTCCAGGAGTCGCAGCGAGCGTTCGTACTTTGCGCCACGGCGCGCCTCTCGATACAGGCGCGGCACGGTTTCGATGTTGTGGCCCCAAACCAGGTCGCGGCGCCCCGGCAGGCAGGAAAGCGTGGCCGCGAACGACTCGGCTGCCTCGGCCTGCACCCCGCGAAAGTCCGGCGTGAGGAACTCCACCCCCATCTCGGGACGCAGGGTTCGCAACGCATGCAGCGATTCGGCGAACGCGCTGGCACCGCCGTCGGCCAGATCGTCGCGATTCACCGAAGTCAGCACCACGTAGGCCAGTCCCATTTCCACGGCGGCTTGCGCCACCCGAAGCGCCTCGCCCGCATCCTGCCAGGTCGGTTTGCCGGTGGTGATCGAGCAGAAAGCGCAGGCGCGGGTACAGACATCGCCCAGCAACATGAAGGTGGCGGTTCCCCGGCTCCAGCACTCACCGCGGTTCGGGCAACGCGCCGCTTCACACACCGAATGCAGGTTGCGCCCATGGAGCGCGCGCGCGGTAAGGGGAAACGCAGCCTCCCTCCCCAGATTCTGGCGAATCCAGACCGGCATGCGCGAACCATTTCTGACTGTCTGCATATCACTCCGGAAAAATCCAAAGGCGAAAGCCGGTGCCCTGAAAAAAGCTCTACCTTTCGATGTCCCACGGAACAGGTGGCGGTCGAGACTATACCGGAGGGGGCGCGACTCGCCCAGAGCGCTTAGCGTTTTTCCCCACCGGCACGCAGGAACCGGTTTTCCACCGCGAACACCGCGGCTTCGACTCGCGAGGACAGATTGAGTTTGGCCAACACATGGCGCACATGCAGCTTGACGGTGTCGTAGCTGATGTCGAGTTCGCGCGCAATGGCCTTGTTGCTCTCTCCGCGCGCCAGGTGCGAGAGGATTTCCTGCTCGCGCTGCGTCAGGCTGTCGAGCAGGGAAGGCGTGTTTCGAGCATCCAGCATGCGCACCAACTTGGCGGTCATACCGGGCGCGACCACGGTCTCCCCGCGTGCCGACCGGACGATGGCATCGACCACTTCATCGGGTTCCATGCTCTTGAGCAGATAGCCGTTCGCGCCGCTGCGCAGGGCGCGGGCCAGATCCTCTTCGGCCTCACTCACGGTGAGGATCAGCACGGGCAGATCGAACCCTTCGCCGCGCAAGGCCTGCATGACGCCTATGCCATCGGTGCCACCGATATTGAGATCGAGGAGCAGCACATCCGGCGTATGGCGCTTCAGCATGGCCGCGACTTCTGCCGGTTGGCCGGTGATGGCAGCCACATGGATCGCACCCTCGCGTTCCAGCAACTCCGCGAGGCCTTTGCGAAACAGTGTATGGTCATCGACCAGGACAATGCGCAACGGGGTCCCGTTGTTGTCTGGCGAACTCATGCCTGCTCCCGGATACCGTGGTGCGAAGGGAAGGTCAGGCGCACGATGGTGCCGCCAGCAGCGCGGCTTTCGATGGACAGGTTGCCGTTGAGCTTGGCGGCGCGCTCGCGCATGATGGTCAGGCCAAAACTCTTGCCCATGTCGGAAGGCCCGCCGCTGCTCAGACCGACGCCATCGTCGGCCACGTTCACCACGTACTCGTCCTCATGCAGGTCCAGGGTGACGACCACGTGGCGCGCGCGGGCATGCTTGCAGACGTTGTAGAGCGCCTCCTGGATGATGTGAAACACCTGAATCTCCTCCTCCGGCGTGAGCACCACGTCCTGCGCCACATTGAGAAAATCCACGTCGGCGTTGGCTTTCTTGCGAAAGCCCTCGACCATTTCCTGCAAGGCCGGCACCAGTCCGCGCGGATCGATACGGTCGCGAAACTGGGTGATCAGGTTGCGCAACTCCGAGTAGGCCAGATCCACCGCTTCCTCGACATCGCCCAGGTAGCGACCGGCGCGTTCCTGATCATTGCCCCCCATGGCTTCACTCAGCACCGTCAGCCGCATCTTGGCATAGGCCAGGGTCTGCGCCAGCGAGTCGTGAATCTGGTTGGCCAGCATGGTGCGCTCGTTCATCAGCGAGATGCGGATGTTCTCGCTCGTCAGGCGGGCGTTCTCGAGCGCCATGCCGAGGTGCTCACTGATGGAGTTGAACAGATAGCGGATATCCTCGGACAGGGGTTGCGGCTCTTCCATGAACAGGTTGTAGATCCCCAGCACCTTGCCCTTGTGGCGTAGCGGCACCGCGTAGACCGTGTTGCATTGCAGCGAGGTATAGATATGCCGAACCTGCTTCTGGCACACCTGAAGAACGCTGTCGAACTGGGTCGAATGGGTTAGCGTGGCCTGTCCGCAGATGCCGCATTCGAGCGGCACGTAGCGCTCCTTGTCCTGCAACATCGGGGAGAGGCCGATGGAACCGATCATGCGCAGGTGTTCGCCATCCGCGGTCAGCACGCGCACCGCACCGGCCTTGGCGCGAGAAATCCTCACCATGATTTCCAGGAAGCGCAGCAACATCTGATCCGTATTGGCGCCCGAACTCATGCTGCTGGCGATCTCGGCCAGCACCTCGATCACGGGGAGTCGGTCCCCCGCACCGGGTGCGTCATGGGTGTTCTTGGCGATGGAATCGACCGGGATGGATTGGTGGGTCACGGATCGTGTCGGGGTAGTGAGGCCGCCATGGTAGGTGAATCCGCAAATGAATGCATGTGGCGGGCATCCGCGCAGGCAACGCCCCCGCCCACACCCCCCTGCGGCGGCTGCCGCCGTACACCGCTCCGCCGCTGCCAGGCGCAGTTTTCCCTGCGGCAGAGTTAGCGAATTTTCATGGCAAATCAACGCTTTACCAGATAAAACATTCCTGTTAACCTGCCCCCCGTTATTGCCGCATCTGGATCGTCAATGAACCGTAACTTCACGCGCAAGCAGCTACTCGTTGCTCTGGCCCTGCTGCCTTTTCTGGGCGTGGTCGCAGCTTTCGGCATCGCCCCGGACACCCGCACCGAGAATCTCACATTACATACCGTGGTGGAGAGCGTCGATCTGCCCCAGGCCCAGGCCACCGACAGCGGCAGCTTCGATTTCTGGCGTGAAGAACGCATCGGCCGCGGCGACACCCTGCCCAGTTTGCTCGCCCGACTCGGCATCGACAGCGAGGAAGCCCGCCGAGTGCTGGGCGCCGCGCGGGGAAGCAAAGCCCTGGGCCGCCTGATACCCGGACGTAGCGTGCTGGCGCGAGTCACTTCCGGCGGCCAGTTGCTGCTGCTGCGTTACCTGGTTGCCGACGAGAAACTGGTCACGATCACCCGTGCCGGCGGCGTATTCCAGGCCAGAGAACAACCCGTGGTGCTGGAATCCCGGCAGATCATGCGATCCGGTGAAATCGATGGCTCCTTGTTCGGCGCGACCGATGCCGCCGACGTGCCCGATCGCATCGCCTCGGAAATGGCGGAAGCCCTCTCCGGTGACATCAACTTCCACAAAGATCTGCGCCGCGGCGACCACTTCTCCGTGGTCTACGACGCGTACTACCTGGATGGCCAACTGGTGAAGACCGGGCGACTGCTGGCCGCCGAGTTCGTCAATCAGGGCAAGGCGCACCAGGCCTTGTATTTCAAGGACGCACAAGGCCATGAGGGCTATTTCACCCCGGAAGGACAAAGTCTGAGGCGCGCCTTCCTGAAATCCCCCATGCCCTTCAGCCGCATCTCCTCGGGCTTCAGCGGCGCCCGCTTCCATCCGATCCTGAATCTCTGGCGCGCCCACAAGGGCGTGGACTACGCCGCGCCGACGGGCGCGCCGGTCCGCTCCATCGCCGATGCTCGCGTCGAATTCGTGGGCAGGCAGGGCGGCTACGGCAACCTGCTCGTGCTCAAGCATCAAGGTGCCTACAGTACCGCCTACGGCCACCTGTCCCGCTACGGCAAGGGCATCAGGCGCGGCGCCCATGTCAGCCAGGGCCAGGTCGTCGCCTACGTCGGCTCCACCGGCCTGGCCACCGGGCCGCACCTGCACTTCGAATTCCGCGTCGACAATGTCCAGGTGGATCCGCAAAAGCTGAAGCTACCGACCTCCTACGCCCTGGACACGCGCGCCAAGGGGCAATTCGCCGCCCAGGCGCAGCCCCTGGTCGCCAGCCTGCGCCTGCTGCGCGACAGCAATCTCGCCACGCTGGATTGACCTCTGGACCCACGCTGGCGGCCATGACGCCGCCGCCGTAACGGTCTATCAAGGCCGCCTTGGCCGGGGCTTGAGACCTCCGTGGTGCCAGAGGAATCACCGTCGGGTTGCTGCGTAAGCGAACATGCGAAACCGTATTGGCATAGTCATTCCGGTTTCCGCGTTCGCGGAAATGACGAACAAAAACGGGTACGCTGACCTACTTACCAGTGTCCTTCGCTCCCCGTTTTCGCGTAACGGCGGTCCCATGACCGCTTACCCCAGGCCAGGCCAGCTCGCATCGACGCCGGTCAGCGGTTTCTGGCCCCATCCGTGTGTTCGGCCGGGCTTGATGAATCTCAAGGACACTCGCGTCGGCCGGGTCGAAACTCGCTGCGACTCGAACCTGCCGCCCTCGACTGCCGCGGGGTGACCCACCCCCTTCCACGCCCCCCATGAGACAACGCTGGTCCACCTATTGCGCTGCGCCCCACCGCGGGTTTTTTCTTACCGGTGCACTCCAGGGCGTATTGGTCCTGCTCTGGTGGATGCTCGATCTGGAAGGCCACGACCTGGGTGGCGCCGGACCTGGAAGCCTGCCCGGCGTGGCGCTGCATGCCTGGTGGCTGATCTACGGTTTTTTCCCTTTCTTCATTTTCGGTTTTCTCTTCACAGCCATGCCCAACTGGCTGGATGGCCCGGCCATCCCCAGGCGCGCCTACGTCGCAAGCGGACTGCTCATGGCCGTGGGGGTCACACTTGCGTACACCCCGCTCATGCCAGCAGGCCTGGCCTTGCACCTGGCTGGCTGGAGCGTGGCGGTGACCGCCCTGGTGCAAAACCTGATCGCCGCCCCGGCGCAGGACAAGCGTCACGCCGGCATCGTCACCTTCGCGGCCGCCCTGGGTGGAATCGGGGATGCGCTGTTCCTGGTCTGGGCGGGGGTTGAGCACGGCGAGACATTTCGCCTGGTGCAAGCCATCGGTTTCTGGGGGTTTCTGATGCCTTTGTTTCTGGCCGTATGCCATCGCATGCTGCCCTGGTTCAGCAGCCGGGTGATCCCCGGGTATGTGCTGATCCGTCCCTACGGCCCACTCTGGGGACTGCTGGCGGCTTGCCTGGCACATGGGGCGTTCGAGGCATGGGGCCTGCGCGCATGGCTCTGGCTGGTGGATGTGCCGATGGCCCTGGTGCTTTTCTGGTTTGCGCTTCGCTGGGGTGTGTTGCGCGGACTGCGCCAGGAGCGCCTGCTGGCGATGTTGCACATCGCCTTCCTTTGGGTCGGGCCCACCATGTTGCTCTACGCGGCTGACAGCCTTTCCTTGTTTTTCGGACTCGCATGGGGCGCCGGCCTGGCCCCCCTGCATGCCTTGGGCATCGGTTTCTTTTCCAGCATGTTGCTGGCCATGGCCAGCCGCGTCAGCCTCGGCCACTCGGGGCGCAAACTGGTGGCCGACCATGTGACCTGGTGGTTATTCTGGCTGCTGCAGGCCGTGGCCTGCTTGCGCATGGCCTCCGACCTGCTGCCGGCCGGGCAGTCGGCATTCATTCGCTCAGCCGGAGGATTGTGGCTGTTCACGTTCGCCTTGTGGGCCTGGAAATACGCACCCATGTACTGGCGACCGCGAGCGGATGGCAAGGCAGGCTAGGGCCTCGATTTGTGCGGGTTCAGATTTTGACGATATCCAACAGGTAGAGCACGCCGAAGTGGAAGACGACGAATAGCGTGACGGCAGCGATGACGGCGGTATTTTCATTATTTTCAAAGAGTTTCTGCATATTCATGGAAGGCTCCTGATTGGGTTGAAGGGAGAGAACGATACGTTTGTGTTCGCTCCGGGTCGAGAGTGGCGCTTGACGTTAGTCAATATCAACGGCTCTCCTCCAGACAGCCATGCAGGCTCGCGAGATTCCGGGCGTAGATGTGCCCATCCTTGACACTTATCAACCCGTCCCCCCTTTCGGTCCGGCGTGCTTGATAAAGGTCAAACGCATTCACCGGGGTTGGCACCAACATCCGCCACACACTGGAAACCCCGAGATTCGCCATGTTGGAACCCGTCAAACTCGCCAATTTTTTTATCGTCTTCTTCAGCGCTGCGGCGGTAATCCTGTTTGGCGCCACTTATGCGCTGATATTCGCCTGGTCCCGGATCAAGGCCAGGCCCGGCCTGATGCCGCTAGCTTACGTCGCCTATATGGGCCTGTTCATCTCGGTCCTCGTGCTGGCCTTCGCCGCCCATCTTTTTCATAACGAGCTCTGGAGTTTCATCGTTCTACTCATGCTGGCCGGCTACTTGATCGCGCCGCATGCCATCTGGCATCTCTGCATAGGCACCCATGCCGAGACCGAGGCTGCACCTTCCCTCAATATTTCCCAACAACATTGACTGGAGTCAAAACCATGTCTGAAACGCAGGCGTTGTGGTGGGCTTCCACATCCTTTTGGCGCAAGACGGCCATATGGGTGACGGCGGGCTCGTTCGTGGTACTCATCTTCCTCACCTTCGATACGGTGAAGCAGATCACGGCCGGTGGTAAACGCGTGCCGGCGTATTCCGTGATCAACCAGCGCATCGACTACAAGTTCGATGAAAAGCGCAATTTTCAGGTCCCGGTGATCGGCCCGGAAGAGCCGCTATTCGGCAAGAAAGTGACCGAAGCGGAAGCGGAGGCCCTGGTCAGTCACGGCAAACTGACCACGCAAGCGAAGAATTGCATGGACTGCCACACCTTGCTGGGCAACGGTGCTTATTTCGCGCCGGATCTCACCAAAGCCTGGCTGGATCCGTCCTGGGGCGCCAAGGAGACGCGTGAGCAAACCATGGTCGAGTTCCTGGTGCACCCCGAACTTGCCGCACACAACCCCCTTGGCCGCAGGATGCCCAACCTCAAGATCACCGAGGAAGAGGCGCGCGCCACCGTAGCTTTCCTGAAGTGGATGTCGTCCATCGACACCAATGGCTTCCCCGCCAACTTCAAGCCGATCGACCAGTCGAACGCACCCACGCCCGCCGCGGCCCAACCATAAGGAGCCATCGACATGGCAGCTTCAGGTCATTCCCCCGCCATCACTATGAACGGCGGCCAGAAACTGGCGATGAAATACTTCACCGTCGCCATCGCCCTGTTCGGCGCCCAATGCCTGTTCGGCATGCTGGCGGGCATTCAATACCTGCATCCGGATTTCCTGTTTGGCATCCTGGATTTCTCCATCAATCGCATGCTGCACATCAACGCCATGATCGTCTGGCTGCTGTTCGGCTTCATCGGCTCGGTCTACTGGCTGCTGGAGGACGAGGCCGGCGTGCCGATTGTCGGACTACCCTTGGCCAAGTTGATCTTCTGGGTCTTCACCCTGGCCGTGGTGGTGGTGGTACTGGTGTTCCTGCTGGTACAAATCGGCCCCGGCAAGCAAAGCACGATCTGGCTGATCACAGAGGGCCGCGAGTACATCGAGGCGCCGCGTTGGGCCGACATCGGCATCGTCGTGTGCGTGCTGGCGTTCTTCTACAACGTCGCCGCCACCTTCGCCCGTGGCCGCTTCACCCACATCGGCGGCGTCCTGGTGATGGACTTGGTTGCCCTGGCCGGCATCTACCTGGCCGGCATGTTCTACACCCCCAACATCTCCATGGATCAGCATTGGTGGTGGTGGGTGATCCACCTCTGGGTGGAAGCGACCTGGGAAGTACTGGTGGGCTGTCTGATGGCCTACGGATTGATCAAGACCATGGGCGTGCGCCGCCAGATCGTGGAAACCTGGCTGTATATCGAAGTCGCCCTCATGTTCGGTTCCGGCATCCTGGGGTTGGGCCACCACTACTTCTGGATCGGCACTCCCGAGTACTGGTTCACCATAGGCGGCTTCTTCTCGGCCCTGGAGCCGATCCCTCTGGTCGCCATGGTGGTGCATGCGGTGTTCGACGCCGGCCATCACAAGCTCAAGAGCGCGAACAATCCGGCGCTGGCCTGGATCATCGCGCAAGCCTTCGGCAATTTCTTCGGCGCCGGTGTCTGGGGCTTCATGCATACCCTGCCGCAGATCAATCTGTACACCCACGGCACCCAGTGGACCGCTTCTCATGGTCACCTGGCCTTCTTCGGCGCCTACGCCACGATGGTCATCGCCTTCCTCTACATCGCGCTACAGAAATGGCGCGGCAATGTCTGGATGGGCGGCAACCTGGTGGGAGCCTGGAAGTGGAAATGGGCGATTTTCCTGCTACACGCCGGCATGATCACCATGGTCATGGCCATGTTGATTTCGGGCTATGAGCAATCCCAGATCGAACGTGCGATCGAAGGCTCTACCTGGATGGGCTACTTCGCCGCTCAGGGCCATCGCTGGTTCCTGCAAGGCATGTACTGGCGCCAGATCGGTGGCTGGGTGTTCAGCGCCGGCTTCGTGCTGCTCGCCTGGGACCTCCTGACCATAGGAAAACGGGAAACTCGTTCTGCGCTGCAAGTACCCGGCGAGTGATTCGTGGCGGGGCGAATTCCCCCGCACGCTGCGACCTCACCCGCCGGCTTGATCGGCGGGTTTTTGTATGCCGCGCTCACAGGAGCAGCGCCGCGGCCACGCGACGCCCTTCGGCAGCCAGGATGTTGTAGGTGCGACAAGCCGCAGCGGTATCCATGACTTCCACCCCGATATGGGCCAGAAGCAGGCCCGCGTAGAGGGCAGGGGAGGGAAAGCGCAGGCGGGCACCGCTGCCGAGCAGGACGATTTCGGGCGCGCGCATCCGGATGAGGTCGAAAGCCTGGACTGACAAGTCCGCGAAACAGCCAACCCAAGGGGTGACGATTTCATCGGGCAGGACGATCAGGCTGGATTCATGGCGCACGCCATTCACCAGCACATGACCCGGACCATGGCCGGTGATCTGGTATTGGTCACCGCTTTGGGAGAGTTGTAGTTTCATGAGAGTACGGCCTGCTCGCAGGCGAATTAGGTAAGAGTCTCGATGGCGGGCCGAATTAGCGCTCACGGCGCTCGACGCTGGGCGTCCGACTCCCGTAAGATTACGCGCTTTTACGGCACCCTGCGGCTACCCCCAGGCAACCCCTCCCGATGGACGAATTTCCCAGAATTTCCCGCCTGCCGCCCTACGTCTTCAACATCACGGGCGAACTCAAAATGGCCGCACGGCGGCGTGGCGAGGACATCATCGACTTCGGCATGGGCAACCCCGATCAGCCGACCCCGGCGCACATCGTCGAAAAGATGGTCGAGACCGCCCGGCGCGGTGATACCCACCGTTATTCGGTTTCCAAGGGCATCCCGCGACTGCGCAAGGCCATTTGCAACTGGTACAAGACCCGCTACGACGTGGACTTCGACCCGGAGAAGGAAGCCATCGTCACCATCGGCTCCAAGGAGGGCATCGCCCACCTGGCCCTGGCCACGCTGGACCGCGGCGACATCGTGCTGGTGCCCAATCCCAGCTACCCGATCCACATCTACGGCCCGGTGATCGCCGGCGCGGATATCCGCCATCTGCCGATGATGCCGGGGGTGAATTTCTTCGAGGAAATGGAGAAGGCCATCAAGGATTTCTGGCCGCGCCCGAAGATGCTGATCCTCAACTTTCCCAGCAACCCGACCACGCAGTGCGTGGAACTCGAGTTCTTCGAGAAGGTGGTGGCGATGGCGAAGGAGTATGGCATCCTGGTGGTGCACGACATCGCCTATGCCGACATCGTCTTCGACGGCTACAAAGCGCCTTCGATCATGCAGGTGCCCGGCGCCAAGGAAGTGGCGGTGGAGTTTTTCACCCTGTCCAAGAGTTACAACATGCCCGGCTGGCGGGTCGGTTTCATGGTCGGCAATGCCCGCCTGTGCGCCGCCCTGGCGCGGATCAAGAGCTATCACGATTACGGCACGTTCACTCCCATCCAGGTGGCTGCGATCACCGCCCTGGAAGGCCCGCAGGATTGCGTCGAGGACATCCGCCTGATGTATCAGAAGCGGCGCGATGCCCTGGTCAAGGGCTTGAACGAAGTGGGCTGGCATGTACAAGCGCCGAAGGCGACGATGTTTCTCTGGACCCCGATTCCAGAACCCTATGCGCATATGAAATCGCTGGAGTTCTCGAAAAAAGTGCTGGCAGATGCCAAGGTGGCGGTCAGTCCGGGCGTGGGCTTCGGCGACTACGGCGACGATCATGTGCGTTTCGCCCTGATCGAAAACGAAATGCGTACCCGCCAGGCCATACGCGGCCTGCGCGATATGTTCAAGAAAGACGGACTAATCAAGTAGGCAGCGTGCACCGGGCGACACGCCACGAATGCACACTGCGCCAACTCATGAGCGAAGCGAATATGAAACCCATCCATGTAGGTCTGCTCGGCATCGGCACGGTCGGCGGCGGCACGTATGCCGTGTTGAACCGTAATCAGGAAGAAATCACCCGGCGCGCCGGCCGTCCCATACGCATCGTCGCCGTGGCCGACCGCAACATGGAACGCGCTCGCGAACTCGTGGGCAGCGATGTCAAGGTCACCGACGATGCCTTCAGCCTGGTGAAAGATCCGGACATCGACATCATCGTCGAGTTGATCGGTGGCTATACCACCGCGCTGGAACTGGTGATGCTGGCCATCGACCACGGCAAGCATGTGGTCACCGCCAACAAGGCCTTGCTCGCCGTGTACGGCAACGAGATTTTCGCCGCGGCGCAGAAGAAGGGGGTCATGGTCGCCTTCGAGGCAGCGGTCGCGGGTGGCATCCCCATCATCAAGGCCCTGCGCGAGGGCCTTTCCGCCAACCGCATCCAGTGGCTGGCCGGCATCATCAACGGCACGACCAACTTCATCCTCTCCGAGATGCGCGACAAGGGCCTGTCCTTTGACGCCGTACTCAAGGAAGCGCAGAAACTGGGTTACGCGGAAGCCGACCCGACCTTCGACATCGAAGGCATCGACGCCGCCCACAAGGTCACGCTGATGGCTTCCATCGCCTTCGGCATCCCGGTGCAATTCGACCGCGCCCACGTCGAGGGCATCAGCACGCTGGATGCCATCGATATCCAGTACGCCGAACAACTCGGCTACCGCATCAAGTTGCTGGGGATCGCCAAACGCCAGGAGTCCGGCCCGACGCGCGGTGTGGAGTTGCGCGTACACCCGACCCTGATCCCGACCAAGCGCTTGATCGCCAACGTCGAAGGCGCCATGAACGCCGTCCTGGTCTGGGGCGATGCCGTCGGCGCCACCCTCTATTACGGCAAGGGTGCGGGTGCCGAGCCCACCGCCAGCGCGGTGATCGCCGACCTGGTCGATGTCACCCGACTGCATACCGCGGACAAACAGCACCGCGTGCCGCACCTCGCCTTCCAGCCCGATCAGCTTTCCGACCTGCCCATCCTGTCCATGGACGAGGTGGAGACCGCCTGCTACCTGCGCATGCGCGCGCTGGACAAACCCGGCGTGCTGGCCGATGTCACCCGCATCCTGGCCGATCTGTCCATTTCCATCGACGCGATGATTCAGAAGGAACCAGCCGAGGGCGAGGATCAGGCCGATGTCGTCCTGCTCACCCACGTCGCCCGCGAGAAAGACATCAACGCCGCCATACGCGGGATCGAAGCGCTCTCTTCCATCCACGGCAAGGTCGTGCGCATCCGCATGGAAGCCCTGAACGGTTGAAGCCATGAACTATATTTCCACGCGCGGCCAGGCGCCCAAGCAATCTTTCCTGCAGATTCTCCTGGGCGGCCTGGCCCCGGATGGGGGCTTGTATCTGCCGGAGCGCTATCCGCAATTCTCCGGCGCCGAACTGGAATTCATGCGCGGCATGGATTACCGGCAACTGGCGTTCACCCTCCTCTCCCGCCTGGCCGAGGACATCGAGCCGGACGACCTTCGGGCGCTGATCGACCAGACCTACACGACCCAGACCTATAGCCACGGCCGCGCGGATTCTGATTTCAGCCAGATCACGCCCCTGCGCCGGCTGGAAGACGGCCTGTTTCTCCTGGAACTGTCCAACGGGCCGACGTTGGCATTCAAGGACATGGCCATGCAGTTGCTGGGCAACCTGTTCGAGTACGCGCTCGAACAGGCCGACCAGGACATCAACATCCTCGGGGCGACTTCCGGCGACACCGGCTCGGCGGCCGAGTACGCCATGCGCGGCAAGCATAACGTGCGCGTGTTCATGCTCTCACCCGAACACGGCATGACCCGCTTCCAGCAGGCGCAGATGTATTCCCTGACAGACGCCAACATCCATAACCTCGCGATCCGGGGCGTTTTCGACGACTGCCAGGACATCGTCAAGAGCGTGTCCAACGACCTGGGTTACAAGGCGAAATACCGCATCGGCGCGGTGAACTCGATCAACTGGGCACGGGTGGCGGCACAAATCGTCTACTACTTCAAGGCATACTTCGCGGTCACCACGGGGGAAGGCCAGCCGGTCGATTTCTCGGTGCCCTCCGGCAATTTCGGCAATGTCTGCGCCGGCCACATCGCCCGCATGATGGGCCTGCCGATTCGAAAACTCATCGTCGCCACCAACGAGAACGACGTGCTCGACGAATTCTTCCGCACGGGCGTCTATCGCCCGCGCAAATCGGCAGAAACCCTGCACACCTCCAGCCCGTCCATGGACATCTCCAAGGCCTCCAACTTCGAGCGTTTCATCTTCGACCTGGTGGGCCGAGACGGTGCCGTAGTTTCCGAACTTTGGCGCGCGGTGGAGAGCGGCGCAAGCTTCGACCTCAACGCTTCCGGCCGGTTTGGCCGGGTGACGGAATTCGGCTTCGTTTCCGGTTCCAGCAGCCATGCCGATCGCCTCGCGACCATCCGCATGGCGTGGGAGAAGTACGCGACCATGCTCGACACCCATACCGCGGACGGACTGAAAGTGGGCCTGGAACACCGTGAAGCCGGTGTGCCCCTGGTCTGCCTGGAAACCGCGCTGCCGGCCAAGTTCGAGGATACGATCGTCGAGGCGCTGGGCCGCAAGCCGGAACGTCCGCCAGGCCTCGCGAATATCGAGTCCCTACCGCAGCGGGTCGAGGTGATGGCGGCCGATGCGGCGGCGGTGATGGCGTTCGTGGCCGCCCACGCCGACGATAGAACCTAGCGCCGGCGATTCAAAGGACGCAGGCAGGGATGCCTGCGCTACACATGCGCTTCTTCTTCCTCCTTCTACTGGCCCTGCTGCCCTTCGCCTCCCAGGCGTACTGGTTGGGCGAGCCCGCGCGCGCGGAGATATCGCTTGCCCAGCTTCCCCGCGAAGCACGCGACACCCTGGCGCTGATCAAACAGGGCGGTCCGTTTCCCCATGCCCGCGATGGCATCGTCTTCGCCAACCGGGAAGGCCTGCTGCCGCGCCAGACACGCGGCTATTACCATGAATACACGGTGCCCACCCCGGGTGCGCGCAATCGCGGCGCCCGTCGCATCATCGCGGGCCCCGGCGCTTACTGGTATACGGCGGACCACTACCGCTCCTTCCAGCGGATCCGGGAATGAACGGGATTTTCCGGATTGGCCCTGCCCCAGGCGAGGGTTCCGTGCCGCCTGGCGACCCCATGCCCAGCCTGGATGGCCGCGACCTGGTCGACAAGGGCCGCCTGCTCACGGCCTTGGGGCGGGCGCTGAACTTTCCCGACTACTACGGGAACAACTGGGACGCCCTCGACGAGTGCCTGGCCGATCTGTCCTGGCACGACGGGCCGCTCTACCTGTTGATCACCCACGCCGAATGCATCCCCGCTGACTTGCGCGAAGTGCTGACCGACATCTTTGCCGATGCCGCGCGGTGCTGGGCCACGCAGAGTCGGCCCTTCGCCTTGTTTCTACGAACGGATTAGCTGTACGCCTGAGCCACCTCAAAGTACCCGGTCGTAGCGGTGGCGGCGCCAGATGAACGACATGGCCAGGCTGATGAACAGGCCGAAGCTGGCAATTATCCAGTGGATATGCACGCCGTTGCCGACCATGAACGTGTAGGCGCCCAGCAGTATCAGCATGCCGATGTTTTCATTGAAATTCTGAATCGCGATCGAATGGCCGGCGCCCATCAGCAAGTGGCCGCGATGTTGCAGCAGGGCATTGAGCGGCACCACGAAGAACCCCGACAGTAGCCCGACGCAGAACAGCAAGGCGGCGGCGATGCGCCAATCCGTCACGAAGATCATGGACAGGACCGTCAGCCCCAGGAGGATGCCGGCCGGCAGCACCTTGACCGAATCTTCCAGTTTCACCCATTTTCCGGCAGCGGCAGCGCCAAAGGCGATGCCCACGGCCGACATGGCGGTGAGCTGGGTGGCGTGGGTGAGGTCGAACTTGAGATTGAACGCCGCCCAGGCCAGCACCACCAGGCGCAAGGTCGCACCCACCCCCCAGAAGAGGGTAGTGACCGCCAGGGACACCTGGCCCAGGGGGTCTCGCCACAAGAGCTTGAACGAGTGCAGAAAATCGTGAAGCAGGAACATCGGGTTCTTGTTCGGCGGCTTGTGGTCGATGGCGACGACCGGGATATGCAGGTTGAACCAGGCAGCACCCAGGTAGAGGAAGCCGATGATGACGATGGCGAACTGCGGCACGGAGAGCCAGGCGTCGAGCCCCCAGGTGTGCATGGCCACGCCGGCGATCCTCGGGCTGATCATCAGCCCCCCCATCACTGCGCCCAGGACGATGGCGGCCACCGTCGCACCCTCGATCCAGCTATTCGCCTTGACCAGTTGCCCAGGGGGGAGGTACTCGGTGAGGATGCCGTACTTGGCCGGTGAATATGCGGCTGCGCCAAGACCCACGATGGCATAGGCGTACAGCGGCGACATCCCTGCAAGCATCGCCAGGCAGCCAGCGAGCTTGACGAAGTTGGTGACGAACATGACCCGCCCCTTGGGCATGGAGTCGGCATAGGGGCCGACGAACGGGGCCAGCAGGATGTAGGAAAGAATGAAAAACTGCTGTAGCAGCGGCACGTGCCAATCCGGCGCGGAGATCTCCTTGAGCAGGGCGATGGCGGCGAACAGGAGAGCGTTGTCAGCGAGCGCGGAAAGAAACTGCGCCGCCAGGATGATGTAGAAGCCGCGATTCATCAGTCCGGAAGGTAGGGGTCGTTGCAGCCGAAAATCATATCATGGCCCCCGGCTGCCGGTCGGACTTTCCACGTCCATGGGGGGATGATCGCGGCGCCTGCGTGCTGTTTTTTCTGGGCTAAGTCAGAAAACTATGATTGAATCGCATAACTATAATTTATCGACTTATAAAAATGGCCGACAGACGCTTGCAAGTTTTTCACACCGTCGCCCGCCAGCTTTCCTTCACCAAGGCGGCGGAACTGCTGTTCATGACCCAGCCGGCGGTCACTTTTCAGGTCAAGCAGTTGGAAGAACACTTCAATACGCGTTTGTTCGAGCGCTCGCATGGCCGCATTTCCCTGACGCCGGCTGGCGAGTTGACGCTGGATTTCTCGGAACGCATCCTCAATCTCACGGCGGAAATGGAAGCGCGCATCTCCGAGTTGACTGGCCAGGTCAGCGGGCCACTGCTGATCGGTGCTTCCACCACGATCGCCGAATACATGCTTCCCCGCCTGTTGGGTGAGTTCAAGCAACGCCATCCAGAAACCCAGGCGCGGCTGACCGTGGCCAATTCCGAGACCATCGAGAACAAGGTGGCCGATCACACGCTCGACCTGGGTCTGATCGAATCGCCCTCGCACCATCCGAATCTGGTAACCGAGGTGTGCTGCGAAGATGAACTGGTGATGATCTGCGCGCCCTTCTCCGACCTCGCCGGCGCGGTTTCCGCCAGCCCCCGCCAGGTGGCCGATCACCCCTATATCAGCCGCGAATCCGGCTCCGGGACACGCGAATGCATCGATGAGTTTCTGCGCATGAATGGCGTCAACCTCGACGAGCTCAACCTGGTCATGGAACTGGGCAGCCGCGAGGCGATCAAGGGTGCGGTCGCCGCCGGCCTGGGCGTGGCCGTGGTGTCGAGTACCACCGTGGTCAAGGAAGTGAAGCTGGGCGAGCTCATCGCCGTCCCGCTCGACCCGCCGCTGCGCCGGCAACTCTCCCTGGTCTATCCGCAAGAGAAGTTCCGCAGCAAGCTGCTCCAGTCCTTCCTGGACTTCCTCGAAAAGAGCCCCCTGATCAAGGAATACGCACTTCCCAGGAAATTGTGATGACGGCCGACGAACGTCGTTTGCTGCGCCTCTATCGCGCACTCCCCGCCAGCCGCCAGGAAGGCCTGTTCGACTACATGGAGTTCATGCTCGCCCGCGCCCAGCCGGATGTGCCTGCGGTACCCAGCGAGCCGCTGGGCATCCCTCGCCCCGACCAGGAAAGCGTGGTGAAGGCGATCAAGCGGTTGCGCGAAAACTATCCCATGCTGGACCGGGCCAGGATACTGCACGAGACCTCGGGCCTCATGACCCAACATCTGGTACACGGCAAGACGGCAAGCCAGGTCATCGACGAACTGGAAGCCCTTTTCCAGCGCCACTTCCAGGCAATGCAGTCGGGTGGGTAGCGCAAAGCGCCCGCCTGAAAGACAATCCGCGCTACCCAGTCGACGGGCATCGCACGGTATGCCCGTTCCCCCCAAGCTTCATGCGCCTACGCGGCGTCCACGTTCAATACGAGGTTTTCATGGCCAACGCCGACCAGGCTGAACTGGACAAATTCAGCCAACTTGCCCACCGCTGGTGGGACCCGGAATCCGAATTCAAGTCGCTGCATGACATCAACCCGTTGCGCCTGGAATGGATCTCGGCCCAAGCCGTCCTGCCTGGCAGGCGTGTGCTCGACGTCGGCTGCGGCGGCGGCATCCTGGCCGAAAGCATGGCGGCGATCGGCGCACAGGTCACCGGCATCGATCTCTCAGAGAAAGCACTCAAGGTTGCCCGTTTGCACCAGCTCGAAAGCGGGGTTCGTCTCGATTACCGCCTGATCGCCGCGGAAGAGCTGGCCTGTGAACAGCCGGAAGCGTTTGATGTGGTGACCTGCATGGAAATGCTGGAACACGTGCCCGATCCTGCTTCCATCGTGGCGGCCTGTGCCACCATGGTAAAGCCCGGGGGCTGGGTATTTTTTTCCACCCTGAATCGAAACGCCAAGAGCTATCTGTTTGCCATTCTGGGCGCCGAATACGTGCTCAGCCTGCTGCCGCGCGGCACCCACGAATGGGCCAGATTCCTGCATCCGCACGAACTCGCCGGCTACGCCCGCAGGGCCAACCTGGAGCCCGTGCAGATCATGGGCATGACGTACAACCCCTTTACCAAGGTCTATCGTCTGGAACAGGACACCGATGTCAACTACCTGATGGCCTGCCGCAAGGCCTGAGCCGGAAGGGCCCCGGGCCGAGGTGCCATCGCGCGGTCGGCCACGCATGACTTTCGCAACCTTGCGAACGCGTCTGTCATGATAAAATGGCAAGTTGCTTCGTTCTCGGTTTTTCCGGCAACGCCCGAGGAGATCGCGACCTCCCCAGCCTCATGTCGCGTGGGGGAACTTCGCTCGGTTCCGGCGCAACCTGGGGGGCTATATTTTTTTGCACCTATCATGGGGGGTGGCATTCGAGTCAGCCGCGCCGCTTCCAGGCGCGACTCACGGCAAGCGGGTCTCACTGCTGTCCGGACACGAATGCCACCGCCCATGAACCTTGATAACTCATTGATTAATCGTGGATAACATGACTGCAACCCTGGAAACGCTGGACGGACTTTCCCGTCGCATCACCCTGAACATCAATCACGCCGAAATCGAGGCTGAAGTCTCCAAGCGCCTGGGCAAGATCGCCAGGAATACGCGCATCGACGGTTTCAGGCCTGGAAAGGCGCCGCTCAAACTGGTGGCGGCGCGTTACTCCGGCGAGATTCGCGGTGAGGTGGTAGGTGATGTGCTGCAACAGGATTTTGCCCAGGCGGTGCATGACAACAGCCTGCATGTGGCCGGCCAACCCGAGTTCGCCCCGGCACCGGAGGGCAAGTTCACCGTAACCTTCGACGTGTTCCCGGATATCACACTGGGGGAACTCTCCGGCATCCAGGTGACGCGCCCGGTTGTGGAGGTGAGTGATGCCGATGTCGACCGCACGCTGGAGGTGCTGCGCACGCAGCGCGTGCAGTACCAGACGGCCGAGCGCGAAGCGAAAGATGGCGACCGCGTCCACATCGACTACGTCGGCAGCATCGGCGGCGAACCCTTCGAGGGGGGGGAGTCCCGCGATTTTCCGGTGCTACTGGGAGAAGGCCGCACGCTCAAGGAGTTCGAGGGTAGCCTCACAGGCATGAAGGCTGGAGAGAGCAAGACCTTCGACGTGACCTTCCCCGAGGACTATTTCGCCAAGGAACTGTCCGGCAAGACCGCGTCGTTCACCGTCACCATGAAATCGGTACAGGAAGCGCACCTGCCGGAAGTGGACGCAGCGTTGGCGCAGAGCCTGGGCGTGCATGAGGGCGGCATCACCAAGCTGCGCGAGGAAATCAAGGAAAACCTGGCTCGCGAGGCCAAGCGCCGCGTCCAGGCTCGGGTCAAGGAGCAGGTATTGAACGGACTACTGGCGACCACGCCGTTCGATGTGCCCGCCGGCCTGGTTGCGATGGAACGCCGCGCCCTGATGGAAAAGGCCATGACCGACTTGAAGGCGCGGGGAATGCGGGAGCAGGATGTCCGCCTGGGCGACGAAACCTTCGAACCTCAAGCCAGGCGCCGGGTTGCGCTGGGACTGTTGATGGACGAAGTGGTGCGCGCCAATGGCATCACCGCGCCGCAGGAACAGGTGCAGGCGCTGGTGGACGAATTTGCCCAGAGCTATGAAGACCCCTCCGAGGTAGTCGCCTGGTACCACCAGGACAGCGAACGCCTGAATGAAGCGCGCGCCCTGGTGTTGGAAGAAAACCTCGTCAACTGGGTACTGGAACACGCTCAGGTGAATGACGAGCCCACCACCCTGGAAAAATTGATGGGAACCAAATGATGCCCTGGACCCAAGAACCCTCCGGCCTGGGGGTGATCCCCATGGTCGTCGAGCAGAGTGGCCGCGGTGAACGCGCCTACGATATCTACTCGCGCCTACTCAAGGAGCGCGTCATTTTCCTGGTGGGGCCGGTCAACGACATGACCGCCAACCTGGTGGTGGCGCAATTGCTGTTCCTGGAATCGGAAAATCCGGACAAGGACATCTACCTCTACATCAACTCGCCGGGCGGCTCAATCACCGCCGGCATGGGGATCTACGACACCATGCGCTTCGTCAAGCCGGACGTGTCCACCCTGTGCGTCGGCCAGGCCGCGAGCATGGGCGCCTTTCTGCTGGCCGCGGGAGCGAAAGGCAAGCGTTTCGTGCTGCCCAATTCGCGCGTGATGATACATCAGCCCCTGGGCGGCTTCCAGGGCCAGGCTTCGGACATCGAGATCCACGCCAAGGAAATCCTCTACCTCAAGGCACGACTCAATGCCCTGCTGGCGGAACATACCGGGCAGCCCCTGGAAACCATCGATCGGGATACCGAACGCGACAACTTCATGAGCGCGGAAACGGCCGTCGCCTACGGCCTCGCCGACAAGGTGATGGCGAGCCGCGCGGATGCGGCGTAAACTTGACTCCAACAATCAAGTATTGACTATGAGTACGGAACTGAAACATGGCTGAAAGCGTCGAAAAACTCCTTTACTGTTCTTTCTGCGGCAAAAGTCAGCAGGAGGTGCGCAAGCTCATCGCCGGCCCCTCGGTATTCATCTGTGATGAATGCGTCGACCTGTGCAACGACATCATCCGTGAGGATGTCCAGAAGGAAGGGGACAAGGAAGTCGGCGACAAGGTACCGACGCCGCTGGAGATTCGCGATGCCCTGAATCAGTACGTGATCGGCCAGGATCCGGCCAAGCGGGCACTGGCGGTGGCGGTATACAACCACTACAAGCGCTTGCGTCAGCCCGGCGGCAGCAAGGAGGACGAAGTCGAACTGGCCAAGAGCAACATACTCTTGATCGGCCCCACCGGCTCCGGCAAGACGCTGCTGGCGCAGACCCTGGCGCGCCTGCTCAACGTGCCCTTCGTGATTTCGGACGCCACCACCCTGACCGAAGCTGGCTATGTCGGTGAGGACGTCGAAAACATCATCCAGAAGCTGCTGCAAAAATGCGATTACGACGTCGAAAAGGCGCGCACGGGCATCGTCTACATCGACGAAATCGACAAGATTTCACGGCGTTCGGAAAATCCCTCCATCACCCGCGATGTCTCCGGCGAGGGGGTGCAACAGGCCCTGTTGAAGCTGATCGAGGGTACGGTCGCCTCGGTGCCGCCGCAGGGTGGGCGTAAGCACCCCAATCAGGAATACATCCAGGTCGACACCACCAACATCCTGTTCATCGTCGGGGGCGCCTTCAGCGGTCTGGAGAAGGTCATACGCAACCGTACCGAGAAGTCCGGCATCGGCTTCGGCGCGGAAGTGAAGAGCAAGGACAATCGCAAGGATCTCGGCGAAGTGTTCCGCATGGTGGAACCGGAAGATCTCATCAAGTACGGACTGATCCCCGAGTTCGTCGGTCGCCTGCCGGTGATCGCCACCCTTGAGGAACTCGATGTCAAGGCGCTGATGCAAATCCTGACCGAGCCCAAGAATGCCCTGACCCGCCAGTTTCAGAAACTGTTCCACATGGAAGGCGTGGAACTGGAATTCCGTGACGAGGCGCTCACCTCCATCGCCAACCGCGCGATCAAGCGCAAGACCGGTGCGCGCGGCCTGCGTTCCATCATCGAACACAGTCTGATGGACATCATGTTCGAGTTGCCCAGCATGGAGTGCGTGACCAAGGTGGTGGTGGACGAGAAGTCCATCAGCGGCGAAGGCAAGCCCTTGTTGATCTATTCCGAACCCGCCAAGGCGGTTGGCTGATGCACCCCCACGACGTTTCAGGTAAATAATCCCTGCGCCGGGTTGAATTTTCTCCCGGCGCACTCAAGTAGCTCAAACTGCAAAGGCGCCCGCGCCGGAGAATTCCATGAGCCCAAGCACCCTGTTTACCGACCCCGTCAAATTGCCCCTGTTGCCGCTGCGCGACGTGGTGGTATTCCCGCATATGGTGATCCCGCTGTTCGTGGGCCGGCCAAAATCCATCAGGGCGCTGGAACTGGCCATGGAAGCCGGCAAGCACATCATGCTGGTGGCGCAGAAATCAGCCGCCAAGGATGAGCCCAGTTTCGACGACCTCTATCGGGTCGGCGCCATCGCCAGTATTCTGCAGATGCTGAAGCTGCCGGACGGCACGGTAAAGGTGCTGGTGGAAGGCACTCAGCGCGTGCGGGTGCAGGAGTTCATCGACGCCGATACCCATTTCCTGGCCCAAGGCGAGCCGATGGCCGAGGTCGGCCTGGACGACAGCGAAATCGAAGCCATGCGGCGCGCCTTGCTGGCTCAGTTCGACAACTACGTCAAACTCAACAAGAAGATTCCTCCGGAAATCCTGGCTTCGCTGGCCGGCATCGATGACGCCGGCCGCCTCACGGATACCATCGCCGCGCACCTGCCGCTGAAACTGGACCAGAAACAAGCCATCCTGGAGATGACCGAACTCAAGGCCCGCCTGGATCACCTGATGGGTTTCCTCGAAACCGAGATCGACATCCTCCAGGTGGAAAAGCGCATCCGTGGCCGCGTCAAGCGTCAGATGGAGAAGAGCCAGCGCGAGTACTACCTGAACGAACAGGTGAAGGCGATCCAGAAGGAACTCGGCGATGTCGACGAAAGCGGCGACCTGGACGAACTGGACAAGCGCATCAGGGCCGCGCGCATGTCCAAGGAAGCCATGAAAAAAGCCGAGTCCGAACTGAAGAAGCTGAAGATGATGTCACCCATGTCGGCCGAGGCCACCGTGGTGCGTACCTATATCGAAACCCTGGTCAACCTGCCCTGGGTCAAGAAGACCAAGATCAGCAAGGATCTGGCCCGCGCGCAGCAGATCCTGGACGAAGACCACTACGGCCTGGAAAAGGTCAAGGAACGCATCGTCGAATACCTCGCTGTGCAGGAGCGCGTGGGCAAGCTCAAGGCGCCCATCCTCTGTCTGGTAGGCCCGCCCGGGGTGGGCAAGACCTCGTTGGGCCAATCCATCGCCCGTGCCACCAACCGCAAGTACGTGCGCATGGCCTTGGGGGGCGTGCGCGACGAAGCCGAAATTCGCGGCCATCGACGCACCTACATCGGTTCCATGCCGGGCAAGATCCTGCAAAGCCTGACCAAGGCCACGGTGCGCAACCCCTTCTTCCTGCTCGATGAAGTGGACAAGCTGGGCCAGGACTTCCGCGGCGATCCCTCTTCCGCCCTGCTGGAAGTGCTCGACCCTGAGCAGAACCACACTTTCCAGGACCATTACGTCGAAGTCGATTACGACCTCTCCGACGTGATGTTCGTGGCCACCGCCAACTCCCTCAATATTCCGGCGCCGCTCCTGGACCGCATGGAAGTGATCCGCCTGTCCGGCTACACCGAGGACGAAAAGATCAACATCGCCCTGCGCTATCTTTTCCCTAAGCAGTTGAAGAACAACGGCCTCAATGAAACCGAGCTGCACATCAGCGAGACCGCGCTGCGCGACATCGTCCGCTATTACACGCGCGAATCCGGCGTGCGCAGCCTGGAACGGGAAATCTCCAAGATCTGCCGCAAGGCGGTCACCGCCCAGACACTGAAGAAAGTGAAGGGCAAGATCAGCGTCACCCCAAAGAACCTCGACAAATATCTAGGGGTTCAGCGCTACACGTACGGGATGGCGGAAAAGAACAATCAGGTCGGCCAGGTCACGGGGCTCGCCTGGACCGAGGTGGGAGGCGAGCTGCTCACCATCGAAGGCAGTCTCATGCCCGGCAAGGGCGTCATCACCCGCACCGGCCAGTTGGGCGACGTGATGAAAGAATCCATCGAAGCCGCCCGCACCGTGGTTCGCAGCCGGGCCGCCAGCTTAGGGATCAAGGCCGAAGCATTCGAGAAGCACGACATGCACATCCACATGCCGGAAGGTGCCACGCCCAAGGACGGTCCTTCCGCGGGGGCTGCCATCACCACAGCCATGGTCTCCGTGTTCACCGGCATCCCGGTGCGCTGCGATGTGGCGATGACCGGGGAAATCACCCTGCGCGGCGAAGTTCTGCCGATCGGCGGCCTCAAGGAAAAACTCCTGGCCGCGCATCGTGGCGGCATCAAGAAGGTGTTGATCCCGGAAGGCAACGTCAAGGACCTCACCGAGATCCCGGACAACATCAAGAATCGCCTGGAGATCCAGCCGGTGAAGTGGATCGAACAGGTCCTGGGTTTCGCCCTCGAACGCGAGCCGCAGCCGCTGTCCGAAGACGAGGTTCTCGTCACGCCCACGCCGGTCGCATTGACGGAGGAAAAGCCGGCCGTCATCAAGCATTGAGGCCACGCCCTTCCCCGCCAGGGCTCTGCCCTTGACAGCGGAGGGTTCCGACCGCAACATGCGCTCCCATGCAAAGCAGTACCCGGCTTTGTATGGATTTTACCGAATACACAGGGTGCTTAGCTCAGTTGGTAGAGCGTCTGCCTTACACGCAGAATGTCGGCGGTTCGAGCCCGTCAGCACCCACCAAAAACCATTCCAAAGTAGTCCGAAAAACCCCCTAAGCCCGCGTAAATGCGGGCTTTTTTGTCTATACTGGCTTCCGAACCATTCCGAAGCGTACCCGCAGAATCCGACTATATTTGCGGGTACCGATGCGGGTATCGCGTACCCGCACCGACGGAGAGAAGCCATGTTGACCGATACCGCCATCCGCAAAATCAAACCCTCGGAGAAGGTCGTCCAGTTACCCGATGGCAACGGGCTGCATCTACGGGTCACCCCGGCCGGCGGGAAGCTCTGGCGTTTCCGGTATCGCTTTGCCGGGAAGGAAACGATGTTCGCCCTAGGCGCATACCCGGAAGTGACACTTGCCGAGGCACGCGAGCGCCTGGCAGCGGCGCGAAAGCTACTGGCGAACGGCATCAACCCCAGTGAGCAGCGCAAGGAAGCCAAGCGCGAGGATCTGGCGAAAACGGCCCACACATTTGAGGCACTGGCCCGCGAGTGGATGGCGACACGCGGCAAGGAATGGACCGTGAGCTACGCCGGCAAGACTCAGTCCGCTTTGGAGCGCCACGCATTCCCGGCCATCGGCATGCGACCCATAGCCGAGATAACGGCACCGGACGTGCTCGCCCTGCTGCGCGCCATAGAGCTACGCGGCACCGTGGACATGGCGCACCGGATTCAACAGCATTGCGGTGCCATCTTCCGCTACGCCATCGCCATGGGCAGGGCCACCACGGACCCGGTGCCCAGCCTCAGGGGTGCGCTGTCCACGGTGAGGCAGGAGCACTACCCGGCGCTGACCGACCCCATCGAATACGCCGGCCTGCTACGCGACATCGACGGCTACCGCGGCGAGGCCACCACGAAGGCGGCCATGCAGCTGCTCGCCCTGACCTTCCAGCGCACCAAGGAAGTCCGCTATGCCGAGTGGTCCCAGTTCGACATGGAAGCAGCCTTGTGGCGCATCCCTGTTATCTCTCGCCCCTATGGAGCCATTTGGATCGCGGGCTAATGGAGCCACGGGAATCGCGGCTTAATGGAGCCACTGAAATCGCGGGCTAATGGAGCCAGGTAGAAAGCAGGTTTAGCGGGTTTCGGACTTCCGA
>CAILNT010000115.1 GCA_903835655.1 uncultured Pseudomonadota bacterium | reverse complement strand
CTTGTTGTAGACGCCACGCGATGACCGCCCGTCCTCGTGGGCGAGGCACTTCTCGATCCAGTCGCTATTGAAACCAAGCTCGTTGAGGATGGTGGAGCCCGTGCGCCGCAGGTCATGTACGGTGAAGGAGTCCAACGGCAGGCGAGATTCCTTGGCCTTCTCGACCACGACCTGGGTCACCCGGTTGAGGGTCGCCTTCGACATGCAGCGATCGGCGTCATAGCGCGATGGCAGCAGGAACCGCGAGCCGCCGGCACAGGTGCGGAGCGCCACCATGATGTCCAGCGCCTGCTGCGACAGGTAGACGTTGTGGGGCTTGCCCGCCTTCATGCGGCTCTTCGGGATCGTCCAGACCGCGTTCTCGAAGTCGATTTCGTTCCAGGTGGCCTCGATGAGCTCGCTCTTTCGCACGAGCGTGAGCAGGACCAGGCGGAGCGCCAGGCGAATGGTCGGCAGCGTCGCCGTGGTGTCGAGCACGCGGTGCATGACTCGGATCTCGGACGGCGACAGCGCTCGATCCTTGGCCACAAACGTCGCAATCGACGAGGGGCCGACTTCGTCTGCGGGGTTCGGTGCCTTGTCGCCATGCAGTGCGGCGAAACTGAACACTTGCTTGACGATGTCGCGCACATGCACGGCTGTGGCCGGGGCGCCGCGCTCCTTGACCTTTGCGCACAGGTTGCGCAAGTCTTCGGGGCCGATCTCCGCCAGCAGCCGACTGCGGAACGCCGGCATGATGTCCCGGTCGATGATGCTCTTGCGCATCGACTTGGTGCTGTCCGCCATCCTGGCCTCTTCCAGCCAGCGGTTGGTGAACTGTTCGAAGGTCTTGGCCTCGGCCATGCGACGCTTCTCGCGCTGCTTTTCCTGGCTGGGGGACTGACCTTCGGCGATAGCACGCCGCGCTTCCATGCAGCGCTCCCGCGCCATCAGCAGCGAGATGCCGTCCTTGGCACCGTAGCGGCCCACCGTGAGCGTCTCGCGCCGGCCATTTAGGCGGTAGTCCAGCCGAAACGTGATCGTGCCCTTGGGCGAGACGGTCACGTACATCCCGTCCCGGTCGGCCACTTTGTAGGCCGTGGCCTCTGGCTTGAGGCCTCTCAACGTCCCATCTGACAGCATCGTCGCACCTCCATTCGTGCGAATTTTACCGTCAAGAAAAAAGGAACGCTACAAATGCCTTAAGTCGTTGTTTTTATTGAGTTTTCCAACTTAATTTTTACCGTCACATCCCGTTCCAGCCTGACGGTAAAAAATTTTCGTGGTGCACATCTCAGTTTTTTACCGTCAGATTTACCGTTAGACTGGAGTGCATCCCCCCGATAGATGTCGATAGACCTCGAAAGATATTTTCTATACGGGACAAGCACTTAGCATCAAATTTCGATAGATCTCGATAGACCCCGAAAGACGTCGAATCATTCCCACTCGATGGTGCCCGGCGGTTTTCCGGTGATGTCGTAGGCTACGCGGTTGATGCCGCGGATCTCGTTGATGATGCGGTTGGAGACCTTGGCGAGCAGGGCGTAGGGAAGTTCCGCCCAGTGCGCCGTCATGAAATCCTGAGTCTGCACGGCACGCAGGGCGATTACGTAGTCGTAGGTTCGTCCGTCGCCCATCACGCCCACCGCCTTCACCGGCAGGAACACGGCGAACGCCTGGGAAGTCTTGTCGTACCAGCCAGAGGCACGCAGTTCTTCGATGAAGATGTGGTCTGCGCGGCGCAGGAGATCGGCGTATTCCTGCTTCACCTCACCCAGGATACGCACCCCGAGGCCGGGGCCGGGGAAGGGGTGGCGATAGACCATGTCGTGCGGCAGCCCCAAGGCCACGCCCAGTTCGCGGACCTCGTCCTTGAATAATTCGCGCAGGGGTTCCAGCAGCTTGAGGTGCATGTCCTCGGGCAGGCCACCCACGTTGTGGTGACTCTTGATGGCATGCGCCTTCTTGGTCTTGCCGCCGGCGGATTCGATCACATCCGGGTAGATCGTACCCTGGGCCAGCCACCTGGCGTTTTCCAGCTTGGCGGATTCGGCCTGAAACACGGCGACGAACTCGCCCCCGATGATCTTGCGTTTGCGCTCCGGGTCCGCCACGCCGGCCAGTTTTCCCATGAATTGCCCGGACGCATCGACATGGATGACCTTGACGCCTAGGCTACTGGCGAAAGTCTCCATCACCTGCTCCGCCTCATTCAACCGCAGCAAACCGGTATCGACGAAGACGCAGGTGAGTTGCTCGCCGATGGCACGATGGATCAAAGCTGCGGCAACGGAAGAATCGACGCCGCCGGACAGGCCCAGAATGACTTCGTCTGTGCCCACCGTAGCCTGGATCTTGGCCACGGCCTCGGTGATGTAGTCGGGCATGTTCCAATCCTGTCCGCAACCGCACAGGTCATGAACGAAGCGGTCAAGGATGGCCTTGCCTTGCAGACTATGGGTGACTTCCGGGTGGAACTGCAAACCGTAGAATCGACGCGTCTCGTCGGCCATGCCGGCCACTGGAGTGGCAGCGTTGTCGCAGATCACCTTGAACCCTGGCGGCAGTTCGACCACACGATCGCCGTGGCTCATCCACACATCCAGCCAGGCACGCCCGTCAGGATCGACGCGGTCCTGTATGTCGGCCAGCAAGCGGGAATGGCCGCGCGCGCGCAACTCGGCATAACCGTATTCGTGGTGGCTGGCGGTCTCCACCGCCCCCCCCAACTGCTCTGCCATGGTCTGCATGCCATAACAGATGCCCAGTACCGGCACACCCAATTCGAACACGGCCTGTGGCGCACGCGGCGTATCTTCCTCGGTCACCGAAGCGGGGCCGCCGGAAAGTATCACCCCGGCGGGTGCGAAGTCGCGTATGAACTGATCGGAGACGTCGTATGGGTGCAGTTCGCAATAGACATTGGCCTCGCGCACACGGCGGGCGATGAGCTGGGTGTACTGGGAACCGAAGTCGAGGATGAGGATGCGTTGGTGCATGGCGAGTTGGCGGTCAGCAGTTGGCAGTTGGCAGCGATCAATCGGCAGTCTCTGTGATCAGCCGGCTAAAATCGCCAACTTCGTCAAACGTGGTAATTCGGCGCTTCCTTGGTGATCTGCACGTCGTGGACGTGAGACTCCTTGATGCCGGCGTTGGTGATTTCCATGAACTGCGCGGTTTCGTGGAAGCGCGTGATGCTGTCCGCGCCCAGGTAACCCATCGAGGAACGCAGTCCACCCATCAACTGGTGCAACACGGAAAGCACGCTGCCCTTGTAAGGAACACGACCCTCGATGCCTTCCGGAACCAATTTGTCGGCATTGGCTTCGTTGTCCTGGAAATAGCGATCCTTGGAACCTTTCTGCATCGCGCCCAGCGAACCCATGCCGCGATAGGACTTGTAGGAGCGGCCCTGGTACAACTCGATTTCGCCTGGCGCTTCTTCCGTGCCGGCCAGCAGTCCACCCAGCATGACGCAATGGCCGCCAGCAGCGATGGCCTTGGCGATGTCGCCGGAATAGCGGATTCCGCCGTCGGCGATCAGGGGCACGCCGTGCCGGGAAAGGGCATCGGCGACGTTGGCTACGGCGGTGATCTGCGGCACACCCACGCCCGCGACGATGCGGGTGGTGCAGATGGAACCGGGACCAATGCCAACCTTTACGCAATCGGCACCGTGATCGATCAAGGCGAGGGCAGCATCGGCGGTGGCGATGTTGCCGCCGATGACCTGGATGTTGGGGTAGTGGATCTTGACCCATTTCACGCGGTCGAGTACGCCCTGGGAGTGGCCATGCGCGGTATCCACCACGACCACGTCCACGCCGGCCTCGGCGAGTGCGGCGATGCGGTCATCGTTTTCCGGCCCCACGCCCACGGCAGCCCCCACCAGCAAACGACCCTGACCATCCTTGTTCGCCAGCGGATGTTCGCTGGACTTGCTGATGTCCTTGACGGTAATCAGCCCCTTCAACACGAATTCATCGTTGATGACGACCAGGCGTTCCAGGCGATGCCGGTGCAGAAGTGCCAGCACCTCCTCCTTGCTCGCGCCCTCCTTGACCGTGATCAACTTCTTGCGCGGGGTCATGATTTCGCGCACCAGATGATCGAGGTTGGTTTCGAAACGCAGGTCGCGGTTGGTGACGATACCGACCACCTTGCCCGCCTTGTCCACCACAGGCAAGCCGGAGATGCGGTAGCGCCGGGTGATCTCCAGCACGTCACGCACGCGCATGCCCGGGCTGATGGTGATGGGGTCTTTCACGACCCCGGACTCGTAGCGCTTGACCTTGGCAACTTCGGCCGCTTGCTGCTCGACGGTGAAATTCTTGTGGATGATGCCGATCCCGCCTTCTTGCGCCATGGCGATGGCCATGGGCGCCTCGGTGACGGTATCCATCGCGGCGGACACCACGGGAAGATTCAGGGAGATATCCCGCGTCAACCGGGTCTTGAGGCTGACATCGCGCGGCAGGAAGGCGGAATAGGCCGGCACGAGGAGCACATCATCGAAGGTGAGCGCTTTCTGAAGAATACGCATGTTTGGAAACCTTTACGCGCAAAGCCGCATTATACCGATGACACCGGCGCTCTAGGGAAGCGCCGAACAAATCGTCAGGCCCGCGCAGGCGAGCGCCCAGGCCTTTGATTCGACAGTATTCCCACCTCGAGGGCATGAAATACCAGTACATATCGACGCATCCCTCGAAGCCTGTCGGCACCTTCCCCACCTGTTTCGCCTGCTATGTTTAGAGCGCTGCCCGCAATACCGATCGCAAGCAACGGTCCGTCAACCGGCTTCCCCATCGTCTACAACGCACAGGAGGTTAGAGCGATGTCCATCACATGGATCATGGTCGCCAACGCCAGCCAAGCCAAAATTTTCGTCAATCATGGCCCGAACAAGGGGCTTCAGTTCATCAAGGAAATGGTACATCCGGAGAGCCGCGAGAAGACATCCAATCTGGTCAGCGACCGTTCCGGCTCCCGCACCGGAACCGGGCACGGCGCTTTACAGCAGGCCACGGACCCCAAGCATCACGAAGCGGAGCATTTTGCCCAGGAAGTATCGCGGGAACTGGACGATGGTCGCATCAGGAACGCTTACGACCGGCTCGTCCTCGTGGCTTCGGCCCCGTTCGTGGGGCTCCTGAACAGCCACCTGCCCGAACCGGTAAGAAGCAGGATCTCGGAGGTCGTCGACAAGGACTACACCCGTCTGCCCGTCAGAGAACTGGCGGGGCACATGGAAAGTTACGTCTGCTTATAGCAAAGGCCATCGGCCGCGCAGCGCATAGCGCGCCTCCCCGGTCCGCGAAACGGAATCCAGCAGCACGAAATCCCGCGCGAGCCAGGAGATCGGCTCTGGCGCGGGGTCGGGCGCGGCACACTCCGCCTTGCGCAGCAAGGTGATGTGCGGCACGTAGGGGCGACGGTCGAAGCGGATGCCGGCTCGATCCATGCGCGATTCGAGTTGCCCCACCAGTTCCAGCAAGGCGGCTGGCGACTGGCTGGCGCCGAGATGGGCGATGCGGTTATGGCGCCAGCAATCGGCACGGTCGAACAACACCTCGAATTTTTCCACCACGATGTTTGCGGCGAGGGCTTGCATCTCGGGTAGACGCTCCGGTGCGAGTTCGCCGACGAACACCAGGGTAAGGTGCAGCGTCTCGGGGCGCATGCGCACCCCCCCCATCTGCTCGTGCAAGCGGCCGGCAGCCGCATCCAGCCTGGCCTTGACCGCCGCTTCCGGCCAGAGCGCGAAGAACAGCCGCAGGGCTTCGCCGTTCATCCGGGAATCATGTCCGCTCGATCAGGCAGACCGCCTCCGCGGCGATGCCTTCGCCACGGCCGGTGAATCCCAGTTTCTCGGTGGTGGTGGCCTTCACGTTCACCTGCTCCAGCGCCACATTCAAATCCGCGGCGATGTGAGCGCGCATGGCCGGGATATGCGTTGCCATGCGCGGCGCCTGGGCGATGATCGTGGTATCGACATTGCCGATACGCCAACCCTGCCGTTGCAGCAACAGGGCCACATGGCGCAGCAACTTGCGGCTGTCGATGCCGCGATATTCCGGGTCGCTATCGGGGAAGTGGCGGCCGATGTCTCCCAAGCCGGCCGCACCCAACAACGCATCGCAAAGGGCATGCAACAGCACGTCGGCATCCGAGTGGCCAAGCAAGCCGAGGTCGCAGGGAATATCGACACCGCCGAGTATCAGGCGCCGCCCTGCGGCGAAGGCATGCACGTCGAAGCCGTGGCCGATGCGGAGGTTCATCATGAAAAATCCTTGAAAGTGAACGACATGGCGACATGCGGAATACCCGCATCCTGATAGACGCCCCCCTCGGTGCGAAAACCGAAACGGGCATAGAAGGGTAGGGCATGGGTTTGCGCGGACAAACGCACACCCCCGTAGCCTAGCCGGCGTGCCTCCTCCATCGCCGCGGCGAGCAGGGCCGCGCCCAGGCCGCGACGGCGCCAGCACGCCCGCACCGCCATGCGACCGATACGTGCGTCTGGCGTCAAACGAACGACGCCGACCACCTCTCCGGCTGCGTCGCCGGCGTCGACCATTGCACCGCCCCTGGCGATAAACCAGGCACACTCCGCGTCGAGCGGCTCCCACTCCAGCGACTCGGGCACACCCTGTTCCTCGATGAACACCTCGCGGCGCACGCGGGCAACGTCGGCTTCGTCGCGGAGCCAGTCGGCGCGGACGACCACGAAGTGAGGAGTTGGGGGCATACGCCGGGTAGAATATCGCATCATTCTTCGAGCGAGTTTGCCATGAAACTCTACGGCATCCCCAATTGCAGTACCGTAAAAAAAGCCCGCGCCTGGCTGGAAGCGCGCGATATTCCCTATGAGTTTCACGACTTCAAGAAGCAGGGCATCCCGGAAGCGCTGATGCGCGACCTCTGCGAGTCGCTGGGCTGGGAATCCCTGGTTAATCGCAGCGGCCCCACCTGGCGCAAGTTTCCGGAAGATCGCCGCGCACACATTCAGGATGCCGACTCCGCGCTGGACCTGATGCGGGAAAACGCCAGCGTCATCAAGCGTCCGATCCTGGATCGCGACGGCCAGGTTCAGGTCGGATTCAGCGAGGAGAACTACGGCGCCTTTTTCGGAGAATGAAGTGAGGGCAGCCCTGCGTCATGCCCCTGTCCCGCAAGGCCGGGTTCTGGCGCTTGCGCACGAACTGATCGCGCGCCGTTCGCTCACGCCCGACGACGCGGGCTGCCAGGGCTGGCTGATCGTGCGACTGCAAGCGCTTGGTTTCCAGGTGGAAAACGTGAACCAGGGCGGCGTAAGCAATTTCTGGGCGCGCCGCGGCACAGCATCCCCCGTGGTCTGCTTCGCCGGCCATACCGACGTGGTCCCGACCGGCCCGGTGGAACAATGGCACAGCGACCCGTTCACGCCCGTCGAACGCGAAGGCCAGCTCTACGGGCGTGGCGCCGCGGACATGAAGGGTTCGATCGCAGCTTTCCTCACCGCCGTCGAGGATTTCCTCCACGAACACCCCGAGCACCCCGGCTCCATCGCCTGGCTCATCACTTCGGATGAAGAAGGCCCCGCGATCGACGGCACCGTTCGGGTCGTGGAGCGGCTCGCCGCGCGCGGCGAAAGGATCGACGCCTGCATCGTCGGCGAACCCACCTGCGTGCACCGTTTCGGCGACACGATGAAGAATGGGCGACGCGGTTCCCTGCACGGCCGCCTCAAGGTGAAAGGGACCCAGGCGCACATCGCCTACCCACACCTGGGCAGGAATCCTGTCCATCTCGTGGCCCCTGCCATCACCGAACTGGCGGCCATGGAGTGGGACCAAGGCAACGCCTATTTTCCACCCACCACCTGGCAGATATCCAACATGCACAGTGGCACGGGTGCGGCCAACGTGATTCCCGGCCACGCCGAACTCGCTTTCAATTTTCGTTTCGGTACCGCCAGCAGCATCGAGAGCCTGCAAGCGCGCCTCGCCGCCGTCCTCGACAGACAGGAACTCGATTACGAACTGGAATGGGAGATCGGCGCAATACCCTTCCTGACGCCGCGTGGATCGCTGGTGGAAGCGATTTCCGCGGCCACGGAAGAAGTCACCGGCATCCTCCCGGAACTCTCCACGACCGGCGGCACCTCGGATGGCCGCTTCATCGCACAGATCGCGACGGAAGTCGTGGAATTCGGACCGATCAACGCCAGTATCCACAAGATCAACGAACATGTCGGCATCGCCGAACTGCAACAACTGGCCCACATCTACCGCCTCACCCTGGAGAAACTGCTGCATGTCTGAGCACGCAAAACTGGAACTTCTCACCCTGCGCGACTGGCTGCGCTTCGCTGTCTCCCGCTTTCAGGAGGCCGGGCTGTTTTTCGGCCATGGCAGTGCGGATGCGTTCGATGAAGCGGCCTATCTCTGCCTGCACGGCCTGCACCTGCCGCCCGATCGTCTCGACCCTTTCCTCGACGCCCGCCTGTTGCCGTCGGAACGGGAAAAACTGGCCAATCTCATCGTGCGGCGCACGCACGAACGCATTCCCGCAGCCTATCTGACCCACGAGGCCTGGCTCCAGGGTTACCGCTTCTATGTGGATGAGCGGGTGATCGTGCCGCGCTCCTTCCTGGCGCCGCTGATCCTGGAACAACTGCACCCGTGGCTGGCCGAACCCGAGGGTGTGCGGCGGGCGCTGGATCTGTGCACCGGTTCCGCTTGCCTGGCGATCCTGCTGGCCCAGGCCTTCCCCGACGCCACGGTGGATGCCACGGATCTGTCGGCCGATGCGCTCGAAGTCGCACGCCGCAATGTCGCCGAATACCGGTTGCAGGATCGCTTGCAGCTGTTCCAGGGCGATCTCTTCGTCCCCCTGGGAGAGACCCGCTATGACCTGATAGTCGCCAACCCGCCGTATGTGAACGCGGAATCGGTGGCAGCCCTCCCCGCGGAATACCGGCATGAGCCGGCGCTCGCACTGGGTTCCGGCCAGGACGGATTGGATGCCACCCGCATCATCCTGCGCGATGCCCCCCGGCATCTGAATTCCGGGGGCGTGCTGGTGGTCGAAATCGGCCACAACCGCGCCGCCCTGGAAGCCGCCTTCCCGCTCCTCGATTTCGCCTGGCCGCAGCTCGAAGGCGCGGAAGACACCGTATTCGTTCTTACCAAAGAACAATTCGTAACGAACTAGCGCTATAAACAGCATTTGCATCGAGTATCGGCCCGCTCGCGGGATCCCACGAACGCAATTACACGGAGCAAACCATGCAACAACTCGATATCTTCGTCTCCTCGCTCGCTTCGTTCTGGACGCAGTTGGCAAGCTTCATCCCCCAGTTGCTGGGGGCCATCCTCGCGCTGGTTCTGGGCTGGATGCTAGCCAAACTGGCGCGCACCGGCGTGATGCGACTGCTCGTCCTGCTCAAGTTCGACAAGGCGACGGAAAAATCCGGCCTGGAATCCTTCATGCAGCACGCCGAGCTGGAACTCTCGGTCGCCACCTTGCTGGGCAACCTGGTCTACTGGCTGATCATCCTGGTAATGATCGTCACGGTCGCCAACTCGCTCGGCCTGTCGATGGTGGCCGACTTGTTCAACAAGGTGGTGCTGTACATCCCCAATGTGATCGTCGCCATCCTGGTGCTGGTGTTCGGCACCATACTGGCGCGATTCATCAACCGTCTGGTGTTTGCCTGGCTCTCCAACATGGAGTTCCAGGGCGCGCTGACCGTGTCGACCTTCTCCGAATACGCCATGCTGGTATTCGTGTTCTTCATGGCTCTGGAGCAATTGCAGATCGCCAATGAACTGCTCACCGCCGCCTTCATCATCGGCTTCGGCGCCGTCGGCCTGGCCTTCGCCATCGCTTTCGGCCTGGGTGGCAAGGAATGGGCCGGCAAGGTCATCGAGAAGATCATGGATCAGAAACGGCACGGCTGAAGCGCACCGGTCGATCCGTCCCTCGACCCGAGCATCAGCCCTGGCGATCGGGTCGAGTGCTTCGCCTCTGGGGCTGGTCGGGCTTGGCCGCCCGAGTGCGGACGGGTTCCTGGTTCTCGGGTGTGTTGCCGCGGTCGCCCCCCGCGTCTTTGAGCAGGCCGCACCAGTTCAGGAGTTCCCGCACGTCGGCTTCGGCCATTTCTTCCTGCATGCCGCGCTTCAGGCGCGAAGGCATGGCAACCGGCCCGAAACGCACGCGGATCAAACGGCTGACGGTCAGACCGATGTGTTCCATGATGCGGCGCACCTCGCGATTGCGGCCTTCGCGGATGACCAGTCGATACCAATGGTTCGCGCCTTCGCCGCCCGCGGGCAGGATGCTGTCCACCTGAGCCACGCCATCGTCGAGTTCCACGCCTTCGAGCAGCTGATTCATCTGTTCGGTGGTCAATGCGCCGAGTAGACGCACGGCGTATTCGCGCTCCACTTCATAACGTGGATGACTCATGCGGTTGGCGAGGTCCCCATTGCTGGTGAATATCAGCAATCCCTCGGTATTGAAGTCCAGCCTGCCCACCGTGAGCCAGCGGCCGCCGCGTATCGATGGCAGGTGGTCGAACACAGTGGGACGACCCTCGGGATCGTCGCGCGAGACGATTTCGCCTTCCGGCTTGTGGTAGATCAACACGCGCGGCAACTGGCGTTTCCAGGACAGGCGCACCACGCGCCCATTCACCTTGACCAGATCGCTGGATTTGACGCGGTCACCGACCTTGGCCGGGATGCTGTTGATGCTGACGCGGCCTTCCGCGACCAGTTTTTCCATCTCGCGGCGCGAGCCCATCCCGGCGCTGGCCAGGGCTTTATGCAATTTCTCGCTGTGGTCTTCGAGCTCTTCGGCGGCGGCCTTGAGCGGCCTGCCTTTATAGGAATAGCGTGGCATGGTCTGGGTTGGTATGTGAGTTATGTCGTTCAATATCGGGTCATGCGGGGAAAACTGAATGTGCCCCGCACAAATAAACCTGCGTGATTCGTTCCGGATTCGCGACCGAAACCGCTACTACGAACGCTCCCCGGGAATTTCGTCACTGAGGAGGTCGCGCGCCAGTTCCGGCAAGGGCGGCAATTCCGTGAGGGTACAAAGGTTCAGGTCGGACAGAAACTGTCGGGTCGTGGCGAACAGCGCGGGATGTCCGGGTACGTCCTTGCGTCCCACTACTTCGATCCAGCCGCGCTCTTCCAGCGTTTTCACGATCTGGCTGCTCACCGCCACCCCACGAATTTCCTCGACATCGCCGCGAGTGACCGGCTGCCGGTAGGCGATCACCGCCAGGGTCTCCAGCACGGCGCGCGAGTAGCGCGGCGGCTTTTCCGGGTTGAGCCGGTCGAGGTAGGGCTGCACTTCCGGGCGGGTCTGGAAACGCCAGCCATCGGCCACCAGCGTCAGTTCCACCGCCCTGCCCTGCCAGTCGGCCTTGAGCGACTCCAGGGCGCGGCGCAGGAAATCATTGCCGAGATCCACCTCGAATACGCGCCTGAGCTCCGCCTGGCTGAGCGCCCCATTGCTGGAGAGCAGCACGGCTTCGAGCACACGCTTGATTTCATCGAGCCGCGGAGTCATGGGCCAGTTGGGCATGGATGGGTGCGAAGGGCTCATTCTGGACGATATCGACCAGCCGTTCCCGCACCAGTTCCAGCAGGGCCAGGAAGGAGACCACCAGGGAGGAACGCCCCTGCGCGGGGTCGAACAGGTCGGAAAATACGCAGCGGGGGATTTCCTGCAACTGCTTGAGGATGCGGCTCATGTGTTCGCGCAGCGAGAGTTCCTGGCGGCCGATACGGTGGTGCCGGCTCATCGTGGCGCGCTTCAGGATCGCCCCCCAGGCAGCCAGGAGATCCTCAGGCGCCACCTGCGGCAGCCGGCAAGCCGCCAGTTGCGGGATGTAGACGCCCAGCAGGAGGAAATCGCGCCCCGCCTGGGGCAATTCACCCAGGCTTCGTGCCGACAGCTTCATGCGCTCGTATTCCAGCAGGCGCCGCACCAGTTCCGCGCGCGGATCCGTATCTTCGCCCACGAGCACTTTTTCCGGGCGTGGCAACAACATGCGCGATTTGATCTCGATCAGCATCGCCGCCATCACCAGGTATTCCGCAGCCAGTTCCAGGCGCTTGCTGTGCATGGCTTCGACATAGTCGATGTACTGCCGGGTGAGCGCGGTCATGTTGATGTCGAGAACGTTCAGGCTGTTGCGGCGTATCAGCCAGAGCAACAGATCGAGCGGCCCCTCGAAAGCCTCCAGGATGACTTCCAGCGCGTCCGGTGGAATGTAGAGATCCGTCGGCAATTCGCTCCACAACTCCCCCTGAACCCAGGCCAGGTGACGAAGCTCTCCTGGAGCGTTGCTGACGCTGCGGGAGAGACGCGCGCCGATGGCGGCTTCCTTGACGTGGTGGCTTGTGACCATGGGTCACCAGTTGACGATGTCGGCGGCTTCGCCGGTGCCGCCTGGTTGACCGTCCCGGCCCAGGGAATACAGGTCGAAGCCGCCGTGCTCGCCGGGTTGGCGATAGTGGTACGCGTTACCCCATGGATCCACAGGGGGCGGCTTCCGCAAATACGGACCCTGCCAGCGCGCCTCACCCGCGGGCCGCGTGGATAGCGCGGCGAGCCCCTGTTTCGTGCCGGGATAGCGTCCCAGGTCGAGCCGATACTGGTCGAGTGCGGCCGCCATGGCCTTGATCTGCGACCGCGCCGTCTCGACCCGGGTCCGGCCCGGCTGGGAAAAGTAGCGCGGCACCACATAGATCAGCAGCACGCCGAGTGCGACCAGAACCAGCAGCAGTTCCAGCAGGCTGAATCCGGCGTAAGGCCGCGTGCGGGGAGACGACTGCGCGACGGCGGGAGGGGTACAAAGGGTCTGCATCATTTTGGGATTATATCGGTCCGATAATCCTGCACATGGCACTTCTGGCGAGGCCGCGTAAGATGAAACGGATAGGAGGCGCCGTGATGCCGCAATTGCCAGTCCGCCAGAGGCACCCCGCCGGTGGGGATGCCACCGTGGGCGACATGCGTCGCGGCTTGTGGCGCCTGGCCTTGCTGGGCCTGATCGCACTGGGATGGGTCGCACAGGTAGGGGCCGGCACCGGCGGCGCGACGAACCCGCTGGCCGCCAACAAGACCGGCGCCGTGAGCGCCAGGGTAGTGCTTGACAACCGAACATCCAGGCGCGGCCCCTTCAGCCTGTTTCACATGAACGACGTGCATGCCCGGGTGCTGCCGCATCGGTGGATCGTACGCCAGCATGGCGCAGATCCAACCGCGTTCGAGGAGGTGGGGGGCGCGGCCTATCTCGCGGGCGAACTGGAGGCCCTGGCGAGCGCGAGGCCGACCGCCCTGATCCTGGACGCCGGCGACATTTCCGAAGGCGACCCGGTGGGCGACACGAATGACGCCAGCACGCCCCATTCAAGCAACGGCGGCATGACCGGCTTCTACACCCTGCTCGCCAACAAGCTGAAACGAATACCCGGCCGAGGTGGCCGCGGCATCGACGCCCTGGTAGTTGGCAACCACGACGTGCGCGATGCCAGCTACCTCCGGAATCTGGAGTCGATGCACGGCAGCGCCGGCATCCCGGTGGTTTCCGTCAACGTGCGCGACATCGCCACGCATAGGCCCCACTTCGCGGCCAGCACAACGGTCACGGTCAACGGCACCAGGATCGGCATTCTGGGCTACACCACCCCCACCGCCGTGGTCGGCGCCGCCCTGAAGCGCACCCTCGAAGTCGTGCGCTGCGACTGGAACGCAGCCCATTCAGGGGCCACGAAGGTGGTGAACCCCTGCCATCTCGCCGACTACGTCAACGAACTGCGCAATACAGAACATTGCGACATCGTCATCCTGCTCGCTCATGACGGTCATAGTGACCTGGTCGACCCGGTGATGCCGGTGCTCGCCGACACTGCCGACGCCAAACTGCCCGAAATCGCCGTGACCGGCCACTGGCACACCTGGGCAGAGACGGTCTGGCAGCCCGCCGTCCTGAACTACAAGACGATATTCACGGAATCGGCCAGCTACATGAACTATATCGGCGAATTGAACGTGGACGCCGCCGGCAAGTACCTGAGCTCTGTCCAGCATGTGCTGCGCGACCGCGACATCACCCCCGACCCGGACGTGGCGACCTACGTGAACAAGCTCGTCGCCGCCTATGACGCCAACGCCACCGGCCATAAGCTGGGGGAGGTCGTCGGCTACACGGGCGATGCCCTGATGCAGGACGAGCGCATGAAGTGGTGGTCGGCCAACGAATACCCGTGGAGCGGCAACAACACCGCCAGCCAGTGGGTCGCCGATGCCATGCAATGGAAATGCGCCCGCTTGTTCTCCGCCTGTGACCTGGCGATGGCCGCTGGAGGGGGCGTGCGCGCCGACATCCCGGCGGGGCCGGTCACCTGGAAGCAGGTCTACGAGACCTTTCCCTGGGCCGACGACCTCTACTACCGGGTCAACATGACCGGCCAGGATATTGCTGACTTTCTCGGAAAAACCAATCTGGCCGCCGGGTACTCCCGTCAACTGGAGGTGACCGCCCACGACGGCATTGCCACCCGCATCGACTTCAACGGCCAGGCCATCGACCCGAACCACTGGTACACGGTGGGCATCGACAACCATCTTTATGACCACCCGCCTGCTGCCTATGTCTGGCGCGATAGGGCTCCGCTGACCTCGGCCGCGCGGGTGCGCGAAAGCCTGGCCGAGTTCATGACCGCGCTGCATCCGACTTCGGCCGTGGCATATCGGGTCGGCGGTGACCGCTATCACTTCGACGGCCACTATTCCGGCGGCTATCGCGCGGTCGTGACCATGCTGAACAACGGCACGCAGAGCCAGGCTCATGTCTTTATCCGCTTCCTGCGCGCCACCCCGGAAACCCTGGCGCGGCGCGGCAGCAAACAGGTGCCGGCCAGTCTGGTGAATGCCGATGGCTCCATCGCAGCCGGCAACCGTCTGGCCGAACAGGCGTGGTATCGCGGCTTCCTGGGCTTCAAGCACGGCGCGCTGAAACCCGGAGACATCGTCGAAATCTGGGGCAAGGCTGGCTTCTACGGCGGCAATCCGGAATTCATCGACCAGGAAGGCATCCACGCCGACGGCGTCGAGTTCAAGATCGTCGGCCATGACGACAGCCTGGCCAGGCCGGTGTTGCTGGCGTCGATCGACGCCTTGCTGAAGGACGACAACAAGAACCACTACGTCCAGTTTCTGGCCAAAAAATCGGCCGCCGCCGGCATCGTGGTCGACCAGTATGGGCAAACGCTGAAGGTCTGGGACGCGACGGGCCACGCCACCAGTATCCTGCCGGGCAATACCGGCGACACGCTGCGAATTTCCGGCGTGCTCACCCTGGAAAATCTTGCCTTCCGATTGCGCAGCGACAGCGCGCTCCTCACCACGGCATCCCTGCCGGCAGCCTGGCCACCTTGAGGTCGAACACCATACCCTCTTGCAGGGCCTGCACCCGTCCCGGCACGAGAGCATCCAGTTCCACCATGATGTCGGCCTCGCCCCCGGGCTTGAGATGGCTGATCCAGACGGCGGGGCCGGGGCGCATCAGGGCCAGGTCGATGGACAGCGCTTCCGGGCAATAGTGTTTCGAAGCCAGGGCGACGTCCGACTGCCCCTTGGCGAAGGAACACTCGACGATGAGGTGTTTCATGTCCGCGGTGGTATCGGCCAGTTCCCACAGCCGCGAGTGGCTCGCCGTGTCCCCGGAAAACAGGAGGCTGCCGCCCGCGCCGCGCAGCAAATAACCGACCGCGGGCACCGTATGGTTGGCGGGGATGGCCGTGATTTCCCGGTTCCCGAGGCAACGCGGCACGCCGATTTCCAGCGGTGCGTAACGCAGAAAGGGTGAATCCGCGCTGGGGATGCGGGAGAAATCCGGCCAGATCCGCCAGTTGAACAAGTGATCCTTGAGGATTTCCAGCACCTCCGGCATGGCATGCAACACCAGGGCATGGCCGCGCCTGCCGGCCACGCTGTCCAGCAGCAGAGGCAGGCAGAGAACGTGGTCGAGGTGGGAATGCGTCAGGAAAACGTGGTCGATACGCGCCAGCGCCTCGATCGACAGGCGCATCACGCCCGTGCCCGCATCCACCAGGATGTCATCGTCGATGAGAAAACTCGTGGTATGACGGTCATCGCCGATGCCGCCGGAACAACCCAGAACGCTGATTTTCACGTTCGCCTCCTGCTCTATTTTGTCGTATGGGTGAACACACCATCCCACTCCGGGGACGGCGGATTGAAGCGGAAGTGGGTAACGCGGTCGAGATAGACCTGGTACAGCTTGCGTTGACTGAACTTGCCCAGTTGCATCAGCTTGATTTCGGATTCGTCCCAGCGGCGCGCCAGATAATCCGCATAAGCGTCCTCGAACAGAAACGCCTCCTTCAGCCGTTCCGGCGGCAGTGCTGCGGTCTCGCCCAGGGGTTCGTAGATGGCCACCGGAATATCCTTGCCCTTGACCCTGACACGGTCGACCATCTGAAAACTCAGGTCCGGGCACTCGGCGCGGGTGGACTCGCCGACCAGCACGCCGACGCCATATTGTCGGGTGAGGGCTTCCAGGCGCGAAGCCAGGTTCACCGCATCGGCCATGACCGTGTAAGCCATGCGGAATTCGGAACCCATATTGCCCACGCTCATGCGCCCGGTGTTGACACCGACACCGATCTTCACCGCCGGCCAGCCGCGCGCTTCCAGCCGCGGATTGAGTTCCAGCAGGCCTTTTTGCATCGCCAAGGCGGCCAGCACGGCGTCGCGGGCGTGGTGATCGTCGCTCATGGGCGCGCCCCAGAAGGCCATGACCGCGTCGCCGATATACTTGTCGATGGTGCCGCGTCCCTCCTGGACGATCCTCGTCATGGCGGACAGGTAGAGGTTGAGCATGTCCGCCAGCTGTGCGGCTTCCAGCTTCTCCGAGATGCCGGTAAAGCCGACGATGTCGGAAAACAGAACGGTCATGATCTTGGATTCGCCGCGCAGGCTATAGCGGGCCGGATCCTTGGCCATTTCGTCGACCAGTTCAGGCGGGATGTATTGTCCGAACAGCTTGGTAATCTGCGCCTTGGAACGCGCCTCGACGAAGAAGCCGTAACTCATGTTGAGCACGAATAGCCCGAGCACGGCCAACAAGGATGCGGCCAGAGGAATCTGTGCGTTCCAGGCGGACCAGGCGTAGAAATCGCCCCCGGCCAGCACCAAGCCGAGCCCCAGGGTGACCAGCGCGGCCCACAGGGGCGAGATCACAGGCAACAGGGCGGCGAGCAGCAGGCCGGCGATGGCGACACTGGCCAGCTCCATGGTGCGCACGCCGACCGGTTCCCACTTCACCGTGCCATCGAGGATGCCGGAGATCAGGCTGGCATGGATTTCGACGCCGGGCAGCATCCTGGAGACTGGCGTGACGCGCAGATCCATGATGCCCGGCGCGGTGGAGCCGATGAGCACGATGCGCCCTTCCAGGCTGGACGAGGGCGCGCGCCCGTGAAGCACATCGCCGGCGGAGATGTAGGCGAAGGCGTTGGCGGCGCGGTAGGGCACCAGCGCATTGGCGTGCGCGTCCAGGGGAACCCGCAAACCGTCGAGGTCCAGCGCAGTGGGATGCACCCCCTGCGCCGGGACGATCCTGGGCGCGCCCGAGCCCATGCCGGCACGCGCGGTCAGGAATGCCAGCGAGCCATAGCACTGGCCCGCGTACTCCATGAGCACCGGCATGCGCCGTGCCACACCATCGAAATCCGCGTCCATGTTGAAGAAGGCCGCGCCCGCGGCGCGATCCTGTAGCCGTTTCAGGTTGGCGTTGTAGCCCACGCTGTGGCGCGGGGTGATGCCCTGCTTCGCCACCTGGGCGCAGGGGAACAGGGCGGGCGGCAATTGCCCGCTGGTTTCCACGGGAGGCACGAAACTGAAGTAGTAGCCCAGGACGGCGGGGCCGCCAGCCAGCGCATCCGCCAGCCTGGCATCGTAATCCAGTTGCGGGCGGATGCGCGTCAGGCTGGCCGCGAAGCCGCCGTCGCCGGCCAGCGTCCCCTGCGCCAGGCGTTCCAGGACGGGCAGCCCGGAACTCTGATCCGGCTCGGAAAAAATCACGTCGTAGCCCACGGCGGCGACACCGTACTGCGAGAACAGCGTGTGCGTGAGCTTGGCGACCTCGACCCTGGGCCAGGGCCAGCGGCCGATCTCCTTCAGACTCTTGTCGTCGATATCGACGATCACCACCCGCTCATCCACGGTCTTGGGATGGAAGACGCGCAGCTTCATGTCATACAGGGCCGCATCCAGCTTCGCCACGAAATACAGGTTGTAGACCTGCCCGACATGACCGGTGAGCAGCAGGATGAACAACAGGGAAAGGCCGAATTGCCCGAGAAAACGACGGCTACGCAGGTTCAGATTCATGGTTCATGGAATGCAGCATGGGGTTCATCGGATGGAGAAACGGGATTTTCCGGCGACCGGCGGAATCGCCTTCCTGTGACACCGGAGAAAAACCGTGGCCGCTCATGCTCAATGCAGGCGATAAAAACGCGCCGCGCCGCTCTGTCCTTCCGCCAGCCCGTCCAGGCGCGTGCCCACCGCTGCCGACAACTGTCCCAGGCGATCTTCCGGCAGCGGATGCGTCTTGAACAGCAGCGATACGCTCTTGTCGTTCTTGGCGACATGGCCGATCTCGGCCAGCACCGAGGGCAGACCATAGGCGTCATAACCGGCGCGCGCGCCCAGCACCAGGCCGATGCGGTCGGCCTCGAATTCAGCGTCCTTGTCGAGCCCACGCGCGACGATCTCGGCGCCGTTGCCGATCAGGTTCTGCACGACCTGGCTCTCATTCCTGGCCCGGCTGCTGAAGTACGCGCCCACTGCGGCGATGGCCTGCGATTTCTGTAACAGCTTGAGCTGATGCTTGCGGATCACGTGGCCGATCTCATGCCCCAGAACGCCGGCCAGTTCGGCCTCGTTGTTCAACTTCCGGTAGAGCCCCCGGGTCAGGAAAACGTAGCCCCCGGGGGCGGCGAAGGCGTTGAGATCGTCGCTCTCGATCACGCCGAAGTGCCAGGGCAGATCGGGTCGCTCGCTTTGTAGCGCGACCCAGCGGCCGATCTTGTTGACATAGCGTTGCAACTCCTCGTCGTGCACCAGCGGAGCGGCACCCAGCAGATTGCCGGCGATCTGCTGGCCGATACGGACCTCATCCTCCTGCGAAGTACTGCCGGAGAGCAGCGACTTGAGCAGCAGGTTGGCAGGCTTTTCCTGTGGCACGGTGGGCGCGTTCGGCGCCGTGGGTGGTGTCGGCGAGGTTGGCGGCGTCGGTTGCAATTTCTGCTTGATCACGCCCTTGAGGAAAGCGTCGAAATCGCCGGCGTGAGCCGGGCCCATGCAGAAAAGTGCGATACATACCCAGTGCAGGCCGCGTCTCATAACATTCCCCCATCACCGAAGGGAGCGGGCTTGTCCCGTGTTTTCTCGGGCTGCGGCGCCGGCAGATAATCCAGGTCACGGTGGCGCAGGCCCCCCGCGCGGGCATATTGTTCCGCCGCTGTGCGATCGACCAGGTAGCGATCCATATTCATCAACTCGTTGGCGTCGAAGTGAGCGGCCTTGAGTTGTTCCTCGTCGAGGCCGCGCAGCCCGGCCGTTGCCACCACGCGGCTCGAATCGCCGCGCGTGCTCCCCGCCTGCACCAGACCCGAGAGCCCGGCGCCGGTCGACACGGTGGAGCGTACCGAGAGTATGCGTACCCAGCCGTGACCGGCACTCCCGGTCACCTGGGTCCAGCCGCCCTGGTGGCCGACGATTTCCACCACGGCCCCCCGGGCGAGGTGGCCGACATGGGCGGCGTCGATGGAGGCACTGCCCCTCAGGTCTTCGTCCTTGAGCATGACGCCAGGCGCTGCCAGTGCTGGGGCCGCGAGCAGGCAGGCGAGTAAGAGTATGGGTTTCATGACATTCCAGCTTTGAGCGTGGGCGCAAATGATACAACCGCGAGCACCCGTGCATGCGCGTGAGATTCGCGGCGGGCCGACTCCACGGTTAATATTCGCCCATGTCGGCACACAGCATATTGACCCAACGCGGCAAAGCCTTCCTGGCGACCCTGCGTCTGTGGCGCGCCACCCTGGGGCTGGCCGGGCGAGTGGTGGTGGCGGCCCTGTCGCCGGCGGTTTACAACAGCGCGACGCGCACCGTGGTGATGAAGCAGATCTATTTCACCGCCGTGCAGATCCTGGTTCCGTTCACCCTGTTCGCCGCCCTGCTCTCCTTCGTGCTGATCCAGATCGTGGTGGGCACGGCCGCGGAATACGGGCTTTCCGAATACGCACTGGAAATGGTGGTGCGCCTCCTGGTGCTGGAAGTCCTGCCGCTGGTTACCGCCTTGTTCGTGGCGCTGCGCTCGGGGTCTGCAATCAATACCGAAGTTGCCCTGATGCGCATCCACAATGAGTTCGAGGCGCTGGAAACCAATGGCGTCGATACCCTGCGTCTGGAAATCATGCCGCGCGTCATCGGCGGCATGCTCTCGGTGTTGTCGCTGACCGCCATCACCAGCGTGTTGGCCCTGATACTCGCCTACCTGGCCGTCTATGGGCCCCATCCCTGGGGCCTGGCGGATTTCAATCGGGTCATGGGCAAGGTATTCGACAACGCCATGCTGGCCAGCATCTGGCTCAAATCCCTGGCCTTCGGCCTGGCGGTGACGGTGATTCCGGTTGCGGAAGGACTGGCCACGCCGAAGATGTTGTTCATGGCACCCATTTCCGTGCTGCGCGGCATGGTGCGGCTGTTCTTCGTGCTGATGCTGATCGAGATGGGCTCGCTGGTGTTCAAATACATCTAGGTGCCTATGTGATTCGTAGTAGGTAGGGGGTGCGAATCTCTGGTGATTCGTTGACTGGAAACCGCATGTGAACCCATTTGCGGAAAAAATCCCCCTTTCAAAAAGGAATCAAAATGGCCGGTAAACCTGGAATGAAGGGCGGTGGAGGAGCCCGACCAGGTGCACAGTGTTCACGGCGACCCGCGAGCCTTTCGCGCCGCATTCGTTGCAACGCTTCTCAAACTTGATGGGTAGGGGTGGCGAGGTGTCTTGGTCAGTCCATAAGATCACTTCATGGCACAGGACTTGCTATTTGCATAAATCGTGCCAATAGGATGCGTTTATGGAGTGGCTGAGTCACCACGGCACCGACTCCCGAGAACCCCGAAACGGGGGCTTCGCCGGCTGCCGGCCTGGCTCTACCTGACGCATGGGTGAACGGCTCTCGACCTGCCGCAATGCCCGGTTATTCAGCCCGGCCATGCGTCGGGCTTTTTTCTGCCTGGCGGGATGGATGCGGATTGCCCGGAAACGGCTACATGGTGGCTACACGTCAGCCAGAAACGAAAAAGGCCACTCTTGAAAGTGGCCTAAATCGTTGGTTTTATTGGTGCCGGCAACCGGATTCGAACTGGTGACCTACCGCTTACAAGGCGGTTGCTCTACCAACTGAGCTATGCCGGCGGGGAAACTGGGTAAGCTCTATTTGACCACAGTCAACTGAGGGCGTCCGCGTGGCGGTTTGGGCGGCTCGCTGCTTGGAACCGTATCCGCGCCGATTTCAGCGTCCCCCTGAGCCAAGGCTGCGTTCTCGCCCTCGGCCGCAAAACCCATGCCCTCACCGGTCTCGCGCGCGTAGATCGCCAGGACATTGGCCATGGGCACTTCGATCGTGTGGGAAACGCCCCCGAACCGGGCCGAGAAAGTAACCCAGTCGTTGTCCATATTGAGGTTGCGCACCGCGCTGGGGCCCAGGTTGAGGACGATCTGGCCATCCTTGACGTAGCCTTGCGGAACGCGCGTGCGATGATCCACACGCACCGTGAGATAGGGCGTGAACCCGCTATCCACGCACCACTCGTAGAGGGCGCGGAGAAAGTAGGGCTGCTGCGAAAGTGCGGAAGGAGTGAGGGCGGGCACGCTCTGAACTACTTGCGCATGGCCTTTTCCACCGGCGTCAGCGCTTCGATGAAGGCTGGGCGGGAGAACAGGCGTTCCGCGTATTTGAGTATGGGCAGACCCTGCTTGGGCAACTGGATGCCGTAGTGCTCGAGGCGCCACAGCAAGGGGGCGATGGCCACGTCCAGCATGGAGTAGTCCTCGCCCAGGATATGCTTTTGCTTGGCGAATATCGGTGCGATCTGGGTCAGATTGTCACGCACGATGACCCGCGATTTCTCGGCGGCCTTGGTCGTGCCGTGCTCGAGATCGCCGATGTGTGAAAACAGGTCGTGCTCGAAGTTATAGAGGAACAGGCGAGCACGGGCCCGCATCACCGGGTCTGCCGGCATCAGTTGCGGATGCGGAAAACGCTCGTCGATGTACTCGTTGATGATGTTGGACTCGTACAGGGTGAGATCGCGTTCCACCAGGATGGGGACGCGGTTGTACGGGTTCATGGCCGCGATGTCATCGGGCTTGTCGTGCAAGTCCACATCGCGGATTTCGAAATCCATGCCCTTCTCGTACAGGACGATCCTGCAACGGTGGCTGAACGGGCACGCCGTGCCCGAGTAAAGAATCATCATTGAGTGTTATGCCCCGCTCAGTGCAGGTCCTTCCAGAATTCTTTCTTCAAGTAGAAAGCGATGATGAAAAACACGCCCAGGAACAACAGGACGAAGATGCCGGTGGTCATGCGCGCGCCTTTGGCGGGCTCGCCCATCCAGTCGAGGTAGTTGACCAGATCGCCGACCAGGGCGTCGTACTCGGGCAGCGTCAACTTGCCTGGTTTGGCGAGTTCGAAGCGTTCGATGACCTGCTCCGGCTTGCCATCCTCACCCTTTATGGTGTGGTAGACCGGCACCATCTGGCCCTGCAATTCCTGCAGGACATGTGGCATGCTGACCTTGTCGAACACCGTGTTGTTCCAGCCGGTGGGGCGCTCGTCGTCACGGTAGAAGCCGCGCAGGTAGGTGTAGACCCAATCGGCCCCGCGTGAGCGGGTGATGACGGACAAGTCGGGCGGTGCGGCGCCGAACCAACTCTTGGCCTCGGCGGGGCGCATGGCCACCTGCATGGTGGCACCCGGTTTTTCCGCAGCGTAGAGCAGATTGTCCTTGATCTGGTTTTCGCTCAAGCCCAGATCCTGCATGCGGTTGTAACGCATGTAACCGGCGCTGTGGCAGGTGAGGCAGTAGTTCACGAACACCCGCGCGCCGCGCTGCAAGGACTCATGGTTGTTCAGGCTGACCGGAGCGTGGTCGAGAGGCACGCCGGACTCGGAAGCCAGCGCCACCAGTGGCAAAGCCAGGAAGAAGAAGATCAGTTTTTTCATTTGAAGATCACCCTTTCCGGAACCGGCTTGAAGGTATCGTTCTTGGTGTACCAAGGCATGAGCAGGAAGAACGCGAAATAGACCACGGAGAAAACGCGCGAGAGCACGGTGTACAAGGGCGAAACGGGCAGGACACCCAATATACCCAGACCGATGAAGGCGATCAGGAACAAGCCCAGGGCGATCTTGAACTTCGGGCCGCGATAGCGTATCGACTTGACCGGGGAACGGTCCAGCCAGGGCAGCGCGAAGAAGATCAAGACCGATACGCCCATCGCTGCCACACCGGGGAACTGCGAGCCGAACAACGGCGGGATGGCGCGCAGGATCGCGTAGTAGGGCGTGAAGTACCACACCGGGGCGATATGCGGCGGCGTCTTCAGCGAGTCGGCGGGAATGAAGTTATTCGCTTCCAGGAAGTAGCCGCCCATTTCCGGGGCGAAGAACACGATGGCCGCGAACACCATCAGGAAGACCACGACACCCAGGATGTCCTTCACCGTGTAGTAGGGGTGGAAGGGAATGCCGTCCAGGGGATGGCCGTCCGCACCCTTGAGCTTCTTGATTTCGACACCGTCGGGGTTATTCGAGCCGACTTCATGCAGCGCAACCAGGTGGGCGACGACCAGGCCCACCAGGACCAGCGGCAGCGCGATCACGTGGAACGCGAAGAAACGATTCAAGGTGGCATCCGACACCACGAAGTCGCCACGTATCCAGAGCGACAGGTCTTCACCGATGAAGGGTACGGCGGAGAACAGGTTGACGATCACCTGCGCGCCCCAGTAGGACATCTGCCCCCAAGGCAGGAGGTAGCCCATGAAGGCTTCACCCATCAGCACCAGGTAGATGATCACGCCGAACAACCAGATCAGTTCGCGCGGCTGCCGGTAAGAACCGTAGATCAGGCCACGGAACATGTGCAGGTAGACCACCACGAAGAACATGGATGCGCCGGTGGAATGGACGTAGCGGATCAGCCAGCCGAAATCCACGTCTCGCATGATGTACTCGACGGAGGCGAAGGCGAGCAGCGCGTCCGGTTTGTAGTGCATGGTCAGGAAGATGCCGGAAACGATCTGGATCACCAGCACCATCAGCGCAAGCGAGCCGAAGTAGTACCAGAAGTTGAAGTTCTTCGGCGCGAAGTATTCGGACAGATGCGCCTTGTAGCTGGCGGTGAGCGGGAAACGCTCATCCACCCAGTTAAGCAGTTTTTCCATTATTCAGTCCCCTCTTTGCAATCAGGCGGCCGCGCCCTGATCCACACCGATCAGTACTTTGGTGTCGGACAGATACTTGTGCGGCGGAATAACCAGGTTGGTCGGCGCGGGTGAACCATTGAAAACCCGTGCGGACAGGTCGAAACGCGAACCGTGGCAGGGGCACAACCAGCCGCCCGGCCAATCGGACCCCAGGTCTGCCGGGCCGACTTCCTTGCGGAAATTCGGCGAACAGCCCAGGTGAGTACAGATACCCACGACGATCAGATACTCCGGCTTGATCGAACGGGTCACGTTCTTGCAGTAATCGGGCTGCTGCGGAACCTCGCACATCGGGTCGGTCAGGCGGGCATCGTGCTTGGTGAGCAAATCCAGCATTTCTTTGCTGCGATTGACCACCCACACCGGCTTGCCCCGCCATTCCACGGCCAGGAGCATGCCTGGCTCGACCTTGCTGAGGTCCACTTCCACCGGTGCGCCAGCGGCTTTCGCGCGCGCACTGGGCATCATGCTCATGACGAAGGGCGTAGCGACGCCCAATGCAGCCACACCGCCTGTCGCCGAAGCCAGGGTCACCAGAAAGCGGCGTTTGGAGTTGTCAACGCTCTTGTCACTCATAACATTTATCCTGCCTGAGGGATGAAAATTTTCGCCGACTCGGCACTCGATTTCAGATATTCAGGTCGAGTACACAGGTTGCCGGCCCAACAAATCGCGCATTCTACAGATAAATCGCGAGCACATTAAGCCCTTCCCGCGTTGATTCGACATCAACCGGTGAAAAGTCTGTCCTGTGGCCTCGACCCTGCCCGGAAATGCACGGGAACCGCTACACTTGGCACCCATGTGCCTCTCCATCCCCATGCAGATCCAGTCCATCGAAGGCCTCAGGGCGCGCTGTGAAGCCAAGGGGGTCATCCGCGACGTCTCCCTGTTCTCGCTGTGGGACGACCCGCCCAGCGTTGGCGAATATGTCATGGTCAACCAGGGCAACGCCCTGCAAAAAGTCAGCGAGGTGGACGCCCGCCTGGCCTGGGAGTTGTTCGACCAGATCCTCGCCGAGATCGGCCATTGAGGCTGCGGGCGGGGCGGGCGCGGCAGCCTGCTAGAATGCCGCGCCATGACTGACACCCACTGCTTTCACTGTGGCGAACCGGTAGCGAACGGCGCCCGTTATCCCATCCGCTATCAGGAACGCGTGGAGCCCGGCTGTTGCGCCGGCTGCCAGGCTGTGGCGCAGACCATCATCGACTCCGGCAACGCCGACTACTACCGCCTGCGCACCGACCTGCCCAAGACCGCGGAAGCCGCGCTGGAAGAACTCAAGAATCTCAAGCTCTACGATCTGCCGGAAGTCCAGCAAAGTTTCGTGAGGAGCGAAGGCGACCAGCGCGAGGCCAACCTGATACTGGAAGGCATCGTCTGCGCCGCTTGCGTCTGGCTCAACGAGCGTCACCTGCACAGCCTGCCGGGGGTGCTCTCCGCGGACATCAATTTCTCCACGCGGCGCGCCCGGGTACGCTGGGACGAGAGCCGCATCCACCTCTCGGACATCCTCTCCAGCATCCAGCACATCGGTTATCTGGCCTACCCCTTCGACAGCAGCCGTCAGGAAGACCTGTTCCGCAAGGAGCGCAATACCGCGATCCGGCGCCTGGCCATCGCCGGCCTGGGGATGATGCAGGTGATGATGTACGCCGTGCCGACCTATCTGGCCTATCAGGATGTCATGGAGTCGGACCTGAAAGCCCTGATGCGCGCGGCTAGCCTGTTTCTCACCACGCCGGTGGTGTTCTACTCCGCCCTGCCCTTCTTCCAGGGCGCCTGGCGCGACCTGAGGCTCAAGCGCGCGGGAATGGACGTGCCAGTCGCATTGGGCGTGGGCGCGGCCTACGCCGCCAGCGTCTACGGCACCCTTATCGGCGCGGAACACGTCTATTTCGACTCGGTGACCATGTTTGTCTTCTTCCTGCTCACCGGCCGCTTCCTGGAAATGAACGCGCGCAAGCGCTCGGCGGAAGCCGCGGAAAGCCTGATCAAGCTGATTCCCGCCGCCGCCGTGAAGCTACCCGGCTTCCCCGACGAGCGCGAGGAAGAAACCATCGCCGCCGTGAAGCTCTCACCCGGAGACTTCGTCCTGGTGGGTCCGGGCGACAGCTTCCCGGCAGACGGCGCGGTGGCCGAGGGCGAATCCAGTGTCAACGAAGCCCTGCTCACCGGCGAATCGCACCCCGTCGCCAAGCGTACCGGGAGCTTCATCATCGGCGGCACGATCAATCTCGCCAGTCCATTGATCGTGAGGGTGGAGAAGGTCGGCGCGGATACCGTGCTCTCGGGTATCGTCCGCCTGCTCGACCGGGCGCTCGCGGAGAAGCCGCGCCTGGCCAAGCTGGCCGACCGCGTCGCCGGCTGGTTCGTCTTCGCCTTGCTCCTGGTCGCCGCCAGCGTGGCCGGCATCTGGATATACGTGGACATCAGTCGTGCCTTCTGGATCACCGTATCGGTGCTGGTCGTCTCCTGCCCCTGCGCGCTGTCTCTGGCCACCCCGGCAGCGCTCACCGCCGCCCTGGGCCGGCTCACCCGTGTCGGCCTGCTCGCCACGCGCGGCCATGCCCTGGAAACCCTGGCGCACGCCACGGATTTCGTGTTCGACAAGACCGGCACGCTGACCACCGGCGACTTCAGCTTGCTGGACGTAGTGGTCCTGCGCGGCAGCCGCGAGCATGCGCTCGCACTCGCCCGCGCGCTGGAACAGGGCGCCACCCATCCGATCGCGGCGGCGCTGCGCGAAGCCGCCGGGGATACGCCGCTCAACGCCGAAGCGCTGCACTACCATGCCGGCCTCGGCATCGAGGGCAGCATCGACGGCGTGGTCTTGCGCCTGGGCTCGCCCGATTTCCTCCACGCCACACCTCCAGGCGATGTCCTGCCGGCAGGCGCCTCACTGGTCGGCCTGGCCGACGCGCAGGGCGTGCTCGCCTGGTTTGCCCTGGGGGACGCGACCCGTCCCCAGGCGCGGCGGCTCATCGAAGAACTGAAGGGCCTGGGCGTGCGGCTGCACCTCTATTCCGGCGACCGCGCGGAAAACGTCGCGGCCCTCGCCCGCGAACTCGGTATCGAAGACGCGCGCGGCGGCATGCTGCCTCAGGACAAGCTGGAAGCGGTGAAAACCATGCAGCGGGCGGGCTGCATCGTCGCCATGACCGGCGACGGCGTGAACGACGCACCGGTGCTGGCGCAGGCGCAGGTTTCCATCGCCGTGGACCAGGGCGCGGAAGCTGCCCAGGCCGCGGCCGACATGGTCCTGCTCTCTTCGGAAATCGGCCGGCTGGCAGACGGTGTAAGGGTGGCGCGCAAGACTCAGAGCATCATCCGCCAGAATCTCGCCTGGTCCGTGCTCTACAACGCCATCGCCATCCCCGCCGCCGCAATGGGCTATGTCACGCCCTGGCTGGCTGGCATCGGCATGTCGCTGTCGTCGCTGCTGGTGGTGCTCAACGCCATGCGCCTGGCCAAGCCGGGCAACGCCACGAAAGCGGCGGGCGACGCCGGTTCACCCCACCCACTTTCTCGCATTCCTGAATAGGCGCAGCCACGGGCCGTCTTCCCGCCAGTCGGCGGGTTTCCAGGAATGTTGCACTGCGCGAAACAGTCGTTCCGGATGCGGCATCATGATGCTGAAGCGGCCATCCGCCGTGGTCAACCCGGTGATCCCCTTGGGTGAGCCGTTGGGATTCTGTGGGTAGGCTTCGGTCTTGCGGCCACGGTTGTCGACGTAGCGCAGGCAGATCTCGGCGTCGCGGCGCTGCTGTTTGCTGTCGAACACCACCCTGCCCTCGCCATGCGACACGACCACGGGCATGCGGCTGCCCGCCATGCCCGCGAACAGGATGGAGGGCGTTTCCGGAACCTCCACCATGACGAAACGAGCCTCGAACTGTTCCGAGAGATTGCGTTCGAAGCGAGGCCAGTGCGCAGCACCCGGGATGATGTCCTTCAGGCGACTCATCATCTGGCAGCCGTTGCAAACCCCCAGGGCGAAGCTATCGCCGCGCGCAAAGTAGGCCTGAAATTCGTCGCGGGCACGGGCGTTGTGCAGGATCGAGGCGGCCCAGCCGCCGCCGGCGCCGAGTACGTCGCCGTAGGAAAAACCGCCGCAAGCGGCCAGCCCCTTGAAGTCCGCGAGTTTCACCCGGCCGGCGAGGATGTCGCTCATGTGCACATCGACGGCGGCAAAGCCGGCGCGCGCGAAGGCCGCGGCCATTTCCACCTCGCCGTTGACGCCCTGTTCGCGCAGGATGGCCACCTTGGGCTGGGCACGCTTCTTGATGAAGGGTGCGGCCACATCTTCGTTCGGATCGAAACTCAACTCGGCGTGCAGACCCGGGTTGTTCTTCTTCGTCAACCCGGCGAATTCCTGACGTGCACAATCCGGGTTGTCACGCAGGGCCTGGATACGGTGGCTGGTTTCCGACCAGGCGGCGAGGAGATCGCCTCGGGATTCGTTGAACACCGCCACACCCTCGCGCAGGATGCGCACGCGGTCTTTGCCGTTGGTCGTGCCGATGATGTAGAACTCATCGCGCATGCCGGCCTCCAGGCACGCGTCCATGACGGCACGGGTGTCGTCGCGGCGCACCTGAATCAAGGCACCCAGTTCCTCGTTGAACAAAATGCCGAACAGCCGGCTGGAATAGGGCTCGTGCGGATCGGGTGCGTCCTCCACGTCTTCCATGATGTCGTCGTGGATGCGGTGATAGCGCAGTTCGTCGACGTCCAGGTCGACGCCGCAGCGACCGGCGAAGGCCATCTCACAGAGGCTGGCAAACAGGCCGCCATCGCCGCGATCGTGGTAAGCGAGCAACTTTCCCTCGCCGTTGAGTTTCTGGATCAAGGCGAAGAAGGCCCGTAAACGCGTGGCGTCCTCGAGATCGGGGCAGGTATCGCCCAATTCGCCGCAGACCTGGGCGAGGATGGACCCACCCAGACGATTACGGCCGTGACCGAGGTCGAGCAGGATCAGGTCTGTCTCTCCCTGGTCGATGCGCAATTGCGGCGTCAGGGTGCGGCGCGCATCCGGGCTGGGAGCGAAGGCGGTGACGATGAGGGAGAGCGGCGACACCACCGCCTTGTCGATGCCCTCGTCCTGCCAACGGGTTGCCATGGACATGGAGTCCTTGCCCACCGGAATACTGATGTTCAAGGAGGGGCAAAGCGCCAGTCCCACTGCGCGCACCGTGTCGTACAAGGCGGCATCCTCGCCGGGGTGGCCCGCGGCGGCCATCCAGTTGGCGGAGAGCCGGATGTCGGAAATGTCGCCGATAGCCGCGGCCGCCAGGTTGGTGATGGCTTCCCCCACGGCCATGCGCCCCGATGCAGCCGGGTCGATCAGGGCGAGAGGGGGCCTTTCGCCCAGCGCCATCGCCTCGCCCAGATATCCCTCGTAGCCCATGGTCGTGACCGCGACATCCGCCACCGGCATCTGCCAGGGGCCGACGCACTGGTCGCGCGCGGTAAAACCGCCCACGGTTCGGTCGCCGATCGTGATGAGGAAGGACTTGCTGGCCACGGTGGGGTGGCGCAGCACGCGATAGGCGATCTCCTTCAGGTTCAAACCCTCGGCATCGAAGGGCCGGAGCAGGGGCGACTGGCGTTTCACGTCGCGGGTCATGCGCGGCGGCTTGCCGAGCAGGACTTCCATGTCCATGTCGACAGCGTTGTTGCCGAAATGGCGGTCGCCGACGATCAGGCGGCCGTCGTCCGTGGCGTGGCCGGCCACGGCGTAGGGACAGCGTTCGCGCTCGCACAGTTTTTTGAACAGGGCCAGGTTTTCCGGGGCGATGGCCAGCACGTAGCGTTCCTGCGCCTCGTTGCACCAGATTTCCCGTGGGCTCATGCCCGGCTCCAGGCTGGGCACGTCGCGCAGTTCGAATACGGCACCCAGACCCGCCCCGTGCGCCAGCTCCGGCATGGCATTGGAGAGCCCGCCGGCGCCGACGTCATGCACCGAGAGGATGGGGTTCTTCGCCCCCATCTGCCAGCAGCGGTCGATGACTTCCTGGGCGCGGCGCTGGATTTCCGGGTTGCCGCGCTGCACGGAGTTGAAGTCCAGGCCCTCGGTGTTCGACCCGGCACCCATGCTCGACGCCGCGCCCCCGCCCAGGCCGATCAGGAGACCAGGCCCACCCAACTGGATCAGCAGGGTGCCGGCGGCGAAGCGGTGCTTGTCGATATGGCGTTCCTGGATGTTGCCCAGGCCCCCGGCCAGCATGATCGGCTTGTGGTAGCCGCGCACACTGCCATCCGGCGTCTCCATTTCGAAGCTGCGAAAATAGCCGGTGAGATTGGGCCGGCCGAATTCGTTGTTGAAAGCGGCCGCGCCCAGCGGGGCATCGATCATGATCTGCAAGGGCGAGACGATGCGCCCGGGGCGGCCGAGCGGTTTGCCATGCTCGCGCTCCCATGGCTGTTCAAAGCCGGGTATACGCAGGTTGGAGACGGTAAACCCGCACAGACCGGCCTTCGGCTTGGAGCCCTGCCCCACCGCACCCTCGTCGCGGATCTCGCCGCCGGAACCGGTGGCCGCTCCGGCGAACGGGGCGATGGCGGTCGGGTGATTATGGGTCTCCACCTTCATCAGGATGTGGGTGGGTTCCTCATGGGAACGGTAGAGCCGCTTCGCATCCGGGTAGAAACGCTGGATCGTGGCCCCTTTGATCACCGAGGCATTGTCGTGGTAGGCGGACAGGGTGCCCTCGGGGCGCATGCTGTGGGTGTGGCGGATCATGGCGAACAGGGATTCCGCCTGCTTCTCGCCGTCGATCACCCACTCGGCGTTGAATATCTTGTGGCGGCAGTGCTCGGAATTGGCCTGAGCGAACATCATCAATTCCACATCGGTGGGATTGCGCTTCACCTTCCTGAAATTGGCGACCAGGTAATCGACCTCGTCCGCCGACAGCGCCAGCCCCATGTCGGCATTGGCCGCTTCCAGGGCCTGCTTGCCGCCTTTCAGGATATCCACCGTGAGCAGCGCTTGCGGGGCGACGTGGTGGAACAATTGTTCCGCGTCGCGCTCGTCGAGCAACACGCTTTCCGTCATGCGATCGTGCAGATGGGGCAGTGCGGCCTGCACGGACCGCAACGGCTTGCCCTGCTCGTTCAGCAATATCCAGCTCACGCCATGCTCGATCCGGATGACCGCGCCCAGGCCGCAATTGGCGGCGATGTCGCTAGCCTTGGACGACCAGGGAGACACCGTGCCCAGGCGTGGAGTGACCAGGACGGCGGGCTGTTCCGGCTGATGCACGCGCGCCGCCAGCAACTCGCACAGGAAGGCGAAGTCGGCCGTGTTCGGCTCGCTTCCGAGTTCGACGAAATAGCGTTGCTCCGCGTGCACTTGCGCGACCCCCAGGGGAGCGAGGGCCTGCAGCAGCTTGGTTGCGCGGAACTCGGAGAGGGCGGAACCGCCCTTGAGGAACAGGACGCGGGACATGTTGCGGCCTCAGATGCGGGAAAGCGCGGATTTTAACGTGAAACCGCGCCCCGACCTGTCGGGCGTACTCAGGAAAACAGCGAATCGCCCGCCGGTCTTAACGCGGCACGCAGGGCATCGGCCACGCGGCCGGCGTTGAAGGGTTTGATGATGTAACCCACCGCGCCGAAACTCACCGCCTCACGCACCGTGGACATGCTGGCATCGCCGGTGATCATCACCACGCGCACCTCGGGAAATTTTTCGCGCAGGATCTTCAGGGTGTCCAGGCCGGAGATGCCCGGCATGTTGACGTCCAGGCACAAGGCATCCGGCCGCAGCCGCTCCACCAGGGTGAGTCCCCCCTGGCCATCCTTGGCTTCGCCGGCCACGATAAAGCCTTCACTGCGCAAAATCGCCTTGAGCACTTCGCGCATGAGCGTGTCGTCATCGACCACCAACACGCGCTGCGCCGTTGTTTTATCGTTCATCTCTCTACCCATGCCCGCTCCGCCGGCATGCCATCTGCTAGAAGGAGGAAATAGTAACCGCCATCCCCCACGCCGACGCTCGCCTTGTGCAAATATTGCCCGGCGGCCAGCGCTGCTTCATCCTCCGCGTTGGAACCCGCTTGAACGGGACACGACCATGCTAGAGATACGCTCGAATACCCTGCCGGACCGCCTCGCGGCACGCCCCGCCGCCTGCAACAAGGGCGATTTCGGCGCCGTGGCCGTGATCGGCGGCGCGCCAGGCATGGCGGGTGCGGCGCTGCTGGCCGCGCGCGCCGCCCTGTACTGCGGCGCAGGGCGCGTCTACGCGGGTCTGCTGGACGAACGCATCGGCCTGGACCCGGCCGCGCCGGAACTGATGGTCACCCGCCCGGAGGCGCTACCGATCCTGTCGGCTCCGGCCTGTCTGGTGGCCGGGCCGGGTCTGGGGCAAAGTGCCGCCGCGCACGCGGTCCTGTGGGCGACCTTGGCGCTGGAACTGCCGCTGTTGCTGGATGCCGATGCGCTCAACCTGATCGCGGCCGACCCGGGTCTGCGCGCACGGGTTCGTGCCCGCGCCGCCCCCACCCTGCTCACGCCTCACCCCGGCGAGGCCGGCCGCCTGTTGGGCAAGACCAGTGCCGCGGTGCAGGGCGACCGCCTGGGCAGCGTGTTCCAGCTTTGTGCGGACTTCCGCGCCGTGGCGATCCTGAAAGGCTCGGGCACGCTGGTGCAGGCCCCGGAAGGCGAAGTCTGGCGTAACCACAGCGGCAACCCGGGCATGGCGGCCCCGGGCATGGGGGATGTGCTGACCGGCATCCTCGCCGCCCTGATCGCCCAGGGCATGGGTACGGAAGCCGCCGCCGTGACCGGAGTCTGGCTGCATGGCGCCGCGGCCGACCTGGCCGTGGAGGAAGACCTGGGGCCGGTGGGCCTGACCGCCTCGGAACTGCTGCCGCGGGTTAGACGCCTGCTCAACAGTGCCGCCATGAGACCAGCGCCAGGAGGATACTGACCGGATCGCCCTGATTCCGTATCATGCGCGGATGCCAGATCGATTTCACTACACCTGTTACGGCCTGACGATACAGAGCCAGCTCCCCCTCCCCGAACTGCTCCATGCGGTCTCCTCCGTGCCCGAGATCGCCCCGGCCGAGGTCGATATCCGGATCGGGCCGGTTGCCCCGGAGGGTCTCCCCGGTGGGACCCGGCTCGGGCCGTTCCTGTGGGTCACCGTGAGTTCGCTGTGGCTACAGGTGCCGAAGGTCGCCCGCTTCCTGGTCAGCGAAGGCCGGGAGATCGTGATCGACCCCGAGCCTGGTATCGACGCGGACAGTCTGCGGGTCTTCCTTCTGGGCTCGGCCTTGGGAGCGCTCTTGTTCCAGCGTGGACTATTGGTTCTGCACGGCAACGCCATCCGCATCGGCGAGCAGTGCATGGTCTGCGTCGGCCACTCGGGCGCGGGGAAATCCACGCTCGCGGCCGGCTTCCTGCGGCGCGGCCACGAGATCCTCGCCGACGACGTCGTGCCGGTCGCCACGGACTGTCGTGCTCTGCCGGGTTTCCCCCGCATCAAGCTGTGGCAGGATGCGGCCGACCGGCTCGACATCGACACGCAAGCCTTGCGCCGCATCCGTCCGGAGATGGAAAAGTTCAACTACCCACTTTTCGACCAGTTCGCCGACCGGCCGCTACCGGTACGCTGGGTCTACATCCTCGGCAGCCATGCACGGCCCGAGACCCTGTTCGAGCCAATCCGGGGCATGGCGCGCTTCCAGCCCTTGCATGCCAACACCTACCGGGTGCGCTACCTGGAAGGGATGGCCTTGAAGTCCGAACACCTCAAGCTCTGCGGCAAGCTCGCAGGACGGATACGCCTGGCCCGCATCACCCGTCCGGAGAAGGGCTTCGAACTCGACGCCCTGATCGACCGCATCCTGGCCGACGTAGCCGAACATCCCTGATTCATGCCCGGCATCTACTGGCTCGCCTCCTACCCGAAGTCGGGCAACACCTGGTTTCGCACCTTTTTGCGCAATCTTCAGAACGACGGCGATCAACCCGTGGACATCAACGACCTGGCCACCGGCAGCATCGCCAGCCATCGGGGTTGGCTGGACGAAGTGCTGGGCTTCGACACCGCCGAACTCACCCCCGACGAGGTCGAGCGTCTGCGCCCCGCCGTCTACCGCTGGGCCTTGCGGGAACGGGAGATCGGTTACCACAAGATCCACGACGCCTATACGCTCACCTCGGACGATGAGCCCCTGGTGAGCGCCCCCCTGGGCGCGCTCTACATCCTGCGCAATCCGCTGGATGTGGCGCCCTCGGCGGCCAACCACTGGCATTGCTCCATCGATGCGGCCATCGCCAAGATGGCCGATCCCGAGATGGCCCTGGCGCGCTCACGCAAGAGCCTGCCCAGCCAGGTGCGCCAGAGGCTGCTCACCTGGTCGCAGCATGTGCTGAGCTGGGTCGATGCGCCCGGACTGAACTGCCGCGTCATCCGCTACGAAGACATGCTGCACGACCCTCTGAGCACTTTCGGCCTGGCCACGGACTTTCTCCAGCTCCCCAGGAATCGCCTGGAAACGGCCATCCGTTTCAGCGACTTTCGCGAACTCGCACGGCAGGAGGCGGAGAAGGGCTTTCGCGAACGCCCGCAACATACCGAGCGTTTCTTCCGCGCAGGTGGCAGCACCTGGCGCGACAAGCTGACCCAGGAGCAGGTGGATCGCATCGTCACCGACCATGGCGCAGTCATGCGCCGTTTCGGCTATCTGGACGAAAATGGCGATCCGGTGAGTGAGAGGACTTGATCCGTATTCGTAGGGGGAACGATGCTTGACTACGAAAAGAAACTCAAAACCCTTTCCCGCAACCTGCGTCGGGACATGACGGACGCGGAGAGGGTGCTGTGGTCGAGGCTGCGCCGCGGGCAGATTCTCGGGGTGAGGTTCTATCGTCAAAAACCCCTGGCGGATTTCATCGTTGATTTCTACTGCGCCGCGGCCAATCTGGTGATCGAGGTGGATGGTTCCCAGCATTTTGAAGAAGCTGGGCAACAGGCGGACCAATCCAGAACGCAGAAACTGGAATCACTTGGGTTGATGGTCATGCGTTTCGACAATCTCCAGGTCCTGCGGGAGATCGACGCGGTCGTTGAAGCGATAGCGAGTGTCGTGGAAAGGCGGAAATCCCCCTCGATCCCCCTTTTTCAAAGGGGGAAGGAGTAAGCCCCCTCGGATACTACAGGGAGAGGGGAAGGCGAAATCCCCCTCGATCCCCCTTTTTCAAAGGGAGAAGGTGTATCCCCTCGGGTCTCCCTTTTCAAAGGGGGAAGGTGCATCCCCTCGGGTCTCCCTTTTCAAAGGGGGAAGGTATAAGTCCCCCCTTTGCAAATGGGGGGTTGGGGGGATTTGACTACTCTCTGGGGTAGGGGGGATTTGACCACTCTCTGGGGTAGGGGAGATTAGCTTCTCGCCCAGCCATTGGCGCAGGCAGGGGCGTCCTGGCCTTCCGGATCGTATTTTACGGTCTCGGAAAAGAGTCGTTTACCGCCGGTAAAGTCGCGATAGGTCTCGTCGCCCAGGCGGTAGGCCGTTTCGATCCAGAGTAAGAAGGTCTGCATCTTCTGCGCCGACTGCGAGGGAGAGGGAAGTTTGGGCGCGGGTTCGATGCGTGACCGCAGCGCGGCTTCGATCCCCGCCTGTTCCGGCAGAAATCGATACTGGTCGGAAGGGCCGCATTTCAGTTCGTAATGCGTGCAACCGCGCTTGATGGCGACACTCACCTGGGGACCGAGTTTCGAGTCCGCATCCACCGCCTGGCGAAACGCCGCGCGCGCGGCATCCAGGCTGTTGAGATAGGAAATCCCCCTCGCTCCCCCCTTTTCAAAGGGGGAAGAAAAACTCCTCTCGGTACCCCTTTGCGGAAGTGGGAGGAACACACCCCGTTTGAAAAAGGGGGGTTAGGGGGATTTGGACACACTCGGGGGTAGGGGGCGGCAATGCCGGCTGGCGTCGTGCGACACGCGGATCTACACCGAGATTGCAGCGGGCTCGGGCGACCACTGCCAGTGGCCATTCGGCAGCGTTTGCAACGTTTCCGCAGCCACCGCACCATACCCTTTCCCACCTTGTGGCTCGCAATCGGCACTTCCAATGCGCTATCCATGGCATCGATCCGAGTGTGATGAAAGTCGCAAACTATCCATTTCCCAGACACAAAGCTTGTCCACCCTCACACACATTTCCCGAGAACTGGGTTAGGATGGCCACCGCTACGCCAGTCCTCCAGGAGTACCCATGCAGACCGTCGAAATGAACGAAGAAGTCACCGAGATCAAGCAGCCCTATGCCGCCCCGACCCTGACCACACTGATGATGGGTGAAACACAAAACAATCCGAACGTCGCTAATGACGGTTCGTCCGTTCATTCCTAACCTTCACTGCGTTCAATGAACCGCCCCGGCTTGCCGGGGCGGTTTCATTTCCGACGCCTACTACATTGTCTTCCGACCTTCCCGATTCAATCTGCGACTGTGCCTCGGCCTTCGGCTTCGATCTGCCCTGGCCGGTGCCCGCCTTTTCCCGGGCCGAGGCGCATGTGCCCGAAGTCGATCCGGCCTTCCGCTTCGTGCCGCAGGTGTGCCGCTCCATCCTCCTGGGTTTCGCCCATGATCGCCGCATCTATGTCCACGGGCCGCACGGCAGTGGCAAGTCCTCGCACATCGAACAGGTGGCCGCGCGCCTGAACTGGCCCTGTGTGCGCGTGAACCTGGATGGCCATATCACCCGCGCCGACCTGATCGGGCGTGACATGGTGGTGT
>CAILNT010000114.1 GCA_903835655.1 uncultured Pseudomonadota bacterium | reverse complement strand
GGGCGGCAACGTCGTCGGCGAAGTGGTGCATACCATGGCCTCGATCGCCGACAGCTCGAAGAAGATCGCCGACATCATCAGCGTCATCGACGGCATCGCCTTCCAGACCAACATCCTGGCCTTGAACGCCGCCGTGGAAGCGGCTCGGGCCGGGGAACAAGGCCGCGGCTTCGCCGTGGTCGCCGGCGAAGTCCGCAGCCTGGCACAACGCTCCGCCAACGCCGCCCGCGAGATCAAGACGCTCATCGGCGACTCGGTGGACAAGGTCAACGTCGGCTACCGCCAGGTGGAGCAGGCAGGCAGCACCATGAAGGAGATCGTCGACGCGGTGAAGCGGGTCACCGACATCATGGGCGAGATCAGCGCGGCCTCCACCGAGCAAAGCCAGGGTGTCGAACAGGTGAACCAGGCCATCAGCCAGATGGACGAGGCCACACAGCAGAACGCCGCCCTGGTGGAAGAAGCCGCCGCGGCCGCCGAGTCCTTGCAGGATCAAGCCTCCGGCCTGACCCAGGCGGTGGCCGTGTTCCGCGTGAACGGCCGCTCCGGCGCGATCGCCCCACCCGCCTACGCCCGTCCGGCCGCAGCCGCACTTGCCCGCCCTGCCGTGGCCGCCCGCGCCCCGGCCAAGGCCGTGCCGCGGGCCACCCCGACCGCCCCCGCCAGGGCCGGTGCGGACGACGAATGGGAAGAGTTCTGAGCGCGGCGCCGCGTTCTTTCGCGTTGACGAACGGAATGCCTGGCAGCGCCCCCGATGAGGAAACAGACCGTAGGAGGCCCTCTCCTGCGGCGGAATTGTTTCACGTGCATTGATGCTGGCCGCGAGGCCGGCGCCACAAGAAGGACACCATGGCCGAAGCAACACAAAGGGAATTCGTCTTCTCACGTCGGGATTTCGAAGAAGTTCGCAAGATGATCTACGACCATGCCGGCATCGCCCTCAACGATGCCAAGGAAGACATGGTCTATAGCCGGCTGGCGCGACGTCTACGCGCCACTGGCCTGCGCAGTTTCCAGGAATACCTGGCCCTGATCCGCTCGGGCGACGCGGTCGAGTGGGAGGCCTTCGTCAATTCTCTGACCACCAACCTCACCGATTTTTTCCGCGAGGCCCACCACTTCCACCTCCTCAAGGAATTCCTCCACACCCGCCACGAACGTCCGATCACCATCTGGTGTTCCGCGGCCAGCACCGGCGAGGAGCCCTATTCCATCGCCATGTCGGCGGTGGAAGTCTTTGGCGGCTTTAACGCACCGGTTCAGGTATTGGCCACCGATCTGGACACCAACGTCCTGAAGAAGGGCAGCGACGGCATGTACACGCAGGACCGCATCAAGAAATTGACGGAGGCGCAACAGCGCCAGTTCTTCCTGAAAGGCACGGGCGATCGCGCCGGCATGGTGAAGGTAAAACCGGAACTGGCGGCGATGGTGAAGTTCTTCCAGGTGAATCTGCTCGACGCCAGTTGGCCGGTGGTGGGGCAAGTAAGGGGCGGACTGGATGCCATATTCTGCCGCAACGTGATGATCTATTTCGACAAGCCGACTCAATACACCATGCTGAAAAAGATGAAGCCTCTGCTCAAACCCGATGGCTTGCTCTTCGTCGGTCACTCCGAGGCGCTCTACCACGCCACCGACCTTTTCCGCCTGCGCGGCCAGACGGTCTACGAACACGCGGAGCTGCCGCACGGCAGTGCGCGCAAGTGAGGGACTCCGAATGACCCAACACTCGTTCGAGGAAGTCCTCGCACCGAATCATTATTTCGATCGTAATTTCGATATCGACGCGGCCAAAATATTGCCGGGCGAGTACTACGTGACCGGTCGCGACATGCTGCTGGTGACGGTGCTGGGTTCCTGCGTGGCCGCGTGCATACGCGACCCCAAGACCGGGTTGGGTGGCATGAATCATTTCATGCTGCCCGAGAGCGGCGACCGCAACGATGTGTTGTCGTCCTCGATGCGCTACGGCGGCTATGCGATGGAAGTGCTGGTCAACCAGCTGGTCAAGATGGGCGCCAATCGCGCCCGCCTGGAAGCCAAGGTGTTCGGCGGCGGTGCCGTGCTGCGCGGCTTCACCACGGTGAACGTGGGCGAGCGCAACAGCGAATTCGTCCTGGAATACCTGGAAACCGAGCGCATCAAGGTCGTCTCCCAGGATCTAATGGGCCTCTACCCGCGCAAGGTCTATTATTTCCCGGCGAGCGGCCGGGTCATGGTGCGCAAGCTCAAGACCGTGCACAACAACACCATCATCGAACGCGAACAGATCTACGGCCAGCGCCTCAAGACGTCCACCATCGCCGGCGACGTGGAACTATTCACATGAGACCGGTCGTCGGGTTACGCTCCCGTTGATCCAATCCGCGCACTCGCCACTTGCCATGCCCAAGATAAAAGTCCTGATCATCGATGACTCCGCGCTGATCCGCAGCCTCCTGCGCCAGATCATCAACGGCGAACCCGACATGGAAGTGGTGGGCCAGGCGCCCGATCCGGTCACCGCGCGCGAAATGATCAAGCAGCTCGATCCGGATGTCCTGACCCTGGACGTGGAAATGCCGCGCATGAACGGGCTGGAGTTCCTGGAAAAACTCATGCGCCTGCGTCCCATGCCGGTGCTGATGGTGTCCACCCTGACCGAGAAGGGCAATGAGGTCACGCTGAAGGCCCTGGAACTGGGCGCGGTGGATTTCATCACCAAGCCTGGCATCGGCGTCAGCGACGGCCTCACCGATCTGAGCCACGAGATCGGCGACAAGATCCGTGCGGCCTCCCGCGCCCACATCCGCCGCCACGCACTGAACGCGACCCAGGTGACTCGACCGCAACCCCTGCCTGGGCATTTCCTCCACACTACCGAAAAAATCGTCTTCGTTGGTTCGTCCACGGGCGGCACCGAAGCGCTCAAGGAATTTCTCACGCGCATGCCGGCGACCTCGCCCGCCGTGCTCATCACCCAGCACATGCCCGAGGCGTTCACCCGCTCCTTCGCGCAGCGCCTGGACGGCCTCTCGGCGATGACCGTGAAGGAGGCGGCACAGGGCGAGCGCGTGGTGCCCGGCCACGCATACATCGCACCCGGCCACTCGCATCTGCTGCTGAAGAAAAGCGGCGCGTACTACTACACAGAGCTGTCGAAAGCCGAGCCGGTGAACCGCCACCGCCCCTCGGTCGACGTCCTGTTCCACAGCGCCGCGGAGATCGCCGGCCCGAACGCGCTGGGCGTGATCATGACCGGCATGGGCAAGGACGGCGCACAAGGCATGCTCGCCATGCGCCACTGCGGCGCCCACACCATCGCCCAGGACGAAGCTTCCTGTATCGTGTTCGGCATGCCCAAGGCGGCTATAGACATCGGCGCCGCGGCCGAAGTATGCAGCCTGCACGACATCGCCAGCCGCGTGCTCGACCGACTCGGGCGGCGCAACTAGCGACAGAATTTATTCGCGCTCAAGAAAGTCGGCCGCAAGCCGATAAGCGCCTAAGCCAAGCAAATGGAGTAGCCTCATGTTGATTGCCAACGATGTAAGCGGCGACCGCGCCACCCTGAAGCTGGGCGGCCGCTTCGATTTCCATTCGCACCGGGATTTCCGCTCCGCCTATGAGCAACATCTCGTAAAAGCCGGTGTTCGGGAGATCATCATCGACTTTGGCGACGTCGATTACCTCGACAGCTCCGCCCTGGGGATGCTGCTGCTGTTGCGCGAGAAATGCGATGCCGCGGGCAGGAGTGTGGTCCTCTCCGGGCTCAAGGGCACCGTCAAGCAGGTTCTGGACATCGCCAATTTCGGCAAGCTCTTCGACATCCGAGCCTGACGGACACGGCGATCGGTACCACCGCGATCCAGCTCACCACGTAGAAGAGCGCCCCACCCCTTGTCCAGTCCCCACCTCACCATCCTCATCGTTGACGACACGCCCACCAACGCCAAGCAGCTCGAGGCCGTAGCGCGCAAACTGGGGCATGCCACGATCCTGGCCGGTAATGGCGAGGAGGCCATCGCCAAGTTTCAATCGGGAAAACCCGATCTGGTGTTCATGGACATCATGATGCCGGTGATGGATGGCATCACGGCGGTACAGCATATCCGTGCCCTACCCTCGGAAAAATGGACGCCCATCGTCTTCTTCTCCGCGCTGGACCAGATGCAGGACATCGTCCGCGGCCTGGAAGTCGGTGGCGACGATTACATCGTCAAACCCGCGTCACTGCAAATCCTGCGCGCCAAGATCAACAGCTATGCCCGCGTCCTTTCCCTGCAACAGGAAGTGCAGGCCAATGCCACCGAACTGCGTAACTGGCGGCTGGATGCGGAGGAGCAATCGCGCCTGGGCGCCCATGTGATGGCCAGACTCACTGACGCCGCCGGCCTGCGCGACCCCATGATTCGGCATTTCAACATGCCCGCGGAAACCTTCAGCGGCGACCTGCTCTGCGCCGCGCGCGCACCCGGTGAGGTACTCAATGTGCTTCTGGCCGACGCCACCGGCCATGGCCTGGCCGCGGCACTCTCCGCCATGCCGATGACCCAGGCGTTCTACAGCATGACCGCGAAGGGATTTCCCCTGCCGTCGATCGCCGAGGAATTGAACCGAAAACTCAAGGCCATCCTGCCTTCGGATCGCTTCGTGGCAGCCACACTGGCCGCCATCGACGTGCGCAACCAGACGGTGGAAGTGTGGAATGGCGGCAACCCGAACGCCATGTTCATCAACGCGTGTGGCGAAATCGCCATGCAATGGGCCTCCGCCCACCCACCGCTGGGCATCCTCCCGGACAAGCTCTTTTCCGGGATGACCGAGACGGTGGTCTTCCATGAAGCCGGCGACCTGGTGCTCTGCTCCGATGGACTGACCGAAGCGGAAGACCCGGACGGGGCCTGGCTCGGCATCCAGGGGGTGCGCAACTGCCTGGCCAGCTCGGGCGACAGCGACCAGCGTTTCGCCAACCTGCTAGGCGGAGTCGAGGCCCATCTGGCCGGCTACCCAGGACGTGACGACATCTCTGCCATGCTGGTTTCCGTGCCGATCGACCGGCGCCTCCGGCCGCGTTTCGATGCCCCCTCCCACGCCCTGCATGGACACATTTCCGAGTGGCGCCTGGACCTCTCCTTCGGTGCCCAGGAATTGCGTTACATCGACGTGGTTCCCGCCGTGCTGGGCTTCGTAACCCAGGTGCAGGCGCTGAAGCCGCATCAGGGTTCCTTGTTCCTGATCTTCTCGGAATTGTTCAACAACGCTATGGACCACGGGCTGCTCGGCCTGGACTCGGCGACCAAGAGCTGGATCGGCGGTTTCGAGCTTTACCTGCACCAGCGCAGCGAACGCCTGGAAGGGCTGCGTCGGGGCCGCATCGACATCGCCTTCCTGCTGCACCAGGAAGAAACGCGCGCCTTCCTCGACATCAGCATGACCGATACCGGGCCGGGCTTCGATTTCGAGCGAGGCCTGAACAACACCGCGGCGCTCGGCATCGAGAATCAGATGGCTTATGGACGCGGCATCGCCCTGGTAAAGAACCTGTGCGAGCAAGTGGTCTATTCCGGCAACGGCAACAAGGTCTGGGTGCGCTATCTGGTGTCCGACCAGATCATCGAGGATGACGGCGTGAACGGCAACGCCTCGGCGCGAGCCGGCCCCGTCGGCGAAACCGGGGCGGTGCTGTTCTAGTGGGTGGAGGGCTATCCCCCGCCGATCTCCACCCGGTTCCTTCCCCCATGCTTGGCCGTATACAGGGCTTCGTCGGCGACCTGGATCAGGGATTCACCGTCGCTGCCTTCGTGGTACTGCGCCACCCCCGCCGACAAGGTGACCTGGAAGGTTCGATCGCCCGCGTGCTGGACGATGGCAGCGAAGCTGACGCGGATCTGATCGAGTACGAGCGCGGCCTTATCACCCGAGGTATCCGGCAGGGCCACGGCGAACTCCTCGCCACCGTAGCGGCCGATCACATCGGCGCCACGCAGGCGCTGCCTCAATAGCCGCGACAGACTCTTGATCACCCGGTCACCGGCCGGATGACCATAGCCGTCATTTACCTTCTTGAAGAAATCGATGTCGAGCAGCGCCACCGACAGCATCCTGCCCTGGCGCTTGCTGCGGGCCGCTTCGGCACGCAGGCGCTCCTTGAAATTGGTATGGTTGAGCAGGCCGGTGAGGCTGTCGCGCACCATCAGCGCGCGCAGGGCGCGGTAGCGAATGACGCGGGATTTCACCGCCGAGATCAAATGCTCGGGCTGGATCGGCTTCTGCAAAAACTCGTCGCCGCCCAAACTCATCGCCTCGCGCTGGCGGCCGATATCGCTTTCCGCCGACAGGAACACGATGGGTATGGAAAGGAAGGCATCCTGCTGGCGGATGACCCGGGCGACTTCCTCACCCGAGGCGCCCGGCATGTTCATGTCCAGAAGGATCAGTTCCGGCGCTTGCTCGTCCAGCGCTTCCAGTGTCTTGAGCGGGTCGTTGACCACCTGGGTGACGAAGCCGGCCTCCTGCAAGTGAGCGGCATAGAAGGTCGCCAGCGCGGGAGAGTCGTCGACGATCAGGACGCGACCCGCCTCGGCCTGGGGTGGCGCGGTCAGCCGATCCAGGGTATCGAGCAGGCTGGTCATGTCCAGCTGCCGCGTGAAATAGGCCTGGCAACCCATGCGCACGGCCTCGAGGCGGGAGGCGATGGCGCCACTGTGGGAAATGCACGCCAGCGCCACGCGCGCGGAGAGTGCGGTCAGCGCGGTCTTGTCGGCCAGGACCAAACCATCCCCCCGGCAGCAATCGATGAGGACGCAGGTGGGGCCGTCCGCCTCGGCGGCGAGCAAATCGGCCAGAGACCCGAACAGTCGCGCGGAATATCCGTAGTAGCCCAGTTGTACCGCAGCTTCCTTTAGGGTGGAGGAGGCCGCAGGCCACAAGAAAAGAAGTTTGCCGATGTCGTCCGCTGCTTGCATCCTTGCCTCCAGATAAGGCTATGTGCCACCGACCTTGGAACCAAGGTTCAACGATTGATCTGTTCCAGGTACTCCTGGATGCGCTCCGGGCGGCCGGCGCGCAGCAGCTTCCTGGCCAGGGGAGCCAGATCGCCGACATGGCTGCGCAGCACCTGCTGCTTCACCGTCAGGATATGCGCCGGATGCATGGAAAAACGGGTCAGGCCCAGCCCCAGGAGCAATCGTGTGAGTTTTGGGTCACCCGCCATCTCGCCGCAAATGGACACCGGCTTGCCCAATTTGAGGGCGATCTTGAGTGTATGGTCGATCAAGGCCAGCACGGCAGGGTGCAGCGGATCGTAGAGATGGGCGACCGTGTCGTCGGTGCGGTCAATGGCCAGGGTGTACTGGATCAAATCGTTGGTGCCCAGGGAGAGGAAATCCAGCTTCTTCGCGAACCATTCCGCCGCGAGTGCTGCGGCCGGCACTTCGATCATGCCGCCGATGGGCGTTTCCTCATCGAAGGGGATGCCCTCCGCGCGCAGCATGCCGCGCGCGGTCGCGATCAAGCCCAGGGCCTGATCGAGTTCGGTCAGGCTCGCCAGCATGGGCAGCAGGATCTTGATCTGGCCGTAGTGGCTGGCACGGTACAAGGCGCGCAGCTGGCTGAGGAATATCTGCGGCTCCGCCAGGCACAGGCGGATGGCGCGGCGACCGAGGGCGGGATTGACGCTGGTGTCGGTCAGCCAGCGCACGGACTTGTCGGCGCCCACGTCCAGGGTGCGGATGACCACGCAGCGCCCCACCATCTCCCGCGCCACATGCCGATAGGCCTCGAACTGCTCGTCTTCGGAAGGCAGGTCGTCGCGGTTCAGGAAGAGAAATTCGCTGCGGAACAGGCCGATGCCACTGGCGTTTTCTCCCCGCGCCTGCCCCACGTCCCCCGGCAGGTCGATATTCGCCTGTAGTTCGATTTCCAGGCCATCGAGGGTGGCGGAGGGACTGGTCTTCAGGCGCCGCAGCTTTTTCTGCTCCAGCTGCCATTGGTTCCTGCGCAAACGGTATTCGTCGAGGATGGCAACATCCGGATTGACGATGACCACGCCCGCGACGCCGTCGACGATCAACCAGTCGCCGTCCTGGATGAAGGCACGCGCGCTGTGTAGCGCCATCACCGAGGGCAGGGAGAGACTGCGCGCGAGGATGGCGGTATGTGAGGTGGTGCCACCCAGATCGGTGATGAAGCCGGCGAAATCATGGCGCTTGAACAACACCATGTCGGACGGCGAAAGATCGTGCGCGACCAGGATGCTCTCGCCTTCCAGGGCAGGCCGCAGCGGCGCATGGCCAGGATGGCCCATGAGTTCCTTGAGCACCTTGTCGGCGACCTGGCGCACGTCGTTGCGGCGCTCACGCAGGTAATCGTCTTCGATCGCCTCGAACTGCGCGATCAACGCCTCGGTCTGCTGCGCCAGCGCCCATTCGGCGTTGCAGCGCTCGCTATGGATGCGGCGCTTGGGCGCTTCCGAGAGCATGGCGTCGTTGAGGATCAGCACGTGTACGTTGAGGAAGGCGGAGAGTTCCGCCGGTGCGCCTTCCGGGATGTGCGCCTGCAAGGACAGCATCTCGGCCCTGACCGCAGCCACCGCCGCGGAAAACCGCGCCACCTCGACCTCCAGGTGCTCGGGGCGCAGGAGGTAATGCGGCGCTTCCAGCCGATCCTGGGAATAGACCTGCGCCCGGCCGATCGCGTAGCCGCCGGAAACGCCGATACCGTGCAGGCTAAAAGTCATGTGCATCCCGGAGGCAAGTCGCAGGGGCCAAGTTGCAAGGAAACGCTTGAGCCTTGGACCTTGAACCTTGAACCTGCCTCATTCCCCTTCCCCGAACTTGTCGCCGATCAACGCCACCAGCGCCGCCATGGCGGCCTCTTCCTCCTCCCCGTGGGTCTCCAGCCGGATGCTGGTACCACGCGCGGCCGCCAGCATCATCACGCCCATGATGCTCTTGCCGTTGACGCGACGGCTGCCGCGCGCGAGCCAGACTTCACAAGGGAAGCTGCTGGCCGTCTGGGTCAGTTTGGCGGAGGCGCGCGCGTGCAGGCCCAGCTTGTTGACGATTTCGATGTCGCGTTCAGGCATCAGTCGATTTGTTCCGAAGAGGGAAGTATGTACATGATGCCACCCTGCCCGCCCTGCACCGCCTTGCGGATCAGGAGGGGAAGGTCGTCGTCGCGGTTGGTCAGCGCCTTGAGCAGCATCGGCAAATTGACGCCCGCCACGGCTTCCACATGCTCGTGTTCGATCAGCTTGCATATGGTGTTGCAGGGCGTGGCGCCGTAGACGTCCGTGAGGATCATCACCCCCTTGCCCTGATCCATGCGCGCGATCTGGGCCCGCGCCCAAACCAGCATCTCGTCGGGCTCGTCGCTGACGGACAGATCGAGGCTTTCCAGTTGCTCGGGGCGATGCCCCAGCACGAAGCTGGCACACTGGATGAGGCTTTCGCCGAGAGTACCGTGGGCGACGATGAGCAGGGGGATCATGACCGATGAAAGGGTCCGTAGGACTGTAATTACGCGCATTCTACGCCGCCCCGGCCGGGCTGCGCGGGCGCCTTGCTGAATCGCATATCCCCTTGATGGATAAGGTCTAAGCGGGAATCAACCGGCGTCCGGAGAGAGGCTTCCGGTAGAATTCGGTGCCCCTTTCCCCGAGCTTTGCCGACATGTCCACCCAGCGTATCCGCGAGATTCCCTACAACTACACGTCCTTCTCCGACCGCGAGATCATCCTGCGGCTTCTGGGCGCCGATGGCTGGCGTCTGGTCGAGGAGCTGCGCGGCGAACGCAAGACCGGGCGTTCCGCGCGCATGCTGTTCGAAGTACTGGGGGACATCTGGGTGGTCACGCGCAACCCCTACCTGGAGGACGATCTGCTCGGGTATCCCGATCGCCGCGCACTGCTGATCCAGGCCTTGCGCCATCGCCTGGGCGAGATCGAGAAACGCCGCCAGACGAACCCGCGGGTCGGTCGGCTGCTGGAACTGGCGGGCCAGGCGGTGGACGCCTTCGAGGCCGGCTTCCAGGAAACCAGCCGTCTGCGCGAGGCGTTGCTGCGTCGCCTCGGCCACCACACCCGCCGCGACAACATCGCCTTCGACGGTTTGAGCCGGGTCAGCCATGTCACCGACGCCACCGACTGGCGTGTGGAATACCCCTTCGTGGTGCTCACTCCCGACAGCGAGGAAGAAATTCCCGCCCTGGTGGCCGGCTGTGTGGAGCTCGGTCTCACGCTGATCCCGCGTGGCGGCGGCACCGGCTACACGGGAGGGGCGATCCCGCTCACCCGGCTCTCGGCCGTCATCAACACCGAGAAACTCGATTTCAGGAGCACGATCGAGCAGCGCGTGTTGCCCGGACACAGCACGCCGACTCCGATCATCACCTGCGGCGCCGGAGCGGTGACGCGCCGCGTCATGGAAGACGCGGAGCGTGCGGGACTGGCCTTCGCGGTCGACCCCACCTCGGCGGACGCCTCGTGCATCGGCGGCAACGTGGCGATGAACGCGGGCGGCAAGAAGGCGGTGCTCTGGGGCACGGCGCTGGACAATCTGGTGTCCTGGAAGATGGTCACGCCCGACGCCGACTGGCTGATCGTCACCCGCCTGGATCACAACCTCGCCAAGATTCACGACATCGAGACCGCGCGCTTCGAGCTGCGGCGCCTCCACGCCGACGGCAGCCCCAAGGGCGCAGTGGAAATCCTGGAAATCCCGGGCCACGCCTTTCGCAAGCGAGGCCTGGGCAAGGACGTCACCGACAAGTGCCTCTCCGGCCTGCCCGGCATCCAGAAGGAAGGCTGCGACGGCCTGATCACCCAGGCGACCTTCGTCCTGCATCGCATGCCACGGGAGATCCGCACAGTGTGCCTGGAATTCTTCGGCCAGGTCTCGGAAGCGGTGCCGGCCATCGTCGAAATTACCGATTATTTCGCGCGACACGACTCGCCGGAAGTCCTCCTGGCCGGCCTGGAACACATGGACGCGCGCTATATCCGGGCGGTGGGTTATGCCACCAAGTCCGAACGAGGTGTGGCAAGTTCGAATGGCCGCCCGAACATGGTGCTGCTGGCCGACATCGCCTCCGATGACGTGGCCGCCGTGGATGCCGCGGCATCCCGCATCGTCGCGAGCGCCACGGCCCGCGGCGGTGAGGGCTTCATCGCGGCGAGCAGTGATGCACGCAAGAAATTCTGGCTGGACCGCTCCCGCGCCGCGGCCATCGCCAAGCACACCAACGCCTTCAAGGTGAACGAGGATGTGGTGATCCCCCTCCCACGCCTGGCCGAATACTCGGACGGGGTGGAGCACATCAACATCGAACTCTCCATCGCCAACAAGCTGGCCCTGCTGGACGCGCTGGAAGGTTTCCTGGAAGGCCCCCTGCCACTCACCGAGGACGAGGACGGCACCGCCGACCCGGCCCTGACCGAAACCCGGCGTGGCCGCGCCCTGGAACTGCTGCGCCAGGTGCGCGCGCGCTGGGCGGGCTACCTCGCCGCCCTCCCGACCTCCTCTCCGGTCGCGGCGAACGGCGCCGGCCGCGGCGACGTGTTCCGCGCTCTCCAGGAGCACAGCCTGCGGGTGTCCTGGAAGCGCGAGGTACGGGCCGAACTGCGACAAATCTTCACCGGCCGGGAATACGAGCCGGTCCTGATCGAGTGCGATGCGATCCACAAGCGCGTGCTGAAGGGACGGGTATTCGTCGCCCTGCACATGCATGCCGGAGACGGCAACGTGCATACCAACATCCCGGTCAACTCCGACGACTATGCCATGTTGCAGGCCGCCAACCAGGCGGTGGCGCGCATCATGCACCTGGCCCAGGAACTGGGCGGGGTGATTTCCGGCGAGCACGGCATCGGCATCACCAAGCTGGAATTCCTCTCCGACCAAGCGCTGACCGATTTCGCCGCCTACAAGGCACGGGTGGATCCGGAAGGCCGCTTCAACAAGGGCAAGCTGGTCAAGGGCTCTGATCTGACCAACGCCTACACACCCTCTTTCGGCCTGCTAGAACTGGAGTCGCTCATCATGGAGCAGTCGGAGATCGGCGCCATCGCCGACTCCATCAAGGACTGCCTGCGTTGCGGCAAGTGCAAGCCGGTGTGCAATACCCATGTGCCGCGCGCCAACCTGCTCTATTCCCCGCGCAACAAGATCCTCGCCACCTCGCTCCTGATCGAAGCCTTCCTCTACGAAGAGCAAACGCGGCGCGGGGTGTCGCTGGCGCATTTCGCCGAATTCGACGACATCGCCGATCACTGCACGGTCTGCCACAAGTGCGTGCATCCGTGCCCGGTGGATATCGACTTCGGCGACGTCACCGTGGCCATGCGCAACTTCCTGCGCGCCGCCGGCAAGAAGAAATCGGCCCCGGCCACCCAACTGGCCATGACCTTCCTCAACAGCACGGATGGTGACGCCATCCACCTGCTGCGCCGCGGCGCCATCGAATTCGGCTATATCGGCCAGCGTATCGGCGCGGCGGTGATGCGCCGCCTGCCGACCGTGAAGGAAGCCATGCGGCAACCGCCGGCCACGGTGGGCAAGCCGAGTGCAGCGACCCAGGTGATCCATTTCTTCAATCGCGCACTCCCCGGCGGCCTTCCCAGCAAGACGGCGCGACAAATGCTGGGCCTCAACGACCCCAAGGTCGTGCCGGTGCTGCGCGACGCGACCCGCGTCAACGACGAATCCGACGCGGTGTTCTATTTCCCCGGTTGCGGCTCCGAGCGCCTGTTTTCCCAGGTCGGCCTGGCCACCCTAGCCTGGCTTTACGAGCTTGGCGCGCAGACTGTATTGCCACCCACCTATCTGTGCTGCGGCTATCCGCAGACCGCCACCGGCGACCGCCCCAAGGGCGATGCCATCACCACGTCGAACCGGGTACTGTTCCACCGCATCGCCAACACCCTCAATTATCTGGACATCAAGACCGTACTGGTGTCCTGCGGCACCTGCCTGGACCAGTTGATGGAATACCAGTTCGACAAGATCTTCCCTGGCTGCCGTGTCATGGACATCCACGAATACATGCTGGAGAAAGGCGTTTCGCTCGCGGGCGTGACGGGCACGAAGTACATGTACCACGACCCCTGCCACACCCCGATCAAGCAGTACAACCCGATCAATACGGTGAAGACCCTGATGGGCGCGGACGTGAAGTTGACCGAGCGCTGCTGTGGCGAGGCTGGCACCTTCGCGGCCAGTCGTCCCGACATCGCTACCCAGGTGCGCTTTCGCAAGGCTGAGGAAATCGACCGTGTGGCCGACGGGTTGCGCGACGCCGGCGCCCAGCGGGTGAAAATCCTCACCTCCTGCCCCTCCTGTCTGCAAGGCATGCTGCGCTACGGTGAGGACAGCAAGATCGAAGCCGACTACGTCGTGGTGGAACTGGCCCGGCTGAAACTGGGGGAAAACTGGCTGAAGGAATTCGTGGCCAAGGCCAACGCGGGCGGCATCGAGCGGGTGTTGCTATAGCCGCAAGGGCGGGTTGTCGCGAAACTGAACCGACTACGCCACCGCCAGAATCTCCAGACCCAGCACCTTGGCGGCCTTGTTCAGCCGCTTGTCGAAACACGCGAATATGACCGGAGCCAGCTCGTTTGCCAGGTAGGTGCAGGCCAATTGCACGCTGTCATAACCGCGTAAGGCAAAGGTATCGACCAACTCGCCGGCCTGTTCCACCACTTGCTGGTTCACTTCCAGCACCAGGAAACGCGGCCAATCGTTGCCCAACGCCCGTTTGGCCATGGTCGATTTCATGAGAGTGATTATATCTCAATCCGCTGTTCGTGTGTCACTTTTTATTGCGACCAGACTGGATTAGGCGGGTAATTGATAACGTTTCTTTTTACGCTCCGGCACGATCCCTTCGAGCATCAATTTCAATCCAGTCCAATCCATGACGCTATTGCCGATGGTCTGCCAATTGGAAAGGAATCGCCCAGATTCCAGTCTCTTTGCCCAGATACAGAAGCCGGTGCGATCCCAATAGAGCACCTTCATCTGCGTGGCGCGTCGATTGATGAAGACGAAGAGATGGCCAGAGAGCGGGTCCTGTTGCAAACCATGGCGTGTAAGCGCGTAGAGGCCATCGAAGGACTTGCGCATGTCCACCGGCTGACCATAGAGGTGAACCCGAATCTGGCCCTCGGGGAAGAACATCAGCCACGCACCAGGTAGAGTACCAGGCCGCTACCCAGGTCGAGCGTCAACTCGAAACGCGCGGGTTGACTGCCCGCCAGCGGCAACGCGCCGAGATCGACGAAGGCTGGCTTGGCCGCCTCGATCTGCTGGACATCCTGCCCGACGCGGTGACCGAGCAGACCGCGCCAGCGCTGAACACTCGCCACGCTGAAAGCATCCGCCCGACAAAACGCCGCCAGACTCAAACCGCTTTCCTCGAAGCGCCGCAACAGCGCCCGCCACTCGTCCCGGCTACGCCGCTTCTTCCGACCCGTTTCCATTCCGCACCCCACGCCCTGTTGACATGGGAGGCATTCTCTTCATCTGCCAGGCAATGGGAAGAACGCCGCGTGGTTATCGGTTACCGCCGTACCATCCAGCCCAACAAACCCAGGCCGGCGAACATCATCGTGTAGGTATCGGGTTCCGGCACGGCAGGACTAATACCCTGGAACACAATGTTTGATCCGTCCAAGGTTACGCTCTGGTCGGGCGCGGTACCAAGCTTGGTGATCGTAAACGTATACATAAGCTTATCGAACGTTATGGCGTTGTTTGGAGGGTAGAAATCGGCGCAAGCGACTAACGAACTTGATGTGCTACAACCAGTCGTTGCTGATAGTCCAGGTAGGCCATTATTGAAAAAAGTCACAGTTCCAGAAGTGCCTGTATCGATGACAGGGAATTCCGATCCAGACAACCATAGGGAAAAACTGGTACGTGTGAGCGACGACGGAATGGTGGCGCCGTGATTAAAATTAACGGTTACATTGATCGTATCTGAAATCGATACCGCAATTGGATTGGTGTTATCAAGCCCGCTTAAATTTAAGTACCACAAATCAATTTTGTCACCACCGTTTAGATAAGAATCCGTGTAAACACTGTTCGTATCCCCTGTCAGAGTCAGATCATAGGTGGACCCGCTGGTGGTTGCGTGTGCCTGCCCAATACTCGATGCAATGATACCCACGGCGAGCAAGAAATTATGTAGTTGTTTCGTGATCATTATCGGCCTCCAACTATTAAAAATGGTTCGCGACAGCATCAGTTTGCGTTATTTTTCAATAACGTGTAGCACACTAGGCAAGAATCGCGCCACATGTTTTAAGTAATTGAATTTATAATGATATGGCTTGATTTTGTCATCGGCAACGAGACCCTATGTAAAAAATACCGACACCGTAGAATGCGAACTCTTGGGTTGTCCATCGCGTCTTGCTCCAGGGCGTCCGGGTTTGGAGGCCGGCAGAAGGGAACTCGCTTGCCGTTCGCACGTATGCGGAACAGGGCGGTTTGCATGCACTCGTACTGGTTCCTGATCGGCCATGGTCACCATGGCAGGCAACTCGGTCAGCTAGGTAACCACTGATTAAATCCTTCGACAAGCTCAGGACGAACGGCAACCCATTGATTCCGTTTGTGGTGAGCCTGTCGAACCATGAACGAAATCGAATAGATCAGCGGCTACCTAGTCAATGAACCCTAGCGAGAGGTCGTTCGCAATCGCTCAAGAGCCGCGCGGATGCGCGCGAAATCGGATTTATCCAGCGGCAACGCGAGCGAATGCAGCGCGCGCGCCTGATAATCCGACTCTAACCATGCCCCGTCTCAGCTCCCAACCCACACCCCGTCTTACCAACCTGCCCGGATGGCTGACCCTGCTCGGTGGCCTCATCGCCATCGGTCCCTTGTCCATCGACATGTATTTGCCGGCCTTTCCCGCCATGGCGAGCGAATTCGCGCATCAGCCAGGGCGACCGGAGTACACGCTGGCGAGCTACTTCGTCGGTATGGCCATCGGCCAACTGGTCTACGGCCCCATCAGCGACCGCTTTGGCCGCAAGCCGCCGCTCTATGTCGGACTGCTGCTCTACAGCCTTGCCTCGCTTGGCGGGGCGCTGGCAGGCGACCTCATCAGCCTGGCGACGTGGCGCTTCATCCAGGCACTGGGCGGTTGTGCCGGCATCGTCATTACCCGTGCGGTGGTACGTGACCGCTGCGACGTGCGCGACTCGGCGCGGGCCTTCTCCATGCTCATGCTGGTGATGGGCATCGCGCCCATCCTCGCGCCTCTGGCCGGCGGCTGGGTGGTCGCACATCTGGGCTGGCGGGCGATCTTCTGGCTGCTGGCCGGCTTCGGTGTAATCTGCCTGCTGGCCATGCACTTTGGTTTGGCGGAAAGCCACGACACCCGTCATGCCCAGCCACTCAACTGGCTACGCAGCTTTCGCGACTATCTCGGCCTGCTGCGCGAGCCCGCTTTCATGGGCTATTCGCTTTCTTCGGGCCTGGCAATGGCCGGCTTCTTCACCTATCTGGCCGGTTCGCCGCACGTCCTGATCGATCTCTACGGCATCCCGGCCAAACACTATGGCCTGGTGTTCGGCGGCAACGCCTTCGGCTTCATCGCCGCCAGCCAGCTCAACGCCCGTCTCATGAAGACCATGCAGCCGACCCGCGTACTACGCCGGGGCATGCGCGCCATCACGCTGGCCGCCCTCGCCCTGGCGGCGCTCACCGCCTTCATGCCACTGCCGCCGTTGTGGCTGGCGCTGCCCCTGCTGCTGGTGATCATCTCCAGCCTGGGGTTCATCCTGCCCAATGCCAACGCTGCCGCGCTCGCCACCCACGGCCAGAGGGCTGGCACCGCCTCGGCCCTCATCGGCGCCTTGCAGTTCGGCCTGGCCACACTGGCCGGCATGGCCATGGGTGTCAGTCAAAGCCCGCGCCTGGCCCCCATGGCGACGATCATGGCCCTGTGTATCCTGTCTGGCTGGCTGGTGCATCGGTGGCTGTTGGGCAAGGGCTCAAGGCACGCCACTTGCGACTGAGTGGGCTCCCGTGTCCCGCATCCTCGGCGACTCAAGTCTGGTACAGGCTTGCTTCTCCTGGTGGGCGGGTCTTGAAGCGCTTGTGCAGCCAGAAATATTGCGCCGGAGTCTCGCGTATGCGCGCCTCGATGAAGGCATTCATGCGCGCGGTGTCGGCCGCAACGTCCTCCGTGGGAAAATGCGCCCAAGCCGGGTAGAAGCGGGTGACGTAAGCTCCGTCTTCCTGGCGCGTGATGCATGGCACCACCACGGCCCCGGTGGCGCGGGCGATGCGCGACACTCCGGTAATGGTGGCGGTCGGCGTGCCGAAGAATGGCACGAATATCGCGTCACGTGGGCCGTAATCCATGTCCGGCAGATAGTAGAAAGGCCGCCCCTTCTTGATGGCGCGCAACACCGGCTTGATACCGTCCTGGCGGGAATACATTTCCGAAGCGCCGCCCGCGCCGACGAAGCGCATGCGGGCGTGCAGCATCAGGTTTTCGATGAGTGGATTCTTGATGCTGGCGTACAGGGAGACGATGGGCGCGTAGGCTGCGGTGACGCGCACGCCGCCGATGTTGAGGCCAACAAAATGCGGCGCCAGCCAGATCAGCGGCTTCCCCTTGTGAGGCGCGAGGTGTTCCAGGCCCTCGAATCGGGTGAGGCGTTCGACTTCGTCGCGGCTGCCCCACCAGGAAACGGTTTCCTGCAAGGTGGCACGGCCCAGAGCCCGAAAGTGGGCGCGCAGCAGGGCGTGGCGGGCGGCCTCGTCCAACTCCGGGAAACACAAGGAGAGATTGGTGAGGCCGACCCGGACGCGCACCCTGGCCACGAAATAGAGCGCGGCGCCCAGCCCTTCGCCCAGCCATCCCAGCGCGCCGGCCGGCAACAACCGCCAGAGCAGCCAGAAAAGGACGACGCCCAAACGCCTCACGCCAGGTCGTCCGGCGGTGGCGTATCGCCTTGTTGGCGGAACAGGCGATAACTCCAGAGATATTGTCCGGGATGGGCGCGGATCAGCGCGGAGATGGCCTGGTTGGCGACTCTTGCCAGGGTCGCTACCGTGTTGTCCTCCACGTCGGGCAGCGGTTCGATATGCAGGCGGAAGCCGCGTCCCCAGGACAGGCGTTCCGCGAACAGAATGAGTGGCACGGCATGGGTGCTGGTGATCAGCCGATACGGCAGGGAGGGCATGTAGGCGGGGTGGCCGAGAAAGCGTATCCACAAGCCTTCGCCGCGGTTGGCGGACTGGTCCGGGAGTATGAAGGTGGCCTCGCCGGCCTTGAGTTTCCCCAGCAGGGCGCGTACGCCGCCTGCCGTAGGTGGCACGGTCTTGGCGCCGGCGCGTTCGCGTCCGTAGCGCATCATCTCATGCACCCATTCCTGCGGCGGTGGGGTGTACAGCGCAGTCACCGGCACCCGGTAGGAGAGGTAGATGCCGCCGATCTCCCAGCAGCCCAGGTGGGGCACAAGGAGGGCGAGGCCGTGTCCCTGGGCGGATGCGGCTTCGATGTGCTCCCAGCCGCGAACTTCCCGTATCAGGGTAAATACGCGCGGCAGCGGGGCGAGCCACACCAGGGGCAGTTCCATCAGCCCCTTGCCCAGTTCCACCCCCGCACGCAGCAGGATGCGTGGACTGTAGAGGCCGGTCAGCTTCAGGTTGTCGCGCAACAAGGCCCGGTGCCGCCGTCGCAACAGGGCCAGGAGACCCAACAGAACGCCGAGCGCGTGCGCCAGGGGAAGGGGAAGCCGGGAGAACAGGCGAAGAAAGATCAGCAAGGTTTGACCAAGTTTTCCGTAGGTGCGTACAATTATCGCAGCCGCCGAGTTAATTGCAGCCAGACAAATTGCGGGCGGGATACAAATACAGCTAAAGCGTCCGCTCCTCGGTCCCCGGAGTCGGTCACGCCGACCAACCATGGGGAATCACACAGGAGCAACACATGAGCAAAGACTACTTCTTCACTTCCGAATCGGTCTCCGAAGGCCATCCCGACAAGGTTGCCGACCAGATTTCCGACGCCATCCTCGACGCCATCCTGACCCAGGACCCCACCGCCCGCGTCGCCGCCGAGACCCTCACCAACACCGGGCTGGTCGTGCTGGCCGGCGAGATCACCACCACCGCCAACGTCGATTACATCCACGTCGCCCGCGACACCATCAAGCGCATAGGCTACGACAACACCGACTACGGTATCGACTACCGTGGCTGCGCGGTGCTGGTGGCCTACGACAAGCAGAGCCCGGACATCGCCCAGGGCGTGGACCGCGCCTCCGACGACTACCTCAACCAGGGTGCCGGCGACCAGGGCCTGATGTTCGGCTACGCCTGCGATGAGACGCCCTCCCTGATGCCCCTGCCGATCTATCTGGCGCACCGCCTGATGGAGCGCCAGTCGCTGTTGCGCAAGGATGGGCGGCTACCCTGGCTGCGTCCGGACGCGAAATCCCAGGTCACCCTGCATTACGTGGATGGCAAACCGCACAGCGTCGATACCGTCGTGGTTTCCACCCAACACGCGCCCGAGATGACTCTGGAAACCATCCGCGAGGCGGTGATCGAGGACATCATCAAGCCGGTGCTGCCGAAGGAGCTCATCCAGGGCGAGATCAAATACCTGGTCAACCCAACCGGCCGCTTCGTGGTCGGTGGCCCGCAAGGCGATTGTGGTCTCACCGGCCGCAAGATCATCGTCGACACCTATGGCGGCGCGGCCCCGCACGGCGGCGGCGCATTCTCCGGCAAGGACCCGTCCAAGGTCGACCGCTCCGCTGCCTACGCCGCCCGCTACGTGGCGAAGAACATCGTCGCCGCCGGATTGGCCAGCCGCTGCCTGGTGCAGGTTTCCTACGCCATCGGCGTGGCCCGCCCCACCAGCGTCATGGTGGAGACCTATGGCACGGGCAAGATTACCGACGAGCACCTGAACGAGCTCATCGCCAAGCATTTCGACCTGCGCCCCAAGGGCATCGTCCTCATGCTCGACCTGCTCCGCCCGATCTACCAGAAGACCGCCGCCTACGGCCACTTCGGCCGCGACGAACCCGAGTTCACCTGGGAAGCCACCGACAAAGCTGCGGCGCTGAAGGCCGACGCGGGAATGTAGGGGCGGGCGGCAGGATGGGTGAGCGCAGCGAACCGCGTCGCCTACCCATTCCACGCAACGAGTGAAGGAGCCCAAATGATACGCTCTCCGTCCAACTCCGAGGAGGAACTACGCTTCAAGACCCGCCGCTATCTGGAAGCCGGGGCCCGTGAAGTGTGGATCGTCCTGGAGTCCGGCGAGGCGCGCTACTTCGGGGCTGAGGGCGAGCGTGCAGCCTCCGAATCCGACCTGGACCCGAGGCCGCTGCTCAATCACTGAAGCCGCAATCAACTGAACCGCCGTCCCGAGGGGCGCTGCGACGAGCCGATGGCTCGCCAGGCTCGGACAAACGGCATACTCGCAGCAACCGCGCCCGTTCATTTTTTTGGAGCAGTGAATGAACGCGTTTACCGACTACAAGATCGCCGACCCGGGACTGGCCGATTGGGGCCGCAAGGAAATCCGCATCGCCGAGACCGAGATGCCTGGCCTCATGGCCATCCGCGAGGAATACGCGGCGAGCCAGCCGCTGAAGGGCGCGCGTATCACCGGCAGCCTGCACATGACCATCCAGACCGCGGTGCTGATCGAGACCCTCACTGCGCTGGGAGCCCAGGTGCGCTGGGCTTCCTGCAATATCTTCTCGACCCAGGACCATGCCGCCGCCGCCATAGCCGCCGAAAACATCCCGGTCTACGCGGTCAAGGGCGAGTCTCTGGTCGAATACTGGGATTACACCCACAAGATCTTCGAGTGGCCCGAGGGTGGTTACTCGAACATGATCCTCGACGATGGCGGCGACGCCACCTTGTTGCTGCATCTGGGCGCGCGCGCCGAGAAAGACCTCTCCGTGCTGAACAATCCGGATTGCGAGGAAGCCACCGTGTTGTTCGCGTCGATCAAGGCCAAGCTGGCGATCGACCCCACCTGGTATTCCGTACGGCTGGCCCAGGTGAAGGGCGTCACGGAAGAAACCACCACCGGCGTGCATCGCCTCTACCAGATGCACGAGCGCGGCGAACTCAAGTTCCCCGCCATCAACGTCAACGATTCGGTCACCAAGTCCAAGTTCGACAACCTCTACGGTTGCCGCGAGTCCCTGGTGGACGGCATCAAGCGCGCCACCGATGTCATGGTGGCCGGCAAGGTCGCGCTGGTGTGCGGTTACGGCGACGTGGGCAAAGGCTCCTGCCAGGCGCTGCGCGCCCTGTCCGCGCAGGTCTGGGTGACCGAAGTCGACCCGATCTGCGCCCTGCAGGCGGCGATGGAGGGCTACCGCGTCGTCACCATGGACTACGCCGCCGACAAGGCCGACATCTTCGTCACCGCCACCGGCAACTACCACGTCATCACCCATGACCACATGGTGAAGATGAAAGACCAGGCCATCGTCTGCAACATCGGCCACTTCGACTCCGAGATCGACGTCGCCGGCATCGAGAAATACGAGTGGGAAGAGATCAAACCCCAGGTCGATCACGTCATCTTCCCCGACGGTCATCGCATCATCCTGCTGGCAAAAGGCCGCCTGGTGAACCTCGGCTGCGCCACCGGCCACCCCAGCTATGTAATGAGTTCCTCGTTCGCCAACCAGACCATCGCTCAGATCGAGCTGTTCACCCGCACGGCGGATTACCCGGTAGGCGTCTACACGCTCCCGAAGCACCTGGACGAGAAGGTCGCGCGGTTGCAACTGCGTAAGCTCAACGCGCAGTTGAGCCTGCTCACCGAGCAACAGGCTGCCTATATCGGCGTGCCCGTGACCGGGCCGTACAAGGCGGAGCATTACCGCTACTGATCCCGCCCGCCCCCAGCGGCCGAGAGTCAGCGGCCGTCGTGGCGCGGTTCGGCGATATTTCGGGAACGGCGCCCGATCAGGATTTCAAGCCCTCGAGTTCGCGCTCGAACTCGAGGGCGCACGCATCCAGAAACTCATAGCGGCGCCGGTATTGGGCACGTTTGTTGGCGGCCACCTCCGCCAGTTCCCTGCGCGGCTGTTGCAGGGGTAAGAGAAAGAAGCGCTGATCGGCCGGTTCGCCGCCGTTCTCGCCCCAGAAGGCGTCATAGTCGAACTGGATGCGTTCCTGGGTGCGCTTCTTCGCCTGGTAGATGTGCGCCTCGTTGTTCACCGCCAGGATGGCCGGCAGGCCGAAGTGCCGGGCGATCAGGCGCGCCAGAAAGACCACGAAATTATGTGGCCGCACCCCCTGACCCAGCTTGGTGAAGCCGCGGATGTCCTCCAGGCTCGCCTGCCCTCCTTGCAGCGAGCCGATGTAGAGCGCGCGCGGATGCAAGACGAAGGTCACGGAAGACATGGTCTCGCCCTTGCACGACAGCCACAGCGTCAATTCCCCTTCCTTCTCCATGCGACGGTCGTGGCGCAAATCCACCTCGCACTGCATCTGTGCCAGGAAGGCGCTCAGCAAGGGCAGTCTGGTCGAGTATATCGTTTCGATGTGGCCCCGGCTGAAATGCGCGCGCAACAGACGGTAGTGGCCGCCGATGAGATCGACCTTGTCCCCGGGTGCCAGGCCGCTGGCCAGATAGGGCCGATAAGGTTTCTCGTAGAGTCGGGGATGGCGGCGGCTGATGAAGGCCAACCCCAGTTCCTGCAACATGCGTTCGATGCGGGCGACATGCAGCGGCTTGTACAGGATGCGCAGGATGACCTTCGCCTTCGCCTTGGTATCGAGCGAGCCGGCACGACAGGCATTCGCGATCGCGCGCGGCAGTAGCCATCCTCTCCTGCCCGGCTTTGCGGACATAGCCCGGCCAGTATCCGACATCGTCATCCTTGAATCCTCAGTTGAACACGCACGAGTGTGCGTCTGGCGAGTTATCTGGCAAGGGAACGGCATCGTAGCGCTCAAGCGCGTACGAATCCGACCTGCACATTTCGGGTACAACGCAGCCAGACGGCTCGTCAGGCGTGTAATCGGGTGCGTAGCGGGTTCACCCAGAGGGTGAGCGTGATCGAAGGCGTAATCCTCGATGATCATGAGGCCTCACGGGGGAAAATGAGCGGTCAAATGAAGAATCAAGGATCCTTGCTCCTTGCGACGGGCGATTCATGACAAGGGCGCGAATATACCCGTACTTGGCGGAGGCGACGGCAAGTGGCGGCTGGTGAGTGGCCGTTTATTTCCGGGATAATGCTCCCTGGCCGCGCCCGCAGCGTTCCAGCCCAGGCGCCGTCCCGCAACCGCTTCGAGCGAGAGCTTACATGCTGCTGGGTTTCGTCATACTCTACTGGGTGGTCTCGGTGGGCATCGGCCTATGGGCCGGCAGCCGCGTCCACAACACGCGCGACTTTGCCATCGCCGGGCGTCACCTGCCTTTCTACATGGTCACCGCCACGGTGTTCGCCACCTGGTTCGGTTCCGAGACGGTGCTGGGGATACCCGCCACCTTCTTGCAGGAAGGGCTGCACGGCGTGGTGGCCGACCCCTTCGGCGCCTCGCTGTGCCTGATCCTGGTGGGTGTGTTTTTCGCCTCGCCGCTGTACCGCATGAATCTGCTGACCATAGGCGATTACTACAGGAAGCGCTTCGGTCGGGGCGTGGAAGTGCTCACCACGCTGGCCATCGTGATCTCCTACCTGGGTTGGGTCGGCGCCCAGATCACCGCCCTGGGGCTGGTGTTCAACGTGGTTTCCGGGGGCGAGATCAGCCGCCTCTCGGGCATGCTCATCGGTTCCTCGACCATCCTCATCTACACCCTGTTCGGCGGCATGTGGGCGGTGGCCATCACCGACTTCCTGCAGATGATCGTGATCATGATCGGCATGCTCTGGATCGGTGGAGAGGTCAGCGGCATGGCCGGCGGCGTCGGCGCCGTGGTCGAGCACGCGGCCCATTCCGGTAAATTCAGCTTCTGGCCGGCGGCCGACCCGAGGGAAATCCTGGCCTTCTTCGCCGCCTGGATCACCATGATGCTAGGTTCCATCCCGCAGCAGGACGTGTTCCAGCGGGTGCAGTCCGCACGCAGCGAAAAGATCGCCGTATGGGCCACGGTACTAGGGGGCAGCCTGTATTTCGTGTTTGCCTTCGTGCCCATGTTCCTGGCCTACTCGGCGACCCTGATCGACCCGCAGATGGTGAAAAACCACCTGGCCCAGGACCCGCAGATGATCCTGCCGCGGCTGGTCATCGACCACGCACCCCTGTTCGCGCAGGTGATGTTCTTCGGCGCGCTGCTGTCCGCGATCAAGAGCTGCGCCTCTGCCACCTTGCTCGCCCCCTCGGTCACCTTCACCGAGAATCTGCTGAAACCCCTGCTAGGCCCCCTGTCGGACCGCAAGTTGCTGCGGACCATGCGCATCGTCACCCTGGGCTTCACAATCCTGGTGACCCTGTACGCGATCCACTCCAAGGCGAGCATCTTCAAGATGGTGGAGAACGCCTACCAGATCACCTTGGTCATGGCTTTCGTCCCCTTGGCGTTTGGCGTCTACTGGCGGCGTGCAACCCGGCAGGGGGCGCTGGCCGCGATCTTCCTGGGCTTGTCCACCTGGCTCGCCATCCTCGTCGCCGGCCCGGAAACCCCTTTCGTCCCGGCCCAGTTTGCCGGCCTGATAATGTCCCTGCTGGGCATGTTGGCCGGCTCCTTGCTGCCGCAGTGGTTCGGCCCGCCGCCGCAGCAGCAGCGCGGTGTCCACGATGCCCTGCACCAGCGCGCAGCGCGGCCACAGCACGTCCCGCATCGCCATGGGCAGATAGGCTAAAGTTACCGCCAAAGTTGCCGATAGACGGTTCTTCTGACTTTCTCACTTCAACGGGATCATGGCGCAAACCCCCAATGTCATCGGCTCGACCGTGATGCAGTTGCTCAAGGAGCGAGGCGAAGTCGCGACCCCGGAAAACTACGAGCGCGCTTACTACGAGATCTCAGGCCTGCCCCAGCCGGTGAAGCCGACCGAGCCCGGCAATGCGGGCTGCGTCAACCTGCTTTCCCTGCTGCGCCAGATGGTGCAGGAGGTTTCCGACAAAACCGAGCACCTGGCGCACGACCTGGGCGAAAAGAACCAGGGCCTGTCGGCAAACGTCATGAGTCTCAAATCCAGCCGCGACAAGAACGAGATCCTGCGTCTTCTGACCACCGTGGTGGCACAGGCGGGCAGCATCCACAGCACCGTCGAATCCAGCCATCAGGAGCTCCTGGAAACCAGGCAATCGCTCAGCGTCATGCAGGAAGAACTGGCGGAGACCCGGCAGTTGCTGAACGAGGACGCGCTGACCGGCGCCCTCAACCGGCGCGGCCTGGATCAGACCCTGTCGCGCGAGATCGCCCGCTCGCAGCGCAGCAACGCGCGGTTTAGCCTGGCGATGCTGGATCTGGACCACTTCAAGAAGATCAACGACGTCCATGGCCACGAGGCGGGGGATTTGATGTTGATGCATTTCACCAGCCTGATCCGCTCGGTGATGCGCAAGTCCGACGCCCTGGTGCGCTACGGCGGCGAGGAATTCACCCTGATCCTGCCGGAGACCGACGCCCGCGGCGCCCATTTCGTCCTCGGCCGACTACAGCAGGTGATGGCGCGCACGCCCTTGAATTACGAAGGCAAGCAGATCAACACCACCTTCAGCGCCGGGATCGCCACACTGAAACCCGACGAAAATGGCCACGCCTTGCTGCGCCGCGCCGACGACGCCGTCTATGCCGCCAAGAACGCGGGCCGCAACGCCATCAAACTGGCGTCGTGAACGGTCAATCTTCGCGACGAAACTCGCCTTCGATGACCTCCCCCTCGCCGCGTGGAGCGCTGCCTGACACCTTGGGCCGGAGCGGCGTGCTCGTGCTGGGCCAGATCAGGAGCAGGATGGCGAGTACATCGCTGCCAAAACCGGGCAGGATCAGGAGCACGCCGGCGAGTAGACGGCGGCCGCTGGACCAGATGGCGGCGAAGGGCGTTTCGCCGCGCGCCAGCGCCAGCCCCAGGCGAGCCGACAATTCGCGGGGTTGCGCGCGTATCAGCGCCACGCCCGCCCATCCCGCGGCAACCAGGCAGAGCAGGGTCAGGCCCCAGCCCAACTCTTGTGCGACCTGGTAGATGCCCACCATTTCCAGGGCCGGAATGGCGACGGCTATAATCAGCGCCAGCCATGCAAGCCCCCCATGAATCCGTACTTTCATCAACCGTCCTCGTGTCTGCCACTCTACGCATCGTCCTCACCACCCTGCCCGATGCCGAAACCGCCGGCCGCGTGGCGCATGAGTTGGTCGAGGCCAGGCTGGCCGCTTGCGTCAACGTGTTGTCACCCTGCCGCTCCATATACCGCTGGCAGGCCCCCGATTCGGAAAACGAGCCAAGCGCAGTTTCGAGCTTGCAGCCCAAGGTGTCCGAGCGGCCGGGGAACGTTCAGGAAGATGAGGAGATTCCCCTGATCATCAAGACCACGGCCGAAAGTTATCCCGCGCTGGAATCTTTTCTACGCGCGCGCCATCCATACCAGATACCGGAAATTCTCGCCTTCGACGTCGCCGCCGGCCTGCCCGATTATCTCCGCTGGGCCGCCGCCCAACTCTGAACCGGAGTTCTCCATGCGTTTCTTCTTCGCCCTGCTGTTCCTGTTCGCCACACTCGCCCATGCCGAGGAGGATCTGCTGGAACCGGAAAAGGCCTTCGTCTATTCGGCCAGTCTGGCCGACGCGAACGGCGCGCAGGTGCGGTTCCAGATCGCCAAAGGCTATCATTTGTCCAGGAACAAGCTCAAGTTCAGCGCCGATGCAAGCGTGAAACTGGGGACGCCGGAACTGCCGGCCGGTCAGATTCTGGACGATGAGTATGCCGGCCGCAGCGAGATCTATCGCGGCCCGTTGAGTTTTCGCATCCCCCTGACCTATCCCGACGGCGTGCCGCGGGCATTCAACCTCAAGGCCGAGTTCCAGGGCTGCGCCGATGCCGGCGTGTGCTACCCACCGCAGCAGGGCGTGGCGGCGCTGAAACCGGCGCAACCCTTGCAGCAACAGAGTTCGGCCGCGCTCGCCCGATTGAAGGCACTGGCCGGCAACCTGATCGGCACGAGCGAACCCGAATTTCTCTCACCCGAAGCAGCCTTCAAGCTGGAACTGCAAGCGCGTCCGGACGGCACGCTGGAAGCGCGCTACAACATTGCCCCGGGCTATTACCTGTATCGCGACAAACTCAAGTTCCGGGTCATCCAGCCCAAGGGGGTGACGCTGGCAGGCATGGATCTGCCCGTAGCCGACGAAAAGATCGATCCCGCCTTCGGCAAGATGCATATCTATCACCACACCTTCACCGCCGTGGTGAAACTGGCCGGCCTGCCGCAAGGCGGGCCCATCAAGCTGAACGTCGAATATCAGGGATGCAGCGAGAAAGGCATCTGCTATCCGCCGCTGGAACGGGAACTGAGCCTGACCCTGCCCGCCGCCACCGCCAAGCCCGTGGCCGCCACGCGCCCGGTGGAGCACTCCGACTCGGGCCGGGTCGCCATACTTCCGGTGGAGCACCCCGACTCCGGCCGGGTCGCCGCGCGCCCGGTGGACCGCTCCGACTCCGGCCGGATCACCGCGCTGCTCGAGGGCGGCAATTACTGGCTGGTCGTGGTCAGTTTCTTCGGCTTCGGCCTCCTGCTCTCGCTTACGCCCTGCGTCTTCCCGATGATCCCCATCCTCTCCGGCATCATCGTGGGCCAGGGTACGGGCATCACCAAGCGCAAGGGCTTTCTCCTGTCTCTGGCCTATGTCCTGGGGATGGCATTCACCTACGCCTTGGCCGGCGTGGCGGCGGGGCTGTCCGGCACGCTGATTTCCAATGCCTTGCAGAATCCCTGGGCCTTGGGCACAGGGGCCGCCATCTTCGTACTGCTGGCCTTTTCCATGTTCGGTTTTTACGAACTGCAACTGCCCAGTTTTTTGCAGAGCCGCTTCACCGAGGCGAGCAACCGCATGAAAGGCGGGCATTTCGCCGGCGTGTTCCTCATGGGCATCATCTCCGCGCTGATCATCGGCCCCTGTGTGGCCGCGCCCCTGGCCGGCGCGCTGCTCTATATCAGCCAGACCGGAGACGTGGTGCTGGGCGGGGTTTCCCTGTTCTCCCTGGCTTTGGGGATGGGCGTACCCCTGCTGCTAGTTGGACTCTCCGCCGGCGCCCTGCTGCCGCGTGCCGGCGCCTGGATGGAAGCGGTGAAGAAATTCTTTGGCGTAGCCTTGCTGGCAGTGGCGGTCTGGCTGGTCTCGCCGCTGCTCTCGGAACTTCTGCAGATGTTCCTGTGGGCCGCCTTGCTGATGAACTCCGGCGTCTATCTCAAGGCCGTGGACCCTCTGGCCCCGGGTGCCGGCGGCTGGAGCCGCTTCTGGAAAGGCGCAGGCCTGATCAGTCTGGTGACCGGGATCGCGCTGCTGCTGGGCGCATTGGGCGGCGGCCGCGACCTCCTGCAACCGCTGGCCGTCTTCAAGGGCGGCGCCGCTGGGGCGGCCACGATGGAGGTGCATCCGGTCTTCCAGCGGGTGAAGAACCTGGCCGAACTCGACGCGGCGCTCCGCGGTGCAGCGCCTCGCGCGGTGATGCTGGACTTCTATGCAGACTGGTGCGTGTCGTGCAAGGAGATGGCACGCGACAGCTTCGCCGACGCCCGTGTCGCGGCGCGCCTGAAAGGCATGCTATTGCTTCAGGCCGACGTCACCGCCAACACGGCCGACGACCGCGCCATGCTGGCCCGCTTCAAGCTGTTCGGCCCGCCTGGCATGATCTTCTTCGACAAGACCGGCCAGGAAAGCGCATACCGCGTAATCGGCTACGAGCCGCCCGAAAAATTCCTGCAAAGTATGGATAAGGCCATGCGCTGATGGGCACACGCCCGGGCATGCTGCCTCTGATCGTGATCGCGCTGGCGTTCGGCGGCGCCGGCCTGATCTCACAGCGCATCGCCCCTCCGGAACCGCTGATCGCGCCACCGCCGAACGTCCGCCAGGCCGAATTCTGGGGCAGTAAACTGCCGGATCTCGCCCACCGGCCCCAGCCCTTGACGCAGTGGCTGGGTCGGGTCGTGGTGGTCAACTTCTGGGCGCCCTGGTGCCCGCCCTGCCGCCGGGAAATCCCGGGCTTCATCGCCTTGCAGAGGCAATACGGCGCGCGCGGTCTGCAATTCGTCGGCATCGCCCTGGACGAAGCCGACAAGGCGGGCGCCTACGCCAACCAGGTCGGCATCAACTATCCGGTGCTACTCGGTGGTGGCGATGTCATGCGCCTGAGTCTGGCTGTCGGCAACAACATGGGCGGCCTGCCTTACACCCTGGTGTTCGACCGCCAGGGCCGCGCCGTCACCGCCATCACCGGCGCGGTCGCGCAAGCCCGCCTGGAAGCCCTGGTCACGCCCCTCCTGAAAAATAGCCAGAATTGAACCTCCAGAATATCAACTCGCCCTCGAAACCCCTGCTGAGCGCCGCGGGTCGCGCCATCGGCGACTACGCCATGATCCGCGCGGGCGATCGCATCCTGCTCGGCCTGTCCGGCGGCAAGGACAGCCTGTCGCTGCTGCATATCCTCCTGCACCTGAAAACGAAGGCACCGGTGAAGTTTGAACTGGCCGCCTGCACGGTGGACCCGCAATCCCCCGAATACGACCCCTCACCGCTCAAAGCCTACCTGGCGGGACTGGGCGTGCCCTATTTCTACGAGAGCCAGCCCATCCTCGAATCCGCCGCGGAACACATGAAGGGCGATTCTTTCTGCGCCTATTGTTCGCGCATGCGCCGCGGCATCCTCTATCGCATCGCCCGTGAGAACGGTTTCGGGGTGCTGGCCCTGGCGCAGCACCTCGACGACCTGGCGGAAAGCTTCCTGATGAGCGCCTTCTTCGGCGGCAAGCTGCGTACCATGCAGGCGCATTACCTCAACGATGCCGGCGACGTGCGCGTGATCCGCCCCCTGATCTATGCGCGCGAACGCCAGACCCGCGACTATGCCACCCGCGCCGGCTTGCCCATCATCTTTGAGAATTGCCCGGCCTGCTTCTCCATGCCCATGCAGCGTTACCAGATGAAGGCACTGCTGGCCGAGCAGGAAAAACTGCACTCCAAGCTGTTCGCCAGCCTGCTCACCGCGATGAAACCGCTGATGGCGCTGCAAGGCGCCGATGGGGCCGTATAATCCGGCATGCCCAATCTCTCCCATACCCCACCCACACCGGCCAGCCCAGGCGACGCCTTCGAGCAACTGCCGCTGTCCCCCGCCGTGCTGGAGAATCTGCGGCGCCTGGGTTATCTGGCCATGACGCCGATCCAGGCGGCCAGTCTGCCGATCACCCTGGCCGGCCATGACCTCATCGCCCAGGCCAAGACCGGCAGTGGCAAGACGGCGGCCTTTGCCCTGACGCTGCTGTCCAACCTCAATACCCGCAACTTCGCCGTGCAGGCCATGGTCTTGTGCCCGACACGCGAACTAGCCGATCAGGTGACCCAGGAGATACGCCGCCTGGCGCGCGCCGAGGACAACATCAAGATCCTTTCCCTGGTCGGCGGCAGCACCATGCGCCCGCAGATGGCCAGCCTGGAACATGGCGCCCACATCGTCGTGGGGACGCCGGGCCGCATCCTGGACCACCTGCAACGCGGCAGCTTGAACCTGGAGTCGCTCAACACCCTGGTGTTCGACGAGGCCGACCGCATGCTGGACATGGGTTTCTTCGACGACATGGTGTACGTGGCGAAGCAGTGCCCGACGCGGCGCCAGACCCTGCTGTTCTCCGCCACCTATCCCGAGGGCATAGCCCAACTGGCCCGGCAGTTCCTGCGCCAGCCTCAGGAAGTAAAGCTCCTTGAGCGGCACGAGGGCGACAAGATCCGGCAACGTTTCTACGAAATCACGAGTGAAGAGCGGCTCGACGCCGTCGCCCGCCTGCTCAAACACTATCGGCCGGTCAGTACTCTGGCCTTCTGCAACACCCGGCAGCAATGCCGCGACTTGCTGAAAGTCCTGCGCACCCAGGGTTTCCATGCCCTGGCCCTGCATGGCGAACTGGAACAACGAGAACGCGACCAGGTGCTGATCCAGTTCGCCAACCGCAGCTGTTCGGTGCTGGTAGCGACCGACGTGGCCGCGCGTGGCCTGGACATCGCCCAACTGGAAGCGGTCATCAACGTCGACGTCACCCCCGATCCCGAGGTCTACATCCATCGCATCGGCCGCACCGGGCGCGCCGACCAGGACGGTTGGGCGCTGAGCCTGGCAAGCACGAACCAGATGCGCCGCGTGGCCGCGATCGTCAAGGAACTGGGCACGCAGGTCGAGTGGCACCCCCTCGCCGAATTGCCGCCAGCGAGCGACCAGCCCTTGCTGCCGCCCATGGCCACCTTGCAGATCCTGGGTGGACGCCGTGACAAGATCCGCCCAGGTGATGTGCTGGGTGCGCTGACCGGCGACGCCGGCTTCAACGCCGCGCAGATCGGCAAGATCAATGTCGGCGAAATGAATACCTATGTGGCGGTCGCGCGCGACATCGCCATGGATGCGCAGCGCCGCCTGGCCGCCGGCAAGATCAAGGGCCGCAGCGTGAAGGTGCGTATCCTGGAGGTCAACGCGGAAGCCCCGACCGATGCACCCTCCCGCGCCAACGCCAGCATCAAGCGGCGCGGTCTGTAGCGAGATTCGGCCCGGGGACGGGCCTCCACACGGAGTGTGTCTCATGAAATGGCTGTTCAGAACCTTCTTCAAGACCCTGCGCCTGGTGCTGGGCCCCATCCTCCTGCTGCGCGAGCGGCTCACCGCACCCGAGGGCGTGAAGCGTGCCCCCGATGCGCAAAAGGAAGTCGACCGGCAATGCCGTGACCTGGCCCTGTATCAGTTCAAGACCTGCCCGTTCTGCATCAAGGTACGCCAGGAAATGCGCCGGCTCTCGCTCCCCATCGAACTGCGCGATGCCCAGCACGACGCAACCCACCGTGCGGCCCTAACTCAAGGCGGCGGCAAGCCGGCGGTGCCTTGCCTGTGGATCCGCGACGAGCGAGGGAACGGCCGCTGGATGTACGAATCCGGCGACATCGTCGCCTATCTGCGCGCGCGCTTTCCTTGAGCATCGAACCTCGCCGCGAGATCAGCCGCGAGGAGATCGCGGAACTGCCCATCCACCGCTATCAGGGGGAAGTCAGCGTAGTCACCACCCAGGAAGCACTGGAAGATTCGCTGGTCGACATCCGCAGCGAGTGCGTGGTCGGTTTCGACACCGAGACGCGGCCCGCTTTCCACAAGGGCGAAGACTACCTGCCTTGTCTGGTGCAGGTGGCAACCGCCGCGCGGGTCTACCTGTGGCCCTTGCAGCGCCTGGATTGTTCCCAGGCACTGGCCGAGCTCCTGGCCAGCCCGAACCTGGTCAAGACCGGCGTGGCGCTGTCCGGCGACGTGAGGCAACTCCAGCGCCTGTTTCCGCTGCGGGCCGAGGCCATGGTCGACCTCGGCCAGGTGGCGAAGCGCCATGGCAACCGCCAGTCCGGCCTGCGCAACCTGGCCGCCCTGTATCTGGGCGCGCGCATCCCGAAAGGCGCACGCACCAGCAACTGGGCCGCGGCCCAGCTCAGCCCCGCGCAAATCGCATACGCCGCCAATGACGCCTGGATCAGCCGTGAGCTGTATCTGTGTTTTCGGCGACTAGGACTGCTGACCCCCTGACCACGGTTCAGCCGGGGAGCTTGGGGATCAGGTCGAGCACGGCGATGAAAGCCGCCGGTAGCTGGCCGCTTTCATGCAATTGAAAGACCTCATCGCGGATGTGGACCGATTCCCAACGCGCCGGGAAGCCGCCCATGACCTGGGCGATGCCGATGATTTCCAGAATCTCCTGTGGGGTGACCTCGCTCTTGGTCAGGAGTTCGTGGGTGTGCAGTCGCACCAGGCGCCGCTTGCGCACCACCAGGCTCATCAGCAACGCGATCAGGTTATAGAACTTCATGTTGGAGACCCTGCTGCTGGGCAGGTGCGGCCATTCCGCGAAGCGCTGCCAATGCTTGCTGTACGCCTCGAACAGCAAATGGGTATCGTCGTCGGCTTGGGCGCGGACGTACAGGGCGATGGCCTGGACGGTATCGATGACCGCTTCCGGTGCCTTGGCGCGAATCGCGCTGTCGATATGGGTTAGCGCGCAAACCTCGCAGCCGCCGGCAATCGCGGCGCTATAGATCAGGATTTCGCTCAGATGCCGCTCCTTCGAGAAGACTCCGCGGGCGATCAACATGCGCGCCATGTCCAGGAGGGCATCGCCCAGGTCCACGCCCTTGCTCGCGAGTTTCGCGGACTCGGGTTCGGTCAGCATGCCGGCCTCGGTATATTCCTGCAAGGCCATGAGCAGCGAATTCGCGCCACCGGCGATGCTGTGCGCGGCATTCAGGTCCAGCCTGCCGTAATTGTATTCGGTGTGCATTTTCATTCCTGTCGTGTAAAAGATGTGCCATCCCGAACTCCGGGGCGGCGGCCTGGAGGTGTCCAGGCGAGTGCGTGAAATCTCGACTTCCAGCCCGCAGCCGAGGTTCAGGAGGCGGTGGCCGCAGCCCGGGTGAAATCCTCCAGCAGGCGGGCGACGAACTCCACTTCCAGGTCGGCCGTGATGAACACGAAGCGGCTGCGGTGATCGTCATCCGGCCAGGCCGGCAGTTCCACGGGAGGATAGGAGAGATGCTGGACGCCGTGCAGCACCACGGGCTTGCCCGCGACGTTGACGATGGCTTTCATACGCAGCAACTGCCGCGGCTTGAAGCCCTGCAACATCTCCAGGGCTGCGGCAACGCCGATCCACTCGAGCGGTTCCTCGAAGCAGAGGCTGAAGGCGCGGATGCGCCCATCATGTTGAGCCTCGACCCTGGCGCCCGGCATCCCGACGCTCGTCGCGGGCCGGTAGCGCGGGTGCGCCAGCCAACGGGTGACCGGCTCTCCCTCGGTGCCGCACAGGCCGATGCCGGTGATCAGCGCCGGGTCTAGGACGCCATCCACCACCTCGAACCTGGGTGCGGCCGGATTGAGTTCGGACAGGCGCGCATGCAGGGTGGCGACCGCTGCGGCATCGGCCTGGTCGGTCTTGGTGAGGAGCAAACGGTCCGCCATCGCCACCTGGCGCACGGCCTCATGATGCTCGTCCAACTGGCTGGCACCCAGTACGGCGTCCACCGTGGTGATGACGCCGTCCAGGCGGTGCCGCGCCGCTATCCAGCGGTCGGCCAGTAGGGTATCGAGTATGGGCGCCGGATCGGCGATGCCAGTGGTCTCGATGAGGATGCGCTCGTAGGGCGGCAGCTTGCCGTCGCGGCGCCCCATGAACAGGTTCTTCAGGGTCGGCGCCAGCGCGCCTTGCACCTGGCAGCAAAGGCAACCGCCGGAGAGCAGCGCCAGCGGCCCGCGCGTCTCCTCCAGCAACTGGTGGTCCAGGCCGATCTCGCCAAACTCGTTCATCACCACGGCAGTCAAGGGCAACTGCCGCAGCAGATGGTTCAGCAGCGTGGTCTTGCCACTGCCGAGAAAGCCGGTGAGCAGGGTGACGGGAAGCAGCGCTGGATCAGCCACGGAAGCAAAGCCGGGCGAACCCGGCACATGCCGCCTTACAGCGACAGTATCCAGGTTGCCAGCTTCCTGGCGTTTTCTTCGGACACCTGCGGGTGCGGCGGCATGGGGATCGTGCCCCAGACACCCTTGCCACCCTTCTTGATTACGCCGACCAGGTGTTCCAGGGCCTTGGCATCGCCCTTGTATTTCTTGGCGACGTCGCGATAGGCAGGGCCGACCACTTTTTTCTCGATCTGGTGGCAGCTCATGCAGCCGGTTTTCTGGGCCAGGGACTGGTCGGCGGACGCGATACCCGCGGTCAGGGCCAGCACAGCGGCGATAACAATGGATTTCATGAGGGGGCTCCTTTTTTTGCGAAGGCTACTTCTCGTAGCGGCCCGCATCTTACGCAGGTGTGCGTATGCTGGGTATGGTCAAAACGACAGTACGACCTTCCCCTTTTCCCCCGAATTCTGGATGCGTCCCTGCTCGAACCAGGCCCGCCAGGCACGGTCGCGCAAATAGGGTGCGAGTTCGCTGGCGCTGAGCGGCAGGCCGAAGAGAAACCCCTGCACGGCATCGCAGCCGTTCTCGCGCAGGAAAGCGAGTTGTCCGGGGCTGTCCACGCCTTCGGCGACGGTGCGGATGCCGAGGCGCCGGCCGAAGGCGATGAGCGCGGCGACCAATTCCCGGCTTTGCGGGTTGGTCTCGATTTCCTGGACGAAGTACATGTCGATCTTGATCGCCGACAGGGGGAGTTGCTGCAACAGGCTGAAGGAGCAGAATCCGGCGCCGAAATCGTCCAGGGCGAATTTCACGCCCTTCGCGGCGAGCGCATGCAGGTTGTCTTGCCCGGTCGGATTGCCAGTGACCACGCTCTCGGGAAATTCGAAGGTGACGCTATCGAGGGGTATGCCATGGTCGTGCAGCAGATCGATCACGGGTTCCACATCTACCATGCCGGCCAGTTGCAAGGGAGAGAGGTCCAACGACAGCCCCGGCCTGGGAAGGGCCAGCGCGGCGATCGCACGAGCAGCCTTATCCAGGGTGCGCATGCCGATGTCAGGCGTGATCCTGAGTTTTTCCGCATGGGCCACAAAATGGCGCGCGTTCAGCAACTCCCCGTTGGGAAGACGGAAGCGCAGCAGCGTCTCCAGTTGTTCCACCTCGCCCGTGTGCAGCGAAATCTCGGGCAAAAAGCGCGGCTCGAAGCGATCCTCTGCGAGGCCCAGGCACAAAGCGCCATCCAGGATGGAGCGTTGCTGGAAGTCCTGCTGATCCTCGCTGCTGGAAAAGCGAAAATTGCCCCGACCGCTGGCCTTGGCCGCATAGAGAGCCGAGTCGGCGGCGGCGAGCAGGGTGTCGGCATCTTCGCCATCATCGGGATAGATGGCGATGCCGATGCTCACCCCGATGCTGAGCTGGTGCCCTTCGACCTCGTAAGGCCGAGAGACCGCTTCGATCAACTTGCGGCTGACCAGGGCCGCGGTCTCCTTGGCATCTTCGGATTCCAGACTCGCGACGAATTCGTCGCCGCCGCGCCGGCTGACGGTATCGGTATCGCGCATGGCGGACGCCATGCGCCGCGCCGCCTCGGCCAGAACCAGATCGCCGACGGCGTGGCCATAGAGGTCGTTCACCGGCTTGAAGCGGTCGAGGTCCAGATACAACAGGGCCAACTGGCCGCCGAGTCGATACATGCGTGCCAGCGTGCGGCGCACATGGTCGCCGAACAGGGTGCGGTTGGGCAGTCCGGTCAGTACGTCGTAATGGGCGAGGCGGCGAATGCGGTCTTCCTCGCGCTTGCGTTCGCTGATGTCGGAAAACAGGCCGACATAGCAGGTGGCGCGCTTGAAGGGTTCTTCCACCGCGACGATGGACAACCACTCGGGGAATACCTCGCCGCTCTTGCGCCGATTGATGACCTCGCCGGTCCAACGTCCGAAGCTGCGCAGGCTGGTCCACATTTGCTGGTAGAACTCGGTGTCGTGATGCCCCGAGGAGAGCATGGTGGGCCGGCGCCCCAGCGCCTCTTCGGCGCGGTAGCCGGTGATCTCACAGAAAGCCGGGTTGACGGCGATGATACGGCCACCTGAATCGGTCACGATCACGCCCTCGCTGGCCGCGTCGAACACCAGCCGGGAAATGCGCAGTTCGCGCAGGCGCTGTGAGTCGCGCAGGCACTTGCTGACCGCATCGCTCATCAGGCGGGCGTCCAGCGGTTTGGTCACGTAACGGTCGATGCCGATGTCAAGCGCCTGGCGCAGGTGATCCACCTCGGCGGAGGAGGAGACGACGATGATCTGTGCTTCCGGATCGAGCTCCTTGATCTGGCGGCTCATTTCCAGTCCATCCATCACCGGCATCATGACGTCGGTGATCACCAGGTCCGGCTGCAACTCGGTCCACAGTGCCAAGCCTTCTGAGCCGTCGGCGGCGATGTGCACCTCCGTGACGATGCGAGAGAGCATGCGCTGCAACTGGACGCGGATGAGGGCGTCGTCATCCACGGCCAATATGCTGGCATGTAACCGCTCGAATTCGGGTGAATCCTGACTCACTGCTAGCTCCTGGGGATTCCCGCTCAGACGGGGCATTCAGACCGAGCCTGACCGCCGATACCCTCGCACAGAGTTCCAACTTACGCAATAGGGAATGTGGGCCACGCCATGTCGGTGCACCACGCCCTCGATCGGTGCGTTTCCCTTCCGACGAATACGTCAAGCCATTGTATTCGTTGTAAGAAATTGTATGGCATGAAGTTTGCTTTAGAGTGCTCAGGTGTCTCGCTAGAGCGAACCTGGACAACGGCGTCCTCCCCCTCGGGGCGGATGCCGTTTTCTTTTTGCCCGGCGAACGAATAGCCGCTGGAGCGACTTTCACAGGAAGCTTACACATGACACGCATGAAACTGGTACTCGTGGGCAACGGCATGGCCGGGATGCGCACCCTGGAGGAGTTGCTGAAAGCCGCGCCCGATCTCTACGACATCACCGTCTTCGGTGATGAGCCTCATCCCAATTACAACCGCATCATGCTCTCGCCGGTGCTGGCCGGCGAACAGGCGCTGGATCAGATCATCCTGAATCCGCGCGACTGGTATGCACAGCGCGGCATCACCTTGCATACCGGCAAGCGCGTGGTGAAGATCGAGCGCAAGCAGCGTTTCGTGGAAGCCGAGGATGGCAGTCGTGCGGAGTACGACCGCCTGCTCCTGGCGACCGGCTCCAGTCCCTTCATCCTGCCCATCCCCGGGGCCGACTTGCCCGGCGTGGTCAGCTTTCGCGACATCGCCGACGTCGACGCGATGATCGCCGCTTCCGGGCGATACCGGCATGCGGTGGTGATCGGCGGCGGCCTGCTCGGCCTGGAAGCCGCCAACGGCCTCGCGCTTCGCGGTATGGACGTTTCCGTGGTGCACCTAGGCGGCCACCTGCTCGATCGACAACTGGACGAACCGGCCTCGCTTCTGTTGCAGCGGAGCCTGGAAGACAAGGGGCTGAAGTTTTTTCTGAAGAAGCAGACGGCGGAGCTGCTGCCAACCACAGGAATCCCCCCTACCCCCCCTTTGATAAAGGGGGGGATCGACTCCCCCCCTCGATCAAAGGGGGAGATCGACGCCCCCCTTCCATCAAATGGAGAGACCGACTCCCCCCCTCGATCAAAGGGGGAGATCGACGCCCCCCTTCCATCAAATGGAGAGACCGACTCCCCCCTTTCCCAAAGGGGGGGCGGGGGGGATTTCCCCTCACCCCGCGTCGCCGCACTCCGCTTCAACGATGGCTCGGAAATCCCCGCCGATCTGGTGGTCATGGCCGTCGGCATCCGGCCCAACACACGGCTGGCCGAATCCGCCGGCCTCCATTGCAACCGGGGCGTGGTGGTCGACGACACCATGCAAACCTATGACCCGCGCATCTACGCGGTGGGCGAGTGCGTCAGCCATCGTGGCATCGCTTACGGCCTGGTGGCCCCGCTGTTCGATCAGGCGAAAGTCTGCGCCAATCACCTGGCGGAACACGGCGTGGCCCGCTACCAGGGTTCCATGACCTCGACCAAGCTGAAGGTCACGGGCATCGACTTGTTCTCCGCCGGTCAATTCCTGGGTGGCGAAGACCATGAGGAAATCGTGTTTCAGGACGCGGGGCGCGGCGCCTACAAGAAACTGGTGCTCAAGGACAATCGTCTGGTGGGCGGCGTGCTCTATGGCGACACCCTGGACGGCGCCTGGTACTTCGAGTTGATGCGCGATGGCACCAACGTAGCGGACTTCCGCGACAAGCTGCTCTTCGGCCGCCATCACCTCGGCGATTCGGGAGCCGGCGGCGGCGCGGGCGGCGATGAGAAGCTGCGCGTGATGTCGCTGCCCGACACGGCCGAGATCTGCGGCTGCAACGGCGTGTGCAAGGGCGACATCATCCGGGCGGTGCGCGAGAAGAAACTGTTTACCCTGGACGAGGTGCGCGCGCATACCAAGGCCTCTGGCTCCTGCGGTTCGTGTACCGGCCTGGTGGAGACCATCCTGGCGGCGACGGTCGGCGGCGATTACTCGGTTGCCCCCTCGAAGAAGCCGCTGTGCGGCTGCACCGAGTACACCCATGACGAGATTCGCGGCGCCATTCGCGAAAACCGGCTGAAAACCGTGCCGGAAACCATGCGCTTCATGGACTGGAATACGCCGGACGGCTGCGCCAAATGCCGCCCCGCGCTCAATTACTATCTGCTTTGCGCCTGGCCTGACGAATACGTCGACGATGCCCAGTCGCGCTACATCAACGAACGCGCCCACGGCAATATCCAGAAGGATGGCAGTTTCTCCGTCGTGCCGCGCATGTGGGGCGGCCTCACCAACCCGAAAGAATTGCGCGCCATTGCCGATGTCGCGGAGAAATTCCAGGTGCCGGAGATGAAGGTCACCGGGGGGCAGCGCATCGATTTGTTCGGCATCAAGAAAGAAGACCTGCCCGCAGTATGGAAAGACCTGTCCGACGCCGGCTTTGTCTCGGGCCATGCCTACGGCAAGGCGCTGCGCACGGTAAAAACCTGTGTCGGCGCCAAGTGGTGCCGCTTCGGCACCCAGGACTCCACCGGCCTGGGCGTCAAGCTGGAGCAGATGACCTGGGGCTCGTGGATGCCCCACAAATACAAGCTGGCCGTGTCCGGCTGCCCACGCAATTGCGCCGAGGCGACCATCAAGGATTTCGGCATCGTCTGCGTCGATTCCGGCTACGAACTCCATGTCGGCGGTAACGGTGGCATCAAGGTGCGCATCACCGACTTGCTCACCAAGGTGGAAACGGAAGAACAGGTGATGCAATACACCGCCGCTTTCGCCCAACTCTACCGCGAGGAGGGGCATTACCTGGAACGTACCGCGCCCTGGGTGGAACGGGTGGGTCTGGCCCACATCAAGGCGAAGGTGGTGGAGGACGCGGTCTATCGGGCGCTGCTGGCGGAACGCTTCCTGGCCTCGCAGAAGACCGCCCAGGTAGACCCGTGGAAGGAACGCGGCCAAGGCGGGCAGCGGCATGAGTTCACGCCCATGGCCGTCATTGCCGCGTAAACAGGTATTCGGGGCGTTCATTTGATCGGTGTCGAAAGGCAATTGGCGTGAATTACGGAACAACGAAAGGAAACCACTTCATGACGCACAACGAAAACTGGCTCGAAATCGGCCCCCTCTCGGACATCCCCCGCCAGGGCGCGCGGGTCATCAAGACCGCCCGCGGCGACATCGCGCTGTTTCGCACGGTCGACGACGCGCTCTTCGCACTCGCCGACCGCTGCCCGCACAAGGGCGGCCCACTGTCGCAGGGCATCGTCCACGGCGGGAAGGTCGCCTGCCCCCTGCACGACTGGAAGATCCACCTCGAGACCGGGCTGGCCGCAGCCCCCGATGTCGGCTGCGCCGCAAGCTACCCCGTGCGGCTGCGGGAAGGGATGGTCAGCATTTCTCTCACCCGTGACGAAGCGTGCGCGCATGCCTGATTCCGTTACCCTGGGAGCGGCGACCTCGCTCTCGCCCGTCCGTACCACCTGCCCCTACTGCGGCGTCGGCTGTGGCGTGCTAGTCAGCCCCTTGCCCGACTCTCCCCCTTCAGCTACGGGGAGAACACCGCGCTGGAGCGTGCGCGGCGACCCCGAACACCCGGCCAACCTGGGGCGGCTGTGCTCCAAGGGCGCAGCCCTGGGCGAAACCCTGGATCTGGAAGGGCGCCTGCTCTACCCCGAAGTCGAGGGGAAGCGCGCCAGCTGGGAGGAGGCACTCGACACCGTTGCCCTTCGCTTCCGCCGAGTCATGGAAGAACATGGGCCCGATGCCGTGGCCTTCTATGTATCCGGCCAGTTGCTGACCGAGGACTACTATGTCGCCAACAAGTTGATGAAGGGTTACATCGGTTCTGGCAACATCGACACCAACTCGCGCCTGTGCATGTCCTCGGCCGTGGCCGGCCACAAGCGCGCCTTCGGTTGCGACGCCGTGCCAGGTTGCTACGAGGATCTGGAACTGGCCGACCTGGTGGTGCTGGTCGGCGCCAACACCGCCTGGACGCATCCCGTGGCCTACCAGCGCCTGGTCGCGGCGAAGCAAGCGCGGCCCGGCATGCGCGTGGTGGTGATCGATCCGCGCAACACCGCGACCGGTGATCTCGCCGATCTGCGCCTGAGCATCCAGCCCGGGACCGATGCCTGGCTGTTCAACGGTCTGCTCAATCACCTCAAGTGCCAGGATGCCCTGGACTGGCGCTATCTCGAGGCCCATGTCGAGGATTTCGGCGCCGCCCTGGAAGCGGTCAGCGGCCTGTCCATCGCGCAGGTGGCCGGGCATTGCGGCCTGACGCAGGAGGACGTGGCCGAATTCTTCCGTCTCTACACGCACACGCCCAGGACCGTGACGCTCTTCTCCCAGGGCATCAACCAGTCTTCCTCCGGCGTGGACAAGGTCAACAGCGTACTCAACGTCCACCTCGCCACGGGTCGCATCGGCAAGCCGGGAGCCGCGCCCTTCTCCATCACCGGCCAGCCCAACGCGATGGGTGGGCGCGAGGTGGGCGGGCTGGCCAACCAGCTCGCCGCGCACATGGATTTCGGCGCGCAGGACGTGGACCGCGTCGGCCGCTTCTGGGGCGCGGCGAGCATGGCGCGACGGCCCGGCCTCAAGGCGGTCGAAATGTTCCAGGCCGTGGCCGAGGGCCGCATCAAGGCGATCTGGATCATGGCGACCAACCCGGTGGTGAGCCTGCCCGAGGCCGACCGCGTCGCGGAGGCCCTGAAGACTTGCCCCTTCGTGGTGGTCTCCGAAGTCGTCGCCCACACCGACACCAGCGTCCTCGCCCACGTCCGTCTGCCCGCCGCGGCCTGGGGCGAGAAGGAAGGCACGGTGACCAACTCGGAGCGCCGCATCTCGCGCAGCCGCGCTTTTCTGCCTCTACCTGGCGAGGCGCGCCCGGACTGGTGGATCGTGAATGCCGTGGCGCGGCGACTGGGGTTTGGCGAACACTTCGCCCATGACGGACCGGCGGCGATCTTCGCCGAGCACGTCGCGCTGTCCGGCTTCGAGAACCATGGTACCCGCGACTTCGATCTTTCCGGCCTGCTCCCCCGCCCCAAGCCTCTCTCGGCGGGAGAGGGCGAGACCTGGTATGACGATCTGCAACCCGTGCAATGGCCGGTCACGGCCGCCGGCGGCACGGCGCGTTTGTTCGCCGACGGCCGTTTCTACACGCCAGGCGGGCGCGCCCGCATGCTGGCCATCGCGCCGCGTCCGCCGGCTCACGCGGTCAGCACCGAACACCCCTACACCCTCAACACCGGACGCATCCGCGACCAGTGGCACAGCATGACGCGCACGGCCAAGGCGGCGAAACTGCTGGCGCATATCGACCAGCCCTATCTGGAAATCCACCCCCAGGATGCACACCGCACCGGGCTCGAGGACGGTGCGCTGGCGCGGGTGCGGAACGGCAACGGCGAAATGCTGCTGCGCGTGCGGGCGAGCCGTGAGCAAAGGATGGGCAGCGTGTTCGTACCCATCCACTGGAGCGGCCAGTTCACCGGCCTGGGTCGCGTCGGCGCACTGATCCATGCCGTCACCGACCCGATCTCCGGGCAACCCGAATTCAAGCAGACCCCGGTGGCGGTGGAAGCTTACATTGCCGGCTGGCATGGCTACCTCATGACGCGAGAAGCGCTGGACTGCGGCAGGGAACCCATCCACGGGTCCGCTTATTGGGCCAAGATACGCGCGCGGGCCTGCTGGCGATATGAGCTTGCCGGTGCCGGTCTGCCGCCGCGGATGCGCGAGCTGCTCGAATTTTCCGGCGACTGGATGGAAATGAAAGACAGCGCCGCGGGTCGCTACCGCGGTGCGCTGATCCGGCACGGCCGTCTGCTGGCCGTGTATTTCCTGGAACGCGAAGCGGCGTGCTTGCCGCCGCGCCACTGGCTGGAATCGCTATTCGAGCGCGAACGGCTCGGCGAAGGCGAACTCGATGCCCTGCTACTGGGCCAGCCCGCTCACGCGATGCCGGACCGCGGCCGCGTCGTCTGTGCCTGTTTCGGCGTCGGTGAACGCGACTTGAGGCAGGCCATTGCCGCGGGTGCCACATCGGTGGAAGCTTTGGGCGTCGCCCTGAAAGCAGGAAGCAATTGCGGTTCCTGCATCCCCGAATTGAAAAAAATGCTTACGGCATGATGACCACCGGTCTCACCGTCCTGATCGTCAGTCCCTCGCGCCGGCGCCTGGACAACCTCATGGAGGCGCTGGCGGAAAACGCTCCGGAACACCGCCTGGTCGGCCGCCTCGACCGTGCCATCGACCTGCCCGCCTGGGTGGAGGAACTGGAGCCGGACGCCATCATCATGGACACCGAATCCCCCAGCCGCGACACGCTGGAGCAGGTGGTGGTGATGAGCGAAAAGAGCCCGCGTCCCATCGTCATGTTCAGCCAGGACGGGTCGACCGACGCCATGCGTCGCGCGGTCTCGGCCGGAGTGTCCTGCTATGTGGTGAACGGATTGGAGAGCGAACGCATCCAGCCCCTGCTGCAACTTGCCCAGGTGCGCTTCGAAGCCTGGCAGGCGATGCGCGAAGATGCCGTGCGCGCGCGCCAGGAGTTGCAGGAGCACAAGCTGATCGAGCAGGCCAAGCGCTATCTCATGAAACGGGAAAGCATCTCGGAAGAAGCCGCCTACCAGGCCCTGCGCCGCGAAGCCATGACACACAGGACGCGCATCGCCGACGTGGCGCGGGTGGTGATGGACCTGGCGAAGGGGGCACGGTAACCGCCCCGGCCGACCGGCCGCCCCGTAACATGAAAGGCCGGCCATGTCAGTTCCCTCACTGATGGAACTACCAGCCCCACTCCCGCATGCGGGCGAGGGGAGCGTGTGAGCCGCTGTGCTTCATCGTAACACTCTGTCCCGGGCCGACGCGCGGCGCCGGCGTGTCTGGTCAAGCGAGCCCGGTGACGTCGGGGGGGGGGCTGGGTGCACCTCGATGTTGTCGATCAGCCGCGTCCGCCCCAGGCGCGCGGCAGCCAGGATCACCAGTCCGCGGGTTGCTTCGGTGGGGGCTTGCAAGGTGGCCCGGTCGCGCACGAGGACGTACTCCACCTGCCAGCCGTGGGCGGCCAGTTCGGCGGTGACCGCGCCTTCCTGCGCGGCAAAATCGCGCGCTCCCGCGGCGATCCGCGCCGCCGCAGCATCGAGCAGTCGGTACAGGCGCGGAGCCTCGTCCCGTTCCGCCGCGGCCAGATAGGCGTTGCGCGAGGACAGCGCCAGTCCATCCGCTGCGCGCGCGGTTTCTGCCTCGAGGATGCGGATGGGCAGATTGAACTGGCGCACCATGGCTTTGAGCAGGAACAGCTGCTGGTAGTCTTTCTTGCCAAAAATGGCCACGGCCGGCTGCACCAGGTTGAACAGCTTCAGCACCACGGTGGCGACACCCGCGAAATGGCCGGGCCGGAAGGCGCCACAGAGCTCGTCCGCGAGGGGCGGCTGCACCTGGAAAGTCTGCGGCTCCGGGTACATCGCGCCCACGTCGGGCGCGAACACGAGGTCGCAGCCGGCGGCTTCGAGCCGCGCGCAGTCGGCATCCAGGGTGCGCGGATAGCGCTGGAAATCCTCGCCGGCACCGAACTGGAGCGGGTTCACGAAGATGCTGGCGACGCTGGGGTGGCCGCCTGCCCGAACCTGCTCGACCAGGGCGATGTGCCCGTCATGCAGGTTGCCCATGGTGGGCACCAGGGCCACTGGCCGCAGCCCGGCCAGGGCAGCGCGCAGTTCGGCGACGCCGTGGAGCAAACGCATCAGAAGCCGTGTTCCGGCCCCGGGAAGGTCCCGGACTTCACCGCGGCAACGTAGCCGCGGACGGCCGCGGCAATGTTGCCGGCCCCTTCCATGAAGTCGCGGGCGAAACGCGGCGGTTTCTCGGTGAGGCCCAACAGGTCGTTCAGCACCAGGACCTGGCCGCTGCAATGCGGGCCGGCGCCGATGCCGATGCTGGGAATGCCGAGCCGTTGGGTGACCTCTGCCGCGAGCTTCGTCGGTATGGATTCCAGCACCAGCAGCCGTGCGCCGGCGGCTTCGAGAGCTTCGGCGTCCTCGATCAGGCGCGCGGCGGCGTGGTCGTCGCGCGCCTGGGCGCGGTAACCCGTGGCGTTGACCGATTGCGGCAGCAGCCCCAGGTGGCCACAAACGGGAATGCCGCGCTCGACCAGGAAGCGCACGCCAGCCGCCATCACCGCTCCGCCTTCCAGCTTGACCATGTTCGCACCGGCCGCGAGCAGGTGGGCGGCCGAGGCGAAAGCCTGTTGCGGGCTTTCCTGGTAGCTGCCGAAGGGCAGGTCGGCGATCAGGAAGGCGCGACCCTGGGCGCCGCGCGCCACCGACTCGGTGTGGTAGATCATCTGTTCCAGGGTGACGCCCAGGGTGGTGTCGTGTCCCTGCACGGCCATGCCCAGGGAGTCGCCCACCAGCAGGATGTCGACCGCATTTTCACCGAGCACGCGGGCAAAGCTGGCGTCGTAGCAGGTGAGTGCGGCCAGCTTCTCGCCCCGTTCGAGTCGTGCCAGGAGTTGCGGCAAAAACATCGTCAGGCCCCCAGATTGAAGAATTCGCGCGACCCGCGCATGTCGCGGATGCGCTGCACCATCAACTCGAAATCGGCGTCGCGTTCGGCGAAGTTGAGATGCTCGCTGTTGACGATCAAGAGCGGCGCGGCATCGTAATGGTAGAAGAATTCGCTGTAAGCGCGGGCCAATTCGGCCAGATAGGACTCGTTCAGCGGGCGCTCGTAACCCCGACCGCGTTTTTTAACCCGTTCGATCAGGGTGGCGGGATTGGCTTGCAGGTAGATCACCAGATCGGGCGCGCTGGCCTGGGGCTTGAGGCCATCATAGAGCTGGCGGTAGAGGCGGAACTCGGCTTCGTCCAGGAGCGTTCGGGCGAACAGCATGTCCTTTTCCAGCATGAAATCGGCGATGCTGGCCGGCCGGAACAGGTCGCCCTGACTGATACCGCGCGCCTGTTCGACGCGCGCGAGCAGGAAGAACAGCTGGGTGGCCAGGGCATAGCGGCGCCGGTCTTCATAGAAGCGCCGCAGGAAAGGATTTTCGTCGGCCTGTTCCAGAATCAGCTCGGCGCCGGTGTGCGCCGCCAGCTTGCACGCCAGCGTGGTCTTGCCGGAGCCGATCGGGCCTTCGACGACGATGTGGCGGAAACGGCCGAGCATCAGGCGGCATTCCAGGCCGGGTGCCGCCGTTGCGGTCCCGCGACTGCCGGCTTGGTCAGGCCGCCGGCCAACAGGGCGGTCAGGCAATCGGCGACGCTGCCCTTGCCGGGAATGGCTTGTTCCGGGGCGATCTCGAGCATGGGCTGGAGCACGAAGGCACGCTCACACATGCGCGGATGCGGCAGGGTCAGGCCGGGTTCGTGCAACACCAGGTCGTCATAGAGCAACAGGTCGAGGTCCAGGGTTCGCGGCGCGTTTTTGAATTCGCGGCGGCGGCCATGGCGCGCTTCGATATCCAGCAGGGCTTCGAGCAGAGCGCGTGGAGCGAGCAAGGTGGAAATCGCGACCACTGCGTTGACGAAATCGGGCTGCGCGGCATAGCCCTCCGCCTTCGAAAGATACAGCCTGGAGCGCGCGCCGAGACGGGTGCCGGGGAGCCGGGCCAGTTCGGCGAAAGCCCGTTCCACCTGCGCCGCGGGGTCGCCCAGGTTGGCGCCCAAGGCGATGTAAGCCCGGATGTCAGCCAAGTTCGCTGGATACTGCGTTGGCGGTTTTGCCGCGCTTGCGGCGCTTGCGCTTGGCGTCGCCGGCCTGAGCCGGCTTCAGCATTTCCGCGCGCTCGGCCTCGCCCGCATCCTGGAAACGGTCCCACCAGTCGGCCAGTTCCTGGCTGGCATCGCCACCCTCCGCGCGGATCAGCAGGAAGTCGTAGCCCGCGGACAGGCGCGGGTGGCTGAGCAGCCGATAGGGACGGGCGCCGCTGCGCTGCTCGAAGCGTCCCTGTAGCGTCCAGATTTCCTTGATCATGCCATCGAAGCGGCGGGGGAAGGCGAGCGCGCGGCGCTGCCGTTCCAGCGCAGTGTCCATCGCCTCGAAGAGTGCGCTTTGCTCGGACAGGCCCTGCGCGCGCATGCGCTTCAACTCCTGCTGCATGTCGAACCAGAGCAGGCAGGCCAGCATGAACGCGGGCGAGGCGGACTGGCCCTCGCGGATGCGCAGGTCGGTGTCGTGCAGGGCGTGATGCAGGAATTTCTGCCGCGCCGGATCGTCGAGGATGGCGTCGAGCATGGGCAGAACGCCGTGGTGCAGACCTTCCGCGCGCAACTGCTTCACGCCGCGCTCGGCATGCCCGGAGAGCAGCAACTTCATCATCTCGTCGAACAGGCGCGAAGGCGGGATGCGCGCCAACATGGCGGCCAATTCAGCGATGGGCGCGCGCGTGGCAGGGTCGATGTGGAAATCCAGCTTAGCGGCGAAACGCGCGGCACGCAGCATGCGCACCGGGTCTTCGCGGAAACGCTGCGCCGGGTCGCCGATCATGCGCAGCACTTTTTTCTGCGCGTCGGCGACGCCGCCATGCCAGTCCCAGATCTCCTGCTTTTCCGGGTCGTAATACAGGGCGTTGATGGTGAAATCGCGACGCGCGGCGTCTTCCTCCTGGGAGCCGAAGACGTTGTCGCGCAACAGCATGCCGTCCGCGGCGGTGACGCGGGCCTCGTCCTCGTCGTCTTCCGGCTGCGGGGCCGCCGCGCGGAATGTCGTGACCTCGATCAGATCCTGTCCGCAATAGACGTGCACGATCTGGAAGCGCCGGCCGATGATGCGGGAGCGGCGAAACAGATGGCGGATGTCGTCTGGCGTGGCGTTGGTGGCGATGTCGAAATCCTTCGGTTCACGCCCGAGCAGGAGATCGCGCACTGCGCCGCCGACGACGAAGGCGGCATAGCCTTCACGCGCCAAGGTGTCGGTGACCTTGAGCGCGCAACTGTGGAGTTGTTCGCGCCGGATGCCGTGCTTTTGCAGCGGCAGGATGCGCGGGGCGGCCTTCTTTCCTAGGACTTTATCGATCAGGCGGCGGATCATCGGCGCCGGTTTCCTTACAGAGGGGTGGGTCTGGATGGCGGTGGATTATATGCCGGCTTGCCCGAGTGGGGCTTGCAGGCTACATTACCAGGCGTATCGGGTGCTCAAGGAATCCTGTGTTAGCCCTCATCGAAGCAGCCGGCTGGCCGATCTGGCCGATCATCATCGCCTCCATTCTGGCCCTGGCCATCATTTTCGAGCGCACCTATACCTTGCGTCGTTCCACGGTCATACCCCATGGCCTGCTCGACCAGACTCTCGACAATCTGCGCCGCCACGGCGCCACGTCCGACTTGCTGCGCGTGCTCGCGGAAGGCTCGGCTCTGGGCCGGATTCTGGCCGCCGGGGTGCGCAACATTGGCGCCAGCCGTGATGTCATGAAGGAATCCCTGGAGGAGTCGGGTCGCGCCGTCGGCCATGACCTGGAACGCTATCTTTCCACGCTTGGCACCATCGCCACGGTCGCTCCGCTGATGGGTCTGCTCGGCACCGTGGTGGGCATGATAGAAATCTTCGGCTCGCAATCCCCCACCGGCGGCAATCCGGCGGTGCTGGCGCATGGCATCTCGGTCGCCCTGTATAACACCGCGCTCGGCCTGATCGTCGCCATCCCCAGCATGATCTTCTTCCGTTTCTTCCGCGGCAGGGTGGATGCCCTGTTGGTGGAAATGGAGCAACAGGCGATCAAGCTGGTGGAGATCGTGCACGGGGACAGGAAATGAATTTCGCGCGCGACCGTCGCCGCGACGACCCGGAGATCAATCTGATCCCGCTCATCGACGTGCTGCTGGTGATCCTGATTTTTCTCATGGTGACCACGACCTATGCCCGCTTCTCCGAATTGCAGATCAATCTGCCCGAGGCCCGTGGCGACAGCGCCAAGGAAATGCCCGCGCAGATCACGGTGAATGTCGATGCCCAGGGCGTTTACGCAGTCAACAAGGACAGGGTGGCCTACGCCGGCGTCGATTCCCTGGTATGGGCCCTGAAAACGGCCGCGGGCAAGAATACCGATCCTGTCATCGTGATTTCCGCCGATGCGCTGACCACGCACCAGTCCGTGATCCGGGTCATGGATGCCGCCCGCCGCGCGGGCTATCCACGCGTCACCTTCGTGACCCAGAACCCCGCGCCGTAGTGAGATCCTTCCTGGATCGCTGTTGGTACGGCGCCTGTCGCATCCGCTTCCTGCTGCTTCCCTTCAGCCTGGTTTTTTTTCTTCTGCTCGCCTGCCGCCGCATGGCCTACCGGGCCGGCCTGCTGCGGTCGAGGCGCCTGCCCGTTCCGGTCATCGTCGTGGGTAACCTGGGTGTGGGCGGCAGCGGCAAGACGCCGCTCACCCTGCGCATCGTGCAATGGCTGAGCGAACTCGGGTTTCACCCGGGCATCATCAGCCGCGGTTATGGCGGCAGCGCCCGGTCACCCAGGGCTGTGCGGCCGGACAGCGACCCGGCGCAGGTCGGCGACGAACCGCTGTTGTTGGCCCGGCGCGCCGCTTGTCCGGTTTGGATCGGCGCCCGGCGCGCCCTGGCGGGGGAAGGCTTGCTGGGTGCACATCCGGAAGTGGACGTGCTCGTCGCCGACGACGGCTTGCAGCACTACGCGCTGGCGCGCGACCTGGAAATCGTGGTGATCGATGCGCGGCGCGGTTTCGGCAACGGCCATCTGCTGCCCGCCGGCCCTCTGCGCGAGCCCCTGTGGCGCCTCGCCACGGTCGACGCGGCGGTGGTCAACGGCGGCCATCCGGACGACTTCGTGCTGCCGCCGCCCGGATTCTCCATGAATCTTCGCGGCGAGACCTTCCGCAATCTGCGCGACCCCGCGCAAACCGCGGTGGCCGCCGATTTTTCCGGACGAACGCTGCATGCGCTGGCCGGAATCGGCCATCCGCAGCGTTTCTTCGACCAGCTCGAACGCCTGGGCCTCACGGCTACCCCGCACCCATTTCCCGATCATCATGTCTACACGGAGAAGGATCTGCCCGCGGGTACCTTGCTCATGACCGAGAAGGACGCCGTGAAATGCGCGTCCTTCGCCTCCTCCGATGCCTGGTTCCTGGAAGTTGACGCGGAACTGGGGTCGGGACTAAAAACCCTCATCGACCACACTCTGAAGGCCCGCCATGGACCCAAAACTGCTTGAAATTCTCGTCTGCCCGCTGTGCAAAGGCCCGCTGGTTCATCGCAAGGACGAATTGATCTGCAAGCCGGATCGACTCGCCTTCCCCTTGCGCGACGGCATCCCGGTCATGCTGGAAGATGAGGCGCGGCGCCTGGACGCGATCGAGGAAATCGCCTGAGTTCCCGTGGCTGCGCGCTTTCCCCTGCAATCGCTGCTGGACCATGGCCGGCACCGCATGGAAGCGGCGGAGCGCCTACTGCGCTTGCTCAAGCGCAAGGAAGAGGCCGCGCGCCAGAAATGGGATGAGCTGCAGGGCTACAAACGCGACTATCAGCTACGCCTGACCGGGGAAGCCGGCGAACGCGGCATGGCCATCCATTTGTTGCGTGACTACCACGCTTTCCTGGGCAAGCTCGATGCCGCCATCGGCCATCAGGAAAAGGAAGTCACCCAGGCGCAAGCACATTGGCAGAACGCCCATGTCACCTGGCTGGCACTGCGCCAGAAGGTGCTGGCCTATGAGGCATTGGCCGAGCGCCATCGCCGCCAGGAGCGCCAGAACGAGGACAAACGCGACCAGCGTATGACCGACGAACAGGCGGCGAGACGGCATGTGCCGAAGGAGACGATCTGAGGCGGCAGGCGCCGCCGCCGCTCGGTCGTGCGGCCCCCGCGGTCTTCAGCTTTGCCCCTCCGCTGGAACGAGCAGGCAAGCGACCGGGCAGGCAAGGAACGCCCACACCATCCCTGCTTGTCCCGCTTGCGGGAGAGGGGGAAGTTCCCAAGTTGACCCGATTACTCGGGTATCGCATACTTTCGGGACTTTTCCGTCCTGAATCGCTCCATGTTCAATGATCTGCGGGAAGACATCCGTGTTGTTTTCGACCGGGATCCGGCGGCGCGCACCTTTTTCGAGGTGCTCACCACCTATCCCGGCCTGCACGCGATCCTCTGGCACCGTCTGTCGCACGGCTTGTGGCGCGCCGGCTTCAAGTGGCTGGCGCGCTGGTCGAGTCAACTGGCACGTTGGCTCACGGGCATCGAGATTCATCCTGGCGCGGTTGTCGGTCGGCGGGTGTTCATCGACCATGGCATGGGCGTGGTGGTCGGCGAGACGGCCGTGGTCGGCGACGATTGCACCCTTTATCACGGCGTCACCCTGGGCGGCACCTCGTGGAACAAGGGCAAGCGTCATCCCACGCTGGAAGCCGGCGTGATCGTCGGCGCCGGCGCCAAGATCCTGGGCCCCATCACACTGGGCGCGGGTGCGAAGATCGGCTCAAACGCGGTGGTGGTTAAGGATGTACCGGCCGGGGCCACGGCCGTCGGCATCCCCGCGCGCATCCTGGATACCGAGCAGGACCGGGCGCGAGAGGCGGCGGCGAAGAAACTGGGTTTCTCCGCCTATGCGGTGTCCAGCGACATGAATGATCCGGTGGTGAAAGCCATCCACGGACTCGTGGATCACTCGGCCATGACCGACCGCCGCATCGAATGGATCGTCGCGGAATTGAAGCGCATGGGGGGAGACGCCGAAGACGAAAAGAAGGATGGCAAGACGGACGACCGCTTCGACCCGGCCTACCTGAACAAGATCGTCGACTGAATAATAGTTGACTAAATCAATCGGGTTTTGTACAGTGTCGTCGTCATTCATCCAACACCGAGGTTCACCATGCGCTTGACCACTAAGGGACGCTTCGCGGTAACCGCGATGATCGATCTGGGCATGCGGCATCAGCGCGGTCCGATCACGCTGGCTGGCATCAGCGAACGACAGCGCATTTCCCTGTCCTATCTGGAACAACTGTTCGGTCGCCTGCGCCGTCAGGGCATCGTCGACAGCGTGCGCGGCCCGGGCGGGGGCTACACCCTGGCCAAGTCGCTGGACGAAATCTCCGTGGCGGCCATCATCCGCGCGGTGGACGAGCCAATCGACGCGACCCAGTGCGGCGGGCTGGGCAACTGTCGTGATGATCGCGAGTGCATGACCCATGATCTGTGGATGACCCTCAATACCCACATCTACGACTACCTGGAGTCGGTGATGCTGAGCGAACTGGTCAGCAAGCAGCTGGAAAAACTGGCGCTGGAAGAGGCCTCACCGCGCAAGGATACGCGTCGAGTGATCGGCACAGCGGAAATCAAAGCCGCGTATTAAGCGACGTACGGCTCACGGAGTGCATTGATATGGTCAAAACCCCCATTTACCTCGACTACTCGGCCACCACCCCGGTGGACCCGCGCGTGGCCGCGAAGATGATTCCCTACCTCAGCGAATTCTTCGGCAACCCGGCTTCGCGTTCCCATGTGTTCGGCTGGGATGCCGATCATGCGGTGGAAGAAGCACGCAGCCAGGTCGCGGCTCTGGTGAACGCCGATCCCAAGGAAATCGTCTGGACTTCCGGCGCCACCGAGTCCAACAACCTCGCCATCAAGGGCGCGGCCCACTTCTACCGTGGCAAGGGAAAACACCTGATCACGGTGAGGACCGAGCACAAGGCCGTGCTGGACACCTGTCGTGAACTGGAGCGCGAGGGCTACGAGGTGACTTACCTGGGTGTGCGCCCCGACGGTCTGATCGACCTGAACGAACTCCAGGGTGTGATCCGCCCCGACACCCTCCTGGTTTCCGTGATGTACGTGAACAACGAGATCGGCGTGATCCAGGACATCCCGGCCATCGGCGAGCTTTGTCGCAGCAAGGGCATCCTGTTCCACGTCGATGCCGCGCAGGCCACAGGCAAGGTGGAAATCGACCTCGGCAAACTCAAGGTCGATCTGATGTCTTTTTCCGCGCACAAGACCTACGGCCCCAAGGGCGTGGGCGCCCTGTACGTGCGGCGCAAACCGCGAGTGCGGCTGGAAGCGCAGATGCACGGCGGTGGTCACGAGCGGGGCATGCGTTCCGGAACGCTGGCGACCCACCAGATCGTCGGCATGGGCGAAGCCTTCCGCATCGCCAAGGCGGAGATGGGTGCCGAGACCGAGCGCATCCGCGGCTTGCGCGACCGCCTCTGGCGCGGCTTTCAGGACATCGAGGAAGTGCACCTCAACGGCGACTTCGAGCGCCGCATCGCCGGCAACCTCAACGCCAGCTTCAACTTCGTCGAGGGCGAGAGCCTGATCATGGCGATCAAGGATCTGGCCGTATCCAGCGGTTCCGCCTGTACCTCCGCCAGCCTGGAGCCGTCCTACGTGCTCAAGGCGCTGGGGCGCAACGACGAACTGGCGCACAGTTCCATCCGTTTCACCATCGGGCGCTTCACCACCGAGGAAGAAATCGACTACACCATACGGCTCCTGCACGAAAAGATCGACAAGCTGCGCGCCATGTCGCCGCTGTGGGAGATGTACAAGGATGGGATCGACCTCGATACGGTGCAGTGGGCGGCACATTGATAGGTAGGTTGGGTTAGGTGCGAGCGCCGTAACCCGACGAATAACTAGGAGAAACACATGGCTTACAGCGAACAGGTTCTGGACCACTATGAAAACCCCCGCAACGTCGGCGCGTTCGACAAGGATCAGGGTGGGGTCGGCACCGGCATGGTGGGTGCGCCGGCCTGCGGCGACGTGATGAAGTTACAGATCCGGGTGAACGAGCAGGGCATCATCGAAGATGCCAAGTTCAAGACCTATGGCTGTGGCTCCGCGATCGCCTCTTCCTCCCTGGTGACGGAATGGGTCAAGGGCAAGACTCTGGATGAGGCGCTGGCCCTGAAGAACACCCAGATCGCCGAAGAACTGGCCTTGCCGCCGGTGAAGATCCACTGCTCCATCCTGGCGGAGGACGCCATCAAGGCCGCGGTGGCCGATTACAAGCAGAAACACGGCAACAAGGCGGGTAGTTCTGAGTACACCGCCTGCAACCCACCCGTCGCCAGTTAAGGAGTCGATCATGGCTGTCACCTTGTCCGAAAGCGCCGCCAACCACGTCAAGAATTTCCTGGCAAAACGGGGTTCCGGACTGGGACTCAAGCTCGGCGTGCGCACCTCGGGTTGTTCCGGCATGGCCTACAAACTCGAGTTCGTCGATGCGGAAGATCCGGAGGACAGCAAGTTCGAGTGCCACGGTGTCGTGCTCTACATCGACCCGAAGAGCCTGTCCTACCTGGATGGAACCGAGTTGGATTTCGTGCGCGAAGGCCTCAACGAGGGCTTCAAATTCAACAACCCCAATGTCAAGTCGGAATGCGGCTGTGGCGAGTCGTTCAACGTCTGATTATTGCGAGTGGCAACAACCAACCAGCCGCTAGCCATCGTGCTCGACTTCTCCCGTGATCATTTCGCTCTGTTCGGCCTCCCCGTGGCTTACGCGCTGGACGGCGCGCGTCTGGATCAGGCCTATCGCGATCTCCAGGCGCAGATCCATCCGGACAAGTTCGTCCACGCCGGCGCCGCGGAGCAGCGCCTGTCCATGCAGTGGGCCACTCGAGTGAACGAGGCCTACCAGATCTTGCGCCGGCCCTTCGATCGCGCCAATTACCTGTTGCTGTTGCAGGGCATCCAGGCCATGAACTCCAGCGTCATGCCCATGGACTTCCTGGAGCAGCACATGGACTGGAGCGAGGAATTGGCCCAGGCCAGGAGCGCGCGGGACGTCGCGACCCTGGAGCGGCTGGAGCGGGCCCTGCGCATCGAAGCGCGTGCATACCAGTCGCGCCTGGCCGAAGAAATCGACCAGCGGCACGACTACCCCCGGGCCGCCGAGACCCTGCGCAAGCTGCGATTTACCGACAAATTGCTGGCCGAGGTCGGCGCGGCGTATGAAGAAATGCTGTAGCCACTCACCACTCGCTACCCACACATGGCCCTCCTGCAAATTTCCGAACCCGGTCTTTCCACCGCGCCGCACCAGCATCGCCTGGCGGTGGGCATCGACCTGGGCACCACCAATTCCCTGGTTGCCACGGTGCGCAACGGGGTTGCCGTCGTACTCAACGATGCCCACGGCCACGGCCTGCTACCCTCGGTGGTGCGTTATCTCAAGGATGGTGGCAGCAGTGTGGGTCTCACCGCCCAAGCCCAGGCCACCGAGGATCCGCACAACACCATCCTCTCGGCCAAGCGCTTCATGGGCCGGGGCATCAAGGACATCCCGGACCTGGCCACCATGCCCTATCAGTTCGTCGATGCGCCTGGCATGGTGCAGATCAGGACGGCTGCCGGCGTGAAGAGCCCGGTCGAGGTCTCCGCTGAGATCCTCAAGGTGCTAAAGGCGCGCGCCGAGGCTTCCCTGGGCGGAGAGTTGGTGGGCGCGGTCATCACCGTGCCCGCCTATTTCGACGATGCGCAGCGCCAGGCCACCAAGGACGCCGCGCGTCTGGCCGGGCTCAACGTGCTGCGCCTGCTCAACGAACCCACCGCCGCGGCCATCGCCTACGGCCTGGACAACGCCGCCGAGGGTATCTACGCGGTGTATGACCTGGGTGGGGGAACCTTCGACATCTCCATCCTCAGGCTCACCCGCGGCGTGTTCGAAGTGCTCGCCACCAATGGCGATTCCGCACTCGGCGGCGACGATTTCGATCGCCGCGTCTATTGCTGGATACTGGAACAGGCCCATGTCCATACGCTCGACGATCACGACAAGACCTTGTTGATGAGCCGCGCGCGCGAGGCCAAGGAGACCCTGTCCGAGCATGCCACGGCCAGCATCACCGTGGTGCTTTCCAGTGGCGAAATCGTCGACCTCAGCCTCTCCGAGGCCGTTTTCAATGCCATGACCGCCAGCCTGGTCAACAAAACCCTGCTGCCCACGCGCCGAGCCCTGCGTGACGCCGGCTTGAGCGTGGAAGAGGTCAAGGGCGTGGTGATGGTGGGCGGTTCCACCCGCATTCCGCGCATCCTGGCTGCAGTGGGCGAGTTCTTCGGGCAGAGCCCTCTCACCAACCTCGACCCGGACAAGGTCGTGGCCCTGGGCGCGGCGATACAGGCCAATGTCCTGGCGGGCAACAAGGGCGGCGACGACTGGCTGCTGCTCGACGTGGTGCCCCTATCCCTAGGGCTGGAAACCATGGGCGGCCTGACTGAAAAGATCATTCCACGCAACGCCACCATTCCCACTGCGCGAGCCCAGGAGTTCACCACCTACAAGGATGGCCAGACCGCCATGAGTATCCATGTGGTGCAGGGCGAGCGCGAACTGGTCGCGGACTGCCGCTCCCTGGGGCGCTTCGAGTTGCGCGGCATACCGCCGCTGGTGGCGGGCGCGGCCCGCATCCGTGTCACCTTCCAGGTCGATGCCGACGGCCTGCTCTCGGTCAGTGCCCGTGAACTGGGAACCGGGGTCGAGGCGCATATCACGGTGAAGCCTTCCTACGGCCTGTCCGATGACGAGGTGGCACGCATGCTGCGCGACTCCTACTCGCATGCCGAAGAAGACATGAGTGCGCGCAATCTGGCCGAAGCCCGCGTGGATGGCCAGCGCCTGCTCGAAGCCAGCGAAGCGGCCCTCAGGGAAAATGGGGCCACATTGCTGGGCGAGCGGGAGCGCGACCAGATTGAACAACTGATGCTGACCCTGCGGCTGGCGCTGGGACGCGACGATCTCGCCGCGGTCAAGCGCGCTACCGAGGCGCTCAACCAGGGCACGGTAGAATTCGCTGCCCGGCGCATGGACACGAGTGTGAAACAGGCGCTCACCGGGCAACGCCTGGACTCACTTGAACTGTGACATGACGGCTCAACTGACGGCATTCGAACCCGAATTCATCGCTGGCTTGCGCGAGCGCCTGGAGCGCCACCCGATCTACGCCGCGCTGCGCACGGTGGATGACCTGCGCGTGTTCATGGCGCACCATGTGCACTCCGTGTGGGACTTCATGTCCCTGATCAAATATCTTCAGCACGCGGTCGCCCCCGCGCGCTGGCCTTGGACCCCAGGGCGCGACGCCAGCATCCAGCGCTTCATCAACGAGCTGGTGCTGGAGGAGGAAACCGACTCGGCTGGTCCGGCCCATCCCGGCGAATTCATCAGCCATTTCCAGCTCTACCTGGGCGCCATGCGCGAGGTCGGCGCGGATGCGGACCGACCCGCCCGCTTCGTGGAGATTGCCGGCAGCGTGGGGATAGCAGCCGCCTTGCAGCAGTTGCCCCCGCCGCTACCCGCCCAGGTCTTCACTCGCACCACCTTCGACTTCATCGCCAGCGACAAGCCCCACACCGTCGCCGCCGCCCTGGCCCTGGGCCGCGAGCACATCATCCCGGCCATGTTCCGCGCCCTCCTGGCGCGCATGGCGGTGACCGAGGTCCAGGCGCCCACCTTCCATTACTACCTGCACCGTCACATTCATCTCGACGAGGATTTCCACGCGCCCCTATCCCTGCGCCTGCTGGAAGGCCTCTGCGGCGGCGATGCGGGTAAGATCGCCGAGGCCCGCACCGCCGCCATTTGTGCCGTGGATGCCCGCATGGCTTTCTGGGACGGCGTCCTGGCCGCCCTGCCTTCGCTTCGAGAGACCGCGACATGCCCCAACTGATCGTTCTTCCCCACGTCGAGCTCTGTCCGGACGGCGCCGTCATCGCCGCGCAAAAGGGCGTCTCCCTCTGCGACACGCTGCTGGAAAACGGCATCGAGATCGAACACGCCTGCGAGAAATCCTGCGCCTGCACCACCTGCCATGTCATCGTCCGCGAAGGCCAGAACAGCCTGTCCGAGGCCACGGAACTGGAAGACGACCTGCTCGACCGCGCCTGGGGCCTGGAGCCCACCTCGCGGCTGTCCTGCCAGGCGCTCATGGGAGGCGAAGACGTGGTGATCGAGATTCCGAAATACACCATCAACATGGTGAAAGAAGGACATTAGCCGGCAGCGAGGAGAACTACATGAAATGGACCGACACACTGGATATCGCCATCGCCCTGGCCGAACACCACCCGGACGTGGAACCGCGCTATGTGCGCTTCACCGACTTGCACCGCTGGGTGATGGAACTGGAGACGTTCCGCGATGACCCCAATCGCTCCGGTGAAAAGATCCTGGAGGCCATCCAGGCATCCTGGATCGAGGAGATGGATTGAGAACCCTGCTGCTGCTGGCTTGTGCTTTACCCCTGGCGGCTGATGCCGACAGCCTCGGCTTCAAGGGGGTCGAGCTCGGCTCACCGCTGGCCCGTATCGCCAGCGACCCACGTCATGAGTGCCACGCGGTCAATACGCCGATCGGGGACACGATCTGCGGCCTGCGCCCGAATGAGAAGGAGACCATAGCCGGCGCGCCCGTGGTTTCGCTGTTTTATTTCTACGATGTCGATCATCTGAGCGGCATCCAGATCACGATTTCGGAAAAGGCGTTTCAGCCCGTGGTCGCTGCCCTCACCGCCAAATATGGCGCGAGCGTGCTCAGCGTCGAGAAGGTGCAGAACCTCAAGGGGGGGGCCTTCGAGAACCGCACCTATCTCTGGAAGCGGCCGGACTCCAGCCTGCAAGCCCTGCGCTATTCCGGTAGTCTGGACAAGTCGCTGATACGCTACAGCGATGAAGGCGCGCTGCGGCGTTTGCGCCTGCGCCGAGCCAACAAAGACCCGAACATGGACCTTTGACGGACCGGATTCAGCTCGCCGCCTCCAGGGGGCGGAATGCCGCGCCGGTGAGCAGGGAGAATTCCTTGGTGACCGCCTCGATCCGGTCGAGCTGAGACTTGATGCTCACCATGTCGTGGCTGACGGCGGCGCTGCGCTCCTGGATGGAGCCCAGGTTGGCGTGTACCTTGTTGAGGTTTTCCAGGCGGTGCTCCAGTTGCGCCTTGTGTTCCTTGATGCGCGTGACGATGGGGTCGAGGGTGAGGCGCAGCCAGGTTTCGGTTTCCAGCCGCACCTGCTGGAACACGATGTGCGCCTGGGTGACCAGGGCGATGTAGAACTTCTTCACCATGAAACGCTTTTCCAGCATGATGTTGAGCGGATCGGCGCAAAACTCCTGGGTGTTCACCATCAGCTCGTCGAGACGGGCGCGGTAGCGGGATAGATCCAGGCCCGGCGGGTCCATGCGCTCCATGCCGTGGATGTCGTGGAAACGCTGGTATGCGGCATCGAGCAACTGCTTGATGCCACCGCCTTGCTGCTGGGCATGGTCGAATTCGGCGCCCATGCGGCGGATCAGGAGGTGCATGCCCTTGATCAGTCCCGCGGTGGTCCAACTGTCGTTGATGGCCATCATGGATTCTTCGATGATGGTGTCCATGCGGTCGTCGTCCAGATGGGAAAGCAGTTCCCAGCCCTGCTGCGCGACGATCTTGCGGGTGACATTGAAATTGCGCGCGGTCTCTTCGTAGAGATGCTTGTCGCCCTGCATTTTTTCCCGCATCTGACCGACGATTTGCTGGTTCTTGCCGGACAGGGCATGCAGATCCATGAGCGACTGGCGCGCGGCCAGGAGTCGGCTTCTCGCCGTGTCGCGCGTTTCCGCGAGCAACGGGCCTACCTCGCGCACCACGGCATCGCGCATGATCTTCTCCCGCGAGGGGATGATTTCTCGCGCCAGCATGACTTCGAGCGCCTGGATGCCGGAACGCTGAAGCATGTCCGCGTCTTTGCGGATCTTGCCGACCAGGGCCTTCTGGGCGGAAATGGCCATGACGTTGGCGGTGGGAATATTGAGCTGGCTGGCGGTGGATTCGATCTGGCGCTGGATGGTGCGGCCGATTTCTTCCGGGGTCTTGAGTTCGTCCCAGAGCATGTCGATCTTGTTCAGTACGGCATAGTGCTGGCTGGCGTGCTTGGAGACCAGTTTGTTCCAGATCTCGTAGTCGGACTGGGTGACGCCGGTATCGGTTGCCAGCAGGAAGAGCAGGGCATGGGCGTTGGGGATGGCTGAAACGGTCAGTTCCGGCTCCACCCCCATGGCGTTGAGGCCGGGGGTGTCGAGGATGGCCAGCCCAGATTCCAGCAGCGGGTGCGGGTAGTTGACCAGGGCGTAGCGCCAGGCCGGGATTTCCACGCGATCCTGATCCTTCACCATGTAGGCCAGGTTGGGGTCGTTTTCATCCCACAGGCCGAGCGCGCGCGCCTCCACCTTGAACACCACCTTGGTTTCCGCCAGCTTGCGCATGGCGTCGATCATCGCGCTGGGGTCGGCGACATCCAGGCTGATCGTGCTCCATTCTATGGGCAGGCGTTTCAAGGTGGAGATGCTGTCGTCGCGGAAACGGGTCTCGATGGGCAGCAGGCGGATATAAGGTTCGGTGTCGCTGTCGTAGAAAATCTCCGTAGGACACATGGTGGTGCGACCGGCATCCGAGGGCAGCAGACGTTGTTTGAAATCGGAGAAGAACAGGGCGTTGATGAGTTCGGTCTTGCCGCGGCTGAACTCGGCGACGAAAGCCAGCATGAGCCGGTCTTTCTTCAGACTCTCGGTCAGGTCGAACAGGCGCAGCAATTGCGGCGGTTCCACTTCGGCGTATTTTTCCAGCCAGTCCTTGTAAGCGATGACGACCTTGACCAGGCGATCGCGCCTATGCCGGAACCGGGTAATACCGCTTTCCAGTCCATAGTTCATTCTGTGTTCTCCCCATTCAAGTCGTTCTCCGTGCCGCCCCAAGAACGACTTGGCCCCGCCAGGGGGCGGCCCGGAGGATGTTCCGGGGCCGGGGGCACGGCTAACTTCCGCCTTGCCAACTCTGGGTCGATAGGTGCCCAGAGCACTTTGCGGCGAGATTTCTCGCCACGCAGGATTCTAACTTCTCGCCGCGCAACTCCAAGACATTCAGCAATGAATTCCCTGAGAGCCGCGTTGGCCGATCCTTCCACCGCGCGCGCCGCAATGCGCACCTTGAGCGCCTCGCCATGTTCCCCGGCCAATTCGCAGCGCGAGGCGCCCGGCTGGACGTGCAGGGTAATCTCGACGCCGCCACCCTGCGCTCGCAGCCAGGGAGTCATAGCATGGCAAGCGCGATCCGCTCCAGGGCGGTCACCGGCGCGATGAGCAGCAGCTGCACCACGATCAGCGCAACCATGGGCGTGAGGTCGATGCCGCCTATGGGCGGGACGAGTTTCTGGAAGGGCCTCAGGACCGGTCGCGCCAAGGCATAGATCAGGCCCGCATACGGCGAGAACGGATTGACCCAGCTCAGGACAGCCTGCAACAGGACGAAGCCCATCAAGAGGTAGAGGGCCAACCGCACGGCGGCGGCGAGCGCCAGCAGCCCGAAGGCGGGCAGCACCGCAGCACCCGCCACCGCGTATGGATAACCCTGCAACCATTGGCTGCCCAGCACGGAAAGCAATTCCGCGACAAAGAACGGCAGCAGGCTGGCCCAGTCGAGCCCGAGGTAGCCGGGGATGACCCGGCGCAGAGGGCGTACGATGAAGTCCGTCACGTGCAGTAGAAATTGGGCGAAAGGGTTGCGGAAGGGCACCCGCACCCACTGCATCCAGAAACGCAGGAACAAGGTGCTGGCGATCAGGTCGCAGGCGGTGCGCAGCAGGAACTGGGCGGCATCTAGGAACATCCGTCTTTCCCGAACAGTTCGCCCATCTCGCGGGCGCGTTCCGCGGCCGCACGGGCAGCCAGGCCGATGAGGTATTTCACGCCGCCTTCTTCCAGCGCCAGGAGGCCGCGCTCGGTCGTGCCCCCCTTGGAAGTGACCCGCGCACGCAGTTCGGCCGGTGGGGATTTGTCCTTGATCGCCAGGGCCGCAGCGCCGAGAAAGGTCTGCAAGGTGAGTTGGCGCGCGGTATCCGCCGGCAGCCCCAGGTCGAGGGCAGCCTCCTCCAGCGCTTCGATGAACAGGAAGACATAGGCCGGGCCGCTACCGGAGATCGCGGTGACGGCGTCGATCTGGGCTTCCGATTCCACCCAGACCGCGCTGCCCACGGCTTCCAGCAATCGCGTGGCCTGTGCCTTGTGCGCCGCGGAGACGCCGGGCAGGGCATACAGGCCGGCGACGCCCGCGCCGACCAGGGCCGGTGTGTTGGGCATGGCGCGCACCACGCTCGCGTGGCCTCGCAGCCAGCGGGAAATGTCGCTGGCGCACACGCCCGCGGCGATGGAGACCACCAACAACTCCGGCCGCAGCGGGGGCAGGTGGCAGAGTACGTCGCGCAACTGCTGCGGCTTGATCGCCAGGACCAGGACATCGGCAGCGAGCACGGCGGCGACGGTGTCGCTCACGGCGACGCCGAATTCCTGGGTCAACCAGTCTCGGCGCGCGGCCTGATGTTCCGCTGCGATGATGTCCTCACGACCTATGCCCTTCTGCAACAGGCCGCCGATCATGGCTGCCGCCATGTTGCCGCCACCGATAAAACCGATTTTCATGGGGTTCCTCCTATTTTTCGGGAAGTGGGCGTGCGCCGAAGAGGGCGCTGCCGATGCGCACCAGGGTGGCGCCTTCCAGGATGGCCAACTCCAGGTCGGCCGACATGCCCATGGACAGGGTGTCCACCGGCAGCCCCTCGGCGCGTGCTTGTTCCAGCAAGGCGCGCAGTCGCGCAAATCGGGTACGTGCGATCTGTGGACTGGCCTCAGGGATGGTCATGAAGCCGCGCAGGCACAGGCCGGGCAGGCTTGCCACCAGGCGGGCGAGGTCCAACGCTCGTTCCAGGGGCACGCCATGCTTTTCGGGCTCGTTGCCGACGTTGACCTGCACGCAGACATTGAGCGGAGGAAGATTGGCCGGGCGTTGTTCAGACAGGCGCCGGGCAATCTTTTCCCGCTCCAGTGCATGCACCCAGGCGAAGCGTTCCGCCACCGGCCGTGACTTGTTGCCCTGCAACGGGCCGATGAAATGCCATTCCAGGGAGAGATCGCTCAGGGCGTCCTGCTTGTCCTGCGCTTCTTGCAGGTAGCTCTCGCCGAAGGCGGTCAGTCCGGCGGCGTGGGCTTCGCGGACGGCTGCTGCGGAAAAGGTCTTGCTGACGGCCAGCAGGCGCACACAGTCGCTGGGTCGCCCCGCTTCGGCGCAGGCCACCTCGATGCGTTTCTGGCAGGCTTGCACGGCATCCGCTATCGCACCCATAATGCTCCGAGCTCCCGCGGAAAAACACGTAACCTGGCGAATTATAATGGAAATTTCTGAGCTTCTTGCCTTCTCCGTCAAGAACAAGGCATCCGATCTGCACCTCTCCGCCGGCATGCCGCCCATGATCCGGGTGCATGGCGATATCCGTCGCATCAACCTGCCGGCGCTCGACAATACCGCGACCCGCGCCATGATTTACGACGTCATGAGCGATGCCCAACGCAAACACTACGAAGCGCAGCTGGAGACGGATTTTTCCTTCGAACTGCCTGGTCTCGCGCGTTTCCGGGTCAACGCCTTCACCCAGGAACGGGGGGCGGGTGCCGTGTTCCGGACCATCCCCAGCCAGGTGCTGACCCTGGAGGAACTGGAGGCACCACGCATATTCAAGGATATCTCCGATCAGCCGCGCGGCATCGTGCTGGTCACCGGGCCGACCGGCTCGGGCAAGTCGACCACGCTGGCGGCGATGATCGACCACGTCAACGACACGATGTTCGGCCACATCCTCACCATCGAGGATCCGATCGAATTCGTGCACAAGAGTAAGAAGTGTTTGATCAACCAGCGCGAGGTGGGGCCGCATACTCACGGCTTCTCGGAAGCCTTGCGTTCGGCGCTGCGCGAGGATCCGGACATTATCCTGGTCGGTGAATTGCGCGATCTGGAGACCATCCGCCTGGCCCTGACCGGTGCGGAGACCGGCCACCTGGTCTTCGCCACGCTGCATACCTCGTCGGCGGCCAAGACCATAGACCGGATCGTCGACGTGTTTCCCGCGGCAGAAAAGGACATGGTGCGCTCGATGCTGTCCGAGTCCCTGCGCGCGGTGATTTCGCAGTCCCTGTTGAAACGCAAGGATGGAGCAGGGCGCGTGGCCGCGCACGAAATCATGATCGGCACCCCGGCGATCCGGAACCTGATCCGAGAGAACAAGGTCGCGCAGATGTATTCCTCGATCCAGACCGGCATGTCCATAGGCATGCAGACCCTGGATCAGGCCTTGACGGAGTTGGTGAAGCGCAATGTGGTCGCTTCCGCGGATGCGCGCGCAGTGGCGATGAACAAGGATATTTTTCCCCTATGAACGAATACCAGAAGCGCATCTTCGAATGGCTGCGCTTCATGGTGGCGCGCGCCGCTTCCGATCTGTTCATCACCGCGGGTTTTCCCGCCGCCATCAAGTTGGACGGCAAGGTGGCACCCATCACCAAGCAAAGTCTCACGCCCATGGAGACCGAGGCGTTCGCGCGGTCCGTGATGACGGAAAAGCAGCAATCGGATTTTCTCGCCACCAAGGAAGCCAACTTCGCCATCCACGACCCTGAAATCGGCCGCTTCCGTGTCAGTGCTTTCGTCCAGCAGGGGCGCGTCGGCCTGGTGTTTCGTCTCATCAACACCGTCATCCCGAAGCTGGAAACCCTGCATCTCCCGCCCATCCTGCGCGATATCGCCATGATGCCTCGCGGCCTGGTGCTGCTCGCCGGCTCCACCGGCTCGGGGAAATCCACCACGTTGGCGGCCATGATCGGCTACCGCAGCGCGCTCGCCAGCGAGCACATCATCACGGTGGAAGATCCCATCGAGTTTGTGCATCAGCACGGCAAATGCATCATCACCCAGCGCGAGGTCGGCAGCGATACCGACTCCTGGACCGTGGCCCTGAAAAACACCCTGAGACAAGCGCCGGACGTGATCATGATCGGCGAGATTCGCGACCGGGAAGCCATGGAACACGCCATGTCCTACGCGGAGACCGGCCATCTCTGCCTGTCCACGGTACATGCCAACAACGCCAGCCAGACCTTGGACCGGATATTGAGTTTTTTTCCGCGCGAACGCCGCGATCAGATGTTGCTCGATTTGTCGCTCAACCTGCGCGCCATCGTCTCGCAGCGCTTGGTGCCGCGCAGCGACGGCAAAGGCCGCATACCGGCGGCGGAAGTCATGCTCAACTCGCCGCTGATCTCCGACCTGATCATGCAGGGGCGCCAGGACGAGGTACGCGACACCATGTCGCGCTCGCGCGACATGGGCATGTTGACCTTCGACCAGTCCCTCTACGACTTGTACAAGGTGGGCATCATCAGCGCCGAGAACGCCCTGCGCAACGCGGACTCATTCAACGACCTGCGCCTCAAGCTCAAGTTGCACGCCCAGGAAGAGCGCGGCGAGCCCCCCCTGTCAGGCCTGGATCACCTGGATATCGTGTAGTGCGCCGTTTTCACAGGGTGCGCTCCAGGAAGGCGCGCTCATAGTCGAGTAGATCCTGCTCATGGCCATCGAAGAAATGATTGGTCCCGGGTGCCGTGATCTGCGTGAACGCGCCCTTTGTCTTGGTGCGTCGCGCACGGGCTTCCAATACATCGGGCAGATCGTTCTCGCCGGTCAGGTCCAGGATGGGGAATTTCAGCCGGCCGGAACCCAGCGTGCCGGGCGCGCCGATGGCCATCCAGGTCAGGACCGGCGCTTGCGGGTTCAGTTCCAGATAGCGCTCGACCATGCTGCAACCCAGGCTGTGCGAGTCCAGGATGACCTTTTTGTAACCATGTGCTTGCAGGAAGGCCACGCCCTCGGCGATGCGTGACGCCGCTTCGGGGAAAGTGGGTGGGTAATCCTTGTTCACGGCCTCGGCCGCCAGGACCGGCATTTGCAGCGACAAGGTCGTATAGCCCATCTCGGGCAGGCGTTGCCGCAGGGTACCGATCAAATTCCAGTCCGGATGCACACCCCGCCCATGGACGATGAGGATGGCGGCCTTGGCCTGGGGCGCCTCGGTATAGAGCCCCAGGAACTTGTGCCCGTTTTCCTGTTGCAACCAGACCGGATCGCCGACCAGTGCGGCCGGAATCACTTCATCGGCCCAGCGCTGCTCGCGGGCGTAATCGGAGGCGAAAGCGGGCAGAGTCAGCAGCAGGGTCAACAGCAGAGTAGTCAGGCGCATGAGGGCTCACTATGGTTGTGGTCGGGGATTATCCCGATGGTGCCCGGTTGCGGGCCATAGGCCGTTCATACCCGCTCGCCGGCCATTTTATTCAGTATGAGATTCCATTCATCCGGGTCCACCGGCGTGATCGACAGGCGGTTCCCACGGGCCAGGATGCGTAGGGTGGCCAGTTCCGGGCAGGCACGCAACTCGCCTATGGACAGCAGGCGGGTGTGCTTCACGTATTTCACCTCGACGTTGAACCAGCGCGGATTCTCGCGTGTGGCCTTGGGGTCGAAATAATGGCCTTCTTCGAACTGGGTCTCGTCCGGGTAGGCCAGGGTACTGACCTCGGCCAAGCCGGCGATGCCCGGTTCCGCGCAGGACGAGTGGTAGAACAGCACGCCATCGCCCACCCGCATCTGATCGCGCATGAAGTTGCGCGCCTGGTAGTTGCGCACGCCAAACCACGCCACATGCCCTTCGCGCGCGAGATCGTCGATGCTGAATTCGCTAGGTTCAGACTTCATCAGCCAGTAACGCATAAGTAGTCCAATCAAGTTTTATGCCATCTTAAATATATCAATAATGGCAATAAGTTAGAAATAATTGTGTCTTTCCCTGTCCCACCCTGTTTCCTACAATCCAGCCCATAGTCCCACCCAGAACCCCACCCAAAAATCCCCCACCCAGAATTGGGTGGGAATCCTCCCCAGGAAGAACGCTATGGGCAAACGCGCGGCAACGACCTTCGAGAGCGCCAAACCGGACCCGAGCCGGGACCGGCTGCTAGGCGACGGCGACGGGCTCTTCATGAGAATCCGTCCCCACGGAACCAAGACCTGGATCATCGAATATGAATTCATGGGCAGGCGGACAAAATACACCATCGGACAGTACGACCGCGACGGCGCCCCAGGCGCCAGCCTGGAAGAGTGGCTGCGGCATGGCCGCCAGTCCCTCACCCAGGCGCGCGCCATCGCCGGCGAATGGAAGGCGGCGCGCCAGTCCGGCCATGACCCGGTGGCGGAATGGGAAGACAGGATGGCGGCGGAGCGGGCCGCCGTCGTCGCCAGACTGGCGGCCGAAGCAGCCGAGGCCGCCCAGCCCAGCGTCGCCAAGGCCATCGAAGTCTTCATGGAAAAAATCATGGCCGGCAAGAAGAGTGCCGATGCCATCCGCTATCGCCTGGATCGGCTGGCCGCCTACATCGGCGACAAGAAAATCCGCGACGTAACCCGGCAAGACCTGCTGCAAGCCCTGGACCAAATCGGCGCCGGCCAGAACGAAGGCCGAACCGCCAAGCTGCTGGCCGGCGAATGCCTCACCCAGGCCAAGCGGCTATGGCGCTTCGCAATCGTCCGGGAATGGGTGGCCACCTCGCCCATCGAAGAAATTACCCGCCGCGACGTGGACGCCAAGCCGGGGAAGCGGGAAATGACCTTGCGGCTTGATGAACTGGTGCAACTCTGGCGCGTACTGCATGACCCGCGACGCTGCAAGGCTGATCCCGTGACCGTCGCCGCCCTCAAGCTGCTGATCCTGACAGGGCAGCGGGAGCGCGAGGTAACCGACGCCGAATGGCCGGAATTCGACCTGGCCGCCGGCCTCTGGCATATCCCCGCCAGCCGAACCAAGAAGCAGCGCGCCCACCTGGTTCATCTGGCGCCCCAGGCGGTGGCTATCCTGATCGACTTGAAAAAACTCACGGGCCAATGCCGCTTCGCCTTCGAGTCACCCCTACTGCCTGGCCAGCCCGTCTACGGGCGCAGCGTGAACAATGCCCTGCTGACGCTGTTCAAGCGCGGCACCCTGGCCGGCGTCTCCCCCTGCCACGTTCACGACCTGCGCCGCACCCTGATTTCACGCCTGCCCGACCTGGGCTTCGAGCCGTTCATCGGCAACAAGATCGCCAACCACGTACTTCCCGGCGTTCTGGCCCACTACAACCACGCCGAACACCTGCCGCAACGCGAGGCGGCCTTGAAGGCCTGGGCGGAACGAATCGAAATCCTGGCGACGGGCAAGAACGTGGTGCAACTGCATCGGGTGGCCTGATGCGCCAGCCGAAAGCCTTGCGAATCCCGCGAACCCCGCGAATCTCCACGTGGATAGGGCTTTCCGGCGCGCGAATGCCCTGCGAATCCATGCGAATCGGCTGCGAATCCAGCCAGACGTGGCGCCCCCCGCATACTCACTATCAAGACGGACATAAATGTCCGATACTGCGCAGCATGAAAGGTAGCGAGTTCATCAAGCGGATTCAGAAACTTGCCAGGGAGCGGGGGCTTGCCTGTTCCTGGCACCCCGACATGGGCAAGGGCTCCCACGGCGTCCTGAAGCTGGGCGACACCCGAACCATCGTCAGGAACCCGAAGGATGAACTCAAAACTGGCACCTATCACGCCATGCTCAAGCAATTGGGACTGAGCGAGAAAGACCTGTTCTAGGAGTCACCATGCAACGCTTCGCTTACCCCGTCACCCTCGCCGCCGATGTGGCGGATGGGGGCTTCGTCGTCACCTGCCGCGACCTTCCCGAAGCCATCACCCAGGGCGACACCCTGGAAGCCGCCATCGTAGCCGCCGAAGGCGCCCTGGAAGCCGCCATCGAGATGCGCATCGAAGACGGCCTGGAAATCCCCCTGCCCAGCAAGGCCCGCAAGGGCGAGCGCCTGGCCTGCCTGCCGGTGGGCAGCGCCATGAAAGCGGCGGTCTACCTGGCCATGAAGGAACAAGGCCTCAGCAAGTCCGACCTGGCCCGGCGCATGGACCTGGACGAAAAGGAAGCCCGCCGCATCCTGGACCCGAAGCATTCGACCAAGGTGCCCACCCTGGAACGCGCCTTGCACGCCCTGGGCAAGCGGGTGGAAGTGGTGGTGGTCTAGCCGAGCAAGCCGCCCCTACCGCGACGGCGGGAAAAGCCGGACACCTTCACCGGCCTGTGGTGGGCATCCTGTTGAGGGCGCACCATAAAGGCGTGCGGAATGGCATCTGAAACGCCGCCTGAATTCCCGACCATCGATTTCGAGCGCAGCGCGAAAAACCTGTCCTCTTGGCTGCGAAAGCAAAGACACACGGAATGGTCCCCGACAGAGACCATCAACAGGTTGCGGGACATAGCGAAGCCATAGGCAAATCAGAATGGGCTAGCGCGAAACGGTGATCAGGGTGAACGTGCCCGGCTTCAAATGTGGTCGGGTGCTCGACGTGCCAGGTTCATCTCGCTCTGCGGCGACGGTGTATATATGGTGGCCAACGGCATCCAGGGCCAGGGTGCGCGCGTTTGGCTGGGTTACCAATGTCTGCAACACCGTGTAAGAATCGGTCGAGATGACCGTCAGTGTGCCATCACCGTTCGAGCTGAAAGCAAGGTGCAAATCGCGGTCATAGGCGGTGGCGTCGCTCCCCTTGCCTATCGGCACGACCGCCAGAATCTGACCTGTGACGCCGGACACCACGGCCATCACCTGGTTGCGGCAGCCAACGAACAGTCGTTCACCCGCAGCGTCGATGGACAGGCCGGCAGGTTCGCGACAACTGGCCGACAGGTCATGGCGGGCCAGAACGCTGAGCGCGGCCGTGTCCACGACGGCCAGGGCATTCAGGTCTTCGATATTCACGTAGAGGTGCCCCTTGCCATCCACGGCCTCGAATTCGAGCTTGCCGCCGATGGAGACCGTGGCAAGAACCTTGTCATTCACGGCGTCGATGACGGTCAGATTGCCCGATTTGCCGTTGGCCGCGAAAACGCGCCGGGTGAACGGGTCATAGGCGATGGCGTCTGGATTGCGCTCGGTTGGTAGTGTGCCGAGCACACGCAACGAGGAGAGTTCAAAGATGGTGACCGTGTTGCTGCGGCCGTTGCTGGTGAAGCCCTTGTCGAGATCGGGTGCCAGGGCAACACCGTGAACACCCGGTGTTTCGGGAATTTCGCCAATCACGTGACCAAGCGTGGTGTCGTAGACCTCCACATGGTCCCCTCGGGTTAGGAAGAGGCGTTTGTTCCTGGCGTCGTAGGACAGGTAATCCCAGCGGACATCACCCGGCAGAACCTCCCGGCGCGTGACGTGGTACGCGGGTTCGGCCGCGTGTACTGATACCGAAATCAGCAGCAGGAGGAGCGCGGGAAGAAAAGGACGCATGAGGCTGAATTCGGTCACAGAAATGAGGGTTGGGCAAGGTAGCACGATTGTATCCGGGCCCTTTTACGAACCTCATCCAGCCGGACGTAGTGGGTAGATTTGCATGCGTGACCATCGTATGTTTATTCCATGCAGGCACCATAGGGGGGAAGGTGCGCCAGGGTGATAGGTTCCCAACCCGATGCGGTCGATGGTAGTCTCGGGCGCTGTGTTCGAAGCGAAGCTGGAAAGCTTGTTGAGTCACTCCACCCGTTACCCGAAGAGAATAATGAATACCAAACATCGCGCAGTATCCCTGCTTCTACTGTCGGCCCTGATTGCCATGCCGGCCATGGCCCAGACCGATAGTCCCTACGGTTCGGCCAGGTTCGAGTCTTACTCTGACATCAACAGCATCCAGCAATTGAAGGCCGTATGGGACTTCAATTTTTCGGATCCAAAGGCCGTAGGCATGGTGTTCAACAACGTTGCCGCGCTCATGAAGGCGACGAGCGAGTACGGGCCGAACGAAATGGATCCATTGAAGATCGTGATCGTCTCCCACGGCCCTGAGATCGTCGTCTGGGCCAAGAAGAACTACACGAAGTACAAGGACATCGTGGATCGGGCCGCCAGCTTAACCAAGCAAGGCATACGCATCGAGATTTGCAATAACGCGGCCAAGGCTCAGGGATTCAAACCGGAAGACCTGCAAGGGTTTGTGACGGTGGTTCCGGCGGGCCCCTATGCGCTGGCCTATTGGCAGGCCAAGGGCTATTCCCTGAACGCGATCGGTGCAACCATGCCGACCGCGCCGATCACCGATGCCAATCGCGGAGATATTGCCGGGAAGCCGTGACAACTTAAGCGGTAAGCCCTTCCTGTTGACGCACCCCATGGCCGACTCCGAACTCCACAAGGGCGCGGCCAAGACCGCGCGCATCCCCATCAAGATCGTACCCAAGCCGCGGCTGAAGCTGCCGGCCTGGATCAAGGCACAGGCCCCTTCGGCTCCGGAAGTGATCGAGCTCAAGGCGATATTGCGCGAAGCCCGGCTGCATACGGTTTGCGAGGAGGCTTCCTGCCCCAACCTGGGTGAATGCTTCCGCCACGGCACTGCGACCTTCATGATCCTGGGCGATCTGTGTACACGGCGCTGCCCTTTTTGCGATGTCGGCCATGGCAAGCCGCTGCCGCCCGATGCCGAAGAACCGCGCCATCTGGCCCAAACCCTGGCCCTGATGCGCTTGAAATACGTGGTCATCACCAGCGTCGATCGCGACGACCTGAAGGACGGCGGCGCAGGGCATTTCGTCGCTTGCCTCCGCGCCGCCCGCGACGTTTCGCCCGGCACCCGCATCGAGATCCTCACCCCGGACTTTCGTGGCCGCCTCGATCCGGCCCTCGAACTCCTGTGCAGCGAGCCGCCCGACGTGATGAACCATAATCTGGAAACTGTGCCGCGTCTCTACCCGGCCTGTCGCCCCGGCGCCGACTACGCGCATTCGCTGTGGCTGCTGCAAGCCTTCAAGCAGCGCTGCCCGAGTGTGCCGACCAAGTCCGGCCTCATGCTGGGCCTGGGCGAGACGGATACGGAAGTGTTGGACGTGCTGCGCGACCTGCGCGCCCACCAGGTGGACATGCTCACCCTCGGCCAGTACCTGCAACCATCCGCGCACCATCTGCCGGTGGAGCGCTTCGTGACACCGGAACAATTCGCGGAATTCGGGCGTCTCGCCCTGGAGTTGGGTTTCAGGAATGTGGCCAGCGGGCCGATGGTACGTTCCAGTTACCACGCCGATTTACAGGCCGGCAGCTTGGGTACTGTGGCTCCCACCATTCCCGCTGCGCGGAAATGACGAACAAACCGGTATCTCCGATCGCCTATGGCGTCCAGCGATACGTGACGCCAAACAACCATTGCTTCGCGCTGGCTGGAGAATTGAGACCGGTCAGGTAGCCTGCGTCCACATCCAGGCCCGGCACCACCGTATAGATGACGCCGGCGAGCAGGGTTGCGGGTGGGCGGTTCTTCGCGGGATCCGGGTCTGAGTCCAGCGCGATGTCGAGCGTCAGGCTGAGCCTGTCGTGGACGGCCCAGATCGCCGCGCCCGAGACATGGTAGAGGTCGCTGCGCAGTCTTGGAGAATCCGGGACAAACGCATAGCCCAGGTTCATATCCAAGATGAAAGGCGACGCCTCGATCGTGGCAATCCATGCCGCGTGGGGTGACACCTTGCCATAGGGTAACCCCTGCCCGTGTTCCGCCGTAACCAATTCGAGGCCAGCGCGCACCGCCCAGGACCAGGGCGCGGCCGTGTGGAAGCGCCATTTTGCGTCGAGATTGGTATCGCCAAACCCATGGCCGCCGCTCGCGCTGGTGTTCGCCAACCAGGACGGTTGCAGGATCAAGTCCACGGTCTGGGCATAACCATACGAGAACTGCGGCTGAAACAAGCGGGAAAGATCGCCGTCTTCGCGAGTCCAGCTGTGGCCGAATTCGATTTCAGCGTTTCCGGCGCCCTGCGTGCCCGCGTCCTCGCTCAGCATCGGATGGGCGCAGTAGGCCGCCCGAGACATCAAAATCGCCAGCGCGCAAACCGCGATGGAGTGTCCGCGGGACACGCCGGCGCCCTCAGGCCGCGACGCTACTGCACGCCGATGGCGACGCGGAAGCCAACCACGTTCAGGCGATAGCGATGATCACCGCGGCCGCGCTTGCCGGCACGCACCAGGTGGTAACCGTTGACATCCCAGGCGCCACCGCGCGCGACACGGCGTTCGCAGTTTCCCGTCAAGCGGGGCTTGCCGTCGCCGGGAGCACCGAGATAGTCCGGGTTCCAGCAATCGATGACCCATTCCCAGACATTCCCGCTCATGTCATACAGACCCCAGGCATTGGGGCGCAGTTTGCCGACCGGGCTGGTTGAATTGCCGGTGTTGCTGCCGGTCCAGGCCAGCGTGGCCGGGTCGCCGTCGCCGCAGTAGACCGTGTGCTGGCCACCGGCACGGCAGGCGTATTCCCATTCCGCTTCCGAGGGCAGTCGCACGGGTACGCTGGTCATCGTGCTCAGGCCCAGGGTGAAGGTCACGGCGTCGTCCCAGGAAACCTGATCGACCGGATTGGTCGGCCCTCTGGAATCGCTCGGATTCACACCCATGATGTGTTGATACTGGTCCTGGGTGACCTCGTATTTGCCCAGCCAGAAGCCCTTCACACAAACGGGATGCACCGGTTTCTCGAATGTCTCGCCGTCGTTGGAGCCCATGTTGAAGCAGCCGCTTTGCACCCACACGAATTCCATCCCGGTCTTGGGCTCCTTCACGATCGTTCCGGCGGCGGGTTCAGCCAGGGCCTGGCCGATGCCAAGGAGGAGTAACGCGGTCACTACGAGCAAGTGTTTCATCATGAATCTCCTACGTTCATTGCAAGGATTCCTGTACGCGGGCCGGGTGGCGCGAAGGCGCTACGCAGCTGCGCAGGCCAGCCCCATGCAACGAGTATAAGTCAGGGGTGAAGCAGGCTGTACGTATGAGGGTGAGTCAGTGAGAACTTCCCGCCAGGTTGTGGCGGTGGGCAAAGGCTACTGCCTCATGCCGGGAATGCACGCCCAGTTTGGCCATCAGGCGCTGGATGTGGTTGCGCACGGTACTGGCGCTGATGTGGAGCATGACGGATATCGCTTCGGCGCCGCTGCCTTCGGCCAGCAGGGCCAGAACGTCGCGTTCACGGTTGGTCAGAAGCGCGGCGTTGTGCTGCGCGGGTTCGGGTGGGCAAGCTTCAGGGCCCGGCGGACTGCTACAGGCGAAAAAATCGGCGTCCTTGATGCCGCGACTGCGCCGCATCACATGGACCACGGCCCACTCGTCCTGGGTTTGCGAGGGCATCAGCATCGTGCCCACGCACAGTTGTATTCTCTTGCCGTCCTGATGGGTGATGCGCATCGGCAACGTGGAGGGCGGCGGCCCGCCCTTGGCCAATGAACTCAAGGGACAGTCGCACTTGCATAGGGGACGTCCATTGGTATCCTGCCCCCTCAGCACATCGTGGCAGCAACTGCCTAGCGCCTTGGCGGCCGGAATGCCGGTGATGCTTTCGCAGGCGCGATTCCACGACACGACCGTCTGACCGGTGCCAATACTGAAGACGCCGTCCATCGAATTTTGCATCAAGTCCGAAAAAGTCGGTAGCACGGTCCCTCCCGCAGTGGTAATGAATCTCAACGGCTTCACCCGGCTGCTGGCAGCGATGCCAGCAGCGGGTGCTCGCAATCGGGCCTCCCCGCAGGAGAAACCCGATGGGTGCCGGATCAGGCGAACGCGTCTGCCAGGACGTTGCGCAGCCAGCCGTCGGCGTACTCGGCCTCGAGCTTGCGATAGAGCTTGGGTACAGGCGACTTGTCCGGCATGGTGACCGGGGAGATGCCGCTGGCTTCCTTGACGTAGACCCAGGCGTTGTTCTCGACACGATACACGTGCACCACCGAGAAACCCCAATCGGGCGCGACCACGCTGTAGCAGGTGTTGACGTAGTAGGGCACCGGCAGCGGCAGGCCGTTCATCTTGGCGATGATGGCACCCACGGCCACCTTGGCTTGCGTCATGGCCATGTGAGCGGACTTCGGGAAGCCGTTGTTGGTGGCCAATTCGCCGCCGACACAGGAGTCGCCGATCACGTAGATGTCCTTCTGGCCCTTGGACTCCATGCTTTCGGGTTTCACTTCACACCATTTGTCCTTGAACGTGGCCAGGCCGAGGTCTTTGGCGACTTTGCCCGCGTGATGTGGCGGGATGATGTTGACGACATCGCCCTGGTGTTCGCCGAAGTTGGTGAAGCAGGTCTTGGTCTTGGCGTCGACCTTGATCACTTTGCCGTCGGAGGCGCCCGGGACCCATTCGATCATGCCGTCGTAGAGCGCCTTCCAGGCCTGCTCGAACAGCGGCTTCTTGGAGAAGGAGTCGTTGGAGTCCAGGATCAGGATCTTGGACTTGGCCTTACCATGGGTCTTGCAATAGTAGGCGACCTGTGCGGCGCGCTCGTAGGGGCCGGGGGGGCAGCGGAACGGGCCGGGCGGAACGGCGATGATGAATTTGCCGCCGTCAGGCATGGCTTCGAGCTGCTTCTTCAGCATCAAGGTCTGGGGGCCGGCTTTCCAGGCATGCGGCAGGCTGGTGTTGGCCAGTTCTTCCGTATAGCCTTCGACCGCGCCGTAGGCGAATTCGACGCCGGGGGAGAGGATCAGTGCGTCGTAGGCAAAGGTCTTGCCGCCCTTGGTGCTGACCACTTTCTTGGTGGTGTCGACGCCGGTGACCCAGTCATGCACGACGTTGACGCCGTGCTTCTTGAGTCCGTCGTAGCCGACTTGCAGGGTCTTGATGTCACGCTCACCGGAAACGACTTCGTTGGAGAGCGGGCAGGAGGTGTAGCTGGTGTTGGCTTCGATCAGGGTGACGTCGATGCCGCCATCCATCATGCGCAGGTATTTGGCTGCGGTAGCGCCACCGTAGCCGCCCCCGACGACGACGACACGGCCCTTGGTATGGCCGGCGTGCGCGCTGGGAATGGTGAGGACAGAGGCGCTGGAGGCGGCGGCGATGGCCTTGATGAAGTCGCGGCGATTGATTTGGCTCATGGTGCGTTCCCCTTACTTGCTCTGGTTGCCGTAGTACTTCGCGGCGATGCCTACATCGCCCTCTTCCATCTTGCGGGCGCTCTTGATCATTTTCTTGTGTGTCATCAGGAAGGCTTCGTCACGATATTTGTCGAGTTCCAGGTGCATGAACATGGCAGACTGGCCGTTGAGGCGAGGAATCGTCTCGTCGTCCGGTTGGCCGCCGGTAGCACCGTGGCAGGTTTCACATTTGTCGGTGACATCCTTGCCGCGGGCCATCACGTCGGCGCTCGCTTTCTGGGTGTTCGGCGTCCAGGGCTTGGCCGCGAAGTATTTCGCCAGGCCGGCGATCTGCTCGTCGCTATAGCCCTTGATCAGGCGGTTCATGCTGGCAGCGGCGCGTTCCCCGCTCTTCCACTCCAACATGATGTGCTTGAGATAGGCCTCGGACTGGCCGCCCAGGCTGGGCATGGCCCCGCCTGCGCTGACGCCGTTGACGCCGTGACAGTTGTTGCAGGTGCGGGCGAGGGCTTCTGTCGAGTCATCGGCCAGAGCGGGTAATGTGCTCAGGCCCAGGCAGGCCAGAAGGGCCAGGGTGTATTTTCTGCGCATGGTGTCTCCTCCATTGTCGCGGTTGGGCAAGGCGCCCGATTCGTTCGGGCAACCTTGATGGGTAATAACGGGTGGAACTTGCCGCGGAGGCGCAGATTCAGGCAAAAGGGAGCCTCATGTCCAGAGCCCTGCGCATTCGCTTTGATACTGGTCAATTTTTACCAGGCACCTCCGTCTGGCAACCCGCTGCGGCCAGGCTCAGCATGCGGCTCCAGTCATCGACGCGAACCTGGCTGCCGCTGACCCGGATGAAACATTGCTTCGCCATGAAGGCCAGTACGCGCGAGAACGTTTCCTGGCTCAGGCCCAGTTTCGCCGCGATGTCGCGCTTGAGGGCGGGCAGGCGGAACTCAAACTCTTGCGCCTCATCCACCGGTCGCAACTGGATCAGGTAATGGGCCACTCGTTGCAGACTGGAAGGCTGGGCGCAGATCTCGATGTCGCGCATCGTCTGCAACATGCGCCGAGACATCAGGTTCAAGGTGTGCTCGGTCATGAAGGGTGATTGCCGCAACTCCCGGCGGTAGATCTGCGGGTCGATCGCGATCAGATGGCTGTCCTTGCCGGCCACGACATCGTAGGGGCAGGGTTCCTCCTCGATCAGACAGGGTTCGCCGAAGGCGTCGCCGCGCTCGGCCAGGGAGATGACGCGTTCGGCGCCATTGGACAGGGGAATGAAGAGCCGTATCTGGCCACTGATGACGACGTAGAGCGCCTCGAGTCTATCTCCCTTGGCGACCAGTTTTTCCTTCTTCCCCAGGGAAATCTGCTTCGAGCCGACCGCAAGGCGCACCAACAAGTCCTTGTCCCAACCCTCGAAGTAACGCATGCGCGTCATCGTCTCCTGAATCTGGGTGCAGGGAATGGGCATGAAGTTCATGGTTGCGGGAGTGGTGGCCGGGGATCGAAGTCAAGCACAAACCGTACCATCGCGAATTCATCCCAAGAAAGGATTGCAAGTCATTGTTCCTGCTGGACTTATTACACAAGGTGGGGAAGCATGACCGCATTTTCGGCGTGCGGCATGTCACCGCATGCGTGAGGCGATTCCGGGGATAATTGACGAAAATCAAAGGAATCATGCACTTGTACATGATTCAAAAGATTGCCCTGGGTTACCTCCGGGTAACGCGGCACCACATCGGTCGATGTATCGTTACAATTCGGTAACGATGCATCCCCGGCACCGGGGGTTTGAAGTCGCCGTGCAACTCGCATGCTGGCCGTTGATCGTGGGGATACAGAGGATGCACTTCTACCGGATGTCTTGCTTCTGCCTGCTGCTGCTCTGCGCGGGGCCGGCCCTGGCGGCGGAAGGCCTGCGCATCGGCCTGACGCCCACTTTCCTCGGCGAGCGCCCCGCGCTGCTCGCGGACTGGCGTGCTTACCTGGAGAACCGACTGGGGCGACCGGTGGCCTTTATCCTCAAGGACAGCCATGAGGAGACCATGGAATTACTCCGCCAGCAGCAGATCCAGGCGGCTTGGTTGTGCGATTGCCCGCGCATCACCATGAATCGAGAGTTCAACTTGCTGGCCACGCCACTATTTCATGGGCGTCCATACTACCGCGCCTATCTCGTCGTGCCGCAGGCCGACCAGGTCACGCACAGGCTGCTCGATCTCAAGGACAAGGTCTTTGCCTACGGCGACCCTACTTCCAACGCCGGCCACATGAATCCGCGCTACGAACTATGGAAGTTCGGTGTCGATCCCGATCATTTTTTCCGGCGCACCTTCCTCACCCACACCCATGGGAACGCCATCGAGGCGGTCGCCGCCGGGGTCGCCGATGCCACTTCGGTAAACAGCTACGTCTGGGAGACGCTGGACCAGCAGCCGGCGCTCACCGGCCGAACGCGGATCGCGGCGCGCTCGGTGGAGTATGGCTTCCCCCCCTTCGTGACCACCCATACGATGGCGCCGGGTGACTTCCGTGCCCTGCAAAGGGCACTGCTGACGATGGCCGAGGATGCGCGCGGCCGCGTGGTCCTGAAGAAAATGAATCTCGACGGCTTCGCGTTGCCGCAACCCGAGCTCTACCAGCCGGTGCGGGAGATCGTCCGCTACATGGACAACCGGTGAGCATTCCGTTCGACCTCAGCCTGCGCCACAAGCTGCCGCTCTGGGGCGGCCTGCTCATCCTGCTGACGGCGCTGGCGATCACCGGAGGCAACCTGGCGCTGACGCGCGAGAGCCTCAAGAAGAACATGCTCGTCCGCTCCGAGATACTCGGGCGCTCGCTGGCCAGGGCCTTGTCCGCCGCGATCTCCCTGGATGATGTCTGGCGCGCCTATGAAATCCTCGACGCTCCAATGAGCGCCGAGACACTGCGGCCGGGCTTTCACCTCGAAAGCATGGTCGTGCTGGATGCACTGAATCGGGTTTTCATTTCCACGCAGCCGCAGCGCTACCCATTGCAGCGCGGCCTGGCCACGCTGGGGCCGGAGTTTCGGCTATTGCAGGCGCGCCTGGAGCAAAACGACGGTCGCGTGCTGGCGCTGGAATCCGGGCGCGTCCTGCTAGCGATCCCCCTGGTGGTCGAAGGTGTGCCCCTGGGCACCCTGGTGCTGGTGCATCCCGCCGATTACTACCAGTCCAGCTTCGATCGCGCGGTCCGACGCACGGCCTGGACCACGCTGCTGGTTCTCCTGGTCCTGCTGCCGCTCACCTGGTTCTGGGGCAGGCGCATGGCGCAGCCCCTGAGCTTGCTGACCGAGCGCATGGGAGAGCTCGGCCGGAGACTGCCCGCCCCCTTGCCCGAGCGCATCTATCCCCATGACGATGAGCTGGGGCGGTTGTTCCAGGTGTATGGCCAGATGCTGCGCGAACTCGCCGACAAGGAAGCGTTGGAACGGCAGGTCGTGAAATCCGACCGCCTCGCGGCGCTGGGGCGGCTGACCGCCAGCATGGCCCACGAAATCAACAATCCACTGGGGGGGCTGCTGACCGCGGTGGACACACTGAAGCGCCATGGTCAGCTCGACTCGCTACAGGCGAAACTGGTGCCACTGCTGGAGCGCGGCCTCACCCAGATCCAGGAAGTCGTCGCCGCGCTGCTGGTCGAAGCCCGGGCCCGGAGCCGCGCGCTGACACGCCAGGACGTGGACGATGTTCACATCCTGCTCGCGCGCGAGGCGCGGGCTGTGAACTGGGAATGGCTCAACGAGGTGCAAGACACGGTGGAACTGCCTGCCACCCTGGTGCGCCAGGTACTCATCAACCTGCTGCTCAACGCGCTCCAGGCGGCAGGGAAAGACGGCCACATGCGGGCGCGCATCACGCAGACCGCCCTGGGCCTGGAGCTGGAAGTGGGCAACGATGGCCGTGTCATCCCACCGGCGCTGATGGAGCACCTGTTCGAGCCCTTTACCGGGCTCAACGAGGAGGGGCACGGACTGGGGCTGTGGATCACCTACCAGATCGTCCAGCAATTGCACGGGCACATCGAGGTAGACAGCGTAGCCGGCTGGACCCGTTTTCGCGTCGACCTGCCGGCGGCGGGATCGCCATGAGCCGCCGCATCTGCCTGATCGAAGACGACGCGATCATGGGTGAGGCGCTCGCCCTGCGTTTCGAAATGGAGGGCCTGGATTGCGACTGGCACAAGACCGCCAGATCGGCATTAGCCGCCTTGCGCCGGCAGGCATACGACGTGGTGGTCAGCGACATCGCCCTGCCCGACCTGTCGGGCGAGGCGCTCTACCTTGCGCTGCTGGACGACGGGAGCGCGCCGCCGCCCTTCATCTTCATGACCGGCCACGGCACGGTGGACCAGGCCGTACGCCTGCTCAAGCGCGGCGCGGTAGACTATCTGCTCAAACCCTTCGCGCCGGATCTGTTGCTGGGCAAGCTGAAAACGCTACTCACCCGCCAGGACTCGGGGCACTCGGACGTGGATGTCCTGGGCATCTCGCCCGCCATGCGCGCGCTCGAAGATCTGCTGTCGCGCCTGGCGCAGAGTCAGGCCTCGGTATTGATCACCGGCGAATCCGGCGTCGGCAAGGAGCGGGTGGCCCTGAAACTGCACGCACTGCAAGGCGCCGGCCGGCCGTTCGTGGCCTCCAATTGCGGCGCCTACACGGAATCCCTGCTGGAAGCGGAGTTGTTCGGCCACGAGAAGGGCGCCTTCACGGGTGCACTCAGGGTCAAGCGTGGATTGTTCGAGCAGGCCATGGGCGGCACCCTCCTCCTCGACGAGATCGGCGACATGCCGCTGTCCATGCAGGTCAAGGTATTGCGCGCCATCCAGGAACGCCAGATCACGCGCATCGGCGGCGAGGGCCCCATCGCCGTCGACTTCCGTCTGATCGCCGCCACCCACCAGGATCTCAAGGCACGAGTCGAGCAGGGTCTGTTCCGTGAAGACCTGTATTACCGCGTCAACGTCATCCAGCTCCGAGTCCCGCCTCTGCGCGAACGCCAGGAGGATATCCTCTGGCTGGCCGGCCATTTTCTCGAACAGGCCGCGTTGACGGGTGACGGGCGCCGCCTGGTGCTGGCACCGAAAGCGGAACGCGCCCTGCTCGACCACACCTGGCCGGGCAACGTGCGCGAACTGAAACACCTGCTGGAGCGCGCCCGAGTGCTGGCCACCGGCCCCGTGCTCACGCCCGAATCGCTGTTCGGCGACACCGCCCCCAGCAAGCCCCCCGTGGGCACCCTGAGCGACTACCTGGCCGGCCACGAGCGCGACTACATCCTGCGCGCCCTGCTATCGCAAGCCTGGCAGATTCAGGAAACCGCCAACCTGCTCGGCATCAGCCGCAAGAACCTGTGGGAGAAGATGAAGCGCCTGGAAATCCGGCGCGCCGCGGAGGAATAACCCCGATAATGCCGCCCTTTTCCGGAGCGTAAAGTCCATGTGGTTCAAGAATCTCGCCGTCTACCGGCTGCCCGCCGGCCTCAAGCTGAACATCCCTGCGCTGGAAGAGAAGCTCGCTACCCTGACCATGCAGCCCTGCGGCAACATGGACAGGGAAACGCGCGGCTGGATCTCGCCGCGCGGTGACGACCGCCTGCTGCATGTGCTGAATGGCCAGGTGTTGATCGCTCTGGGGATGGAAGCGAAGCTGTTGCCGTCTTCCGTGGTCAATCAGTTCGCCGAGGACAAGGCCGCCGAGATCGAGGCGCAACAGGGCTTCAAGGTCGGCCGCAAGCAGATGCGGGAACTGAAGGATCAGGTCACCGATGAATTGCTGCCACGCGCCTTCGTGCGCCGTGCCCAGACCTGGGCCTGGATCGACCCGGTGAACGGCTGGTTCGTGGTCGATGTCGCCACGCCCGCGAAGGCCGAGGCGCTGCTGGAAGCCTTGTCGAAATCGGTGGACGATCTGCCGGTGAAGAATCTGCACACCGAACTCTCGCCCGCCACGGCGATGACCGACTGGCTGCTCAGTGGTGAGGCGCCGGCCGGCTTCAGCATCGACCGCGACCTGGAATTGCGCGCCGCCGACGAGGGCAAGGCCACCGTGCGGTATGTGCGCCACGAACTGGAAGGCGAGGAAGTCGCCGCCCAGATCGCGGCCCACCTCGCCGCCGGCAAGCAGGCGACTCGGCTCGGCATGACCTGGAACGATCGCATTTCCTTCGTCCTGGGCGAGCAGATGGAAGTCAAGCGCCTGACCTTCCTCGACATCCTCAAGGAACAGACGGAAGCAGGCGAATCCGCCGATGAGCAGTTCGACCTGGATTTCGCCCTGATGAGCGGCGAAGTCGCGAAACTGCTGGCCGATCTGGTGGCCGCCCTGGGCGGAGAAAAAGCCGCGGCGATCTGACGCCGGACTACAGCACGATCTTCACCGCGGGGTGCGCGGAGAGCTCGCGATAAAGTTCGTCCAACTGCATTCTGGAGACGGCACGGACGGTGCAGGTGAGGCTGAGGTAAGCGCCACCGCGGGAAGCGCGAATTCCCACGGTTTCCGCGACGAAGTCCGGATCATGGCGCAGGACTACGGCGACCATGTCCCGGGTGAAGTCGTCGCCGCTCCGGCCCATGATCTTGATGGGAAAGTCGCAGGGGTAGTCGATCAGGCTGGGCTCAGCCATTGCCGCGCATGACCTTGTGTTTGTAGTCCTGGTAGGCGGAGTGCATGCGCCGAAACAGGGGGCCGGGGCGGCCGCCGCCGACGGGCTGGCCGTCCAGTGTGGTCACGGCCAGGACTTCCTTGGTGGAGGAGGTGAGCCACACTTCCGCGGCGGCGCGCAGCTCGGCCTCGGATATCGGCCGCACGCAGTGCGGAAAACCGCCCTGCTGCGCCAGTTCCAGCACCACGTCGTAGGTGATGCCGGGCAACATGAGATGGGATTTCGGCGGTGCCTGCAGGCATCCGTCCAGAACGACGAAGATATTGCTGGCTGCCCCCTCCGAGAGGTATCCGTCGCGCAACAGCAGGGTTTCCGCGCAACCGGCGTCCACCGAGTGTTGCCGCAGCAGGACATTGGGCAGCAAGGAGGTGGATTTGATGTCGCAGCGCAGCCAGCGATTATCCTGGGCGGTCACGGCGGCGATGCCACGCGCCACCGACTTGGGAGAGGGGGGAGTGAGCGGCATGGGCAGAATGAACACGGTGGGCAGGACGGCCTTCGGGAAGGCATGGTCGCGCGGCCCCGGCCCGCGTGTGACCTGTAGGTAGACCCCTTGATCCTCGGTTTCCGCCAGTTCGACGATGCGGCCGATCAGCCCTGCCCATTCCTCCGCGGAATACGGATTCTCCAGGCGGATGCCATCCAGGCTGGTCTGTAGACGATCCAGGTGCTCGCGCAGGCGGAACGCTCGCCGTGAGTACACCGGTATCACTTCGTAGACCCCGTCGCCAAAGAGAAAGCCGCGATCCATGACCGAGATGTGCGCCTCCTCCAGGGGCAGGAATTGGCCGTTGAGATAGACCGTGGGCATGACGGCTACTTGAACATCAGCAACAGGTTGTCCCAGGTGCGGCCGAACAAGCCGGCGACGGGGACACTGTCCAGGGCGACCATGGGGTAATCGGCCAGCGCCACGCCGTTGCTGGACAGGCGCAGCGTGGCGATGCGCTCGCCGCGGCGCAGCGGGGCTAACAGGGGCTGCCGGGACATGACCTGCGCCTGGATGTTTCTGCCGCTGCCTCGGGGCACGGTGATGTAGAAGTCGGCGAGAAAACCGGCGCCGATCTCGCTCTTGCCGCCCTTGTACAGGCGCAGGGTGCTCACCGCCTGATTGCCGGGATACAGTCTCACGGTCTCGAAGAACTGGAAGCCGTAATTGAGCAGTTTCAGGCTTTCCATCGCTCGCGCATTGTCGGAATTCGCCCCCAGCACCACCGAGACCAGGCGGCGCTGGTCGCGTCGGGCGGAAGCGATCAGGCAATAGCCGGCGCTTTCGGTATGGCCCGTCTTCACGCCATCGACCGTGGGATCGATGAACAACAAGCGGTTGCGGTTGGGCTGGGTGATGCCGTTGTAGCGGAAGGACTTCGTCGAGTAGATCTTGTAGAACTCGGGGAAGGTACGGATCAGCGCGCTGGTCAGGCGGGCCAGGTCACGCGCGGTGGTGAGATGTTTCGGTTGCGGCAGGCCGGTGGAGTCCATGAAGTGGGTGTTGGTCATCCCCAGATTTTTCGCGGTCTCGTTCATCATGACCACGAAGCTCTCCTCGGAGCCGGCGATGGCCTCGGCCAGGACGACGCAGGCATCGTTGCCCGACTGCACGATCATGCCCCGAAGGAGGTCGTCTACCTGAGCCGGTTTGCGCGGGTCCAGGAACATGCGCGAGCCTTCCGCCTTCCAGGCCCTCTGCGATACCGGCAAGCTCTGACCCAGTGTGAGGCGACCCTCCTTGATGGCGCTGAAGGCCAGGTAGGCGGTCATCAGCTTGGTGAGGGAAGCCGGTTCGACCGCAGCATCGGCATTTTTTTCCGCCAGGGGCAAGCCGCTGGCGGTGTCGATCAGCAACCAAGCGCGTGCATCGACCTGGGGGGCCGGCGGCAGCGGCAGGGCCGCGCTGGCGGGCAGGGCAAGGAATACCAGGGACAGCAGGAAGACTTTCATTGAGTGCGCCACGGTGAAGGCAAGTCGAGAGGGGGGATGATTATATTCCCCACCCCTGTCACTCAGTGCTTGCCTGCCTTGGGGCGATCCTTGCGCACCTTCGCGATCAGCTCGTCCGCGCTCGCCAGCATGCCCGCCTGGCCGCTGGGCCCCTGGGCGATCAGCTTGTAGCGCCCCGCCACGGCGAGCAAGGGCACGCTGTCCACCTTATAGACACGGCTGAGCTGTTCCGCGCGCGCCATCTGGGTTTCCGTCGAGAAGCCGTGGAAAGCGTCGCCGAAACGGCGGGCATCCAGGCCTTGCTGCCGGGCCCAGGCCTGGGTGCCGGCCTCCGTGTAGAGGTCGACGTGATGGTCGTGGAGGGCGGAAAATACGGCCTCATCCAGTCGCTTGAGTTCACCCATGCTTTCCAGTGCGTAGAATAACCGAGCCAGGTTTGCCCAGGCGGCGCGGCCGAAAGTCACCGGCACCCGACGGAAAACCACGTCCTTGGGCAGTTTTTCCGCCCAGCGGCTGACCAGGGGATTGAAGTCGCGGCAATGCGGGCAACCCCAGGAAAAGAATTCCAGTACTTCGATCCGGCCGGGGGTGTCCCCCGGCTGTGGCGGCGAGATCGCCTGCCAGTCGGGGCCTGCGGCGGACGCTGGCAGGGCGCTGGCCGCGAACGCGGCCAGGACGAAACGATGGAACTGACGGCGGCGGGCGTCGTGGGTGAAATCGGGTCGGGACATGGAGACTCCTTGATCAGGTTCTGAATATTCTGCGTTCGGGTGGCGTGCGCCAGGCGCGATAGCCCAACACCAGGCAAAAGGAAAAACCGAGTACCGACCAATTGGCCAGCGACAACTTCAGGAGCGTCCACTCGGCTTGCTCGCAGAACCCCGTGGCGAGAAAAAGTTCCGGCTGCAAGCGAGCCAGCCATTCGACCAGGCGCTCGATCCAGCCGGGATCGCTGCCCACGCAGGAGACGCTGCCCGGCGGTTGCATCTGCAACCAAGTTTGGTACAGCGCCACCGCCAGCCCGGTTGCCGCCAGCGGCATGCTGGCAATCCCCGCCCAGCGCGCCGCCGGCCGCGGCGCCAGTAGTCCGGCAGCGAGGCCGACGCCGGCCAGGAGCATATAGAGCAGGCGCTGAAAAATGCACAGATGGCAGGGGTGCAGGTTCAGCCAGGAGGTCAGCACCAGGCTGGCGATGGCGATGACCGCGCAGAAGGCGGCCAGAATCAGCCAGAGATCTCGGGAGGTCAGTTGAGGTAGGCGCAGCATGGCCCCATTATCGCGGATTTTACTACCATTGCGCGCTCGGCGAAGCCGCGACGGGGACTAAGCGAGGCAATGCCGGGTTAAAATCGCCTTCTTCTGAGCTACCCGGAGTTTTCATCATGTCCATGGCCGACCGCGACGGTCTTATCTGGTACGACGGCAAAATGGTGAACTGGCGCGATGCCACCACCCACGTTCTCACCCATACCCTGCACTATGGCATGGGCGTATTCGAGGGCGTGCGCGCTTACGAAACCCCGGACGGCCCGGCCATCTTCCGACTCCAGGAGCACACAGACCGGTTATTCCGTTCGGCGCATATCCTGGGCATGAAGCTCCCTTACGACAAGGCGACCCTGATCGAGGCGCAAAAGGCCTCCGTGCGCGAGAACGGCCTGAAGAGCGGCTATCTCCGCCCCATGGCCTTCTTCGGCCCGGAGGCCATGGGCATTTCCGCGAAAAAATTGTCCGTGCACGTGATCGTCGCCGCCTGGCCCTGGGGCGCCTATCTAGGCCAGGAGGCGCTGGATAACGGCATCCGCGTGAAGACCTCTTCCTTCTCGCGCCACCACGTCAATGTCACGATGTGCAAAGCCAAGGCCAACGGCAATTACATGAATTCGATCATGGCCCACAAGGAGGCCGAGATGGACGGCTACGACGAAGCCTTGTTGCTCGATGTCGACGGTTTCGTCGCCGAGGGCTCGGGCGAAAACGTGTTCCTCATCCGTAACGGCAAGCTCTACACACCGGACCTGACCGCGGCGCTGGAAGGTATCACCCGCGACACCATCATCCAGCTGGCAGGCGAACTGGGCATACCCGTGATCGAGAAACGCATCACCCGCGACGAGGTCTATTGCGCCGACGAGGCCTTCTTCACCGGCACGGCCGCCGAAGTCACGCCGATACGCGAACTGGACAATCGCGCTATCGGTGCGGGCCACCGCGGCCCGATCACGGAAAAATTGCAGGCGCTGTATTTCGATTGCGTGCAGGGCCGATCCCAAGCCCATGCCGGATGGTTGAGCCATGTCTGAGGAAACGCCCGTGAGCCGCCCCGCGCACGTCGTGGAAGCATGCGACCTGCCGCTGCACTGTCCGATGCCCAAGGACGCACTCTGGAACGCCCATCCCCGCGTCTACCTCCGGCTAGAAGAGACGGGTGAGGCACGCTGCCCATACTGCGGCACGCTCTACCGCCTGCAACACGGGTCCGTGCTGCCGCACCACTGACGGACGACCACTGTATCGCCAACACTTGCCGCCCGTCCTCCTCCAGCCCCTCTCCCGCCCTCGGGCGAGGGGCGTTTCGAGCGCCGCTAGCGGCGTTCACGTCAAGGAATCCCTCCATGAAAAAAATCGCGTTGCTCCTGCTTGCCTGTTGCAGCTTGTCCGCCCTGGCTGAAGCCCCCCCCAGCAAAGAACAGATGCTGAAGATGCAGCAGGCGATGCTGGCACAGCAGATGCAGATGATGGCCACCGTCTACGATCTGCGGAAATCCAGTCTTGGCTTCGAGGAAACGGTCGCGGCGATTCGGGGTGGCGCACAGAAGCGTGCCTGGAAACTGGGCGAGGTCGTGGATATGCAGGCGGAAATGAACAAGGCCGGAAACAAGGCGGCCTTGCCCATGAAAGTCATCCACCTTTGTCCCGTCGGTGCCAGCGAGCTCGTCGTCCGGGCCAGCGGCGGCAAGGCTCCGCCCCTGCCCTGCCGCGCCACGGTATTCGTGGGTGCCGATGGCAAGGTCAATGTGGTGCGTCTGAACCTGCATACCCTCGCCCACAGCATGCAAGGCGACCTGGCGCGGGTACTGAGCGCCATCGCCAACGAGGAAGACGCGCTCTACACGGGCATACTCGATTGAACCATGGCCGCTCTGCTTTGCCATGAGCCGGCGCCGTGGATACGCTCCATCCGCGCCAGCGCGGGATGGGACACGGTCGGCGCGCTGCTGCTCGACTATCGCCTCGACGCCGACCTCGCACGCTTGCGCATCCCGAAGACCGGGGCCGGGGAACGCAGTGACAGGCTCTGGCGCCACACCTGCTTCGAGGCTTTCGTCCAGGGTTGCGATGCCCCCGCCTATCGCGAATTCAATTTCTCGCCCTCGGGGGCCTGGCAGGCTTATGCCTTCTCCGACTATCGCCAGGGCGGGCCGCGGGCGTCGTCGCTCGCCCCGCGCATCGAATCCGCGGAGGCGGGTGACCTTCGGGTGAGCGTCCTGGTGTCGCCAGCCGACCTGCCGCCGGGCAAGCGCCTGCGCCTGGGCCTGTCCGCCGTGGTCGAGTCGGAAGCGGGAGACCTCTCTTACTGGGCTTTGGCCCACCCACCCGGTCGGCCCGATTTTCACCATGCCGCTGGCTTCGCCCTGGAGCTCGACCGCCCATGAGGCCCGGGCCTATTTTTGGACTGGAGCGCTTGCTGACCGACCCCGCCTTGCGCCGGGACCTGCGCGGCCGCCGCGTAGCCCTCCTGGCGCACCCCGCCTCGGTGACCGGCGAACTGACCCATGCCCTCGACGCCCTGGCGGCACTGCCGAATCTGCGGCTCAGCGCGGCCTTCGGCCCACAGCACGGCCTGCGCGGTGACAAGCAGGACAACATGATGGAGTCGCCCGACTTCCAGGACCCCGTCCACGGCATCCCGGTATTCAGCCTCTATGGAGCGGTGCGCCGGCCCACGGCGGCCATGCTGGACACCTTCGACGTGCTGCTGGTGGACATGCAGGATCTCGGCTGCCGCATCTACACCTTTCTCACCACCTTGCGTTACATCCTGGAAGCGGCTGCGGGCGCGGGCAAGAGCGTCTGGGTGCTGGACCGGCCCAATCCCGCCGGCCGCCCGGTGGAAGGCTTGAGCCTGCGTCCTGGCTGGGAGAGCTTCGTCGGTGCCGGCCCCTTGCCCATGCGCCATGGGCTCACCCTGGGGGAGTTGGGGCACTGGTTCATCCACACACTGAATCTCGACGTGGACTATCGCGTCATCGAGATGCGGGGCTGGGTGCCCGAGGCCGCGCCCGGCTACGGCTGGCCCTTGCGGGAACGCGTCTGGGTGAATCCCAGCCCCAATGCGCCCAACCTCTCGATGGCCCGCGCTTATCCCGGCACCGTGCTGTTGGAAGGCACCACCCTGTCGGAAGGGCGCGGCACCACGCGGCCCCTGGAAGTGTTCGGCGCGCCCGATCTGGACGCGCGCAGCCTGATCGCCAGCATGCGTGCGCTCGCACCGCACTGGTTGCAAGGCTGCACCCTGCGCGCCTGCTGGTTCGAGCCGACCTTCCACAAACATGTGGGGCAACTCTGTGCCGGGGTGCAGATCCACGTCGAGGGCACCCAGTACGACCATGCCGCCTTCCGCCCCTGGCGGCTGCTTGCCCTGGTCTTCAAGGCCGTGCGGCAACTCCACCCCGATTACCCGCTGTGGCGTGATTTCCCCTACGAATATGAAAACGAACGCCTCGCCATCGACCTCATCAACGGTGGCGAGGAACTGCGCCTATGGGTGGATGATCCCGCGGCCACCCCCGCCGACCTGGAGACACTCGCCCACCGCGACGAGGCCGCCTGGCGGGAGGAGAGAGCGGATTGGCTGCTCTATGCGAGCGAAAACCCCAGCGGTTCATAGCTGCGGCTGGTAGTGCGGTATCCCGCCGCGAATGTTGACTCAGGAGAGTGCCATGCACGAGAAGCGCCCGGATGAAGCCGGCCAGATGTTCGAGAACATCCGTACCGGGCAATCGGTTGCGGCGCTCAAACGTGCCTTTCTGGACAATCTTTTTTACACCCAGGGACGATTTCTCAAGGTCGCCACCCCCAACGACCACTACCAGGCACTCTCGCACACCCTGCGCGACCATGTGCTGCGCCGCTGGGTGAGTACGGTGCAGACCTATGCCAGGGACAATAGCCGCACCGTCTGCTACCTGTCGGCCGAGTATCTGCCCGGCCCCCACCTGGCGAACAACCTGCATAATCTCGGCATCCGGGAGAACGTGCGCCTGGCCCTCGCGGAACTCGATCTGGATCTCGACACCATCATCGAACACGAGGATGAGCCGGGCCTGGGCAATGGCGGTCTCGGCCGTCTGGCCGCCTGCTTCATGGATTCGCTGGCGACCTTGCAGATTCCGGCCATGGGTTACGGCATCCGCTACGAGTACGGCATCTTCGACCAGGTGATACGCGATGGCTGGCAGGTCGAGACCACCGACACCTGGCTGCACTATGGCAACCCATGGGAAGTGCGCCGCCCCAACATCGTCTACGAGGTCGGCATCGGCGGCCATACCGAGCAGTACGACGACGCGCAGGGCCGTGCGCGCGTGCGCTGGGTGACGAACGATGCCTTTCGCGGCGTCGCGCACGACACGCCTATCCTGGGCTACGACGTCAATACCGTGAACCTGCTGCGCCTGTGGGGGGCGGAGGCCGCCGAGTCCTTCGACTTCCAGGCCTTCAACCAGGGCGACTATGTCGGCGCGGTGATGCGCAAGGTGCGTTCCGAGACCATCTCCAAGGTGCTCTACCCCAATGACGATGCGGAGACCGGAAAGCGCCTGCGCCTGCTACAACAGTATTTCTTCGTCTCCTGCTCGCTACAGGACATGTTGCGCATCTTCCTCACCACCGGGCAGCCGCTCGACCGCTTCCACGAAAAGTACGCGGCCCAGCTCAACGACACCCACCCGACCATCGCCGCGGCAGAGTTGATGCGCCTCCTGGTCGACGTGCACCAGATGGACTGGGATCACGCCTGGGACGTCACCCGCCAGACCTTCGCCTACACCAACCACACTTTGCTGCCCGAGGCACTGGAGAAATGGCAACTGCCGCTGTTCCAGAGCGTGCTGCCGCGCCACCTGGAGATCATCTATCGGATCAACGGCCGCTTCATGGACGAGATGCGGGTGCGCTACCCCTTCGACCAGGACCGCATCGCCCGCCTGTCCATCATCGACGAGAGTGGCCCGAGGTATGTGCGCATGGCCAATCTGGCCTGCGTCGGCTGCCATGCCGTCAACGGCGTGGCAGCCCTGCACACGCAGCTGCTGGGCGATACTGTGCTGAAGGATTTCCACGACATCTGGCCGGAAAAATTCCAGAACAAGACCAATGGTGTCACGCCGCGCCGCTTCATCATGGTCTCCAACCCGGGTCTGTCCGACCTGCTCAGCGAAACCGTGGGCAGCGGCTGGGGCAAGGACCTGGGCCGTCTGCGCGAGCTCGATCGGTTCGCCGACGACGCCGGCTTCCAGGCGCGCTGGCGCGCGGTCAAGCTGGAGCGCAAGCAGAGCCTGAGCAGATTGATCGAGGCGCGGCAGGGCGTGCACATCGACCCGTCCAGCCTGTTCGACATCCAGGTCAAGCGCATCCATGAATACAAGCGCCAGCACCTCAACCTGCTGCACGTCCTCACCCTGTACAACCGCATCAAGCGCGATCCGGGGGTGACGATCCAGCCGCGCACCTTCATCTTCGGCGGCAAGGCTGCACCCGGCTATTACCTGGCCAAGCTGATCATCAAGCTGATCAACGCCGTGGCCGAGGTGGTGAACCGCGACCCCGAGGTCGACGGACGCATCAAGGTGGTGTTCATCCCCGACTTCAACGTCAAGGTCGCGCACCACATCTACCCGGCGGCGGACCTGTCAGAACAGATCTCCACCGCCGGCCTCGAGGCCTCGGGTACCGGCAACATGAAGTTCTCCATGAACGGCGCGCTCACCATCGGCACCCTCGACGGCGCCAACGTCGAAATCCGCGAGGAGGTCGGCGCCGAGAATTTCTTCCTCTTCGGGCTCACCGCTCCCGAGGTGGCACGCGTCAAGGCGGAGGGCTACAAGCCGTGGGAGATTTATCAGCGCCACGAGGCACTGCGCGCGGTCATCGACCTGATCGGCAGCGGCCTGTTCTCGCACGGCGATCCCCACCTGTTCCGGCCGCTGATCGACAATTTGCTGGGCCAGGACGACTACCTGCTGTTTGCCGACTACGACAGCTACATCGCCTGCCAGGAAGCGGTCAGCCACGCCTATGGCAACGTCGGCCACTGGACGCGCATGTCCATCCTCAACGTGGCGCGCATGGGCAAGTTCTCCTCGGACCGGACGATCGCGGAATATTGCCGTGATATCTGGAAAGTGCAGCCGGTGACGGTCCAGATGCAGGCGGAGTAGCCCTAGCCCCACTCCACACGTACAGGAGACCCCATGTCCAGCATCCGCCAGGAAGACCTAATCCAGAGCGTGGCCGACGCGCTACAGTTCATTTCCATCTATCACCCGCCAGATTTCGTGCAGGCCTTGAAGGCGGCCTACGACCGCGAGGAATCGCCGGGCGCCAGGGATGCACTGGCGCAGATCCTGATCAACTCGCGGCTGTGTGCGGAAGGGCGGCGACCCATCTGCCAGGATACCGGCATGGTGGTGGTTTTCCTCAAGGTGGGCATGGGCCTGCGCTGGGAGGGCGACCTGTCCCTGGAGGACATGATCAACGAGGGCGTGCGCCGCGCCTATCTGGACCCGGTCAATCCCCTGCGCGCCTCGATCCTGGACGACCCGGCGGGCCGGCGCCGGAACACCAGGGACAACACCCCGGCGGTGATCCACACCGAACTGGTGCCCGGCGATCTCCTGGAAGTGACCCTCGCGGCCAAGGGGGGCGGCTCGGAGAACAAGGCGCATTTCACGGTCCTGAATCCCTCCGACTCCATCGTCGATTGGGTGTTGGAACAGCTCCCCGCGATGGGTGCGGGCTGGTGCCCGCCGGGCATCCTCGGGCTAGGCATAGGCGGCACTCCAGAAAAAGCCATGCTGCTGGCGAAGCAGGTCTTGATGCAGCCGATCGACATCCAGGCTTTGCGCGCACGCGGCCCCGGCAACCGGATCGAGGAGCTGCGCCTGGAACTGATGGACAAGGTGAATGCCCTGGGCATCGGCGCCCAGGGCCTGGGCGGCCTCACCACGGTGCTGGACGTGAAGATCCTGGACTACCCGACCCACGCCGCCAGCCTGCCGGTTGGGCTGATCCCCAACTGCGCGGCCACCCGCCACCTCCATTTCACCCTGGATGGCAGCGGCCCGGCCAGTTTCACACCGCCCCCCCTGTCGCTCTGGCCCGAGTGGACGGCCCCCGGACTGGCGTGGGGCCCTCCCCCCGTGGAGGGCCAGCCGGGCTTGGAGCGGCCCGGCGCTCGACTCGTTGCCTGGAGCGGCCCCGCCTCGGCGCGGCGGGTGGACCTGGACACCCTGACCCGGGCGGATACCGCCGCCTGGCGCGCCGGGGAACAACTGCTGCTATCCGGGCGGCTGCTCACCGGCCGGGACGCCGCGCACAAGAGGCTGGAGGAACTGGTGCAGAGCGGCCAGCCACTGCCCCTGGATTTTCGCGGCCGCTTCATCTACTACGTCGGCCCGGTGGATGCGGTGCGCGACGAGGCGGTCGGCCCCGCGGGGCCGACCACGGCCAGCCGTATGGACAAGTTCACCGACCTGATGCTGGGCGATCGAGTGGGCCTGATCGGCATGGTGGGCAAGTCGGAACGAGGCGCAGAGGCGATCGCCAGCATCCGCGCGCACGGCGGCGTCTACTGCATCGCCGTGGGTGGAGCCGCCTATCTGGTGTCGAAAGCGATCCGGTCGGCGCGCGTGCTGGCCTTCCCGGAACTGGGCATGGAGGCGATCTATGAGTTCATCGTCGCCGACATGCCGGTGACCGTGGCGGTCGACAGCCGCGGCGAATCGGTGCACGCAAGCGGCCCGCGAATTTGGCGGATGAAGATCGCGAGCCGCAAGCAATAAGCGGCGACTCGCGGCGCCTGGCGCCTACTGAACCGGTGGCAGGCGCGACATGTAGTCGCTGACGGCCGCGATATCCTCGTCCGAATAGGACTTCAGAATCTTCACCATCTTGGTGTCGGCGTTGCGCCGTATCCCGTCGCGGACGTCCATCGATTCACGGTAGAGGTAGGGATAATGCTGGCTCGCCACCTTCGGGTGGAACTCCTTGCCATTGCCTTCACCGGCAGCGCCGTGGCAATTTCCGCAATCCTTGTCATACAGGGCCTTGCCGTGTTCCAGATTCTTGCCGGCGCCCTTGAGGTTGGTGTCGGGAACCGGCAGTCCGTGCAGATAGGCCGCGACATCGGGAATGCTCTTGGTGGGAATGGCATCGGCTTCGATGAAGGGATGCATCCTGGGATTGTCGCGGCGTCCGGAGCGGGTATCGAGCATCTGCTTGATCAGCACCTCGGTGTGCTGCCCGGCCAACTGCGGATAGCCGGCGTCGGGACGGCCCGAAGCGTCCGCCTTGTGGCAACCGCGGCATTCCTCGTAGGCGATCTTGCCCTTTTCCGGGTCCGCCTTCTGCTTGAGCGCACGGGTCAGGGTCTTGTTGGGCTTGTTCCAGAGATAGCCTTTGGATTCGATGCCCGCGGCGTGGGGCTGTGCGGTTTCCGCGGCCACGGACAGGCCGGCCATGCCGGCGAGCGCGAGAAAAATCAGGGTCGGTTTCATGGGTGTGGTTCCTCAGGGCATGCTGGAGATGTATTCGGCGACGGCTTTGGCTTCCTGCTCGGTGATCCGTTCCGCGACGGTGACCATTATTTTTTTCCCGAACTTGCGCTTTCCGGTGGCGTAAAGGTGGAACTGCTCCAGCGTGTATTCGGGATTCTGGCCGGCGATGCGCGGGAATCTCGCCGAACCGTTGCCATTTTCTTCATGACAGCCGTCGCAGGAGGGCAGGCCGGATTCCGAATTGCCTTCCAGGTAGATTTTTTTGCCCAAGGCCAGCAGACCCGGCTCCGTGGGGGTTCCGGGCACCGGTTTCTGCGCGGCGAAATAGACGGCCAGATTCGCCATGTCGGCCGCGGACAACTCCAGCACCACGGGCGACATCATCTCGTTGTCGCGGTGCTTGGTCTTGTATTCCTGCATTTCATGCAGCAGGTACTCGGGGCGTTGACCGGCGAGCTTGGGGAAACTCGGGACCAGGCTGTTGCCATCCTGACCATGGCAGGCCATGCACAGGCGCTCGACGATGGGCGCGGCCTTGGCGGGATCACCCTTCACCGTCTCGGCTGCGGAGGAAAACGCGATACCACCGGCGAACAGGGTCAGTCCGGCGATGGCTTGTAGGCTTCGGTGTCTCATCGAGTCTCCAGAGGATTACTTCGGGCCTGAAAGCATACCGAGGAGTCGGCCGGACTTGAATCGGCGAATGATGTACACGCCCGCTCTCTTGATGTGGATCAATTTTTCGCAGGATAACTCGAACCCTCGCTGGTGGACTGGCGCCGACGGAACTAGCCGATGGGTCCCTGCCCAACCCCGTTTACACTCATATACATACGTTTGTACGCATGTATATGTCCGTGTTAGCATGGGACATCGCCATCTATGTATTTCAATTGACGCATGGACGAAGAACGTTTTTACGATGCCCTGGCGGATCCAGTCAGGCGCCGCCTCCTGGCCATGCTGCTCGACGTCGACGAGCGCTGCGTCTGCGAGATGCACGCAGCCCTGAGTACCTCGCAACCCAAGGTCTCCCGCCATCTGGCGGTGCTGCGCGAAGCCGGCCTGGTGCTTGCGCGGCGCGAAGGGGTGTGGATGCATTACCGCATTCATCCCGAACTGCCAACCTGGGCGTACCGCACCCTGCTGCACATGAAAGATGGCCTGGCATCCCCGCCCGCCAGCGAATCGCCGACCTGCACCCGTTCAAACCCGGCGCGATGAGCGCCATCGTACTCATAGGCAACACCCCCTGACCATGCTCGACGACTTCGCTACCTGGCTCACTTTCGACCTGATCGGCCCGCTTCTCGATTTGAAGCCAGGCAGCCGCCTGGGCGAGGCCGTGCATTTTTTCCTCTACGACACACCCAAGGTGCTGCTGCTGCTAGTCGCCGTGGTATTCCTCATGGGCGTGGTGCACAGCTATATCTCGCCGCAGCGCACCCGTGACTGGTTAGCCGGCAAGCCGCTGGGGCTGGGCAACGTGATGGCGGCGTCCTTAGGAATCGTCACGCCGTTCTGCTCCTGTTCCGCGGTGCCGCTGTTCATCGGTTTTCTCTCCGCCGGCGTGCCGCTGGGCGTGACCTTCTCCTTCCTGATATCCGCGCCCATGGTCAACGAAGTAGCCCTGGCCCTGCTGTTCGGCTTGCTTGGCTGGAAGGTCGCCGCGCTCTACCTGGGACTGGGCCTGGGCGTGGCCATCGCCTCCGGCCTGGCGATCGGCCGCCTCGGCATGGAACAGCATCTTGAAGACTGGGTGCGCGCCATCCAGGTCGGCAAGTCGCCCGAGCTGGAGTTGGGCACCCCGAGCTGGCGCGAACGGCTGGGAGCCGGCGTATCCCACGTCCGGGAAATCGTCGGCCGCGTCTGGCCCTGGCTGATTGCCGGCATCGGTCTGGGTGCAGGCATCCACGGCTATGTGCCGCAGGACATGATGGCCGGGATCATGGGCAAGTCGCAGTGGTGGGCCGTGCCCTTTGCGGTCCTGCTCGGCGTGCCCATGTACAGCAATGCCGCCGGCATCCTGCCCGTGATCCAGGCCCTGCTCGGCAAGGGCGCTGCGCTGGGCACGACCCTGGCCTTCATGATGAGCGTGACCGCGCTCTCCGCGCCGGAGATGGTGATCCTGCGGCGCGTGCTCAAACCCACTCTGATCGCCGTGTTCGCCGGCGTGGTGGCCGTCGGCATCATGCTGGTGGGTTTCGTCTTCAACGCGGTACTTTAGAGCGCCCCCAGGCCGCCGCCGGGCGGCCCATCGTTTCTCATGAGGTTTGGAAATGACTGAATTGCACCCTTCCATCGTCGCTCTGATCTCGCTCGCGGCGAACATCGCTTCCAACCATCCCAAGCAGGGCCTGTGCCAGGTTGCCAGGCTCAAGGAATACGGCGTGGCGAAGGAGCAGATCGACAGCGTGATCGAAATCGCCCGGCACATCCGCGACGAAGCCGCGCAATCGCTGGACGCGACATTCGACGCGGACTATGACGCCGGCTACGCGCCGGCGAAACCGAAGATACACGCCGATCCCTTCGCCAACATCGCCGTGATCCAGACCGGCACCTGCTGCACGCCCACGGCATCGGGCAAGGCGTGTTGCTGACCTACACCCACACACAGGAGTTGAGCATGAAACAAATCAAAGTCCTCGGCACGGGCTGCCGCAATTGCGAAACCACGGCGAAGCTGATCGTGGAAGTCGCTGCCGCCAGGGGGGCTGCCATCGAACTAGAAAAAATCACGGACATGGCCGCCATCCTCGGCTACGGCGTCCTGTCCACCCCGGGCGTGGTGATCGACGGCCGAGTCGTCCATGCCGGCGGCGTACCGGATCGCAAGAAGATCGAGGGCTGGCTTGATTCCTAGAACCCGAACCGAGGTGCGCTTGTCGCCGATCAAATAAAAAGCACGCTCGCGGCCGGCAATCGCGCCCTGGGGCGGGTGGCAGGGATACGATGGCGCTCTTTTTCAAGCTTGTTGTGTATGATCCCCTGCCGTGAATAGCGAATTGTTCAAACTTCCCCTCCCCATTCCGGCCCTGTTCGATGCCTCGACTCGCCTGCTCGGCCTGGCCGTGGCGCTGGGAGCGATCGTCCTCGCCGGCCACTGGCTCACCGAGCTGTCCGCGCCGCGCCCCGTGGCCAGGTTACCCAGTGCAGCCCTCGTCCAGCCGGAGGCCGGAAACCTCATCCCGTTGTTCGGCGGCGGCGAGGCACACACCCAGGCCATCGAAGGCCTGTCCCTGAGCGGCGTGTTCGCGGGCTCGCGCGCTGGCGGATTCGCCACCTTCCGCACCCCGGCGGGTGCGGTATCCATCTTCCCCGGAGAAGAAGTCGTTCCCGGGGTGACACTCAAACAGATCGAAAGGGATCGCGTGATACTCCAGAGCGCCGCCACCACGAAGGAACTGCTGCTCAGCATGGGGCCGGTCAGCGCGGATTCCGGCCAACCGGCCGCACCGGTCACACCGGCTGCGCCTAGCGTGACCGTCCCGGCCCAGATCGCTCCTGAGCAGATGGCCGCGGCCCCGGGCATACCCGCCGCAAACCGCAGTCGATCACGCAACCGCAATCGTTCCGGAGACGAAGAATGAGCACTTCCATGGGATGGCGTCATGCCTTGGTGCTCTGCGCCAGCCTGGCCTGGGCCGGGGGAGCGGCTGCAGAGAAGGCGCAGCCGGCCGGCTGGATCACGCTGAATTTCGTCAATGCGGACATCGGCTCCGTCATCAAGGCGATGAGCGAGATGACGAAGCGGACTTATGTGGTCGATCCTCGCGTCAAGGGAACCATCAACATCACCTCGCCGCGCCCGGTCAACCCCACGGTCGCTTACGACATCCTGCTGGCCGCGCTGCGCATGCAGGGATACTCGGCGGTCCAGTCCGACGGCGTGGTGCGCATCGTCCCCGAGGCGGACGCCAAGTTCTATGCCGCCCCGACCACGGCCAGGATGCACCGCGGCAAGACCGGTGGCGAGATGGTCACACGGGTGTTCACCCTGCACCACGAGTCCGCCATCCAGCTCCTCGCCGCCTTGCGCCCCCTGGTGGGCGCGAACAGCGCGATCAATGCCGACGCCGGAACCAACACCCTGCTGGTGACCGATTACAGCGACAACCTTGCCCGGCTGGAGCAGGTCATCAACAACCTCGACGTCCCCAGCACGGACGAACCGGTGCTGATTCCCCTCAAATACGCCTCCGCGCAGAACATCGCCGCCCTGATCACCCGGGTATTCACCTCCACGGGCGCGGTACCGGGCGGCTCCAACGACCTGCCGCAAGTGGCGGTGGACGATCGCTCCAACAGCCTGATCGTGCGCGCCCACGACCCCAGCCTGTTGGGCAAGGTGCAGAGCCTGGTCTCCACCCTGGACGTACCCACCCAGGTGGCGGGCAATGTGCACCTGATCTACCTGAAAAATGCGCAGGCGGTGGACGTCGCCAAGACCCTGCGCAATATCCTGAATTCGGATACCCAGGCCCTGGGCCAGACCTCGGCGCAACCCACCGCGGGACAAGCCACTGGCAAGGGCGACAGCGGCGGCCCGGGCATGATCCAGGCCGATGCCTCCAGCAACGCACTCATCATCACCGCGCCCGAAGCCGTGTACAACAACCTCAAGGCGGTGGTGGAGAAGCTCGACGTGCGCCGCGCCCAGGTGCTGATCGAGGCCCTGATCGCCGAAGTCTCGGCAGACAAGGCGGCGCAGTTCGGCATCCAGTGGATGCACGCGGGCACCAACGGCCTCATCGGCGGTTTCGGCAACAGCGGCAGCAACAACATCGGCACCCTGGCCTCGAACCCGCTCTCCGCCGTGGCCGGCGCCACCCAGGGCTTCAACATCGGAGCGGGCGGCGGCTTACAGACCCTGGTCGCGGCAACCACTTCCACTAACGCGGTCACCGGGGCTATCAGCACGGTCACCCCCGCCGTCCAGTTCTACAGCCTGGGCGTCCTCGCCTCCGCCCTGGAGACCGACGCCAACGCCAACATCCTCTCCACGCCCAGCCTGCTCACCCTGGACAACGAGGAAGCCAAGATTTCCGTCGGTTCCAACGTGCCCTTCCAGACCGGCTCCTATCAGGTCAGTTCCGGCACCAGCGCCTCGCCCTTCACCACCATCGAGCGCAAGGACGTCGGCCTGATCCTGAAGGTGAAGCCGCAGATCAGCGAAGGCGGCACGGTGCGCCTGGTGGTCTCCGAGGAAGTCTCCAGCGTCCAGGGAAGCGGCGGCGTCCTGGCGGCGACCAACAAGCGCTCGCTCGATACCACGGTGCTGATCGACGACGGCCAGATCGTGGTGCTGGGCGGCCTGATCGAAACCCAGGTGCAGGACACCCAGGACAAGGTGCCGCTCCTGGGCGACATCCCGCTCCTGGGCAACCTGTTTCGCTACAGCAACCGAACCCACAACAAGACCAATCTGATGATCTTCCTGCGCCCGACGATCATCCGCGATGCCACCGCAGCCGCGGCGATGACCGACCCGCGCTACGACTACATCGTCGGCGTGCAGAAGAGTCAGACGCCGCCGCACAGGGTCATGCTGCCGGATGTCCCCGTCACCACGCTGCCGCCGCGCTCCCGGCCGACGCCGCAGCCGGTGCAGACAGCGCCCGGGTTTGCCCTGTGAGGCAGGATACGCTCTCGTGAAGCGCATCCCCTACGCCTATGCCCGCTCGGCCGGCGTGCTGGCCTCGCCGGACGCGACGGGCGGGCTGGCCGTCACGGTGCGGACCAGCACCCGGGCGGAAGCCCTGGCCGAGTTGCGCCGCCATTACGGCCTGCCCCTGCTAGTCACCGTGCTGAGCGAGGCAGACTTCGCCGCGGCGCTCTCCGCCGGCTATGCCGAGGGCGAGGATTCCAGCGGCCTGTTCGACGGCCTGGGCGAAGAAGCGGAACTCTCCAGCCTGATGCAGGACAGCCGGCGCATCCAGGATCTGCTCGACGCGGATGACGACGCGCCCATCATCAAGCTGATCAACCTGGTATTCATGCAGGCCTTGCGCGAGGGCACCTCGGACATCCACATCGAACCCTTCGAGAGCCGTTCCCTGGTGCGTTTTCGCGTCGACGGCGTCCTGAAGGACATCTTCGAGCCGCCCCGCGCCCTGCATGCCGCCCTGGCTTCGCGCATCAAGGTGATGGCGGACATGGACATCGCCGAGAAACGCCTGCCCCAGGACGGCCGCATCGCCATCCGCCTGGGCGGCCAGCACATCGACGTGCGCGTCTCCACCCTGCCCACGGGCCACGGCGAGCGCGTGGTCTTGCGTCTGCTGGCCAAGAACGCCGAGCGGCTACATCTAGATCGCCTGGGCATGAACCCGGAAGTATTGGGGCAGATGGACCGGCTCATCGGCGAGCCGCACGGCATCCTACTGGTCACCGGCCCCACCGGTTCGGGCAAGACCACGACCCTGTATGCCGCCTTGTCGCGCCTGGACCACACCGCGCTCAACATCATGACCGTGGAAGACCCCATCGAGTACGACCTCGATGGCATCGGCCAGACCCAGGTCAATGCCCGAGTCGACATGAGCTTCGCGCGCGCCCTGCGCTCCATCCTGCGCCAGGACCCGGATGTCATCCTGGTGGGCGAGATCCGCGACCTGGAAACCGCGCAGATCGCCGTCCAGGCCAGCCTGACCGGCCACCTGGTGATCGCCACCTTGCATACCAACGACGCGGTCAGCGCCGTGACTCGTTTGAAGGACATGGGCATCGAGCCCTTCCTCCTGGGTTCGAGCCTGATCGGCGTGCTGGCGCAACGCCTGGTGCGCCGCCTCTGCCCGCATTGCAAGACGGCCTACCAGCCCAGCGCCCAGGAATGGTCGACCTTGAGCGCCAGCGAACCGCCAGCCCGGGCCTATCTCGCCCACGGCTGCGAGCAGTGCAACCAGACCGGCTACCGCGGCCGCACCGGCCTCTACGAACTCATGAACGTGGACGAATCGCTGCGCCGCCTGATCCATGACGACGCCGGCGAGCACCACCTGCGCCAGTACGCGGCGAGCCATGGCATGCATCTGCTGCGCGAGGACGGCCTGCGCTGGGTGCTCGCGGGAGAAACCTCCATCGAAGAAGTGCTGAGGGTCACTCGGGAGGCGGCATGATCCCGGTACCCCACGCTGCTGACGGGGTGCCCCGGTGAGTGCCTGGCGCTACGTCGCGCTGGATGTCCAGGGCACGCGCCACCGTGGCGAGATGGAGGCGGAGCACGCGCGTGCGGCGCGCGCCCGCCTGCGGGAACAGGGGCTGCTGCCCGAGGAAGTAGTGGCGCGCGACGCCCCCGCCACGGGGGGCAAGAGCGATCGCCACATCCCGACCCTGGCTCTGGCCCTGTTCTCGCGCCAGTTCGCCACCCTCCTGCTGGCGGGCCTGAACATCGAACGCGCCCTGGCCGCTCTGGTGGAGCAGGAAGACTCGGACAAATTGCGCGGCGTGCTGGCCAGCGTGCATCAGGATGTCCTGGCCGGCCAGGGGCTGGGTCATACCCTCGCCCGCCATACGCGCGCCTTTCCCCGCTATTACGCCGCCATCATCCAGGCGGGAGAAGAAGCCGGCGCGCTCTCCCAGGTGATGGAGCGCCTGGCCGAATATCTTGAACGTGGCCAGGCTCTGCGCCAGAAGGTGGGGGTGGCGCTGATCTACCCGATCATCGTCACCCTGGTGGCCTTCCTGGTGATCGGGGTGCTGCTGACTTATGTGGTGCCCCAGGTGGTGGCCGTGTTCGAGCAATCGCGGCAGACGCTGCCCTGGCTGACCCGCGCCCTGATCGTGGTTTCCGACCTGGTTCGGGAAACCTGGTGGATCGGGCTGATCCTGGCGCTGGGCGGCGGTTTCACCGCGCGCCGCCTGCTGGCCATCGAGGCGATCCGCCTGCGCTGGCACCACTTCCTGCTACGCCTGCCCATCATCGGCAGCTTGCGCAGCAGTTTGGCCAGCGCCCGTTTTGCCAATACCCTGTCCGTGCTGGTGGGCAGCGGCGTGCCGATCATCAACGCCCTGGGCTATGCCGGCGCGTCCCTGGACGACGAGGTGTTTCGCCGCGCCACGACGGATGCCGCGGCGCGCGTGCGCGAAGGGCAGAACATCAGCCGCTCCCTGAAACAAAGCGGAGTCTTCCCCGGCATGCTGCTGCATCTGGTGGCCAGCGGCGAGGCCAGCGGCGAACTCTCCCGGGTGCTGGAACAGGCCGCGCGCCAGCAGGAATTGTCGGCCGAAACGCGGCTGTCCGCCCTGACCGCGGTGCTGGAGCCGCTTCTGATCCTGATCATGGGTGCCGTGGTGCTGGTCATCGTGCTGGCCACCCTGGAACCCATCATCGACATGAATCGCCTAGTGCACTAAGAGGTTGGATATGAAACAAATGCGCGGCTTTACCCTCATCGAACTCATGGTCGTCCTGGTCATCCTGGGCGTGCTGGCGGCGATGATCGCCCCCAAGATCATGAACCGGCCGGACGATGCCCGCGCCATGGCGGCGACCCAGGACATCGCCAGCGTGGTTCAGGCCCTCAAGCTGTACCGTCTGGACAACATCCGCTATCCCAGCACGGAGCAGGGCTTGCAGGCTCTGGTGACGAAGCCTGCGATCGAGCCCATCCCGGGAAACTGGAAGAACGGCGGCTATCTGGAAAAGCTGCCCAAGGACCCCTGGGGCAATCCCTACCTCTATCTCAACCCGGGCCGCCATGGTGAAATCGACGTCTACAGCCTGGGTGCAGACGGACAACCGGGGGGAGAGGGGAAGGATGCGGACATCGGCTCCTGGATGCAGTGAACCCGGCTCGCCGCACACGCGCGGCGGCCAACGCGGCTTCACCCTGCTCGAGCTGCTGGTGGTCCTGGTGATCATGGCCATCGGTTTCGCCACGGTCGTCATCGCCCTGCGTCCGGACCCGCGTGCAGCGGTGCGCCAGGAGGGGGATCGTCTGGCGGCCCTCCTGGGGATGGCCAGCGAGGAGTCCGACACGCGCGGCGCCCCGCTGGCCTGGGTCGGGAACGACACAGGCTACGAATTCCAGGCCAGGGAGATCACCGACGCCGGACCGGAATGGCGTGTCGTCACCGGAGACGATCTGCTGCACCCGCGCCCCCTGCCGAGCGGCATGGTGATCCGCGGCATCCAGGTCGACGGCATGCCGCTGGCGGTTGGGCAACGGGTCAAACTGGACGGCGCACATGCGCTTACGCTGGAGATCGCCTCCGGAGAAACTCATGCCCGGGTCAGTGGCACGGAAGGGCGTTTCCAGTCCACGCTCGCCACGGGGGAGGGCCCGTGAACGGCAATCGCGGCTTCACCCTGCTGGAAGTGCTGGTGGCGCTGGCCATCGTTGCCATCGGCCTGACCGCGGCCCTGCGCGCGACGGGCGTGGGCACCGATGCCGTGGGCGAATATCGCGATCACCTGCTCGCCCTCTGGCTGGCCCAGAACATCGTGGCGGAGCGCACGGCCCGGCGCGACTGGCCGGCACCCGACAGTAACAGCAGCGATGAGGTCTACGCCAAGCGCCATTTCCTGGTTCGCCAGGAGGTCAAGAGCACGCCCAACCCTCGCTTTCGACGCCTCAACGTACTGGTGTCGAGCCAGGAGGAGCCGGGGCGGACCCTGCAAAGCAGCGTGACCTTCCTGACGCTGCCGCAATGAGTCCGAATTCCACCGCCGCGCAGGCTGCGTTCGCGCGCGGCTTCACCCTCATGGAAGTGCTGGTGGCGCTGGTCCTGCTGACGCTGTTCTCCCTGGTGACCTTCCGCGCGCTCGACGCCGTGCTCGAAGCGCAGCGCCGCGCCAGCGCGGAGATGGCGCGCTGGCGCGGCCTGGCCAGCACCTTCGCGCGCATGGATGCGGATCTGGCAAGCGCGGTGGCCCGGCCCGATCCACGGCTTCCGCTCGCGGGCAGTTTCCATATCCTGCTGAATGAGGATGGCTCGATGCAATTCGACCTGGTGCGTCAATTGCCGGACGACGCGGATCAGGCTTTGCTGCGGGTGGGCTACCGCTGTGGCGGGAAGACCCTGGAACGACTGGTCTGGGCGGACGAGAACAATCCGCTACAGGATCCAAAAAGACTGGCCCTGCTGGAAAACCTGAACACTTGCGCCTTCCGCTATCTGAACGAACTGGGGCAGTGGCAGCCGGCCTGGCAGCCCCCGCCCGGGAAGGCGTTTCCCCGTGGCGTCGAGCTCGGCATCGTCACGGCCGATGGAACCGCCCTCCGACGGGTGTTCCGTGTGCAATGACCGGACCGTGATTCCACGACAAGGTGGCGCGGCCGTGCTGGTGGCCATGTTGGTGGTGGCCATGGCCACCCTGGCTGCCAGCGGTTTCATGTTTCGCTCCCAGGTGGAATGGCGCCGCCTGGACACGCTCAGGCTCCAGGATCAGGCACGGCTGGTGCTGCGCGCGACCGACCAGTGGGCGGCCTCTGTACTACAGGATGACGCGCAGCACAGCAGCGTGGACTATCGTGGCGAGGCCTGGGCCACACAACTGCCCCCCGTCGAAGCGGAGGGTTACCGGGTCTCGGGCAGGATCGAAGACCAGGACGGCCTGTTCAACCTGAACAACCTGGTCGTGAATGGCAAGGCCGACTCTGTACAACTGGCCGTCTTCAGCAAACTCCTGCGTGCGTTGCGCCTTCCCGAAGCTCTGGCCATGACCGTGGCCGACTGGCTGGATGCCGATGACACCCCCCTGGGCCAGGACAGCGCCGAGTCCGCGTATTATGTTGCGCTGTCCCCGCCCTATCTGGCCGGCAATCGCCCCCTGGTCAGGGTGAATGAACTGCTTCGTGTCAAAGGCTTCGACCGCCATGTCCTCTCCGTGCTCCAGCCCTTCGTGACCGCCTTGCCCACCCAGACGGCGATCAACGTCAATACCGCCCCCGCCGAGGTGCTCTGTGCCCTGGTCACGGGCCTGAGCCTGGACGATGCCTATGCCCTCGTCGCCAAGCGGGATCGCGCTTACTACCGCAACATCCAGGATTTCCAGCAAGCCTTGCCCTACGGACTGACCGTCCCGGGGGGCATCTCCGTGTCCAGTCAGTATTTCCTGGTGCGCGCCAACATTCGCCATGAGCGCCTGGCCATCGGCAGCCAGGTCTTGTACCAACGCGGGGGACAAGCGTCCCCCACCCTGGTCTGGAGGGCCGAGCTATGAGTGAACTCCGCATCTATTTGCGACGCGATTCCTTCCTCGACGGGATGGACTGCGCCTGGGCTCTGCTGGATGACGCGGGTCGTCTCCAGGGGAGCGGCACCCGCCTGGAAGAACCGCCCAAGGCGACGCTCTGCCGCCTGGTGCTGGCGGGCGAACTGGTGCTCAGCCTCGATGCGAGCCTGCCCGACCTGCCCGAACGGCGCCTGGCCCCGCTGCTCGCCGCCGCAGCGGAAGCGGTGACCCTGGTGGATGCGGACGACCTCCACGCCGTGCAGATGGATCGCCGCAGCGACGGCGAGTCGACCCTGGCCGTCATCGAGGATGCCTGGCTGGTCCGCGTTCTGTCCCGGCTCGCGGCGGTCGGCCTGCGCCCCGACGCCGCCCTTCCCGAATACCTGCTGCTGCCCTGGACGCAGGGAAGCTGGTCGGTCGGCTGGCGTGGCAACGACACCCTGGCGCGATTCGGCATGGCGCAGGGCATGGCACTGGATGAATCCGAACCGCCGGCGGGCTTGAGCCTGGCCCTCGCCCAACGCGGCCCTCCCGAGGGGATCGAGGTCTATCAAGGCGACGGGGGCCCGGATTGGGCCCGATGGCGCGCGGCCCTGGGACTGCCGGTGGAAGCCGCCGGCGTCTGGGACTGGCGCACCGCGGCCTGGCCGGCGCTACCCAGCCTGCTCCAGGGCAAACACACATCCAGCCGCAATCGCCTCGACTGGATGCGCTTGCGGCCTCTGGCCTGGGGTGCCCTCGCCCTGGTGGTCATCCAGTTTGCCGGGTTGACCCTGGACTGGGCGCTGCTGGCGCACGAAGACGCGAGCCTGCGGCGGGAAGCGCGAGTGCTGGCGGAGCGCGCCCTGCCCGCCCACGCGGCGGTGGTGGACCCGGCCTGGCAGATGGCGGAACGCTTGCAGCAACTCCACACCGCCGCCGGCACTCCCTCCGCCGACGCCTGCGTGGGCCTGCTGGGGCGCCTGGGCCGAGTCTGGTCCGCCGGTCCCCAGGTGCAAAGCCTGATCTATGAAAGCGGCGTGCTCAACGTCTCACTGAACGAAGCCGACGCGGCCTGGCTGACGCGTTTGCAGTCGGAGGCGGCCCTGCGTGGGCTGGGAGTCGCCAGCGCGCAGGAAGACAAGGGTATTCGGCTGACGATAAAACCCGCAAGCAAGGATTTGCATCATGACCAATGAATTGGCTACACGGCTGCGCGCTTACCTGTCCGCACGCAGCGCCAGAGAACGGCAGACACTGCTCGTGGGCGGCCTGCTTCTGCTCGTCCTGCTCGGTTACGGCGGCGTCTACGAGCCCTTGCGCCAGGCACGGGCGAAGCTGGCCGAACGCCTGCCGGCGCAGCGCGCCGAACTCAGATTGATGCGCATGCAGGCGGTGGAGATCGAGCGTTTGCGCAGGCACCTGGGGTCCACCGGAAACGGCAGCCTGGAACAGCGGGTCAAGGCTTCCGCCGCGGCCTTCGGCCTGGTCGGAAAAATCAAGCAATTCAACGCGATAGCGGGCGAGCAAATCCAGCTTTCCACCCAGCCGCTGGCCACCGCCGCCTGGAGCGAGTGGCTGACAGGTATCGAAGCGCAGGGCATCCGCATCGTGCGTTGCCGGATCAGTAGCGCGGCCCAACCCGGCATGGCCAGCCTGGAATTGACCCTGCAAGGAGGCCAGCCATGAGATCGAGGACCCACTGGGGGCGCCCGCTGAAGGCGGCGGGCCTGCTTCTGGCCCTGGCATGCACCTATCTGGCGATGTTGCCGGCCACCTGGCTCGACGCCCTGTTGCAGGATGCCAGCCAGGGCACGCTGGCCGTGACCGCCACCCGGGGAACGCTCTGGCGGGGCGAGGGCAGCTTGCAGGCGGTCCAGCCCAACGGCGAAGCGGTTACTCTGGTGCCGGTGAACTGGGATATCGCCCTCGGTGAGTTGTTGTCGCTGAACCTGCACCTCGTCGCGCGCTCCACCCAGGATGGCTCCACGGTGTTGGACGCGGCCCTGAGGCCGGGTCAGATCCGCATCCAGTCGGCGCGGCTGCAACTGTCGGCGGCGCTGCTGGGAACGCTGTCTCCCACCTTGCGCGCGGCCGATCTGAGCGGCCAGTGCTTGTTGCAGGCCAAGGATGTCCTGCTCGAAAAAGGCCGTGCCAGCGGCACCGCACAGCTGGCCTGGCAGGGTGCCGGCTCCTCCCTGAGCCGCATCCGCCCTCTGGGCAGTTATCAACTGCTGCTGAGCGGCCAGGGCAATGGCCTGGAGTTTCGCCTCATGACGCTGGCCGGCCCGCTCTCCCTCGATGGCTCGGGCCACTGGCTTCCCAACCAGAAGTCCACCTACCAAATCACCGCCACGCCGACCGAAGCCACCCGCCGTGAACTGGTTCCCCTGTTGCGCATGATGGGGCGGGAAACCACTCCGGGTACTTACCAGCTGACCATGGACCGCAACATGGGCGCGGTCTCCTCGCATTAGCCCGCGTAGGGCGGATGAGCCGGCGGCGTCTTGCTGGCGTTATCCGCCGAATGACCAACATCCGGCGGAAGGCGCAAAAGCCGCTTTTCCGCCCTACCTTGCTGACAGCATGTAGATGTCTGCCGAGCCTTGGACGCTGCTTACATCATCGGCAATCTGCGACAGCGCGGTGGCGCGCCCTCAGTGCGGCTCCGAATTCACCTACGAAGCCTCGACGCTCACGGAAACAGACCCATTTCTGCTCATTGAAACTGACCCGGCTAATGCGCGGTGACCTGCCAGGAAAGGGGTCAAGGGGACCGTGGAATAAATGCGGCGTCTTTATCGCCGCGTTTATGCCGCGAAAGCCCCTTGACGCCTTGGATGGCAGATACGCTACGTGGGTAGCGCCGGGGATGTGGTTTTTACATCTCCGGCGGCTGCCTCACGGCGAGTGCGGGGTCTGGGGCCGCGCCCCATGGTTTGCCGCAGTGGCAGGGTCGCGCCTTATTTTGCGGGCGTCTGCGGCGCTGATTTTCGTGGCGCGCCTGGTTTTGCGGACGAAGGTGGATCCGGCGCACGCAACGAAGGGCCCTCGATGCGTATCGTGATGCAGCGGTGCTGCAATCGATCGAGCAAGGCATCGACCAGCGCCTTGTTGGCAAACAACACATACCAGGCAGGCGGGTCCAGATTGGTCGTGATGATGGTCGTCACCCGGCCATAGCGCTGATCCATCAGACGGAAAATAGCATTCGACTGCTCGGGTTTGAGGGTGAGATATCCCAGTTCATCGATCAGTAGCGGCTGGAAGCGGGCCAATTGGGTCAAGAGTTTCGGCGTGGAGCGATCGGCAAGCGATGCATACAGTTCGTCGAGCAAGACATGCGCGTTATGAAGCGCCCGGCGTGGCCGTTTACGCTAGCCTCGCGCAAGAGGGCGAGCGCAATGCCGGTCTTGCCAGTCCCCGGCGGGCCGATCAGCAGGGTGTTCTCATTGCGGCGCAGTAAGTCGAGCCCGGCCAAGGCCCGGATCTGTCCCCGATCGACTCCGGGCTGGCGGTCGAAGGGAAAGGACTCCAGGGTCCAATTCCAGGGAAGTTTCGCTTGGGCCAGACGGTAGGCCAGACTCTTCTCGCGGCGCTGCGCCACTTCTGCCGCCAGCAAGCGCGAGATGACCTCAGCCGGCGCCGCTCCTTCACGCTCGCCACGATCCAGTTCCGCGTCCAGTGCAGCGGCCATGCCGCGCAACCGCAGTTGCGCGAGTTGTTCGTGGTTCGGCTTACGGACCTTGCGCGAGACGGGTGTCGGCACGTTGCTCTTCCTGGGCACGCTGGCTCTGGATAAACAGGCGCGGTTGGGCCGCCATGCGCTCGCGGGCGGCACTCGGGCTGGTCTGGTAACCATCGATCAGGATCAGCCGCTTGCCGTCGGCGTCCTGGACGGCGATGCAGGCGATGAGCTGACCTCTTTGTTCGATGGAGCGGGCCAGAGCCCCCAATGGCGCAGGGTTCGATCAGGCGCGCGGCAGAGAACCGCAATTCAAGGCGGTGCAGATCCACTTCGGTTGCTTGGGCTACGGTGTCCATGGCCGTCACGCTACGCGTCGAATTCGCCCCTCGCGATCACGTCATCTCTTTGCAAGATCGTGCGGAGGGCGTGTAAGGCTTTGAAACAGGAGTGATTTGAACCATCCACGCGTCCATCTTTGCAAGATCGTCACGCGTCACCGGCGTCAACCGGTAAATGCCTGATGGCACAGGGGATTCCTGCGGTGACGCGTTCAACTTGGCAAGCAGACCTTCTCGTCGCCGGGCATCTCGTTGTTGCTGCAAGATCCAGTTGCGCTCGACGTACTCCGGATGCGCTCGTCGGTACTCGCGCCAGTAATCCGCGTTCCGGGTGGCCCACGCGTTCTGCGCTCGGGCCTGATTCTCCAGGTAGTCAGGATCGCTCTGACGACGTACTTGCTGCCAGCGCCGCCGTCGTTCCCGCTGACACTCGGGCGCCGATCAGTAGATCTGCTTCGGTGATTGTGGGCGGGGATGAAATGACTTACCGCAGCCAGCGCATTGCCTGCTCTCCATGGACGGACCCCTTGAGAGGAAACCATCCAGCGAGCGTCCGACTTTCCAGCGCCATAGACAAATCCGCCACAGTCGCCGCAATCGCCCCCCCCCAAGCCGACCGACCTTACTGGGTCAACTCATTGAGCACTGGGCGGGTCAGTTTCCGTGAGCGTCGAGGGATTTGACCACTCTCTGGGGTAGGGGAGATTAGCTTCTCGCCCAGCCATTGGCGCAGGCAGGGGCGTCCTGGCCTTCCGGATCGTATTTTACGGTCTCGGAAAAGAGTCGTTTACCGCCGG
>CAILNT010000113.1 GCA_903835655.1 uncultured Pseudomonadota bacterium | reverse complement strand
GCGACATGGCGCAGAACCCTGGTTGGTCGGGAAGCCTGGGAAGCGTGCGTGGTCACGCTCTCGAAAGCGCGCACGGAGAGGTGGAAAGCGCCAGCCGCCAACTCACCGAGCAGTCCATGAAAATGCTCAAGGCCGGTAGTTCCCAGGGCGTGAACGTGAAGTCCGCGACTCAGCACATGGATGAGATCGGGGTGACGCGAGGGGCGAGCTTTCAGGCGGTGCAGGACAAGATGGCGAGTGTCGGGCGCGACATGGGGATGAGCGCAGAGCATGCGAAGGAGTTTGGAAGGCGGGCGGCTATTGGTGCATCGTTGGGGATGAAGACACCATTTGCTGGAATGTCTGGTGAATTCATGGTTCATGGGCAAGCAGTAAGAAGAGACGCACTTCAATCCACATATCAAGAAGCCATGAAAGACGGCACTACCCTCCAACATGCCGAGCAGATACAGCGCCAGATCGCCGAGAAGACCACCGACACCAAGGGCTTCGAGAAGCTATTCGGACGGACGTTGAGCAGCGAGGAAACTCAAGGCTGGCAGGAGGCGAAAACCCGGCAGCAGCAGACACAGGACACCTTCCGCGCGATGGAAACAGCGTCGTCATCGTTCAATGGCAGCAACACCATCGGCGGCGAGCAGATCGCCAATGCGATGAAGGAGGATCGTGGCCATGTGCGCGGCGACCTGGTGAACGCCGAGCGGCTGATGGGCGATGCCATCGGCGAAGGCAAGTGGCAGGGGTTCATGATCCGGGCAGAGGCCTATGTGCGCACATCCCAATACGAAAGCACCCTCATGGGGGGCGAACGCCAGGATGCCATCCGCTTCCACGCGTTACGCATGGCGTCGCAAGGAGGCGATAGGGTCACGAGATCGGTGGCGGACGGACACTTCCTGGGGGCGGTAGCCCGCATCGCCGGGGAGAGCACGGAAGCAGCAGCCAGAATCGCTCAGATTCAGCCCTTGCCACTGGGGCTGAACGTTCAAGGTCCGAGCGCGGAGACTGAATTCAACGCTGTATCAGCCGGCTCGGCGGCAGAGGCTTTGGCGGGTGGGACACAAGAGAAAGTGGATGCTGCCATTGCCAAGGGGGGGCCGCAGGGAACCAAGGCGGCGGCACCTGGTTACAACGTGAAGTACAACAAGGGGATTGATGCTGTAGGGCAACATGCGAATAGGATGGAGAAGCTCAATGCGCTCAAGGGTGCGAAGGGCAGAGACCAGATGCGGCAGGAGGTGAATGCCGGGAGCATGGGGGGACAGACTTCCGAGGAACTACTAGGCAAGGATGGCGCCGAGACTGTGCGGAAATACACCGGCCTGAGTGGGCGTGATGAGGAATCGGTGGAGCGCGGTAGCGTGCTGCCGCCGGGGACGAGGTAGTCAGGCCTGGCTTGACCCGGGTTGCACGCCGTAATAGGTTGATGGCATCAAACAATATCGCGGACATCACCTTGCATCTTATTGCGCAAGGAAACGGCGGAGGTGAATAGCATGGAAGTTCTCAAGAATTTACTGACAGGACTGCTGGCCGGTGAACTGGGCCTGTGGTCTCTGGTCGCTATCGTAGCTTTGGTTACCTGGGTGGTAGCTGATGCAGCCTTATTGGGGCGCGGTGCGCCATCCAGACGCACTTCCGATGTTGATCGATCATTGGAGAGCCCGGCGGGCGTTTCCATCGATAAGAGCAGCATGTACGGCGGGCTATGGGGTAATGGCTGTGATAAAGACGGAATACCTCGGCTGTAGTCCCAATCGGGCGTAGGCGGCTGAAATGCTCACCTGGATCATCGCCACCCTCGCTTTTCTCGCCCTGCTCGCTTTCCCGCCAACACGATCAGCGCTGGCCTGGTTCTTGGATGTCCCAGGTAAGCTGCTCTTTCAGTGGGGGCTGTTCCTGGTGATGAGGTTGTTCCAGGCGCACTTGGTGGTGGTGCGCAACCTCTTACTGCCGCGTGCAGCAATTTTTCCGACGTTGGAGAGCAATGATCGGGTGAGGAGGGGGTGAACAGTGATTGAGGGAACAAGTGGACCACTGTCTGCTGAAAATATCCTGAAACATTCAGGCTTCGTCGCTGGGATCAACGAT
>CAILNT010000112.1 GCA_903835655.1 uncultured Pseudomonadota bacterium | reverse complement strand
GCCTGCCCTTGACCCGGCTACGGAGCTGAAACTTGCTCCTTCCCCAAGGGGACAAACGACTCAATCAGTTGATGCATCAGTTCGCGGGCACGAAACAACGGCCAGCTACGAACGGGTACATAATCACACGGGATGCAACAACTATGCACTCTAGGGCGCAGTCCTGGCACGCTCCCGAATCGACTTTTCCTTCCTGAAAAACAAGTCTATGCTGTGAGAGTAGCGAGGCGGGTGTGGTCCGCCGCGCGGGTTTGATTATCGAGTAAGGAGTACTTTCATGGCTAATCCCAGTGTCTCAACCTCCTCGCAGGCGGTTGCCAGTTATACCGCGCAGGTGCAGGCGGCTCAGACGAGAAGCCGTCCGCGGAGTGCGCAGCCTCAGGGTCAGGGTGCGGTGGCGCAGAGGGGGGATCGTGTGACTTTGAGTGCGCAGTCCCTTCAGGGAACCGGTGGGGTGCAGGCTGGGCGCGGGGTCCAGCGCTCGGCCGCCGCGCAGGTGCCGGCTAATGCGAACAGTCCGGCTGCCACCGTCGCGTCGGAAAGCAAGTCGGTCACGCAGGCCTTGCAGGCCTACGTCCAGGCTTCGCTCGTCTGATAGGGGGTTAACATGGCCATAGGCGCGACTACCTCGTTGACCTTCGGCTACGTTCCCACGTCGGCAGGGGCGGCTGTGACGCGCGCGGCGTCGGCCACGGGTGGTACGCGTGGTGCGCAGGGTGCTGCGACCTCGGCGACCGGGGTGGCGGCTGCCACCGTCAGGGGTGGGCAGGGTGCCGCCACGAAGAGTGGTAGTGCCTCACCCGCGTCCAACCCGCACGTCAAATTCGAGGAATCCTCGGGTGCTGCGGTGATGAAGGTTTACGACAGCAAGAGCGTGCTGATCTATCAGGTTCCGCCTAAGGGAATGCTTACGCTGGTGCATGGTCAGGACACCAAGCACGAATCCAGGGTCGAGACCTCGGCCTGAGTCCGTGCTTTCCCGGATGGGGAAGTTGGGGGTCGCGTAGCGCGTTGGTGTGCCGTCGGTGTCGTCGGTCTCTCGGGCGGGCCCGGTGGGAGTTGCGGCGCGGGCTTCTTTCGTACCGGGATTCTGACAACTCTCGGCCATCTTCGGCGCCCCCTCCGTGCGCCCTGCCCTTCTCTGTGCGCTCATGTCGGGGTGGTTCGGCTGTCGCCTTCGACATCGAATTGTCCTCATGACGGAGCTTATCGAATATTTTCGTAACTCTTCGGATGTCAGACTGGCGGAAGCGGTGAGATTCGAACTCACGGATGGTTGCCCACCGCCGGTTTTCAAGACCGGTGCAATCGACCACTCTGCCACGCTTCCAGCCCGGGGATTATACCCGGGAAACGCTGCCGGGCCGGGGTGGTGTGGGCTCCGCAGATAGCCGAGCTTCTCTATGATGGCAGTCGATCCCGCCAGAACAGCAAACCCTGGGCATTCAGTTCCACATCGCCCGCCAGCAGTTCCCGCATGCGCGCCAGGGGCAGAGTGCAGCCGTGAGCGCGGGCGGCTTCGATCAAATACTGTTCGAGCGCCACCTTCAGGGCACCGTGCCGGGCGGCACCCTCCTCTTCCACGGCGAGCGTGAGGCGCACGAAGTCGTCGGTCATCGTGTGCAGACTTGCGGCGAGTGCGGGCAATGCCGTCACCCGGCCGTAATGGGTCAAGTAGGCCGCACGCGGGTCCAGTGCCATGAGGCGGTCGATGGAAGCGTGCAGCGCATCGGGTTCGAACTGAACCGGAGTGGTGGTGGGAAAGAGGAACGCCTGCGCTCCTGGCACATCGAATTCCCGGTAGGAAATGCCGAAGGTGTCGCCGGTGAAGAGGCTGTTGCTGGCGATGTCATGTACGCAGAAATGATGCCGGGCATGGCCGGGCGTGTCGAGAAAACTCAGGACACGGCCGTGGAAGTCGATCCGGTAGCCGTCATCCGCTTCGATCACGCGATCAGGTGACGCCGGGACGATTTCCCCATAAAGCTCGTGAAACAGCACCTCACCATAGACGGCCATGGAGCCTGCGATCAGCTTCGCCGGGTCGATCAGGTGGCGTGCGCCCTTGGGGTGCACCACCAGGCGCGCATTCGGGCAAGCCAGCAACAAGGCGCCGGCACCACCGGCATGATCGAGGTGGACATGGGTGACGATCACATAGTCGACCGCCTCCGGGCCGAAACCCAACTCCGCCATGCAATCGAGCAGGTGGGGGACGCAATGGCGGGTGCCCGTGTCGACCAGGGCGAGGTGCCCGGCTGCGACGATGAGGTGAACGGCCGCCAGGCCGGGACGGAGATGGCCGGCATCGACCGTGTAAATACCGTGTTCGTGGCGTTGGGTAGGAAGCATGGGCATATTCATGGTTTAACGGGTACCTCGGTTAGCCACGTCCTCAGTACGGCGGCCAGCTTGTCGATTTCCACCGGCTTGGCGATATGGTCGTCCATGCCGGCGGCCAGGCAGGCATCACGGTCTTCGCTGAGTGCGTTGGCGGTCATGGCGATGATCGGGATGCGCGGGCCGCCACTTTCGGCTTCCCCTGCGCGCAGGGCGCGGGTTGCCTCGATGCCGTCCATTTCCGGCATCTGCATGTCCATCAACACCAGGTCGTAACGGCGCCCCGATATCCTTGCCAGCGCCTCCCGCCCGTTGTCGGCGGTATCGTGTCCGAGTCCGAATTTCGCCAGCATGCGCCCGGCGACCATCTGATTGATGCGGTTGTCCTCCACCAGCAGCACGTGGCCGGTGAGTGCGGCCAAGGGCACGGCCGCACCCGCGGGTGCCGCCGTGCTCTGGCGTTGCTGCACACCCTGCACGATCTCCAGCAGACGGCTGTACGTGTAGGGTTCGCTGAGTACGGCATCGGCCGCAATCTCTTTCGCGCCCGCCAGCAACAGACGGATGTCGGTGACCGCGTCGTGGCGCAGTCCTTCCAGGTGAGCCAGGGCGTCTCCCTGGCCGACGAAGATCCAGGGCTGCCGCGGCGCATCGGCCAGCGCCTGGCGCAGGGGTTCGAGTCCGCAAGCGACCACCACACTGGCGCCAAGCGCTGCGAGGTGGGCGCTTAGCACTTCGATCGTATGCTCCTCGTTGCAAACCACCATGGCGCGGTAGCCAGCCAGGGGTCGTGGCCGCGGTGGAGCGCTCGCGGCGGGACGCGCCGGTAGGCTGAAGGCGAAGTGGCTGCCCTGTTCCGGGATGCTTGCCACTTCGATGTCGCCACCCATAGCCCGCACCAGATCGCGGGAAATCATCAGTCCCAGCCCGCTGCCCCCGTACTTGCGGGTGATCGACTCATCGGCCTGGGCGAAGGGCTGGAACAGGCGATCCAGGGTCGCTGCATCCATGCCGATGCCGCTGTCTTGCACGCTGAATTCGATGCGTTCGCCGTTCGCTGCCACGCGCAGCTCGATGCCGCCTTCATGGGTGAACTTCACGGCGTTGCCGATCAGGTTGATGAGCACCTGGCGCAGCCGCGTAGGGTCGCCCATGACCCGCGTCGGCAAGTCCGGTGAGGCGAAGAAACGCAGACTCAGGCCCTGGGCGCGGGCGCGTTCGGCGACCAAAGTGGCGACTTCATCCACGGTCTTCATCAGATCGAAGGGAATGTTTTCCAGCGTCATGCTGCCGGCTTCGATCTTGGCCAGATCGAGCACCTGGTTGATGAGTTCCAGCAGATGCACGCCGGCTCGATTGATCTCGCCCACGAAGTCGCGCTGTTCCGGCTTCAAGGCTTCGCCTTCCAGCAGTTGGGCAAAACCCAGGATGGCATTCATCGGCGTGCGCAATTCATGGCTCATGCGCGAGACGAAATCGGATTTCGCGCGACTGGCGCGCTCGGCCTCCTCCTTGGCCGCACGCATGGCCACCCAGGCCAGGCGCAGGCGCCGGTTGGACCCGCGTATCTGCTGGGCGAACAGCAACCCGGACACGGTGGCGAGCACGATCACCAACACCACCAGCAGATTCTCCACGAGCCGATAGTGCTCGCGTTCTTGCGCCAGTTGCACTTCCAGCTTCTTGAGGTGCTCGCTGCTCTCGAAAAACAGGCGGTTGGCATTTTCATTGAGACGCAGGAAATAAGGCGGAAGATGCTTGAGGAACAACGCGATGCGTTGCTCCTGCTCGAAGAAACCGCTGATGTCCTGCTTGTCGCGCAACACCCGGCGCTGCCCCAGGAGCTGCCTGAGTTCATGACTTTTTTCGTCGATCTGCCCAAGCAGGGGGGCTATTTCGATCAACTCCATGATGTAGCCTTGTGCCTGCGAGGGGGGGGTGTAGTGCGCCTCGCTCAACATCTGGTCGCGGCCTTCCAGATTCAGCTCGATCACCCGCTTCACGTTGCCTCCGTCCTTGAGCACGCCCAGGTCGTGTTCCAGTTTGGCCACGTGGTCGCGAATCGCCTGCTCCGCGCGTGCCTGGGCGGCGTCTCCGGTCAGCAAGGTCATGTGATAGACGTCTTTCTCGATCTCCTGAATGGAACGCACGATCTCTTCGCCGATGAACAGGCGCGCACGCTCGTTGCCGCTGCGCACCCCGAGTTCGTCCTGCAGATGCGAAAAAAATGCCTTGAGGCCGACCACCAGCAGCAGCCCTGTCAGGAACACGCCGATCAGCCAGAAGAACCGGGAAGCGGCGATTTCTTCCGGTTGCTCCTGGGCGGTATCAGGTGACTGTGTGGCGGGGCCCATGGAACGCGACCTCAGTGTGCCTGAACCTTGGGCGCCTTGTTATCCAGAAACCCCCATTTGCGAAACACCACCTGGCCCTCCGTACCGGCCGCGAAGGCCATGAAGCGGCGCGCGGTCTCCTTGTTCTCCGAGAAAGACAGCAGATTGAGCAACAAGGCTTGCGGTTTCGCCAGGTTCGGATTCAGATCGACCAGGTCCACCGCCGCCTGGTTTTCCGGGAAAAAGGCGGTCGCACGCCAGTTGAGGATGACATCGGCCTCCCCCTTCTTCATGGCATTGTTGAGCTCGCGGGAGTCAGGCGCCAGGTAGAGCGCAGTCTCCAATACCTTCCGGTAGAGCCCGACGGACTCGAGTACCTCCCGGGTTTCCTTGCCCACACTGCCGGAATCGGCGTTGCCGATGATGATTACCAGATCGGGCCGCAGCAACGCCTTCAGGTCGCTCCTGACGTGCTTGGGATTCCCCTTCTTCACCACCAGGGCCAACTGGTTGTAGCCCACGGTCACCACCTCGCCCAGCAATCCCTCGCCCAGGTATTTGCTGCGATAGGTCGGCTCGCCTGGCAGGTAGAGGTCGCCTATCCGGCTCTTCTTGAGGCTCTGGTAGAGATCCTCCGAACCGCCCTGCGCCAGGGTGATCTTCACCGCCTCGCGTTGTTCGAAGGCGCGTGCGATCTCGGTCATCGGCCGGATCATGGTGATGCCGCAATAGACCAGCATCTCGCCGCGTGTCGATTGGGCCTGGGCCGTCCCGGTCGCGAACAGGAGGAGAAACAGCGCAAGACGAATAAGTGACGGCATAGGCATGACCTCGTTGGGCTTGGGGCGTGATTATCGGCTTATCGGCCGCTGCCCGGAATATTTGAGGCGATCGGGCAAAATTGCATGCCTTCCCGACCCGATGCTGCCGGCCCCATCCTCCGGGCTGCTAAACTCGCGGCCTTTCCCCTGGCACCTTTCTTGGGCGCGCGACAGGCGCCGCCCTCGCCGCGGAAAACCGGAGCGAACCGTGTTCACGCTGATCCGATCATACTGGCCGGAGTACCGCCATTACCGCGGCAAGCTGCTGCTCTCCTTCTTCGCCATGCTGCTGGTGGCGGGGGCGAGTGCGGGCATCGCCTGGATGATGAAGCCGCTCCTGGACGAGATCTTCCTCAACAAGAATACGACCATGCTGTACGTCCTGCCGCTGCTCATTCTGCTGGCCTATCTGGCCAAGGGGGTGGGCAGCTACGTGCAGCAGTACAGCATGACCTTCGTCGGCCAGGACATCGTGCGCAAGGTCCGCGACCGCCTGCTCGAACACCTGCTGCACCTGGATCTCGCCTTCTTTCACCACCACCACTCGGGCGAACTCATCAGCCGCATCAGCAGCGACATCGGCCGCATTCAGGGTGCGGTCTCCAGCAATGTCGCCACGCTGGTGCGCGAATCCATGACCGCGGTAGCGCTCATCGGCATCGTGGTCTACCAAAGCCCTTACCTCGCCTTCATCACCCTGGTGGTCATCCCCGCGTCCTATATTCCCGTGGACATGATCTCCCGCCGCCTGCGCCGCATCTCCCACGATGCTCAGGCACGCAACGCCGACCTGACGGCCAGCCTGTCGGAAATGTTCGCCAACGTCGAGGCGATCAAGGCCTATCACACCGAGTCCTTCGAGGCTGGGCGCTTTGCCCGCAGCAATCAGGCCTGCCTGGACGTCAGCATGAAATCCGTTCGCTTCGCCGAATTGGTGGTGCCGATCATGGAATTCTTTTCCTCCATTTCCGGCGCGGTGGTCATTGCCGTGGGAGGGCGTCAGGTCATCGACGGCGAGTTGACCGTGGGCGCCTTCTTCTCCTTCCTCACCGCCTTGTTCATGGCGGTGGACCCGATCCGCCGCCTGTCTCAAACCCTGGCCCAATTCCAGGACGCCATCGCCGCCCATGAGCGCATCCAGTCAATGATGACGCTGAACCCCGAGGTCAAGAGCGGCGACCAGGCGTTGCACGACGTGGACTCGATCCAGTTCGATGCGGTCAGCCTGGCCTATGGCGACAAGGAAGCCCTGCACACAGTCGACCTGGCCGTAAAGAAAGGCGAAGTCATCGCCCTGGTCGGCAACAGCGGCGGCGGGAAAAGCTCCATCACCAGCCTGCTGCTGCGCTTTTTCGACGCGTCGAATGGCGTGGTGCGCGTGAATGGCCAGGACATCCGCGACTACAGTTTCGTCTCGGTGCGCAGCCGCATCGCCATCGTCACCCAGCGGGTGCACATCTTCAACGACAGCATCGCCGCCAATGTGGCCTACGGCGCCCCCCTCGACGAGGCACGCGTGATCGCCGCGCTGAAAAAGGCCAACATCTGGGAGCACGTGGCCGGTATGCCCGAAGGTCTCCACACGCAACTGAATGAAGCGGGCACCAACCTCTCTGGCGGTCAGCGCCAGCGCATCGCCATCGCCCGCGCCCTGTTCCGCGACCCGCGCGTGCTGATCCTGGACGAAGCCACCAGTGCCCTGGACAATCAGAGCGAGGCGGCCATTCTGGAGACCATCCGCGCCCTGGCGCCGGACATCATCACCGTGGTCATCGCCCACCGCCTGAAAAGCGTGGAAATCGCAGACCGCATCTACCTCATTCAGAACGGCCGCGTGGTCTGCCAGGGCGGCAAGGCAGAACTCATGCGGGATTGCATCCACTTCCGGGAACTGTACCAGTGAGATTCAACCTGAAAACCCCCTGGGGACGGGCCATCGCCTGGCTCCACGCCATGCTGGTCGAGCACAACTTCACCAACCTTCTGCGCTTCAACTTCCATCGCATCTCGGAGGAGGCCTTTCGCTCCTCTCAGCCCACCATGTGGCAACTGCGCCGCGAAGTGAAAAAACACGGCATCAAGACCATCGTCAACCTCAAGGGCATGGACGCCGATTCCGCCTACTGGGCCTTCGAGTCGGAACAATGCGCGAAACTCGGCATCCATCTGGAGAATGTGGAGATCTTCTCGCGCAGCATTCCCGACCCCGTGCGTCTGCGCCACGCCAAGGAAGTATTCGAGCGCATCGAGTATCCGATCTGGATCCATTGCAAGGCGGGCGCGGATCGAGCGGGCATCTACTCGACCCTATACCAGTACTTCCGCGAACACATTCCCATCGAAGAAACCGATCAGCTCAAGCTCTGGCCCTACGGTCACATCCGCCACTCCAGCGCCGGCAAGATCGATTACTACCTGGCGCTTTACGCGGACTTCCACAAGACGCATCCGGACATCGGCCTGCTGGAATGGGCCGAAACCATAGCCGATCGGGCAAAAATGGAGCGTGAATTCAAGTCGGGCGGGCTGGCGAGCTTCATCAACGACCAGTTGCTGGGGCGCGAGTAAAGTAGCGGGGACGGCCAAGCGGGTCGCTGGGGTTATGCCCATACCCTCCGAGCGATCAGGGCATCTGACCATTCGCACCCGGTGGCGATGGGTTTTCGCCGGCATGCCGGTCCAGCCCGATTTCCGCCCGGATCGGGCGATCACCACGGAGGACGCCTTCGAGTCTGGCCCGATTTTCGGTCTCAGAGCCACGGTCATTTTCCCGGTGCCAGAGATGTAGCACCGGCACGGCGAACTGCCCGTCCTTGCGCAGAACGCCATAGCGCATGAGGCGAATGGCCAGATCGGCGTCTTCGTGTCCCCAACCCTGGTAGTGCTCATCGAAACCGTTGGCTACGGCGAAGTCTGTCCGCCACAGCCCCAGGTTACAGGTGTGCACGCCGCGCCAACGTCGCGGACGCAGCCGCCTCCAGGCCTGGCCCGGCAGGCGCAGCAGGGGCAGCAGGCGGTTGACCTCGCCGCGCGTCTGCGCCGCGCGCCATTGCGGCCACGACCAAGCCAACGGTCGGGCTTCGCCCACCAAGGTTGTCTGGGTCAAGGTCTCCGATAGCAGCATGCGGTTGCCGACCACCATGCGACCGGGCTCCGCCAGGGCGAGGTGGCGGGCAACGAAATCGCCGAACACCAGGCAATCGCCATCGAGAAAGATCAGGTAGTCGGCGCCGCTGGACGCCACCGCCATGTTGCGCGCCTCGGCGGCACGAAAGCCCAGGTCAGGATGCCAGACATGACGCAGAGGCACCGGAAAGCGGGCCTGCCAGCCAGCCACCACGGCGAAGGTCTGTGATCCGGAACCGTCGTCGGCGACGATCACTTCGTGAGGCATGGCCTCCTGGTCGGCCAGACTTTCGAGCACGCGATCCAGCGCTAGTGGCCGGTTATACGTGGTAACGATGACGGAGACGCGCATCCAGGCTTCCCCTTTCCTGCTCAATTTGTGGACTCAGCCAGCAACGCCGCCAGCGCCGCCAACACGGTGTCGGCCGGCAATCTGGTCAGGCAGTGACTCAGGCTGCCACGGTGGCGCTCGCAGCCTTCGAGCAGACAGGGTACGCAATCATCGGCGCCTTGCAGCAGTAACACGTTACCCGCACGCTGCCAGGGTTGTACATGCCATTGCCATGGGCTACTCGTGCAACCCTTCGGCCACGGACCCCATTTAATCGGGTTGCTGGGACCGAACATCGCCAGGGTGGGTGTGCCACAGGCGGCGGCCAGATGCGTGGTCGAGGTATCCGGACCGACATAGCAGCGCGCCTGGGCCAGGAGCCGCGCCAAGGTGCCGAAACCCGCCTGCCCGGCTAGGCTAGTGGCGGTTCCGGACCAGGCCGCGGCCAATGCCGCACAACTCGCTACCTCCTCGGCGTCCGGCCCGCCGCTCAACACTACCCGCCAGCCGCGCTCCTGGAACTCGGCCAATACGGCCTGCCAGCCGGCATCGGTCCAGCGCTTGTAGCGCCAGTTGGGGAACGGGTGGAGCACGGCGAAGGGCAGACTACGCCAGTCGAAGGGTAGGCAGCGATCGAGGACAGATTCCGCTTCGGCTTCGAAGGGCGGCACGACTTCGTAGTGGGGCTCTATACCCAGACGCTGCGCCAGCACCAGGTTCTGCACCACGGTATGGGTATGCAGGTCGTCAAGCAACACGCACTCGGCCATGGCCCGCTTCCATAGACTCTTCAGGCCCGGCTCGCCGATCAGCCCCAGCCGCCGGGGAGCGGCCAGCCAGGCATAGAGATAAGGGCGGTCGCCACCCTGGGTGGTGATCGCCAGATCGTAACGACGCCACAGACGACGCATCAATTGGCGCCTGGCTGCCCTGTTATCGTGCGGATCGACGCTGATGACTTCATCACAATCCGGGTTGCCATCCAGGATGCCGGCGGTATTCCTGAACACCAGGATGTCGATACGCGCTTGCGGCCAGGCCAGGCGTAGGGAACGCAGCAGCGGCGTATTGAGCAACACATCGCCGATCAAACGGGTGGCGATGAGCAAGACGGAAGCAGGTGGGCGAGACAGACGCATGGGATTAGTCGCTCAGCCTCGCCAGGATGGTTTGAACCGCTTCACCCACTGAGATCGGGCCGAGCGGCGGTTCGGGCAGCGTGCGGTTTTGCCAGTCGGACCAGAGTTTACGCAACTGCACCAGGACGGCAGCAGGATCGGTGGCGGGTGCCAGATATCCATGCCGCGCCTCCACCAGGGCATCGAATTGGGGATTCAAGTGCGTGAGCGCGAACACGGGGCGATGCGCCCAAAGGTATTCGTAGAATTTCGACGGTATGTACTCCGCGCAGACGGAGTCCATGCCGTGCAGCAGCAACAGAACGTCACACGCCTGCATGCGTTGCATCACCTGTTCGCGGCCGCTCAAACCGGTTTCCGGGTTGTGCTCGAGGCGGCCATGCACGACCACCTTGTCGACCAGATCCAGTTCACGCAAGGCTTGCGCGGAACCCTCGTCCGGGGTGGAGCCATAGATATGCAAACGAATGGCGTTGGACGGGCGTGGCTCCTCGCGCAGAAACTCGGACCAGACCCGGAGAAAGGGAATCAGCGTGCGCCCCGCCGCCAGCGAACCGAAATGGCCGATGTCGAGCGTGTCGCCATAATGGTGCTCGCCCCGGATAAGCGGCGGCTCCGCGCCGGCGAGCACGGCAAAGCCGCGTTCGCCCAGATGCGGATGGCGCCTCAAGGCAGACTGGTACGCGCCTTCCGTGAACCACCAGACGAAGTCCGCATCCGCGCAGATTTTCTTCTCCAACCAGGTGCGTGCGCGCTCGTCTCGCGAGAAATCGCCGCACTTTCCCGGCTCGATCATGGGGTCGTGAATCTCGGCGATCCAGGGCACTCCCGTAAGCCGCTTGATCCACCATCCGGCCAGATGGGCGGACCACGCCCCTCCGGTCGAGTAGACCAGATCGACCCGCCTTCTGCGCACGCGCCACACGCCCACCATGGCCGCAGGCAACGACCAGGACCATTGACTGGTGAGCCCCAGCAAACCGCGTTCCAAGAGGATGAAAGGCCCCAGCAGCAGGGTCGCGGCCAATATCAGCAGGCGGTAGGCCGGACCCTTGCCGATGCGCAGCCGCAACCAATGCCGGAAATCGAAGCGAAAGCCGGACGCCCCCCAGGGCAACAACTGTCGATGCGCCACCCGCCCGTCGAGCGTACCGGTGACCGCGCTCAGGACCTGCAGCCCCAAGCCCGCCGCTAGCAGATGCGGGATTTTGTCCGTGATGGTTTGGCTGGCTGCCCGTCCGTCCATGTTGAACCCGTGGGACAGGATGAGCCAGCGTCGCGGCAATTTCGTCAAAATACACCCATCGTCAAATCAAAGCCTAGGTAACCACGGATTAATTCCTTCGACAGGCTCAACAGGAACGGCAACCCTTTGATTCCGTTCGTGTTGAGCCTGTCGAGCCATGAACGAAGTCGAATAAACCAGCGGCTCCCTAGGGGGCTACTTGCGGCTTGACGCTCTCACCGACGAAGACGTAGCAGCGAGAGGATACGAAATTAAACATCATGCCCGCGAGAGAACCGGCAGCCACGGCCAGTACCGGATAGCGGGCCGGCAAGGCCCAAGTGAACACCAGCAGCATGTAAATTCCGTTATTGATCAGGCCTCCGAAACTATTCGCGGATACGTATCTTGTCCATTCACGCAAGAGACGTTCGTCCTTTCGATGGGCGAAGGTGACGTTGCGGTTGATGATCCAGGTGACAGTCACCGCCACAGCGAAGCCCACGAGTTTTGCGCTTACGAGATCGAAAGCGGCGAGATTGCTTAATGTCAACACTGTGCTCGCATCCACCAGGAAGCCGGCTGTGCCCGCCAGGGCGAAGATGATTGCTTCGCGTTTCAATGTGGTCATGGCAAGGCCTACGTCTGGGGGAACTTCATGGAACAACAAAGTGTGCATGGCATTATACTGACCGCCACCCAAATTCAGAGTCCGGCAATGGATGCACCCACCGTTTCCCTGGTCGTGCCCATGCATGACGAGGCCGGGAATATTGCCCCCCTGTACCAACGCATTCGGCAGTGTCTCGATGCCGTTGGTGAGTCCTGGGAACTGGTGTGCGTCAATGACGGTAGTCGCGACGATACGCTCATCCGCCTGGAAGCCTTGCGTGCCCAGGATGATCGAGTCGTGGTCGTGGACCTGGCAAGAAATTTCGGCAAGGAAGCCGCTCTGACTGCGGGGTTGGACCATGCCAGGGGCCAGGTGGCTATCCCACTTGACGCGGATCTTCAGGACCCTCCGGAACTGGTCCCTCTCATGTTGAAAAAGTGGCGCGAGGGCTATGACGTGGTGAACGCCGTCCGTGGGGTCCGTGAAGGCGAAGGGTTTTTGAAGCGTGTTACGGCACATGTTTTTTACCGCAGCATCAACAAGCTGAGCGACCTCGAAATTCCCCGCGACACGGGGGACTTCAGACTGCTGTCTCGTCCAGTGCTCGATGCCCTGAAACAGTTGCCAGAACGCCGCCGTTTCATGAAGGGTCTGTTTGCCTGGGTCGGATTTCGAACCACGGAGGTTCTCTATCGGCGCGATCCCCGCCTTTCTGGCAAGACCAAGTTCAATTACTGGAGGCTCTGGAACTTCGCCCTGGAGGGTGTCACCTCCTTCAGCACAGTACCCCTTCGCCTCTCCTCCTATCTTGGTTTCATCGTCTCCCTGTGCGCCTTCATCTATGCGGTCAAAATTATCGCCGCCACCCTGATATTCGGCGATGCCGTTCGTGGCTATCCGACACTGATGGTCGTGACGCTCTTCCTGGGGGGTGTGCAGTTGATGGCACTCGGAGTGATGGGCGAATATCTGGGCCGGGTATATGAAGAAAGCAAGCAACGGCCCATCTACCTCGTGCGCAAGGTGGACCGGTCTACCCGCATGCAGGGGGACGACGCCCATGACTGAGACGCAGCGATATTGGCTGTTGTTCGTATTGGCTAGCCTGACGTACCTCATTACGCTATTCAGCGTCCAATATACGGGGGAAGAGGCTGTCTATACGCTGGGAGCCTACGAGATGTGGGCACAAGGGCATTTTCTTTATGCCTCCCTTTACGGGAGTGCCTACGGGCGCCCGCCACTCATCAATTGGCTGATCTTGTTCTTTAGCCTCGGCCTTGGCTGGGATCATGTCCTGATCGCGGCGCGACTGGTATCGGCCCTCGCTACCATAGGCTCGGGCCTGCTCGTCGGCTTCGCCGCTCAGCGCATATGGAAGAACCCGGAGCGAGGTGCGTTGGCGGCCCTGGTGTTCATCACCTTCGGGGATATTCTTCTTTATTACGGCTGGCTCGCATACAGCGACGCGCTGTTCGCTTTTTTCGCCCTGGCATCCATGCTCTGCGCCTGGCTCTGGGTCAGAGAGGGCCGTGTTTCCTGGCTGATCTTCGCTGCGCTGGCAGTGATGGCCGGCTTCTTGACGAAGGCGCTGACGGCCTTCGTGTTCTACGGAGTGGCATTGGCGATTTCCCTCTGGATGGAGCGGGGATGGGTCCGCTTGCGCTCCCCCCTCTTCTGGGTAGTACAGATTCTGACTCTCTGCGTTCCGCTGGTCTGGTATCGGATCGGACATGCCGGAACGGTCGCAGGAACAGGCATGGCGCACGATATTGCAGAAAAGTTGCAGGGTGTGGGGGCAGTTGCATATCTGGGGCAACTGACCGAATTCCCTGCGAAGATGCTCGTCAACCTCCTGCCCTGGTCCGCAATCCTATTGTGGTTGCGCTGGCGCGAAGGCAGGCAGGATATCTGGTGGCGGAATCCGAACGTGCGATTGGCGGCGGCGATAGGGTTCCTGAATTTTCTACCCTACTGGCTGGCACCCCAGAGCTCACATCGTTACGTCCTGCCTATCTACGGTCTGATCGCTTTGGCTGTAGCCGCGCGGCTGGATTGGAGCGCCAGCACTCGCACACTGGTGATACGCGGAGCCTACTTCGCAATAGCGTTGAAACTCGTGGCGGCCCTATGGCTGTTCCCAGCTTACACCCACCGCTTCCGCCCAGACCTCGCGGCGATCGCGCACGATATGGAGCAACGCACCAAAGGTTATCCGCTTTACAGTAGCGATAGGGCATGGATAGGCATCTCTGTAACGACGATTATCGATATCGACCGCAGTCCGGGTCCCATAATACTATTACCCAGAGACATGTTCTCCAATGGCTTTCTGATCTCGGAGAACGAAGACCGGACTATGGGAAAACTGGTACATGACTATCACGGAGTGGTTCTTCTTTGCCGAGGCGCTGCATGTACAAGAGGCAGCCAATGATAGCCTGTCCGCAAGCTATGCCAGGCATGTGAGTAATTGCGAAATATGATAATTAAAATAGAGAACGACAAGCCAGCCATTCTGCGGAAAAATGTTGTGCCGGACGTGATTTTCAATCGTTTTGACATTCTTTACGGAACGAATTTCGATCTATACAAAATCTCAGGCTCCGACGTAGAACACTACATTCCAGTTCATCGCAGGTGGTCGAAGTTGTACCTCGGCATGTACATGATGGATATAGACGAAGTCTTGGCAAGAGATTTCATTGATTTTTGCTTCCGGCGATACAAGTTCACCTTCAAAATAGAGGTCAAACATTGCCAGACCAGGATCGATAACATCGCACCGGGGCCACACTGGCACATCAACCTACCGAGCTCCATCGAGGAATTCGACAAGACATTATCCAATAAAACTCGCTACAACACGAAGTGGTACCCAAAAAAAATCATTAAAGATTTCGGCACCTATGAGATACGAAGGGTGCCAGCCGAAGAATTAACCCAAGAAATAGTCGACACATTTCATGCCTTTAAAAAAGACAGGTACAACACCGACCACAGCACGATATCGCCCGCCGAGTACGTATTAAAGTCGCACATCACCGAGGCTTACGTCCTCTATTTACCAGAGACCATCGGGGCCATTTTGTTTCTATCCTGCACAAAGAACAATGCCTTTCTTGAGAATATAACTTACAATCCAGAGTTCGCAAGTTACTCATTGGGGTCCGTGTTATATCACCACACAATAAAGAAATTAATTTCGAGTGGCATGAAGAACCTTTTTTTGCTCGGCGGGAATCTGGAATACAAGAAGAGATTTAACGGACAAGAGACGACGACCTACACAGGAGCATCTTATCGGAAACGCCCGTCTTTTCTTGTGGCGCTACGCGGCTTTTTAAATATATTTAACGACAATAATCGTGATACCCCATGACGTTACCGTGCAAATTGCGTAGCGACACACGACGCTCCCCTCGCCCGCAGGCGGGAGAGGGGTTGGGGCAGCCAGAGACTTGGCCGACCTATTCTGGCGACCTGGTCGGTTGGCTGGTAGTTCCATCAGTGAGGGAACCGTGCATGGCACGGCTTGCATGAGCGGGGGCGACCTACGGCCATGAACAGTTAGAATACCGAAGCACTTGGAGGAGATTATGGATATAGTTTATTGGAAATCGGAGATAGCGAACTTCGGGGACGAACTAAATTCTACGTATTGGTCTACGGTATTGGGTTGCGACCCTAAGAGTGTCGCAAAGGGTGAGGCAATACTAGGCATCGGCTCCATCCTGGATTACGACACCACCAGCTACTCGAAAGTGCACGTATTGGGAACTGGATCAGGATTTGAGCATCTGAACATACCCAACATCAATTCCTATCAGTTCTGGTTCGTGCGCGGACCACTTACTGCGAAGTCTCTCGGGCTCGATAAAAAACTCGCAATAACTGATCCCGCCATCCTTATTCAGGATCTATATGATATCCAGCCAGCGAAAAAAGTAAGTGGCAAAATCACATTTCTGCCTCACTATCTGAGCGCCATGAACGCAGACTGGGGCGAGGTTTGCTCCAGAGCCGGAATTCATTACAGAACACCGATGTCTTCTTTGGAGGATATCTGCAATGACGTGTCGAGCTCTGAACTGGTGATTGCAGAGTCACTCCATGGCGCAATCATCGCGGACATGTATAGAATACCGTGGATCCTGGCGGCCACACCCCCGATTGCAAGGTCATCATTCAAATGGCACGATTGGTGTGCGTCCATCAATTTGAGATATGAGCCTGTCTTGTTGCCGTGGCTGCATACTCGTAGCATCCCTGTCTGGCAAAGGGTGGGAAATTACGTGAAGTGCAAAAGTAGTTCTTTTGGCATAGGGCCAGACAGGTGGATAAATAAAAGATATGCCGTTCATGGAGAAAGTGAGATTGATTTGTGCTCCAAGATACTCCTGAATACTGTAAAAACTGTAGAGCCGGCCATTTCTGATGATCAACTTTTTTGCGACTTAAAATCCGCAATGCACAGTGCATTAAACGCGTTTTCGAATCATGTTCTTTCTTAAGCCTACACATTACTTTGTCGTTGCGCATCCGGATGATGTTGAGCTATTCATGTTCAAATCGCTGGCTGATGCTGTGGCCAACAATCAGCCTGTGGTCATCATTGTTCTTACGGCCGGTGATGACAACAAGGGATATCAAGAAGGGAAACCAGATGCTTATTGGTATTTACGGCATCATGGCCACGAGGTGGCGCTAACGTTCCTGGTTAGTAGACTGCAGAAGAAGGTGAGGGTCGACAGACTGAATTCCAAGCATGCGCCGACCAAAGTAAATAATTTATACATGTACAATCTCATGCTTCCGGATGGACTGCTCAGGAAGGGCGATCGATGGACCTATTTATCAGAACTCGTTTCAGATAGTGGCAAGAGAATTACCTCTGTGGATGGTCAATTCTCTTATGACAAAGTGGAGTTGGTCGAAAATCTGACGAGAATATTTATTGAGCATCGTTCGCGAGGTGGAAATTATCTGCATGTAACGGATGAGAATCTTGATCAAGAGAGAGACCATCAAGACCATAAAATCACCAGTGCTTTGGCCATCGAGGCATTTCTTTGCTGCTGGCAGGAGACCAGGCATATATACAGATATCAGACATATGCCAACCATGACAAAGACGTCAATATTGAAAAGAGACTGGTGATGCTGCATGCTGCAACATGGGGTATATATAATTGCTTTCTCGTTGACGGATATCAGGAACTTTCTGGCGCGCGCCAGCTCGACTACCTTGGTAAGCAGTATCAAACCTGACAGTTGGTCGATTCCGGTCTGTTGTAGCAAAGCAAGACGATGTCCAGCCAGAGGGCAGTGTTCATCGAAAACGAGCCAGATAGGCTCTGATCGAGCGGACCAGACGTGAAGGCCAGGATTTCCGCCGTGCCTGTTCTCCGGCATCCCACTCGTATTGCCAGCTCGATTGGTGCAATACACCCAAGTACTCGCTGCGTAGCGTCCCCACGCGCTCACCCAGACGACGTAGTGCGTGCCATTGCCAATTGTAATGATAGACACGAAACAGTGGCTCGATGGGTAGCAGTGGAATGCTGTGAAAATGCAGCAGTGCCTCGCCATACCAGCGCAGCTCGCTGGGTTTTTCCTGAACCGCATCCCAAAGCGTGATGCCCTTGGGCTTTAGATACTGCTCATCCAGGTCGCGCCAGACTTTGGTTGACCAGACCACCGGCGTGGGGCCGAAGTCGTAATCCGGTCCCTGTCGAGAGAATACCGATTTGAGCAAAGCGCAGTCGCGATGGTAATCGTCCTGGATTCGTGAAATCTCTTTGTTGGCGGCAAGTTGCAACAACTCTTTGGCCTGATGCATGACCGTATAAGGATGTCCATCCGGATGCAGAAAGTCGGAGAGATAAAAATCCCGGATGAATTCGCTCTCCGAATCCAGGCAGAGGTAATTGTCGCAACCCGCATGGCGCCAGAACTCGCTCTTCACCACCTGCTGCGACAGGCGTCCGTCCCAGGCTCGATAGTGGGCCAGATCGGCACGCGGGTTGGCGCGAACGATATCTTCGTCGCTCACCCAGACCAAGCCGTCCGGGGTGCCGATCGTACTTTCGAACAAGGCGCGATCCGCCTCGGGCACGCTGATGTGAAGGGGGATCCGGTCGCGATTGAACCGCTCGACACTCGCCCAAAGCCGCTGAATACGCTTCAGGTCGCCGGCATAGGACTTGCAGAACAGCAGGAAGGAGTTCAATCGTGCCTCATGGGATGTGGAAGTTGCGCACGGCAGTTTAATCTGTCATTCAGTCTCCACCCGCATTACAGCACGTAGCGCGCCAGATCCTCGCTAGCCGCCAGCTCTTTCAACCGGGCATCGACATAGGCGGCATCGATCGAAAGCAGTTCGCCACCGCGGCGGTCGGCATCGAAGGAAAGATCGTCGAGCAGGCGCTCCATCACCGTGTAGAGGCGGCGCGCACCGATGTTCTCGGTGCGTTCGTTCACGCTCCAGGCGATCTCAGCCAGGCGATGAACGGCCTCCGGGGTGAATTCCAGTTGCACGCCTTCGGTTTCCATCAAGGCCTGGTATTGCCGGGTGAGGCAGGCATCCGTGCCGGTCAGAATGCGTTCGAAATCCGCCACGGTCAGGGACTTTAGTTCCACCCGTATCGGGAAGCGGCCCTGCAACTCCGGAATGAGATCGGATGGCTTCGCCAGATGGAAGGCGCCGCTGGCGATGAACAGGATGTGGTCGGTCCTGACCATGCCAAACTTGGTGGACACGGTCGAGCCTTCCACCAGCGGCAGCAGGTCGCGTTGCACGCCCTGGCGGGAGACGTCCGCGCCCTGGGCCTCGCGCCCCGCGATCTTGTCCACTTCGTCGAGAAATACGATGCCGTTGGACTCGACGTTGCGCAGCGCCGCCAGCTTCAACTCTTCCTCGTTTACCAGCTTTCCAGCCTCCTCCTCGCCCAGGAGCTTGAGGGCTTCGCCTATCCTCAATTTCTTCCTCTGGGTGCGGTGCTTGCCCAGGTTCTGGAACATGCCCTGGAGTTGACTGGTGAGGTCTTCCATGCCGGGAGGTGCGAAGATCTCCATGTGCGAGGTGGCGGCGGCCAGGTCGAGCTCGATTTCCTTGTCGTTTAACTGCCCTTCGCGCAACAACTTGCGGAATTTCTGCCGGGTGGCCGAGTGCGCCGGCTTATCGCCTTCGCCCGTTCCGACCGCGGCCTGCTCGAATTCCCGGTCCTCGCGCACGCCGGGCAGGAGCGCATCGAGGATGCGTTCCTCGGCGGCCACACGTGCGGCCGCAGCCACCTCCCGGGTCGCGTCCTCACGCGCCTGCTTGATCGCGATCTCGACCAGGTCACGGATGATGCTGTCGACATCTTTGCCAACATAGCCCACCTCGGTGAACTTGGTCGCCTCCACCTTGATAAACGGCGCCCCGGACAGCCGCGCCAGGCGCCGCGCGATCTCGGTCTTGCCCACGCCGGTGGGGCCGATCATGAGGATGTTCTTGGGCGTGATCTCCTGGCGCAGCGTGCCCTCGACCTGCATGCGTCGCCAGCGGTTGCGCAGCGCAATGGCGCAGGCGCGCTTGGCTGCATCCTGGCCGACGATATGCTTGTCGAGTTCGAATACGATCTCCTGGGGGGTCATCTGGCGCATCCGGATCAGGGCAAAGGAACGAGTCTAGCGTGAAATAATGGCGTTGCCACAAACGCGGACTCGTGGCCGCAGTCAGCGCCAGAGCTGTACCAGTCCCCAGACCCCGAGCGACGCCACACCCAGGCCGGCGGCCCGCTTCACCCAGACCCGGCGCACCAGTTGCCGCAGCGAATCCGCCGCCCAGCCCATGAGCAGCAGGTTCGGCAGGGTACCCAGACCGAACAGCAGCAAGAGCAGGGCGCCCCGCCCTGCCCCGCCCGCGGCCAGGGCGGAAACCAGGACGCTGTAGACCAACCCGCACGGCAACCAGCCCCAGAGCGCGCCGGCGGCCAGGGCTTGAGGCAGGCTGCGGATCGGCATCACCCGCGCCAGCCACGGCTGCACCCTGCGCCACAGCACGCCACCCACCCGTTCCAGCAGCAAAACGCTGCGATCCAGCCCCGCGAGATACAGGCCCAGGAGGATCAGGATGAGTTGCGCCAGGAGGTAGAGCCCCTGTTGCAAGGGATAGAGCGTGGCGGAAAGAAATGCCGCCGAACCGATCAGGCCGGCCAGCGCCCCCGCCGCCGCATAGCTGGCGATGCGCCCGCTGCTGTAGGCCAGATGGAACGAGAATGGCTGGCGCCCCCCTTCCTGCCAGGACATCGCCGCGACGATGCCGCCGCACATGCCGACGCAGTGCGCACCTCCCAACAAGCCGGTGAGAAAAGCGGCGAGGAGGGAGAGTTCAGGCATTCAGTACAGGGGCAAGCGTGTTTCCTTGCGCCTTGCCTCTTGTTTCATTCGCACAGCATCCCGCTCTCGACCCAGTCTTGCGCCTGTTTCGCGAAGGCTGCGGCGCCGCCGGGAACGGCGGGGAAGCGACCGCCCGGTGTCATGCCGCTGTCCAGGGCCCAGTGGACGCGCACGTCGCCCAGCAGGTGCGCCATCATGGTCCCCGCCAGTGCGTCTTCGGACACCGTCTCGCCGCCCAGGTTGCGCTTGATCAATCGGCAGGTGTCGCGGGCATTGAGCTCGGTCCAATCCAGGGTTACGGGCGGAGCGATCCATTCCCCGCGTTGCAGGCCGGTGATGTTGGCCGTATGGCAACGGTCGCAGAGGAAACGGGCGCTGTGTGAATTGAAGGCGCGGCCCTCGTGCCTGGCGCTGTTGAACTGGTGGCATTGCAAGCAGCGTGGGTGGTGAAACTTCGCATTGAGCGCATCGCCGAATTTCACTGGCAGGGCGGCCAGGGCGCAGCCGCTCATCAAGAGCAGGGCTAAGAACAGCGGCCTCATGGCAACTCAGCCGACTCCATCTGCGACGTCTGCGCGGGTATGAAGATCATCCGGTAAGCGACATGGGTGGAGATCAGTGCCAGCGGCAGAAACACCAGCAGCCCCAAGCCAAAGGGGATGGCCAGGGCGACCGCACCCAGCAAGCCCAGGATCAGGCTGTAATAGAGGACGGGGCGCCAATTCACCCAGCAGGCCCAGAGGCTCCACCAGAGTGCCTGCCCAGCGGGAAAATCCTCGAACAGCGCCAGACCGGGCGAGAACCAGGTGGCCATGAGCAAGGGCGTGAGCATGACCATGGCCAGCAGCATACCCGGCAGGACGGAACCGATGAGACGATTGAACGCCTCAGGAGACAGGCTGCCGGGATCCTGCGCCTGCTGCATCAGGGCACGCACGTCGCTGCCGGTGAACAAGTGGATCAGGCCGAAGATAATCAGGGAACCGGCCAGGTAAAACATACCTATGCGTAACAGGGCAATGCGGCCGCGGTGCACCCCGGCACCCAGATGCAAAAAGGTGACCGGTTCTCCGGCCACGGCCGCGCGACTGGCGGAGAAATAGCCCGCCACCAGGAAGGGGGAAAGCAGTTCAATGATGTACTGGCCGATCCAGGGTATCAGGCTCACGGCGAGTATCACCATGAAGGCGAATGCGGTCATGCCCATCCAGGGGACCGGCGCCAGCCTGAAGATGCGCCAGCCTTCCTTGACCCAGAAAACGCCGGCCGCGGCCTTGGGGCGCGAGAGGGTGAGTGCGTTCATGAAACGCGGGGCGCGCTGAAAAAAGCCGGCTGGAGGGCGCTCAAAACTCCGTGATGACCCACATGGGCACCTGGAAGTTGGGGGAGAGTTCGTCAAATCGGTGCATCGCGCCATCGCCGCGCTGGTCGATCAGGTAGTAAGGATGGCCATGCGGCGGGGTGACCCGAATCATGTAGAGGTGCCCCCTGATGCGAAACTCTTCCACACGCTCGCCGCCATGCTGGCGGATGGTGATCTGCGGCTCCAGCGCTGGGTCGACTACGCCCGGCGGCGGCGGAATGTCGGGCAGAGGTTGCAGCTTGGGCGCATCGGCATGGGCCGCGCAAGCGAGCAAGCTGGTGAGCAGAAAGGCAGAGGTACGCGTCATGACGGTCTTCCAAGGAATGCGCGAATTCTACACGCCCCGGCACTCGCCACTCGCTCACAGATTGAACAGGATCTCCCGTTCCTGCGGCGATGGCTCGAAGCCACGGGTTTCATAATGGCTGAAGATGGCCGCGACCACCAGGTCGGGTTCGTCGATCACCTGGATCAGATCCATGTCGGCGGGGTCGATCATGCCTTCGCGCACGAGATGGCTGCGAAACCAGTCCACCAACCCGCCCCAGAAAGACGACTGCACCAGGATGATGGGAATGCGCGGCGTCTTGCCGGTCTGTACTAGAGTCAGCGCTTCCATGAGCTCGTCCAGGGTACCGAAGCCGCCCGGCATGACCACATAGGCGCTGGCGAATTTCACGAACATCACCTTGCGCGCGAAAAAATGGCGGAAGGTCTGGCTGATGTCCTGGAAAGGATTGTTGCGCTGCTCGTGGGGCAACTGGATGTTCAGGCCGACGCTGGGTGAATGCCCGAAGAAGGCGCCCTTGTTGGCCGCCTCCATCACCCCCGGCCCACCCCCGGAAATCACCGCGAAACCGGCGTCCGACAGCTTCCGAGCGATATTTTCGGTGAGTGCGTAGTAGGCCGAATCCGGCGCGACCCGGGCGCTGCCGAAGATGGAGACCGCAGGACGAATGGGGGCCAGGCGCTCCGTGGCCTCGACGAACTCGGACATGATCTCGAACACGCGCCAGGACTCGCGCGCTGACAGATTGGCCTCCTGGCTACCACCCGGATCGACCATGGAAGGAATTTTAGGTTTGTACATGGGTGGCGCACACGGGGAGAGGTGGCGCGATTGTAGCCCCCTCCTCGCCCCTTGCCGGAGACGCACCCATGCCGCATGAATCTACGGTTACATTGTCCCGATCAGGTTGATGAACCAGCCGTGGGAGCGGTAGGAAAGATCGATGAGGTCGTCCGAATAGTGGGTGAAGTTGTAGCCTCCGCCCAGTTTTACATGCTTGTTCAGGTGCCTGTAGACGCCCACCAGCGCGCCGGTCTGGCTGCTGCTAGCCGTACTCGCGTCGAGCATGCGCACCTCGGTCAGTAGGTCCCACTCATGCACCCAGTGCCAGTCCGCGCGCAGGATGCCCAGCCAGGCCGTCGAGGTATACCAGTCGCCGCCCAGGGTCGTGTCCTGCAACTCGCCGCGGCGCACGCCCAACTTGGCGCCGACCGAGACCCAGGGACGAATGTCGTAGATCGTGTCCAGGTCGAGCACATGGCTCTTCTGGGCATAGCCCATTCCGGTCGCATCCACCTGACCCAGGGTTGGCACGTTATGCAGATAGGTGTACTTGAACAGGGTGTTCCAGCGGTCGTTCTTCACCGGACGCCAGGCGTAACCCGTGACCAGTTCCAGATAATCCCCGTTTTGCAGGGCGGGGCTGCTGGTAGTGGAGAAGTTCAGGCGACCAAGGAAACGCCAGTCCGGATCGACCTGATAGCCCAGGGTGTTCTTCATCAACCAGGTCACCTGGGAGCCGCTGAGGCTGTTGTCATCACTGCGGTACTCCAGGGCACTGGCGTAACGCGTGGGCCCCTCGTGGTAGCCCATGCTCAAGCCCAGCGCCTGGCGGTTGGTGTCGCCGGCTAGGGGATCGGACAACTTCCCGGATTCCATCTTGACGCCATAGTTCCAGCGGTCGTTGGGGGCGAGGTCCAGACCAAAGGCATGAATCAGGCCGGAAGGGCCGTTACCGTACTGGTAGCGCTCCTCGGCGTTGACGCTGAGTGTATCCGTGTAGCGGGTCCTGCCACCGACGGTGAGCAAGCCGGCACGACTGCTGAAGCCGTCGTCGCTACGGTCCGGGGAGAGAGAATAGTTCGTGTAGAAGCTGGAACGGTCGTCCACCTGCCAGTCGCCGCCGATCTTGGAACCCAGACCGCCATTGCCGTCCGACACCTCGCCGAGCAGCTTGAAGCGGTCGTTGATGCGCCGCTCGCCACCCAGGCCGACGCGGTCATTCTCGGTACGAGACCCACTCTTCTCCAGCGTGCCCTGGCCGTAGCCATAGGCGGTCCAGCCGGCGGCTGCGTCCGGCGTGTAATCCACTCGCGCCACGGCATCGACCCGGTGGCCATTCTGCGACAGGATGGAGCTCGCATTGGCCACGTTGGTCACCCTGTCGTCGCCGCGCACGCCCACGCTCGCCTTCCAGTTGGCGTTGAGCACGTGGCCGACATCGACCTCGGATGCCTTGGTGGACTGGCTGGGCGCAGACTTCGAGTCAACCTTCACTCTCACATCGGTCTTGGCGCTCAACTGTTCGGTGAGGCTGCCGCCCTGCTGGACCGTGGCTTCGCTCTGAGCCGTCGCACTCTCGAAGGTGATCTGGCCCGGCCCGGAGAATCCGGCCTGTCTGTCTTCCCAATAGTAAGTGGCCTTGCCATGGGCATTCGAGACGTCCGCCAGATCGACCGCGGCCTCGACCCTTTGCGCGTTGGCCCGTGCTCCGGTCGCTGCCACGGGATTGAAACTGAAGCCGCCATCCTGCGAGGTCTGCGTGGCAGTGCCAGCACCCTCGCTGCGCGCGCCTTCGATCTTCACGTAGGTACCCGGCTTGTAACGCCAGGTCGCGTCGACGTCCTTGAGGCGCTGCACCGGCCCGTCCTGACGGTAGGCCGTGGTACCCACTTGCAGGGAATCGTTCAACCAGGCGCTCGCTCGCCCGCCGACCACCATGCTGCTCACGGAAGTCACGCCGGGGGCGTATTCGTAGGTAGCCACCAGATACTGCGGGTTACCACCGAGGTTGCCGGATTGCACCAGAGTGCCCGAACCCGCGGTGGAGGCGAGTGCCTCGCGCAGGGTGATGCGGCCTTGCAGATTGTTCACGTCGTAATCCTGCACCGCGACCAGTTGCTGGCTCTGGAGGACCAGGCCGGAATCCTTGTCGCGGATCTCCAGCCACACGCGTTCCGAGCCCGGCGTGATATCGATGTTGCGCAGGTAGTAGAGGGAACCGCCGGTTCCACGGTATTCCTCGCGCGATTGCAACGTACCCGGATCGGCGGCAAACGCTTCCAGCGTGCCGCGCTTTTCGCCGTACTTCGTGGCGGAATCGGACACCAGCTTGACGTCGGCGCCATAGAGGGCGCGGCTGAAGTTGGCGAACTGGGTGCCGGTGAGGCTGGTCTTGAAGCTGCCCCACAGGATACGCGAATCGCCGCGAGCCATGCGCACGAAGAACTTGCCCTGGGTGGGTGCGTCGTCGATCGTCGTGGAATCATCCCCGTAGACCGGGTAATACTTGTTCGCGTCGAGGCTGCGCAGAAGGTAGCGCGGGTCTTTCTCGGCGAAGTTGGTGAACAGGCTCCGCAGCGGCTGCTCGCGGGTGTCGGCGCTGGCGGTGAGCTGCCAGTCGTCTTGCAGCCACTCGCCCTTCACCTTGCCCTTGAGATAGAACGCCAGACGGCCATCGACATAGGTCTTGTTGTCGTAATGATCGGTAGGGTCGACGCTCACCAGTTGCGCCGCTGCGCTGTTATTCGTGGAATTGCGACCTGCGGTGAGATCGGCCAGACCCATGTAGAACCAGTCGTCGTCGGCGATGGAAAGGTTACGGTCATAGCGCGCGCTGCTGCCATCCGGCTTCTTCACTTCGACTTCCACCACATGCGGGCCGGCGGGCAGGATCTGGCGCGCGGCGAACTTCCCCTTGGCATCCACGGGCAGCGACTGGCCCAGGAAACTCACCGTCTCGCCCGGCTTGATGCCACTGCCGTTGGCGGTCACCGCGCCCCCATGAACCTGGATGTTGTGGATGGACAGACTGTTCTCGCCGTAGCCCGCCAGCAACTCGCGCTCGCGCTTGTCCACGTCTTGGGCCGGACGCGCCCGGTCGGTCAATTCGATCGCCCTGGACCGGGTCTCGTCGAAATGGCCGTGGCCATCGTAGACGCGCAACACGTAGACCACATGGTCGCCCTTCAGGCTCGGCACATGCCAGGCGAGCGACTGTCCGAGTTGCAGCGGCAGCACTGCCAGCGGCGTACCCTGGGTGGTCGCGTCGGCCGCGAATATACGCACCTCGGCGCGAGCGATGTAAGCCTGATAGTTGCTCCAGCCGGTGATCTCCACCACACCACCCCGCACCACGGCATTGGGCCAGGCGTGAGCGTTGAGCACCGGGGTCTGCTCCAGGCTATCGTAGCGGATCTGGATGTCGGCTTTCTCCAGGGCAACGTCGGTACAACGCTGGATGTCCGGGTCGATGACGCCCTGGCCCTCCTCGGATTCCGTCACGCCATCGATGCTGATGCGAAACGGCAGATCCTCGGCGCGGGTGCGCGATGCCAGCACTTCCGCGCAGGAACGCGGCGGTGCTGGCAGCAACGGAATCACGGGGGTCGGCGCGGCCACGACGGGCTCGGGTGCGCGTGCGGGTACGACAACGACGGGAGCGGGGGCGGGCATGGGTGGAGCCGGCGGCACCACTTCCTGGCGCTCGTCCTCGTACCAGGCGTGGATCTCGACGCGGCGGTTCTGCGCCATGCCGGCCAAAGTATCGTTGCTGGTCAGTGGCCGATCCGGGCCGTGGCTGGCGGTCGTGATGCGATCGGCTGCGAGCCCCAATCGAGCTCCAAGATAAGTCGCGACGATGTCGGCGCGGGCCTGGCCCAATCCATGGTTATCGCGATATTTCGCCCGGCAGGCGCGGGAAAGATGCTGGTTGTCGGTGTGCCCGATGACTTCCAGGCGCAGTTTCTGATGCGGCTTCAAGTGCTCCACCAACTGCTCCAGGCGCGATTTGAGCGTCTCCCCCATCTCGCTGCCGCCGGAAATGAAGGAAGAAGGTGCGAGCTCGCTGCGCTCACCCGGCTCCACGATGGTGCGGGTGGTCGGGGCTGCCGGCCCCAGACGTCCCTCCGCGGAAGGCGTCCGCGCTTCTGCAGAGTCCTGGGGCAGGAGGATAGGCGCGGGTGCGACAAGCGGGGTGGGCGCCGGCGTCGGTGCCGGCGCCTTCTGCGGGGGAGGAACCGGATCCGCGTCCGAGAGCACGAAGGTTTCCGTCGTCAACTGCAGCTCGCCGTTGGCCGGCGTGGAACGCGCGCCCAGGCTGGCGCCATGGTCGATGCGTTGTCCGTTGACATGGCTACAGCCGCTGCTCTGGCTACAGGGTGTGCAACTGCCCTCCACCTGGCAGAAGCGCGGTTCATCGGCGGCGAACACCGGGCTGGATGCGAGCAGCAGGCACAGCAACTTCTTTTGCATGGCGATCATTTCGCACTCCCGGCGGGCGCGCGCTCAAAGATTTCTTCCTCGAACACCAGGGTGTAACAGCACCCCTGGGCTTTCCATAGCGCCTCGATGCGTTCCCTGACTGCGCGCAATCGGTCTTTCGCCAGACTGGCGTCGCCGCGGCCAGTGCGATACGCCAGGCGCAGCACCGAAGGCTTCACGCGCAAGCTGGTGGGCAACTTGTCCAGAGCACGCGCCAGGGCGACACCGGGCTCGGCGTGACCGCCCCGGAAGGCGGCGTCGGACAGTTCCAGGCGTACGACGCGATGGATGGCCGCGCCGAAGTTGAGCTTCACCATCTTGCCGCGAGTCGTGCGTACCACCCGCGGGTTCTCGGTGGTGACGCGGTAGCCCGAAGGCAGAGTGCGTTCATCCAGTTTCATCATGAAGTTGGAGCCGCGCAGATCCTGCGGGATATCGGCGCAAGCCACATGGAAGCGGCCTTCCCTGTCGGTCGTCACCAACAAGCCGTTGACCGTGACCACGCGCACATTGGGCAGCCCCGGCTCGCCCTCGTCCTCGTAGCCATTGGTGTTCTGGTCGTCGAACACCTTGCCGATGATCTCCGAGCAATCGAAGGTGGGGTCCGGAACGATGCGCACGGTGGCAGCGGCGACATTGGAATCCACCCCGCCGGTCAGATCGTTGATTGCCCAGACGATGTTGGTGTATTCGCCCTCGCTCACCCCAGCACCCGTGACCAACAACATCTTCCAGGTCTTCGTCTCGTTGCCGGTGAATGACAGCTTCGGCCATTTCAACACGCGGCCTATGAGTAGCGGTTCGGAACGCACGTTACCCAACACGGCCGAACCCTTCTTGTAAGCGAAGCCCGGCGGGATGGTGTCGACCACATCGATGTTACCCAGGGGCAAGCTGCCGGCCGCCTGATTGGTCGCGGTGATGACGTAAGGCACCAGATCACCCTTGGAGACGTTCAGGAGCGGCGTGCTCTTGCTCATCAGGATCACGCCCGGGCTCACCGGATCGAGCGGGATATGGTTGTTGACCACATTGGACGAACTGGTGGCGGTAACCCCGGTGAGCGTCAAGGGGATATTCAGGTAATAGCGGGTCAACCCGCCCAGGGCGGGTGGTCCGGCCTGGGATTGAATCGGATCGACGTCGCCCAAGGTGGCGGCGATTCCGTCGAACCGCAGCAAAGGCGGTGCCGCCGTCGGCGGAATCATGGTCGAGGAACCGCTTGCATAGCCCGTGGGAGCGGCCACCGTGATGGCGTAGGTGGCACTGGGCAGCGAACAACTCGGTAGCAACAGGAACTGGTAGAAGCCATCGCTGCCCGTGGTCTCCGGGTTCTGCCCGGACACCAGGCAGGTGGGATCGACCGCCGTGCCGCCTTGCGATAGGGTCACGACCGCCCCCTTGAGCGTCTGCCGACTGATGGCGTCGTAGACCACGCCGGAAGGATCGAGCGGCAGGTTCTGCTCGATGATGTCATCGCCCGGATGCAAGGTGATGGCTGCAATCTGAGCCGCGTTGCCGATCGTCCTGGGCTGTCCGGCCCCTCCCAGAGACTGCGCATCCGTATTGGACACGACGCCGCCTGGATTGGAGAACGAAATGGCGAAACTCGAATAGGTCACGCCCGGACTCGACACCCAGGTGCTATATGGCAGTCCGTTCTTCCATTTCGGATAAGCCGCCGCGCAGGCAAGGTTATCGAAATGGTAAAAGCCCGGGTCGCCGTTCGCATCTGCCGCAGTCTGGACTACGCAGATCACTTCCTTGCTGTTATCGCTCAGTGTGGCCGTGAGAGCGACCGTCCAGCCGTTGACCAGGCTTGGCGTCGACCCCGTAGTCGGACGGATGCGTTTATGGCTCAAGTCCTGATAGACATAACCGCTGATGATGGGCGGAACGAGCGAGTTCGATTCCGCCGCCGCCGTGTCCACCCCGAAGAGGTAGCCGCCCAGGTCGCCATTGTTGCTGGCCAGGATGGAAGGGGTGACCACAATACCGCTGATGCTGTTGTACCCGGGGTTGCTGCCGAAGTGGCTGTTGTCCACCGTGCCACCGGCCACGCCTGCCGTTTCCTTGCCATCGGCATATAACGCCTGGTTCGATGCGCTCAAGTATTTCGTGGCGACATCCGACTGGCTCTTTTGTAGCGTGTAGGTACCCGGCGGCACGACGAAGGAATAAGCCCCGCTCGCGTCCGTAGTCGTACTGCAAGTCGGGATCACCGCGCATACGTCGCCGCCGCCGCTGATCGCGCCCGACAGGGTGACATGAATGTTCGCCAGCCCTACCTCCAGGCTACCGGCCATCAGGCCATCGTTGTTTTCATCGAAGTAGACGTAGCCGTGCAAGGTGCCACCGCGCTCGCCAAAGAGATAAGCACTGCCGCTCTGGCCTGAGCCCAGGACGATGGCGCTGATCTGGTTGTTGCCAGGCGTGGCGTCGAAAGCGGTATTCGGCGCGGTTCCTACCTGGGCCCCATTGATCTTCCCGGGAGTCTCCAGTCCGTCCAGGTAAGCCGTGGGCTGCGTCTCGGTCAAGATGTAGCCCGCACTGGAAGAAGGCCGCAAGCCGGTAAAGGAATACGCGCCATACGCGTCCGTCACCGCGGTCTGAGTGATGTCCTGATTCTGGTCATCCTTTCCGCTCAGGGTCACGGTCACATCCTTGATCCCGGTTTCGCCATTGTCCTGGATGCCGTTGTTGTTCGCGTCGAGATAGACCACGCCGGAGATGGTAGCGGCCTGGGTTTCGCCGAAATCGTTGTCCGTCGTGGCCGCGCCCGCCGTCAGTGGGATCACACTGATCAGATTTTGCGCCGGCGCACTGCCAAAGCTGGTGTTATTGACCGTCCCACCCAGGCTACCCGCCTTCTCCTTGCCGTCCAGATAGTTGGCCGGCTGGGTTTCGGTGAGCATGTATCCAGCGGCATTGGCCGCAGGCAGTCCGTTGAATGAATAGCTGCCGTCCGCGGCCGCACTCGTGGTGCCAAGGCTCACACTGGACCCGGATACGCTGGTGCCAGTCAGGGTGAGGGTGACGCCACCGATTCCGGTTTCGCCGTTATCCTTGCTGCCATTGTCGTTGGCATCTACATAGACAAAACCCGAGATCACCCCACCCTTCTCGCCGAAGAGATAAGCGCTGGCGGCATTGCCGGAGGCGATGCTGATACCGGTGAACTTGCTGTCGACGCCCACATCGGTCACTGCCGAGCCGCCTTTGCTGCCCACCGTGTTCGTGCCCTCGGCGTAATTCACCGGCTGCGTCTCGGTCACCGTGTAGGTGCCGGGGCGCAAGCCGGTGAAGCTCCAGCTTCCGTCCGCTGCCGTATTGGTATTGGCGGAAACCGCGGCGTTCAGGTCGTCAGTGCCATTCAAGGCGATGGCTACCCCGGCCAGTCCCAAATCACCGCTATCCTGAGCACCATTGTTGTTGACGTCGAGGTAGACCGCGCCGGAGACCGAGGTCGATTGCAGTTCTCCGAAGTTGTAACTGATGCCGGGGTAATTGGCATCGAAAGCGATGCCGCTGATGGCATGAGTGGCAACCGTGCCTTTGGTGACGCTGTTTTGCGTGCCCGCCGTCACCTTGCCAACCAGGGTGCTTGAAGGTTGCGTCAGTGTCACCGTATAGCCGCTCGCCCCGGCCACGTCCAGGCCGACGAAGGTATACAGGCCGTTCGCGTCCGTGGTGGCGATACAACTCGGAATCGTTGCGCAGACATTGGTACCGGAAGCGGTGTTACCCGACAGGGTAACGCTGGCTCCGGGGATGCCGGCTTCGCCGCTGCCCTTGATGCCATCGTTGTTCGCGTCCATGTAGACGTAGCCGGAAAGCGTGTTGCTCTTCTCGCCGAAGTTGTATCCGCTTCCATTCGCCCCGGCCGTCGTCAGGGGAATCGCACTGATGGCCGTGCCCGTGGTGCTCGTGCCCGCCGGACTACCGGAAGCCGTCGTGCCATTGGCGTAATCGACTGGCTGGGTCTCGGTCAGCGCGTAGGTTCCCGTCGGCAGGCCCGTGAAGCTGTAAGTGCCGTCGCTGGCCGTGGTGGTGGTGCACCAACCGGCAGGCAGACTGGAACACCCCGTGCCGCTGAGCGTAATCGTCACGCCTCCCAGTCCACTGTCACCGCTATTGAAGCCGCCGCTGTTGTCCTTGTCGTAATAGACGAGGCCGGCGAGGCTGCCGCCCTTCTCGCCGAAATTGTAGTTGCTGCCGAATCCGGAGGTCGGCACATTGATGCCGCTGAAATTGTCGTTGTTGGCCATGCCTGGGGTGGCGAGGCCGGTGCCGAGTTGTTCCAGTCCGTCGACATAACTGGACAGAGGCGCGCTCGCCTGGGACTGCTCGGTCAGTGTATAGCCAGCGCCGTTGCTGGCCGGCAGGCCGACAAAGCCGTAGCCGCCGTTGCTGTCGGTGGTGACGGTACAGGGGTTGGGGCTGATGGCCACGCACACGTTCACGTCATCGCTGGTGGATCCGGATAGCGTCACGGTCACGCCGGCGATACCCGGTTCGCCCGTGTCCTTGACGCCGTTGTTGTTGAGGTCGACATAGACGAAGCCGGAGAGCCCCTGCCCGGATTCGCCGAAGTTGTAGCCACCGGCGGTATCGTTGGGGGCCAGCGTGATGGCGGAAATGACGTTGTTGCCGGAACCGGCGACGCCCGTCCCGGCGCTACGCACGCTGCCGTTGATCGTACCGCCCTTGGCGCCGGCCTGTGCGCCGGTCAGAGTCAGGCTGGCAAGCTGGGTTTCCGTGACCGTATAGCTCCCTGGGCGCAGAGATGTGAAGCTGTAGGCGCCATTGGATGCGGTGGTCGTGGTGAGCGATACGGCAGCATTCAGATCGTCCGTGCCGGCGAGGGACACGGTCACGCCGGTCACCCCCGTGGTTTCGCCCGTGTCCCGCGTCGCGTTGTTGTTGGCGTCGATGTAGACATAACCGGAGAGATTCGCCGGCAGCAGTTCACCAAAGTTGTTGTTGCTGGAACTCCCGTTGGCATACACCTTGATGGCCTGGATCACATCGCTGTTGGCGCCGGTGGCCGTGCCCGCGACGGCATTGGTGCCCGTCACCGCGCCGGCCGTGGTCTTGCCGTTCAAGTAGCCGGAAGCCTGCGTTTCCGTGACCGTGTAACCGCTGGCATCGGCGGGAGGCACGGTGAAAGTGTAAACGCCGGAGGCATTCGTGGTCGTGGTCAGCGCCGTGCCGCCGCTGTACACGGTTCCGTTGTAGGTGGTGCCGGTGAGCGTAACCGTAACGCCGGAAATGCCGGCCTCGCCTGAAGCCGCGCGTTGACCATCGTTGTTCAAGTCGGAATAAACGTAGCCGCTGACCGTGGCGTTCTGGTATTCCTGGAAGACATAGCCAGTGGCGGCGGTGGCGGCGGGCAGGGTGATGGCGGAGATGGTGTTGGCGGCGATGCTGCTGGCACAGTTGGTCACTCCATCACAAGTCGCGGCTGGCACCGTGCCTCCCGCGTTTCCGGCCGTCTCGAAGACATCCGCATAGCCGGAGGGTTGGTTCTCCACGATCTGCCAGGTGCCCGGCGGCAGCTTGTCGAAGGTGAAGACGCCCGAGGAATTACTGGTCGCGGTCAATGCGGCGTAAGTCTGGCTCGTGCCATAGGTGTAGCCATAGCTGTCCGTGCCGGAGAGAGTCAACGTGACGCCGTTGAGGCCTTCGCCGGAGTCGATGCCGTTGTTCAGGTTGTTATCCGAGTAGACGGTGCCGGAAATGCTGGATTTCTGGATTTGAACGTTGACCGTGTTGGAAGTGTCGTTGCCGGAAATCGGGTCGTAGGAGGTGTTGGGCAGGGGCGCGATCGTGGCGGTGTTGGGCAGGTTGGTATTGAAGCTGAAGGCATAGCTGCCGCTGGCCTGGTAGGCCGCGCGCACCGGGATATCGATGGTGACGAAGTCGCTGGCAAGGGTCGCATCCGCGGGCAAGGTGCCGAGGTTGCAGGTGACAGTCACCGGGGATGTCCCGGAAGTCGAACAGCTACTCGTGCTCAGGGTGAAGCCAGTCGCGGTGACCGCAATGGCCGTATTACCGCCATTCACCACCAAGCCCGCGGGCAAAACGTCGGTCACCTTGACACCACTGGCCGGCGAAGGGCCTTTGTTGCCGACCTTGACCGTGTAGGTGAAGGGCTGATTGAGGTTGAACGGGCTACCCGCGGTGACCGACTTGGAGATCACAGCCAGATCGGTCACCGGCAAGGCGGTGGTAGTCTGGGTAACGCTGTTGTTGCCCGGCAGCGAGTCGTAGCCCGCCGTCGTTTCGTTGGAAATCACAGTAGCCGTGGCCGAGTAAGTAATCGATGACGCGGGCGCATCGGTAGGTGACGGGCCGGTATCGAACTTGAGCTGGAAAGCCGCACTGGCATTGGCTGCCAGTACATTGGAGGAGGCCAAAATACAGACAATTTTGCCGGTGTCGGCGCCAGTACCCGCCCCACACGTGGCGCCAGTGGGCCCACTAACGAGAGAATTGAAAACCATCGTATAAGGCGAAGGTGAACCACCCGTTGGCGGCGTTGGCGTCACCGTCAGCTTGAAATTCGTAGCCTGGGAGGGTCCATTGTTCGAGGCCGTGATCTGATAGGTGATGGAACCGCCGAAACCCACCGGGTCGTAACCGCTATCGGTATTCGTCACCGAGAGATCCAGTGCCTGGATGGTTACGGAAGCGGTGTTGCTCCCGGTGTTGTTGCTACTGCTGCTTTCGGCCGTGGTGGTGGTGATGGCGGCATTGCTGATGTAGCCGTAGGGGAAGCTGCTGCCGTCCGGATAGGGATAGACCGGAATCACCTTGAAGGTGAGCTGGCGCGATTCACCATTCGCCATGTTGAAGCCGGAACACTGGACACCGGCCTGGCCTGTGTAAGGACCGGCTGCGAATGAATTCGTATAGGCACAACTCGGGCTTCCGCTGCCCGTCAGGCTCGCGGAAGCAGCGACATAGTTCACTTTGCTGGCATCGATGCTGTGATACACGACCACGTTCGCTGCGACACTGGGGCCGTTGTTCTTGATCGAAGTCGTGTAGGTCAGCGACTCGCCGACTTTCACCGGATGCGGGGCATCGGCGATGCCGGTGACCGCCACGTCGGCGACGGCATCGATGACGACGCTGGCCGAGCCGCTGTTGTTTCCCGGAACGTCGTCGATGGCATCCGGCGTCGAAACGGTGGCCGTGTTGGTGAACGAACCATCCTTCACCGGCCGATTGAGGGTGATGGTGATGGTCCGCGAAGACCCGCCGGCCAGATTCTTCAGGGTGCAGGTGACGGTGGAGCCGACACTGCACAACTCCCCAGTACCCGGACTGGTGATGACTGCGCTGTTGAGAACATTGGCGCTATACCACTCCGGCAAGGGGTCGGAGACGTTGACCGTGGGTGCAATGTCTTTGCCTGCTGCGTTGGACACCGTCAAGGTGTAGGTGTAGCTGCTGTCGGTACTCAGCACATGGGTGGGCGCGGCGATGCTCGCCACCTTGGCGATACTGAGATCCACGTGATTCAGTGAGGCCGTGACCGTCTTCGACACGCAAGTGTTCGCCGCATTGTCCAGCGGGCTCTGTCCGGTGGAAGTGCCGTAACCCGTACAAGCTGTGTTACTGATGCTCTGCGGCGTGTCGAGAGAAATGCCCGTCGCCGTGGTCTGAATGACCAGATTGGGCAAGGAAGCGCCGCGTGCCAGGGAACCCGCCCCGAGACCATAGGTACAGGTCACGGTTTGCGAAGTGCCAGAAGCCGGTAACGCCGAGCAACTCCAACCATTATTCGTGTTGCTGACGTAGGTTTCATTGATTCCCAGCGCATCGGTCACCGTGATCGTGCCCGTGGCGGCCGAAGTGGAGGAGCTGGAATTGGTCACCGTGATGGTGCTGGTCATGGTCCCTGCATTGACCACGGGGTTGGGTGTCTTGGTCTTGGTGAGCGTCAGATGGGCGAAGGGCGCGACGATGCTGTAGTTCACCGTGACGGGCGTGTTGCTGCCGGCCGTGCCATCCGTACGGGCGACACTGGCGCTATTGGAACCACTACCCAAAGTCGGGCTGGCGACCACCGTCAAGGGAATGACGAAAGGGCTGGAAGTCGCGCCGGCGGCCAGCGCGCCCACCGTGCAGGTGACCACCTGACCTGTGGCCGAACAACCGCTGACGCCCAGCGGCGATGGAATAGAGAAGTCGCCCGATATCGTGTCGCTCACGCTAATCCCTGCCGCGCTCTGGGTGCCGGTGTTGCTGGCCGAGAGTGTCAGGTTGACCGCTTCTCCCGCTGTAAAGCTTGTCAAGCCGGTGACCGCCGAGACCAGGGTCTTGTTGGCTTGCAGATTGGTGCCGGGGACCACGTTGACCACCACCTGGGAGGGCCCGTTGTTGCTGGAAACCGGGTCACCCGTTAGGGCATCGGTACTGGCGACCGAAGCGCCATCGGTGATGGTACCGGCGCTGGTGATGACCTGACCGGTGATGGTGATGGGTGCAGCAGACGCGCCGGAATTCAATCCGGAGTAACCGCAAGTCACGGTGGTGCCGGTATGGCTGCAAGACCAACCCGTACCACTCGCCGACGCATAAGTGAAATCGGCGACGGCCGGCAAATTATTGGTGACGTTGAAGGTACTGGCCGCGTCCGGGCCGTTATTGCTGACATTCACTGTGAAGCTGTAATTGGAGCCCGCTGTCGTGGCACAGGTCGTCGTGCCGGAAGTGGTTCCAGAACAACCGCTAACGCCGGTCGTGGTCACGGCCAGATCAGCACCGTTGATTTCGGTGACGGGCTGGGTGAGGCTGTCATTGCCGGAATTGTTGTCGATGTTGGCGGTGGCGACGACGCTAGCCGTGGAGTTCTGCACGCCGGAAGTCGAACCGATGCCCTTGAAGCTCACCGTCCAGGTCGCCAGGGCAGCCAGCGTAGTCTTGGTGCAGGTCAGAGTGGTGTACGGATTGGGAAGGACACAGCCGCCGGGCAACGTGGACGCGGTGGTGGCTGTGCTGAAGTCCACGTTGCTGGGCAGAGCCACCGTCAAGGTCAGCCCGTCGGCCGAGCCGAACTGGTCGTTGTTGGTGACCGTGGCGCTGAAGGTCGCCGTGCCGTTGTGGACCACCAGATTCGGCGACCAGGTGTAGCTGGAGACCCCCAGGTCGACCGTCGTGGCCGCCCCTGCACCGCCCACTCCCATCAGACCCACGATCGCCATCGCGGCGAGAGCCGTTTTCAACCAACGTCCGATTATTCCTGACATGTATTTCCACCTGGTTCACAATGTTCGGTTCGACATCCACACAAGGCCTACCCACGCGACCTGTGTTCGGTCGGAAAATCATGGCATATTGTAAAGGGATGTCTAGCTTTGTAAGGTGAAGCAGCTCACTCCAGGCGGCGAAACTGTGGGCGCATCCCACTACAATGCCGCCACTCCACGATGAGGCATCCATGTCCGATACCCTCCTGCTGGTAGACGGCTCGTCCTACCTCTACCGCGCCTTCCACGCCCTGCCCGACCTGCGTAACCCCGCGGGCCAGCCCACCGGGGCGCTGTATGGCGTCATCAGCATGTTGAAAAAGCTGCGCCGCGAATTTCCCTGTCGCTACGCCGCCTGCGTCTTCGATGCGAAAGGCAAGACCTTCCGCGACGACTGGTATCCCGAATACAAGGCGCAGCGCCCTGCCATGCCGGATGATCTGGTTGCTCAGATCGCCCCCCTGCACGAGGCAGTCGTCGCCCTGGGCTGGCCCTTGCTGATGATCGAGGGCGTGGAGGCCGACGACGTGATCGGCACCCTGGCGAAGCGGGCCGAGGCCGCGGGCATGGACACGGTGATTTCCACCGGCGACAAGGATCTGGCGCAACTGGTCACGCCCAAAGTGCGCCTCATCAACACCATGAGCAACGAAGTGCTGGACGAGGCCGGGGTGCTGGCCAAGTTCGGCGTGCCTCCCGGGCGCATCGTCGAATACCTCACCCTGGTGGGCGACAGCGTGGACAACGTGCCGGGGGTCGCCAAAGTGGGGCCGAAGACGGCGGTGAAATGGCTCGCCGAATATGACGGACTGGATGCCCTCATGGCCCGCGCCGGCGAAGTCAAGGGCGTGGCCGGAGAGAATCTGCGCAACGCGCTCGACTGGTTGCCGCAGGCGAGGCGACTGATCACGGTAAAGACCGATGTGGACTTGCAAGAGCCGGTGCATGCGCTGACCTGGCGCCACGAAGATACGGAGAAACTCGCCGAGTCGTTTGAAATCCATGGCTTTCGCGCCTGGCTGCGGGAATTGCCCCCCTCTCCCGTGGAGGGAAGAGGGGGGGTATCCGTGCCGGAACCGGCCACCCCCTCCCCTCTGCCCAACCCGCCCCCAATTGCAGAGGAGGGAGCCCTACCCCGCCATTACGAAACCCTACTCGACGAAGCCGCTCTCGCCCGCTGGTTGGAAAGACTCTACTCCGCCGAATTGGTCTGCCTCGACACCGAGACCACTTCCCTGGACCCGATGCGGGCGCGGCTGGTGGGCCTGTCTTTTTCCACGCAAGCGGGGGAGGCTGCCTATCTGCCCCTGGCCCACCGCTATGCCGGAGCGCCGGCGCAACTGCCTCTGGCCGAAACCCTGGAAAAACTCAAGCCCCTGCTGGAAGACGCCAGCGTGCGAAAAGTCGGGCAGAACCTGAAATACGACTGGCATGTGCTGATGAATCACGGTGTGCACCTCGCCGGCATTGCCCACGACACCTTGTTGCAGTCCTATGTGCTGGAAGCGCACCTGCGCCACGACATGGACACCCTGGCCGCGCGGCATCTGGGGGAAAGCACCATCAAGTTCGAAGAGGTCTGCGGCAAGGGCGCGAACCAGATCGGTTTCGACCAGGTGGACATCGAAACCGCCACCGCTTACGCGGCGGAAGACGCCGACATCACGCGGCGACTGCACCAGGCCATGTACCCGGCAGTCCAGCGGGAGCCTGGACTGGAGCGGGTCTATCGCGAGATCGAACTGCCTTTGTTGCCCATACTCGCGCGCATGGAGCGCACCGGGGTGAAGATCGATGCGGACCTGCTCAGGGCGCATTCCGTCACCCTGGGCCGGGAGATGCTGGAAATCGAGGGCAAGGTACACACGGCCGCGGGACAGCCGTTCAACCTCAATTCGCCCAAGCAACTGGGAGAAATCCTGTTCGGCCAGTTGGGCCTGAAACCGAAGAAGAAGACGCCGGGCGGCGTGCCTTCCACCAATGAAGATGCGCTCCAGGAACTGGCTCTGGACCACCCACTACCCAAGTTGATCCTGGAGTACCGCAGCCTGGCGAAGCTGAAATCGACCTATACGGACAAGCTGCCCACCATGGTCAACCCTGCCACAGGGCGTGTACACACCACGTATTCACAAGCGGTGGCGGTCACCGGGCGACTGTCCAGCTCCGACCCCAATTTGCAGAATATCCCGGTGCGCAGCCAGGAAGGCCGCAAGATTCGCGAAGCCTTCATCGCCGAACCCGGTTGCGTGATCGTCTCCGCCGACTATTCGCAGATCGAGTTGCGCATCATGGCGCACTTGTCGAACGACGCCGGCATGCTCGACGCCTTCGCGCTCGAAGCCGACATCCATCGCACCACCGCCGCCGAAGTGCAGGGCGTGGAACTCGAAGCCGTCACGCCGGATATGCGGCGCATGGCCAAGGCGGTCAACTTCGGCCTGATCTACGGCATGTCGGAATTCGGTCTCGCCTCCCAATTGAATGTGGAGCGGGTGGTGGCGCGGGCCTACATCGACCGCTATTTCGCGCGCTATCCCGGTGTGGCCCTGTACATGGCGCGCACCCGCGAACAGGCGAAGACATACGGTTACGTCGAAACACTGTTCGGCCGCCGCCTGTATCTGCCGGACATCCATGGCAGCCGCCGCCAGGGGGCAGAGCGCGCCGCCATCAATGCTCCCATGCAGGGCACGGCTGCGGATCTCATCAAACTGGCGATGATCGCGGTGCAGGACTGGCTGGACGACGCCGACCTGAAATCGAAACTCATCATGCAAGTCCACGACGAACTGGTGCTGGAAGTGCCGCAGGACGAGCTGGAGACCGTCCGAATCGGGCTTGCGGAAAAAATGGCGGGTGTGGCCGAACTGGCCGTGCCCCTGAAAGCGGAAGTGGGCGTGGGCCCGAACTGGGAGGCGGCACACTGAAAGTGGGGTTCGCACCGTTCCTGACTCGTACGCGGCTGAAATCGCTCCTACAGCAGGATCGTCTAAACTCGTCGCATCTCCTATGGGTCTACCACGCGCGTGGTCAATTTCTCCGATGTCACTACGACGAATAAACCACCACGCCCAATCCCGAGTTATTTACTCAACCATTAGTCATCGCTTATAATGCGCCGACCCCGCATACAGGAAATGAGCCATGAGCACCTGCGAATCGGTCTGTGAGACCGCCGCCCCCTGCCCTACCCAGGCACCGATAGCCGATGTCCAGAACTACCCGGACTCGCGCAAGATCGCCATCGACAAGGTTGGCATCAAGGCCATCCGCCATCCGGTCAAGGTGCTGGACAAGACCGGTGGCGTACAGCACACCATCGCCACCTTCGGCATGTATGTGTATCTGCCGCACCACTTCAAGGGGACGCATATGTCCCGCTTCATCGAGATCCTGAACGGCAACGAGCGCGAGTTTTCGGTGGAGTCCTTCGAGCAGATGCTGCGCCTGATGGTGGTGAAGCTGGAAGCGGAGTCCGGGCACGTCGAGATGAACTTCCCCTATTTCGTCAACAAGAAGGCGCCGGCGTCCGGGGTGCAGAGCCTGATGGACTACGACGTCACCTTCATCGGCGAGATCAAGGACGGGAAATACCTACAGACCATGAAGGTGTTGGTACCCTGCACCAGCCTGTGCCCCTGCTCCAAGAAAATTTCCCAGTACGGCGCCCACAACCAGCGCTCCCACGTCACCATCACGGTGCGCACCAACGCCTTCGTCTGGATCGAAGACGTGATCAATATCGCCGAGGAAAACGCTTCCAGCCAGCTCTACGGCCTGTTGAAGCGTCCGGACGAGAAATACGTCACGGAAAAGGCCTACGAAAACCCGAAGTTCGTGGAAGACCTGGTGCGCGACGTCGCCGCGGCCCTGAACACCGACGCCCGCATCGATGCCTATGTGGTGGAAGCGGAGAACTTCGAGTCCATCCACAACCACAGCGCCTATGCGCTCATCGAACGGGATAAATCATCCTGACATTCCCGGCTGGCGTGGCTACGAAAGCCAAGGATCAGACGCCGCCGCTGTGGACCACCTCGTAGTAGAGCCGTTCCAGTTCGTTCTTGTGTTTGGTCTCTTCATTGGCCAGATACACGAACAGGTCATGGATGGGGCCGGATTCGGTGCCATCGGCCAGTGACTGGTATTGCTGCATCGCGGTGTGCTCACGGCCCAGCGCATAGCGCAGCAAGGTCTGGTCGTCCGGTTGTTCGCCCAGGTCGGGCAGCAGCACCGCGTCGGAGAACTTGCGGTCGTTTTCCGGCGTCGCCACCCAGGCGCCCACCTGTTCGGCCAAGTCGGGACGCGCAGCCAGGTCGATGAACAGTTGGAAGTGCATGGCCTCTTCCGCGGCGAGTTCTTCCACCAACCAGCGCAGTTTCTTGCTGACCTTGGGAATCAGGGACGTGTAGAAATCGCGCGCGGTCGCCTCGAAGGAGGTCGCCACCTCAAGGATTTCCTTCAGGGTTTTCTTGGCGCGGATGCGATCAAAGCCATGCGTGGCGCTCTCATCGTGGCCTGCGTGCTCGCTCATGATTTTTCTCCCATGTCCTTGAAATGGCGGTCCATGCTGGCGGCGACGCGGTGGCCGTCGGCGACGGCGTGCACCACGTCGGGACCCGCAACGCAGTCGCCCGCGGACCAGAGCCAAGCCTCTGAAGTACGGCCATCGGCGTCGATCTTGATCCGGCCCCGCTCCCATTCCAGGGCTTCGGTCAGGGCCTCGCCCAGTAAGGTGGTGTCGGCGAACTGACCGATGGCTTCGATCACCGTGTCACAGGCGTGGATGGTTTCGTCCGCTGCGTCGTATTTTGGCGCGAAGCGTTTTTTCCCGTCGAGGATGGAGAGCACTTTCCATGTGCGCAGGCCGATCAACTTGCCGCCGGTGTCGATCTCGCAGCCTTGCGGACCACACTTGTCGCGGATGAGGATGCCTTCCTCCAGGGCTTCCTTGATCTCGTCGGGATCGGCCATGAAGTGCTGCTGGTCTTCCAGCGCGGTCACGACCACATCGACCTGCCCGAACTGCTGCTTCTGCATGCGTGCCAGTGAGCGCGCGATATCCATGGCGACGTTGCCGCCACCGATCACCACCGCGCAGTGGGGCAGTTCGAAGGGCAGGCCGGCCGTAATCTTTTGCAGCAGGTCGACGGCCCGGAACACCTTCTCATGTTCGGAGTGGGGAATGCGGGTCTGACGCCCCTGTTGCAGGCCGATGGCGAGCAGGACGGCGTCGTGGTCATGCCGCAGTTGGTCGAGCGTGACATCTTCGCCGATGCGTACGTTGCAGCGGATATCGACGCCCAGGGAGCGGATGACGTCCACATCCTGATCGATGCAATCATAGGGCAGGCGGTATTCCGGGATGCCCCAGCGCGTCATGCCACCGGGCTTGTCCAGCGCCTCGAACACGGTGACGCCGTGACCCATTTTGGCCAGGTCGAAGGCAGTGGTCAGGCCGGCCGGGCCGGCGCCGACGATGGCGACCTTCCTGCCCGTGGCCGCGCCTGGGCCGCCGACAGCCTGTTTACATTGTTCCAGCGACACCTGGTCCATGATGTGGCGCTTGAGCCAGCGGATGGCGATGGGGTCGCCCTCGTGCCGGGCAGCGCAAGCGGTTTCGCACTTGTGCGTGCAGACCCGGCCGCAAATCCCGGAAAGCGGGTTGGACTCATAGAGCAGGCGCAAGCCGCGCTCGTAGTCACCATCGCGCACGGCGGCGATGTATTGCGGGATCGCCATGTGGGTGGGACACGTGGCGACGCACAGTCCGCAGGCCACGCAGCGGTCGGCCTCCAGGCGGGCCTGTTCGATGCTGTAGCCGTCGACGATCTCGGCGAACGAGCCGATGCGCGTCCCCGGCTCCATTTCACCCATGGAGATCCGGGTCTGGGCGAAGAGCCTATGGCCCTCCGGCCGGTGATAACCGAGCCGGGCTTGGTCCCAGGGCTTCTTGTCAACGCCGGGCGTGAAACGAAACTGGTCGGGATCGCGCTCGACCCATGTGTATTCGTTGGACATGGTCAGCGAACCGGTCATGCACACGTCGACACACAGGGCACACCAGCAGCAGCGGCCGTAATCGATGCGCGGACGCAAGCCGGAATCGCCCTCTTTGGTATCGATGCCCACGACCGCAAGCATGTCGATGGCGCCGTTCTGGCAGATGGTTTCGCAGGTGCCGCAGCCGATGCATTTTTCGACATCGTTCTTGTGGAAGCCGCGATAGCGCGGTGCGGCCGGCCGGTTCAGCGGATCGGCAATGCCGACCGGATCGCGCAGCAGATTCTTCCAGGCGGTAAAGGGGGAAAGGAGGTCGCGTATCGCCATGCTTATCTCTCGCTCATCGTTCAATCTCGGGCGGATAGGTGTGCAAAGACACCATGAGCGAGGCGACGTCGGAAATGTTCACGTTGACGATCATCCGCTCCAGCAAGGTCATGGCATGGGTGTAGGACGGGCCACGCACATTGACCCGGCGCGGATAGCCACTGCCGTCGGTGACCAGATAGTAGCCATATTCGCCGCGCGAACATTCGCCCCGTACGTAGGTTTCGCCGCGCGGGATTTTCCAGTGCAGCATGCTGGGCATCCGGGCCAGGATGGGGCCATCGTGCGGCATCTTGCCCAGGATCTGGCGGACCAGATCCACCGACATCAGCAGGTCGCGCCGGCGTACATCGGAACGGGTATAGATATCCGAGTCGTAGCCGATCACCGGTTCGAATTCGAGTTCGGGATAAATCAGATAGGGCTGGTCGCGGCGCACATCCTTGGCCACACCGGCCGCACGCGCATTCGGACCGGTGACGCCGTAGGCTTCCAGCCAGTCCGGGGCGATCACGCCCAGGCCGACGGTGCGCCGCTTGAACACGGCGTTGCAGAACATCACCTCGAAGACGTCCTGTAGCGTGCGTTCGATCTCGCGCAGGGTGGCCTCCATGCGCTGCCCGAAGCCCTCGGGCAGACCATCTCGCACACCGCCTGGCAGGATGAACATGTGGTAAATGCGGGCGCCGGTAAGTTCCTCGAAGCGGTCCAGCATCAGGTCGCGGGCATAGGTCGTCCACTGGCCGATGACGCCCAGTCCGAGGCTGCCTGCCTGGCCACCCAGATACATCAGGTAGCTGTTGATGCGGCCCATTTCGAGAATCAGCGCGCGGATCCAGTTGGCCCGTTCCGGTACCTGAACGCCGGCCAGCTCTTCGACGGCGGCGGCGTAGCAGTATTCGTTGAAATCCGGCTCCGGCACACAGATGCGGCAGACGATGGGAAAGCACTGGATGAAGGTGCGCCGTTCCATCAGCTTTTCAAAGCCGCGATGCAGGTAGCCCACGTGAGTCTTGCCCGCCACCACTTCGTCACCGCAGACCGTCAGTTCCACCGACATGTTGCCGGTGATTCCAGGGTGGTTGGGCCCCTGCCAGAGCTTCAGGTATTTGCCCGACGCAAGATCGATGTCGAGCGTGCCATCGGCCTTCCGGCCTGGGTATTGGCTGCGGTCTGGGGTGTACAGCATCTCAATTCTCGCCCGGATAGAGTTTGGCTTTCATATGCTGTTCCGGGTCGGTGGTGGTACGACCGGGCCGCTGGCTGAAGTTCTCGGCGGCAAACCGCTTGGTATCGAAGTCGCGCCGGTACGGTGGCATGTCGATCCAGCCTTCGAGGATGAAATCGTCATTCACACCCGGGCTGTCGGGGAAGTCGATGCCGAACATCTCGCGCAGTTCGCGCTGGTAGGTCGCGGCTGTCGGCCAGAGGTCGTGGATGCTGGCCATCGTCGCGCCATCGCGCGGCAGGAACACGCGCAGACCGATGTCGCGCGCCTGAGTGCGGTTCGAGAGTAGATAGGTGAGCTGGAACTGCCCCTCTTCCAGCCAGTCGACGGCGGTCAACAATACCAGATGGGTAAACCCTTCCAGATCGCGCAAATGCAGCAGGGCCGGGCGCAGGTATGCACCCGGTAGGCTGACGAAAGCCAGCTCATTGGGCGGACCTCGTCTCTGCTCGGTCAATTCACCCAGGGGAAACAGGCACTTCAAGCGTTCGTGGAGTTCGCGCATCATGGTTACCAGTTGTAATCCGGCATGTCCCAGTCGTGGATGACCTGCTTCTGGTTGGCCTTGTACCAGTCGAAATTCTCGGCATACTGGTTCGCGCCCTCGGCTTGGCCTGCGCGGATCAGATTCTTCAGATCATCGAACCCGGCCAGCAGCGCTTCCGGGCGCGGCATGCAGCCGGTGATGTAGAGATCGACTGGCAGATACTGGTCGAGCCGCTTGATGGTGTTGTAGGAGTCCCAGTACATGCCACCGTTGATGGTGCAAGAACCCAGGCCGACCACATACTTCGGGTTTTGCATCTGTTCGTAGGCGCGGATGGCGCGCTTCAACGTCTTCACCGAAAGATAGCCGGAGATGACCAGCAGATTTGCCTGGCGCGGGGTGGGGCGCCACTGGATGCCATAACGGTAGGCGTCGAAACGTGGCGTCATCAGCGGGCGCATCTCGATGGCGCCGCAGCCGGTGCCGAAACCCAGTATCCAGAGCGATTCGGCGCGCGCCCAGTTGAACAGGTCTTCGACGATCTTGATGTAGGCGCCGGGCATCACCGTGGGCGCGGCTTCGCAGTAGTAGTCGCGCAGCGGCTCGACCTCGAACTCGACACCGTCCGGGCCTTTGACCGTGCGCTTGAGCAGTTCTTCTTTCATATCCACCTTAGTGTGAACGTCGCACAGCGACGCACGAAGCTCCCCTCTCCACCCGGGAGAGAGGGTTGGGGCAGCCAGAGACTTGGCCAACGTATTCCGGCGGCCAGGTCGGTTGGCTGGTAGTTCCATCAGTGAGGGAAACGAGCATGGCGAGTACGTTCATCATGCGCGGGCGGCTTGCTCGCCATGCTCGTTAGACCAGCACGATGGCCAGCACGCCCAGGGGCAGCGCCCAGATCAGAAACCAGCGGATCGATTGTTCGACCCGGAAGCGCGGGAAGACGACGCCGATAAAAACCGAAACCATGTAAATCAGGAAAACTTTAAGGCAAAACACCGGCCAGCTCGCAGCCCCCCCAAAGAACAGATTCATGTAGACGACGATCTTGGCGATCGGGAAGATCGCGCGGTTGGTTTGCATCATCGCGAGGTAGGACGAGTGATATTCGGTCGGTGGACCGATGGGGATTTCCTGGGGAGCCGACACCACATCGAAGGGCGGCCGCATCATCGAGCCCAGGAAGGCCAGCATCGCCGCCGCCACCGCGAACGGGTTGGTGAACAAGGTCCAGTGTTCGATGCCGCCTTGCTGTGCCGCGACGATCGCCGTGACCGAGAGGGTGTGATACTGCAGCGCCACCGAGAATACGGCCAGTGCCAGGGGCAGCTCGGCGGTGGTGACCTGGGAGAGCCCGCGGCTGACGCCGATGGCTGCATGCGGGTGGCCGCTTTCGGCCGCGCCCAGCGCCATGCCCAGAGTGCCGAAGAAGATGAAGTAGAGGGCGAGGATCAAATCGCCCGCGAACGACAGGTTCGAGAACACATAGGAACCATAGATCGTGGGCACGAACAGCAGCAGACCGATGCCGCCCGTGAGCCGGAACACCGGGCCCAGATAGAACATCGCGCCGTGCGTGATCGAGCTGCGCAGGCCGTAGTTCTTGAACAAGTCGGCGTAGTTCTGCCAGATCCGGATGCCACGACGGCGTCCGACCCGCGCCGCGATCTTGGCGACGAGCGCCGTGAGGATCATGCCGAAATTGACCACGATGAACAGGGTCAGGAGCGCGTAAGGGATCTTCATCCAGTCGAATTGCATGGTTAGACCCCCACACCGAAGACGATGACGACGAAGGCCAGGAAGTGCAGGGCATAACTCTGGCCGTTGCCGTCATAGAGCCGTCGCGCCAGGTCACCCGCGGTATGCAGGAAGTCGGTCAGCGCTCCCCAGAAAGTCGTGGCGTAGGGTTGCACCAGGAAGCCCAGTGCCTTGCGATAGGGGGCGAAGAAGTTCCAGGCGAAATGGGTGGTTTCCGGCCGGAACGGGCGCTCGGCGGAAAAGACGATGTTGAACTGCTTGACCTTCTGCGCGCGGCGGTTGACGAACAGGAGCCAGGCGAAGAGCGAGACAAAGATGACGGCGACCACGATCATGATGGCGACGGGGTTCCAGTACCCGTAGTCGCTGGTGATCTCGAAGCCCTCCCAATGCAGGCCGCCCTCGGGGAAGAACAGATTGAGGTAGGTATCGACCCGACGCAGGGCCAGACCCGGGGCCAGGGCGAAGGCCAGCAGCAGGCCGACATAGAGCATCTGCGGCAGGGCGATCCAGAACGGCGCCTCTTTCACTCGCCGCAACTCGTCCTTCAACTGGCCCAGGAAGATGCTGTGGATCAGGCGGAACAGGTAGAGGAAGGCGACCGGCCCAGCCAGGAAGAGGATGACCATGGGCAAGCGATAGTCCGAGGCCAGGATGGCGTTGTAAAAGATCCAGCGGCCACCGAAACCCGACAAGGGCGGCACGCCCGAGATGGCGATGATGCCGATGAGCACGGCGATGAAGGACAGTGGCATCAGCCGGATCAGGCCGCCCATGCGGTACATCTCGCGAGTCCCGGTGCGCTTGGCGACGCCGCCGACAGAGAGAAACAGCATGGACTTGTAGATGTAGTGGTTGATCACGAACATCAGGGCCATCAACCAGCCGAGATGGTTCATCAAGGCCAGGCCGAACAGGGCATAGCCCATCTGGCCGATAGAGGAATAGGCGAGCAGGCGCTTGGCGTCTTCCTGGAAGACCGCCATCAGGTTGCCCAGCAGGGCGGTGAACGCGGCGACCCAGAGCAGGACATGGGTGAGTTCGACACCGTAGAGCCGTTGCTTGCCCATGGCCATGAGCAGGACGAACAGGCCGAACAACCCCGCCTTGAGCAAAATGCCGGAAACCATGGGCGAGACGTCAGTCTCGGCCTCGGCGTGCGCGCCTGGAAGCCAGATGTGCAGACCGATGGCGGCGGTCTTGGTCATGAATCCGGTGGCGAGCAGGAGGAACACCCAGGGTGCGACGGCGGGTGCAACCTGGCCGAGCGCGGTGATCGGGAACTGCGCCGCGCCCCCCGCGGCGAGGGCAAAGCCCGCGAGTATCAGGAAAGCGCCGCCCAGCGAGAAGAGGATGTAGGAGAGTGCGTGCGGCTCGGAATGCTTGCCGCGCAGGATGAGAAAGTAAGAGCCGAGCGTCAGCAACTCCCAGGCGGCGAAGAATTCGAAGGAATCGTTGGCGCGGACCAGCATCACCATGCCGGCATACATCAGCATCGCCGCCGGATAGAAGCCGATACGGCGGCCATGGGCATCGTAGCTGGCGAGCAGGGTGATCGCGCCGCCGATGAGGAAGATGAGGGCGAAGATCAGCCGCAGAGGGTCATATTCCGCGTAGGTCAGGAAAAAGAACGCGACCATGCCGGTGATCGCCAGCGTGTTCTTCACCCAGGCGGGCAGCCAGTCGAGCAGCAGGAAACCAAGCGCGAACGCGAGCGGCAGGGACAGGAGCAGGTTGTGGTGACCCAGCCCCACCCCGGACAGCTCACCCCAAAAGTAGCCCAGCACCCAACCGGCCAGCACGGCGACGTAGACCGGCACGACCTGGTGCGGCTCGCCGTTGACGGCTTCGGCAGGCGCTTCGCGTTTGAGCATGTAGCCGAACCAGCGGAACAGATAGCCCGCCTCGACCAAGGCCCCGATCAGGATCAGCGCCAGCAATGCCAGCCGGCCTTCGCCCGCGAGCACGCGCACCAATTCCCACTTGGCGTAGAAGCCGGGAAAGGGTGGCAGGCTGGTGAGCATGGCGACGAAGCTGATGAAGGCGAAGACAAGGAGGGGGCGACCGCGCAGGGCTGCCCAATCGGTAAGCGAGCGACCACCAACCAGGCCGGAGAGCCAGTAGAGCCCGGCCTTGGCCACGGCGTGCGATACCAGCAGGCCGAAGGCGATGAAGGGGGTGCCCTCGCCCAGGAGGTCGCGCTGGCCCAGCACCACGAGGATCAAGCCGATCTGCGCCAGCGACGAGTAGCCCAGCAAGCGCCGGTCATTGCCCTGCGGCAGGGCGAAGAGATTGGCGGCGAGGAAGGTGGTGATGCCGATGCCTGTCGCCATCGGATACCAGCCGGGGCCGCCAACCAGCAGCAATTTGTCGACGGCGTAGAGGGAGGCGGTCGCCGCCGCCGCGGAGAACAGGGCCGAGTAGGCGGGATGCGCCGATTCGTAGATGTCCAGCGCCCAGCCGTTGGCCGGGAAGGGCTTCAACTCGGTGACCAGCGCGATGAACATCAGAAAGAAAGCCAGTGCAAAACTCGGCGCGCTGCCATGCGGCAGGCGCGCGCTGGCCATGGTGTCGAGGTTGAGGGTGCCGCTGGCGTGGTAGGCGAAGAGGATGCCGATCAGGAGAAAGGTCGAGACGAGCTGAGAAACGATGAGGTATTTGAAACCCGCCGACAATGCCCGTTCGTCCTCGGAAAGCAGGATCAGCCCGGCGGTAGAAATGGCGGCGAGTTCGAAGAATACGAACAGGTTGAAGAGGTCGCGGGTGAGAACGATGCCGCAGAAGGCCATGAGGGCGACCATCAGCACCGCCATGCCGCGATGCCCCAGTTTGATCAGCGACTCTTTCAGGTAGAGCGCCGAGAGCAGGCCGGTCAGGGTGATCAGTAGGGTCATGGCCGCCTCGGCCAAGCCCATGCGCAGGTTGATGGCATAGGGTGGCAAGGCCCCGGCGGTGTAGATCTCGACCGGCTGCGCGCCCTCGGCCATGAAGCCCCAGAGCCAGCCGGCGGGTACCCAGGCCATGAAGGCCAGCGTCACCAGGGTAATCGCGTAGGCGGCGCCGCTGCGCTTTGGATTCAGCAAGCCCAGTGTGAAGGAGGCGGCCAGGGCCGCCGCGACGAGGTAGAGCGGGCTCAGCATGGGTTCAGCCTCTCAGTTCCGTGAACTTCGCGATATCGAGGCTGCGCTTCTTCTCGTAGAGCTTATATGCGTAGGCGAGCATCAGCGCGGTCACGCCGACGCCGATGACGATGGCGGTGAGCACCAGAGCCTGCGGCACCGGGTCGATGATGCGGGCGGCCGCGTAGCCGGCCTTCACGGTGGCGTCGAGTATGGGCGCGGTTCTGCCCGGCATGTAGCCAATGGCGACGATAACCAGGTTGACACCGCTGTCGGCGATGGTGAAAGCGACGATCATGCGCAGGATGTTGCGGTTGCTGACCGCGCCATAAAAACCGATCAGGATCAGGAGAAAACCGGTGGCCATTGCCAAGTGGATCATCCCAGCTCCTCCGTTTCGGCGAGATCGGACAGCATCACCGAGAATTCGGCACCGACCTTGAGGCCGATGAGCGTATAGATGATCGGAATCGTGCCGGCGGAGAACAGCGCACCCAGGACGCCCAAGGGCAGGACGCGGCTGTCGAGGAAACCGCCGGCCAGGACCAGGCCCATCAGGCCGATCACGACATAGAAGACCCCGGCGAGCGACTCGACCGCGGCAATCAGACTGTGGGCGAACGGTTTCCGCGGGCCGGCCAGAAGCAGCAACAGCACGCCCGAGGCGATGACGGCACCGCCCTGGAAGCCGCCGCCCGGCGTCAGATGGCCATTGATGAAGACATAGACGCCCAGCAGCATGATGAGTGGCACGAGGACACGGCTGCCGGTCGTCAGCAATTCTCCCACCGGGGTCAATGCCCTTCTGGCCTGTGCCTGGCGCCGGCCGCGTGCCAGAACCAGCCCGAGTATGGCTGCCGCCAGAAAAAGCACCGTGACTTCGCCCAGTGTATCCAGACCGCGATAGGTGATGACGATGGCGGTGACGATGTTGGCCGAACCGATGTCGGCGGCGGTATGGTAGGCGTAGTACCGGGCGGTGTCGTTCAACTCGGTATCGGGTACATAGCCGACCAGAAGGCTGGTGAAGATGCCGCCAATGGCGAGCAGCAGCAGGAGTGCGCCCAGACGCTTAACCATGTTCGCTCCCGGATTCGTCCTCGCCATCCCGTTCGCCACCTCGGACACGGCCGAGCACGAAGAAGAACAGGAAGGTGGAAAGCCCGCTGCCGATGGCCGCCTCGGTCATGGCGACATCGGGCGACGCCAGGATGACGAACAGCACTGAAGCGACCAGGCTGACCAGTCCGGCGGCGAGTATGGCGATGGGCAGGCTTCTCCCCAGGATGGAGACCAGGGCGGCGACGATCATGGCGATGCAGAGCACGAAGGTCATGGCGGTCAGCAGCAGGCTCATGCTCAGGCTCCCTGGTCGTCTTCCAGCCGATCGACCGCGGTCAGCGCGGACTTTTCGGCATGGCTGCGGTGCGCCGCGCGGGCGAGAACCTGCGACGAGATCGGATTGGTGAACAGGATGAACAACCCGATCAGCATCAACTTCAGCGCCCAATCGGGTTGCAGACAGGCCGCGCCCGCCAGGCCGAACAGGGTGCCCAGGGTCGTCGCCTTGGTGCCTGCCTGGATGCGGTTGAACACATCCGGCATGCGCACCAGCCCCAAGCCGCCCAGCAGCAGGAAGGCCGCGCCCGCGATCAGGAAGAGGCCGCCTAGCAGGCCGAGCACAGAGTCCATCACAAGCCTCGCTCCAGATAGCGCGCGACCACGATGACCCCGAGAAAGGACAACAGCGCGTAGATCAGCGCCACATCGAGATAGATGGCACGCCGTTCTGTCAGGGCGACCAGCACGATGGCCGTGATCGCGATGATGGTCAGGACATCGAAAGCGACCACGCGGTCGGCGGCGGAGGGCCCCTTGAAGAAGCGATAGAGTGCCAGCAGGAAAGCCAGCCCCGCGAGCATCGCCGCGCAATTAACCAGGAGTTCAACCATACATGACCTCGAGATATTCCTCGAAACCGGTGACGATGGCGGCCGTGGCGGCCGCGATCTCGGCGGAGTCCACCGACACCCAATGGATGTAGAGCCACTCGCCGTCCATGTCGACCGTGAGGGTGCCCGGCGTGAGGGTGATAGAGTTGGCGAGAAGCAGACGCCCCATGCGGCTTTTCAGCCTGGTACGCACCTTGACGAAGCCCGGAGTCAACGGCAGGGAGGGTGCCAGGACGATTTTCGCCACATTAAGGTTCGCCTTGATCAATTCCTTGAGGAAGAAAAAGAAGTAACGCACGGTCGTCGCAAGGGCACGGGGACGCCATTCGGCAAAGATCGCGAGACCGTCGCGAAACAGGAAAGCAATCGACAAGGACGCGGCGACACCGACCATCACGACATCGCCGGCCGGGGAACCATTCAGCAGCAGCCAGAACAGCAGCAGGGACGCGAACAGGGCAATCATGGGGTGTTCAAGGATCGTGCGTCCGCGACCAACCCTGCATCGCAGCACGCCAAAATGCCCAACATGAGTGCCGCTCCGGGCGATAACGGTGCGATGGTTTTCTGGGAGCGGAGGGAGAGAGCGTTCATTTTAGCCGTTGGTAAAACCGGGTGCAGGCTCGAGATCGGGACACACCGGGAAAGGCATGGACAGGAGAAGGTGGATTCACCCTCGGAGTTATAAGCACGTTTCGTGCCACACTCATTCCAACGAAGTGCGAATATTACTGCGAGGAGGTTACGGATTGATGAATACCCGCGCAGCCGCCCAGAGTAACAGGACTCATGGCTTGATTACTATAGTATTTTACCTACGGTCAATACCCTATAACGATGGTGAGGCTCCTTGCTTGCATACTCCTTGCACGCTCTTCATCGGGGAAGAACGTCACGTGCCTGTAGATCAAGGCGGATAAACTCCGCCGTCAACGAGTTCACCCCTGGAAGTCATTCATGGAAGCCGTCGGTTCGGTCGAAGTTGCCAAGCATGTCTTGTTGCTGTTCGGTCTGATCCTGGCCATCGGCACGGCCACGGGCCTGTTGGCGTCGAAGCTCAAGGTGCCCGACGTGGCGCTATTCCTCCTGGTGGGGCTCGCCCTCGGGCCGGACGCCTTGGGACTGATCCACGTCAAGGCGGATTCCGCCCTGAACCAGGTCATCCTGATTTTCGGTTCCTGCTACATCCTGTTCGACGGCGGCGCCTCGCTGCGCTTCAACGTGCTCAAGGAAGTCTGGATCACCATTGCAGTCATCGCCACCGCCGGGGTGGTCATCACGGGCGCGGTCACCGGCCTGGCCGCGCACTATCTGCTCGGCGTGCCGCTGATCGTGGCACTCCTGCTGGGCGCGTCGCTTGCGTCCACCGATCCGGCGACCCTGGTGCCCATATTCAAGCAGATAGCCATCCGCGACCGGGTGGCGCAGACGGTCATGAGCGAATCGGCATTCAACGATGCCATGGGCGCCATTGCCACTTTCGCGGTTCTGGGCGTGGCCATGGGCACGGGCGAGTTCTCCATCGCCACTGCGCTCAAGGATCTGCTCTGGCAGGCAGGCCTGGGCATCGTACTGGGCGGCACGCTAGGCTATCTCGCGGCACTCCTGATCGCCCACGAGAAATGGGATTTCCTCGCCGAATACGCGCCCCTGGTCAGCCTGATGGCGGTCATCGGCGCCTACATGGGTGCGGATGGCGCGCACGCCAGCGGCTTCATGGCGGTGTTCGTGTTCGGCATGGTGATCGGCAACAAGACGTTCTTCGGATTCAAGATGGAAGAACACGAGAGCGAGCGCCTGGAGGAATATGTCTCCACCACCGCCCTCATCATGCGCATGTTCATCTTCCTGCTGCTGGGCGCTCAGGTGGATTTCGCCTTGATGAACCAGTATCTGTTGGGTGGCGCCGCGGTGGTACTGGTGATGATGTTCGTCGCCCGGCCTCTGGCCGTGTTCCTCTGTGCGGGCCCCGACCGTCGTGCCAAATGGAGCAAGGAGGAATTGCTGTTCATGTGCTGGACCCGTGAAACCGGGGTCATCCCGGCCGCTCTCGCCGGCCTCCTTCTAGGCATGAAAGCACCCGGCGCCCAGATGATCGCCTCGGTCACCTTCCTGGCCGTGCTCATGACCATCCTGATCCAGGCGCCCACGACGCTATGGCTGGCACGCAGGCTGGGGCTGCTGGTGGAGGGATAAGTTCAGCCCCCGAGCAGGTGACGGATGTCTTCCAGGAGCGGCGTCACCACGGGCGCGATCTTGCGCCGCATCAGGGAGCCGATGGCCGAGCTGCGGGCGAAGATGGGTTCGACCAGTGTATGGTTCACCGACGCCAGCCCGACCGCGGCGACCAAGGGCCCGACAAGCCCACTGCCATTTCCCTCTCCGATGGCCGCGCCAGCGCGAAAATAGCGGCCGATGGCATCGAGCGTGCGATTGACCACTTCCTGAGTTTCCGGGTGCTCCAGGATTTCGGCGGCGGCGGTGAGAAAGGTCTGGCCCTGGGCAGTGAAGGCGCGAGCCAGGACAGCGGCTTCTTCGGCCGCCATCGGTGGTGCGGCGCGCGCCGGCAGCGGCAGGGGTAAGGGCTGCGGCCGATCCCACCCCGCCACTTCGAGAAACCCCACGTAATGGGTGTTGACCCGCTTGCCGCGACGCCAGATGGCCGCGCGCTGCGCGTCAGAGAGAACGCCGGAATACAGCAGCACGACGACCGTGTCCATGATGTCCAGGTGTTCGTCTTGCAGAAAGGGCAGGTGTTCGACCAGGAAATCCGCCAGCACCGGGCCCATGCTGCCCCGCGCCACGGCCTCGCGGCGCAGCATCAGGCGCGCGTTCTCGATGGAGGGCATGGCCCACCAGGCGTGGCGTGCCAGTTCATCGGAGAGGCCTGGGGAATGCACCACGGCCACCACGGCCTCGGGCTCTCCCGTCAGCAGCAAGCGGCCGAGGTTCAAGCCTTCCATCTGGCCATGCCGGGTCCAGCGCGTCAGGAACACCGGATAACCTCCGGGCGAACCCAGGGCATGGCCGGAAAGCAGTTCACGCAGGTGGCGCAGGTATTTATCCAGGCGAACGTTGGGAGAGAGGGGAATGCGCGCCTCGCCCCGGTCGGTGAGCGCATACAACGCCGGGCTGGATTCCGACTCCTCGATGCGCACAGCCTTCAGATCCTGCGCCAGCAGGACTTGCAGGCGAAAGCTGTCCTCGGGGGAAAGGGCATGGCCAGTGCGTCCATCACCCGCGGGCGGCTTGCTCACCATGCCCGTTAATCCACCAGTTTCTCGAAGCAACGGGCGGCGGCGGCCACGGTGGCGTCGATGTCGGCGTCCGAGTGCGCCGCGGAAACGAAGCCGGCCTCGAAGGCGGAAGGTGCGAGGTAGACGCCTTCGTGCAGCATCAAGTGGAAGAAACGGTTGAACGCCTCGCGGTCGGAGGTCATGACTTCCGCGTAGGAAGCAGGTGGCGTGGCGCGGAAGTAGAGTCCGAACATGCCGCCCACCGAATCGGCGCAGGCGAGGACGCCGGCGTCGCGCGCGGCGGCGTTGAGCCCGGCCACCAGGCGTTGCGTCCTGGCAGTGAGCGTCTCGAAGAAGCCGGGCGCGGAAATCTTTTCCAGGGTCGCCAGGCCCGCGGCCACGGCCACCGGGTTGCCCGACAAGGTGCCGGCCTGGTAGACGGGGCCCAGAGGGGCCAACTGATCCATGATCTCGGCGCGGCCCCCGAAGGCGCCCACCGGCAAGCCACCGCCGATCACCTTGCCCAGGGTGGTCAGGTCCGGGGTGATGCCATAGAGGCCCTGAACGCACCCCAAGCCGACGCGAAAGCCGGTCATGACCTCATCGAAAATCAGCACTGCGCCGTGTTTCGTGCAGTTCTCGCGCAAGGCTTCCAGGAAGCCGGGCTCAGGCTTGATGAGATTCATGTTGCCGGCTACCGCCTCGACGATGACGCAAGCGATCTCGTCGCCCTTCGCGGCGAACAGCGCGTCCACCTGGGCGATGTCGTTGTAGTCAAGCACCAGGGTGTGGCCGGAACAGTCGGCGGGCACGCCGGCGGAACTGGGCTGGCCGAAGGTGAGCAAACCGGAGCCGGCCTTCACCAGCAGGCTGTCGGCATGACCGTGGTAGCAGCCTTCGAACTTGACCAGCGTGGAGCGGCCAGTGTAGCCGCGCGCCAGACGGATCGCGCTCATGGTGGCCTCGGTACCTGAGCTGACCAGGCGCAACTTCTCCAGGCTGGGCAACAGGGCGACCAGTTTCTCCGCCATGCGCAATTCCATTTCCGTGGGCGCGCCGAAAGACAGGCCGAGTGCGGCCGTATCCTGGACCGCGCGCACCACGTCCGCGTCGGCGTGACCCAGGATCAGCGGTCCCCAGGAACCGACGTAATCGAGATAGATCTTGCCATCCGCGTCCCAGACCCGGCTACCCTGCCCTTTCGCGAAGAAGCGCGGTGTGCCGCCCACCGAACGGAAGGCGCGCACCGGCGAATTTACACCGCCGGGAATGACTTTCTGGGATTGCAGGAAGAGTTGGTCGTTGCGGGAAGTCATGGATATTCCTCAGGTAAGAAAAAAACGGGCAGGAGCGGCCTCCCGGCCACGATGCGGGCGGCTTCATCGCCCGAAAAGCTCGATGAATGCCCCCGCGGCCAGCCCGGGGTCGGCGGCGGCGTAGAGGGCGGAAATCACCGCCAGCATGTCCGCCCCAGCGGCCAGCAGCGGGGCAGCGTTCTCCACGCTGATGCCGCCGATGGCGCAAACCGGCAGGCTCGTGGCGGCGCGCGCCGCCGACAGGATCGAGGCATCGCCGCGCCCCGCCTGCGGCTTCGAGGGCGAGGCGAAGAAGCCGCCGAAAGCGACGTAATCGCACCCGGCGAGCTCGGCGCGCCGGGCCAGGCCCAGGTTGTGGTAGCAGGAAGCGCCGAGGATGGCCGCGGTCCCCAGACGGGTACGAGCGGCGGCGAGTTCGCCGTCGTCCTCGCCCAGGTGCACGCCATCGGCCTCGGCGTACAGAGCCAGATCGACCTCATCGTTGATGATCAGCAGCGCGTCGAAGCGCCGCGTCAGCAAACGCAGCGCCACGGCCTGTTCCTGGCGCAGAGCGAGGCTTGCCGACTTGTTGCGGTATTGCAGGATGCGACAGCCGCCGGCGAGGATGGCCTGGGTTGCGGCAAGCAGGCGCGGCGTCTCCACCCAGTCCGGGGTGATGGCGTAGAGGCCTTTCAACCCGGAGCCTCGCTTGGGTGTACCCGTGTGACCGCTCGTGGGAGCGGGCTTGCCCGCGATACAGCGGTGGTTCCGTCAGAGGGGCCGGGAGTGAGGAAAGCCGAGCAGACTTTCGCCCCGCTGGCGGCGGGCCTACTCATCATCTTCGTGCGCCCAGTACATGCGATCCGGAATGAACTGGCCCATGCCAGGCCGGTAGGCATGTTTCAGGGTCTTCCAGGTGTAGGCCTGGGCTTCCTTGGCCGCCTCGGCCACATCCTGGCCCAAGGCCAGGAAGCCGGCGAGGGCCGCGGCCAGCGTGCAACCGGAGCCGTGATAGGAGCCGGGCAGGCGCTCCCAGGACTGGCGATGCACCACGCCGCGCGTGTTATACAGGGTGTTGACCACCTCCGCGCCCTGCTCATGGGCGCCGGTGATGAGCACGAATTCACACCCCAGATCGATCAACTGACGCGCGCAGGCGGCAAGATCGGCCACCGCCCCGGAATCGGCTTCCGGCTCATCGCCCTCTTCCTCCTCGACCGGATCTTCCGCCAGGCGCCGCGCCTCGATGCTGTTGGGGGTCAGCACCGTGGTCTGCGGCAGCAACAGGTCGATCAGTGCGCTCATCAATTCCTCGTTGGCCAGCGTATCGCCGCGCCCCGAAGTGAGTACCGGATCGAGCACCAACGGGATATCCGGGTAATCGGAAACCACCTCGGCGATGGCGGCGACCGCCTCGACGCTGCCGATCATGCCGATCTTGATCGCCGCCACCGGCATGTCCTCCAGGACGCTGCGCGCCTGATCGGCGATCCAATCGGCTTCCATGGGCAGGAAGTCATCGACGCCCACGGTGTCCTGCACCGTGACGGCCGTGACGACGGAGAGCGCATGGCAGCCCAGGCTGGCCAGGGTGAGGATATCGGCCTGAAGACCAGCCCCTCCGGTCGGATCGGTGCCGGCGAAAACCAGCACGATGGGCGGGGGCGTTGCGGAAACGAAAGTGGACATGCTTGGCGTTATCGAGTTGGCGGGGCAGAATGCGATTTTATTACATAAGCACCCCGCTGCCCCCGACTATGGAATATCAAACCTGGATGTGCCTGCTCTGCGGTTACCTCTACGACGAGGCACGGGGCAGCCCGGACGAGGGCATCCCCGCGGGCACCCGCTGGGAAGACGTCCCGCCCAACTGGACCTGCCCGGAATGCGGCGCGCGCAAGGAAGACTTCGAAATGGTTTCAATATAAGGCTTCTCCGTAGAGAATACTCTTCCCTGGAGACCGTCATCATGGAGGGAATACCCGTGCTGTGGCGGCCAGCACCTCATCGTTCCCGACCGGCCGAAGCCGTCCGGCGCGGAGCGCTTCCCGACCCCACACGGAGAACGGCGTGGACACGACCGATGACCTGGCCGGTATCAAGGTGATGCTGATCGACGACAGCAACACCATCCGTCGTAGCGCCGAAATTTTCCTGCAACGGGCCGGCTGTGAAGTCATCCTGGCGAGCGATGGTTTCGATGCCCTCGCCAAGATCGCCGACCGCCGCCCCGAAGTCATCTTTGTGGACGTCATGATGCCGCGCATCGACGGCTACCAGACCTGCGCGCTGCTCAAGAACAGCGCCCGTTTCCGCGACATTCCGGTGATCCTGCTCTCGAGCAAGGGCGGCCTGTTCGATCGGGCACGGGGGCGCATCGTCGGATCGGACGAGTACCTGACCAAACCCTTCACCAAGAACGAACTGCTCGACGCCGTGCGCCGACACCGCCCACCCGCAGGAGGCCTCTCCCCGGCCGACACCGGCCGTCCCGCCAAGGAATCGACCCGATGAGCACGATGGCCGACCTGGGATCGCTCACCTGGATCAAGGATGAGGTAGATGGGGCACTCCAGGCCGCGCAAAAGGCCTTGGCGGACTGGAACGGCCGAGAAACCACGCCGCTGCGCAATGCCGCGGCACATCTGCACCAGGTCTACGGCGCCCTGCAGATCGTCGATTTGCAAGGCCTCTCCCTGCTCACCACGCAGACCGAGCGCCTGCTGGCCGAAATGGGCGAGCGCGCGGAACTGCGCACAGCGGGCAAGACCGCCGCCTTGCGCGCGATTGCCGCGATCCAGGCCTATCTCGATGAACTCGTGAGCGGCGACGCGGACAGTGAGATGCGACTCACCCCCCTCTACGGGGAAATCGTGACGCTGCGCGGCGGCGAGGCGCCGCCGCCGAGTGCGTTGTTCTTCCCCGACATCCAGATCAGGGCGGAGCGCCTCGAGGTGGAATTACCCATGGACGAGGCGGGTCGCGGCCTTGCCCTGCGCCGTGCACGCTCGCAGTATCAGAAAGGCCTGCTGCTCTTCCTGCAAGAACGCGGGACGAGCGCCGGCCTGGCGCTGATGGAAGAGGCCGTGCAGGCGCTCATGCGCGCGGCCCCCGGCCCGACCTATACCTTCTGGTGGAGCGTGGCCGGCCTCCTGGAACGGCTGCGCGACACCCCCGCCGATGCCGCGCTCAAGCGCCTGTGTGGTCGCCTCGACGCGCAGATGCGCCGCCTCGTGGAAGGCTCGAGCCAACTCGCCGAAAACCTGTTCCGCGAGGTGCTCTACCACCTCGCCCAGGACGGCAGCCCCGATGGCCGCGTCGCCGCGGTGCGCGCGCTGTTCCAGTTGGACCGCTACTCACCACGGCAGAAAGTGGCCGACCCGACGGCGGCGCATCTGCCGCATCTGAACAGCCTGCGTGAAAGCCTGGCGATCGCCATGGAAAACTGGGTGCGCCTCTGCGCCGGCGGCGGGGAATGTCTGGAAGCCTTCCAGCACGCGGCCCTGGCCCTGTTCGAAAGCAGCGCGCGCCTGCCCAACGGCGCCATGCAATCGCTCGCCCGCATCGTCCAGTCCGCGGCCAAACGTCTGCACGGGGCCGCCGACGCGACCCAGAACGAGACCTTGCAACTGGAAATGGCCACCGCCTTGCTGCTGGCGCAAAACGGCGTCGATCACTTCGAGCATCTCGGCGCGGAATTCCAGCAACAAAGCGATGCCCAGGCGATGCGCCTGCAGGCCGCCATCGACCCGACCTTCGACCCGTCGCGCATACCTCGGGTGACCATGCTCGATGAATTTTCCCGCGCCGCTCAGGGAAAACTGGTACTGGCCCAGGTCACACGAGAAATCCAGGCCAATCTCGACCAGATCGAGGCCATCCTCGACCCGTTCTTCCACGACCCGGACCAGCGCGGCGACCTGCCCATGGTGCCAGCGCTGATGAAGCAGATCATCGGCGCGCTCAACATCCTGCAACTGAACCTGGCGGCCCGGTTGGTGGACGAAGCGAGCCGGCGCATCGCCTACTTCTCTGAAAGCGACGCCCGGATCACGCCGGAAATGCTCGACTGGGTTGCCGAAGCGCTGCCCTATCTCGGCATCTACCTGGAAGCCCTGCGCCTTGGCCGCGATGACAGCCGCTCCCTACAGGCACTGCTGGATCGGCCCATGGGCGGCCCGGAGCCGGCAGTCCCGGTCGTGCCGGCAGCCTCGCCGGTCGCAGCACCCGTGGCTGCCGGCGCTTCCAGCGACCTCGACGCCCGACTCCTACCCCTCTTCCTGGAAGAAGCTTCCGACCTGCTACCCCGAATCGGCGCGGCGCTGCGCGCCTGGCGCGCGGCCCCTGGGGAGGCCGCGCCGTGTGAGGCGCTGAAACGGGCTCTGCATAATCTCAAGGGTGCGGCGCGCATGGCCGGCGCCATGGACCTGGGTGAGGAGATCCACGCACTGGAAGGCGAGGTCGGAGCATGCGGGGCCGAGAGCATGGACGCGGCGCGGCTCGACGTCCTGGAAGCCGGCTATGACCGGATCGCGAACAAGATCGAGCACTACGAGCGGGTACGAAACGCCGCGCGCGCGGACCAAGCCGAGCGCCCGACGAGCGACCTGCACCAGGCACTCCGGCACATCCGCAAGGTGCCGATAGGCAGCCTGGAAGAGCGTTTGCACCGCGTCGCCCGCCAGGCCGCGAGGGAAACCGGGCGCCGCCTGCAACTGGAGATCGAGGGTGGCCAGACCCAGATCGGCCGCACCCTGCTGGACAAGATCGCAGCCTCCCTGGAACACCTGGTGCGCAATGCCGTGGCCCATGGCATCGAAGCCCCGGAAGTGCGCGCCGCATCCGGCAAGCCCGAATCCGGCCAGATCAGCCTGGCCGCCCGTCAGGTTGGCGAGGAGATCGAACTCGTCATCAGCGATGACGGCCAGGGCATAGACCACGCCGCGATCCGTGCACGCGCCCTGGCGCTGGGCTGGCTGACCGCGGACGCAGTGGCCAGCGACGCACAGATGGAAGCCCTGCTGTTCAAATCCGGCTTCTCCACCGCGGCGGAAGTCACCCAACTGGCCGGGCGCGGCATCGGCCTCGACGTGGTGATGAGCGAGATCACCGACATCGGTGGTCGTGTGCGACTGGAATCGGACGCCGGCATCGGCACCCGCTTCACCCTCCTCCTGCCCCTCACCCTGGCATAGGCGCGGCCGGTCAGGCAGCCAGTTTGGCCAATCGATCGACCAGACGCTGCACATTGGACAAGGAGACCAGGTGGCTATAGGCCAGGGCCATCTCGCCGCTGCGGAACATTTCCAGGGCAACGGCATCGTCCAGTTGCAACAACTTCGCTTCGTCGATGGCAAAGAGGCCCGCCATGGTCATTTCCCTGCCATCGGACATGCGCGCGCGCGCGGTCAGTTCCACCAGCAATCCCTGTTGCTGCAAACGCTGGACGAACTGTTCGGTGCGTTGCGCCTGGCCATGAAAATCGTTGAGGAAAGCCACGATCTCTTTCAGACGCGCACTCTGTTCGCCGTTGATTTCGAACAGTGCCTCGCCGGTATCGGCATTGAAGCCAGGGAAAGTCTCGTCGATGCAGACGGTCAGGCTGCCTTCCGGGCCGCCTTGGGCGAGCACGAAAGGATAGCGGCGCGCGAAGGCCGGAACATAGCGCGCATCCCACTTGCCCTCGGCGTCCACGAACAGATTCTCCTCGTTACGCAGGCCGACCAGCGCCACCGGCACGAAAGACCCGCCGGTACTGGCGAAGACGACCGGATATTCCTTGGCCGCCTCCATGAATTCCACCCCCATCAGCGGCACGGAATTGGTCTTGGTCGCGAAGCTGAAGCCATCCTTGGACGGTGCGATCTTCAGGTTGCGGTGGCGCTCGGAATTCAGGGGAACGGGGTTACCGTAAAAAAGCAGCGTGGACATACAGTCTCCAGGTTAAAGATCGATTAACGGGCATGGCTGGTTGGCGCGGCCGTACACCCCGTCCGCTCGACCTGGTAAAGCTTGGCCCAGCGCGACTTCGCCGGGAACAGCCCAGGCTGATCTGGAACACGGCCGCGACCGGTCGCCGTGCGGATACAGTACGTGAGACTCAGGGTATCCAGGCAGGCGAGCGCGGCGGCAGTGTAGCAGATCGACCCTTCCGGGCGATCGCACCACAGCCGTGGCATGGCGCGCGGGCGGGAACCCGCGGCCTGGCCCCAGCGCGGGATAGGGCTTACTGGCCCGTGTAGGCCCGATACCACGCGGCCCAGTTGGCAATGCCCGTAGCCAGCTCGGTCTTGGGTTCGAAGCCGATCTCGCGCTTCAGATCGTCGACGTTGGCATAGGTCGCCACCACGTCGCCCGGCTGCATCGGCAGGTAGTTCTTTTTCGCTTCCTGGCCCAGGGCGTCTTCGATGGTCTTGATGAAGGTCATCAACTCTACCGGCTGGTGGTTGCCGATGTTGTAGACGCGGTAGGGCGCGTAGCTGGTGCCTGGGTCGGGGGCGTCGGTGCTGAATGCGGGGTCGGGCGTGGCGATGCGGTCGAGGATGCGCACCGTGCCCGCGGCGATGTCGTCGATATAGGTGAAGTCGCGCTGCATCCGGCCCATGTTGAAGACATCGATGCTGCGGCCTTCCAGGATGGCGGAAGTGAACAGCCAGGGCGACATGTCGGGGCGACCCCAGGGGCCATAGACGGTGAAGTAGCGCAAACCCGTGGTCGGCAGGCCGTAGAGATGGCTGTAGGTGTGGGCCATCAGCTCGTTGGCCTTCTTGCTGGCAGCGTAGAGGCTGACCGGGTGGTCGACGTTGTCGTGCACCGAGAACGGCATGTGCGTATTGGCGCCGTAGACGCTGGAGGAACTCGCGTAGACAAAGTGCTCCACGGCGTTGTGGCGGCAGCCTTCGAGCAGGTTGCCGAAACCGACCAGATTGGTCTGGATGTAGACGTAGGGATTCTTCAGCGAGTAGCGCACGCCCGGCTGGGCGGCGAGGTTGATGACGCGATTGAATTTCTCGGCGGCGAACAGGTCCTCGACCGTCACCCGGTCGGCGATGTCGCCGCGCACGAACTTGAACCCGGGATAGGGCTTGAGCCGCTCCAATCGCGCCAGCTTCAGGTTCGGGTCATAGTAGTCGTTGAGGTTGTCGATGCCGACGACCTCGTCGCCTCGCTTGAGCAGGATTTCCGCGACATGCATGCCGATGAAACCGGCCGCGCCGGTAACCAAGACTTTCATGGTGTAGTTCCAGTTAGGTGGCGAATCCACCCCCAAGCCTTACCGCCGAGGGGGGAGAAAAATCCCGTGGACGCAATACGCTGGCCGCGCCAGCACGCCGCCCGTGCCCGAGGGGGATGCCGGCGGCGCCCGCGCACTCGAGAGTATCCCACATGCCCGCAGCCGCGGCCTGCTTCGGAATTGCGGCGCCCAACGGTAGAATGTCCGGGAAATAAGACTATCAGACTATTCTCAACCAGGACTGCCATGACTCCCCGCATCGTCATCCTCGGCGCCGGATTTGCCGCGCTCACCGCCGTGCGCGAACTGCGCCGCCGCGCACCCAGCGCCCGGATCACCGTGATCGCGCCCAAAGCCGAGTTCGTCTTCCTGCCCAGCCTGATCTGGATTCCTTCCGGGTTACGCAGGGGAAGCGACCTGACACTCCCGCTCGAACGTTTTTTCAAGGACCACGCCGTCGAGTTCATCGCCGGCCGCGTCACCGGCCTCGGCAACGGCGGCCGTACCGTGCAGACCGACCATGGACCGGTGGAAAACGATTTTCTGCTCATCGCCAGTGGCGGGCGCTTCATCAAGAAACTGCCCGGCATCGAGCATGCGCTGACGCTGTGCGAGGGCGTGGCGTCGGCGGAAGCGATCCGCGACCGCGTCGCGGCCCTGCGCCGAGGACGCATCGCCTTGGGCTTTGGCGGCAACCCCAACGAACCCTCTGCCGTGCGCGGCGGCCCGATGTTCGAATTGCTGTTCGGCCTGGATACGCTGCTGCGCCAACGCGGCAAGCGCGACGAAATCGAGCTGACCTTCTTCAATGCAGCCGCCGAACCGGGCAAGCGTCTCGGCGAAAGGGCGGTTTCCGGCCTGATGTCGGAAATGGCCAAGCGCCGCATCGACACCCATCTGGGCCACAAGCTCCTGAGTTTTTCGGGAAAAGGCGTGGCCACCGAGGGTGGCCACATCGACGCCGACCTGATCCTGTTCATGCCCGGACTGACCGGGCCGGCCTGGGCCGCGGATGCCGGCCTGCCGTTGACTCCCGGGGGCTTCTTCAAGGCCGACGTCCATTGTCGGGTGGAAGGCGCAGAGCGCGTCTTCGTGGCGGGCGACGCCGGCAGCTTTCCCGGCCCGGACTGGATGCCGAAGCAGGCGCACATCGCCGACCTGCAAGCCCGTGCCGCGGCGGAAAACCTGCTCCTGGCAGTGCACGGCAAGGCGCCGACGGCGCGCTTCAAGGTAGAGCTGATCTGCATCGTCGACACCGGAAACCGGGGCATCCTGGTCTACCGCGACGAGAAACGCGCCTTCCTCCTCCCCCCCCTGAGGCTGTTCCACTGGGCCAAGCGCATTTTTGAACGGCATTACCTGAAGGCACTCCGGACATGATTTCGACGACCCGCCCCCCCATCGACCCGCAAACCCATTACGAGCGCATCGGTGGCGCAACCGGGGTGAGGCAACTGGTGGATCGTTTCTATGACCACATGGACGAGCTGCCGGAGGCCTATGGCATCCGCAAGATGCATGCGCAGGATCTCTCCGGCTCGCGCCAGAAACTGTATGACTTCCTTTGCGGCTGGCTGGGCGGGCCGCAGTTGTACGTAGAAAAACACGGCCACCCCATGCTGCGCCGCCGCCATTTGCATTTCTCCATCGGCGATACCGAGCGCGACCAGTGGCTGCACTGCATGCACCTGGCGCTGGAAGAAACCGTGGCGGACGCCGGGCTGCGCGCGGAGCTCTACCGGGCCATCGTCAAGGTCGGCGACCACATGCGCAACCAGCCGGCGAATGGCATGCAGCCGCAAGCTCAGGTAGGCTAGACGGGTCTCAACCTTTCTGAACCGAGGGAACCCATGTACGCACACACTGTTGAACTCGCTCTGCCCATCGACCAGGCCATCGCCAGGCTCAAATCCACGTTGGCCGAATCCAGGATGGGCATCGTCTCGGATGTCGACGTCCAGGCCATCATGAAAGCCAAGCTGGACCACGACATCCCGCCCTACCGCCTGCTCGGCGTGTGCGCCCCAGGCATCGCCAGGCGCGTCCTGGAGGCCGATCGCGACGCCGGCGCCCTGCTGCCCTGCGGCTGCTGCGCTTACGAAATCGCGCCGGGCGTGACCCGCATCGCCTTGCAGGATCCCGGCGTGGTCGCCGCCAGCGCCGGGCATCCGGACATCAGCTCGGCTATGGCGGAAGCGCAATCCCACCTGGCGGAAGTCCTCGCCAAACTGCGCGCCTGATCCAGGCGACCACCCTCGCACACAAGGAGACCGACATGCGATTCCTGATTCTGATGGTGACGTTCCTGCTATCCCTCTGCGCCCTCGATGCCGCCGCGGTCGACCCGGCCAGCCTGCCCAAGATCAAGGTCAGCAAGCTGGGCCTGTATCTGGAGGCCCGTGAGGTGCCGGAATTTCTCAAGGCCCATGCGCCCAAGGTGTTGTTCGTGGACGTGCGCACCCTCGAGGAAGTGCTGTTCGTCGGCTCCCCCGACGGACTCGACGGGCAGGCCTCCTTCGGCATCATGCATTACGACAAGTGGGACAAGGAAAAGAACACTTTCCCGCGCAATCCCAACCCCGACTTCCTCTCCCAGTTCGAGGCCTTCGCGCTGGAGAAGGGCGTCGACAAGAACGACCCCGTCGTCCTGATCTGCCGCTCCGGAGACCGCAGTGCCATGTCCGCCGACTTGCTGTCGCGCTACGGCTATACGAACGTGTGGTCGGTGGTGGACGGCTTCGAAGGCGATCTCGCCAAGGATGGGCCGAACAAGGGCAAACGCACGCTGAATGGCTGGAAGAATGCCGGCCTGCCCTGGGGCTACAACATCGACCAGAACAAGGTCACGATGGGCAGATAGCGGCTCGCATCGCGGTCGGGCACCCCGACTCGGCCGCGATGACATATTGTTTGTATCTGACGATCAAACGCTCGGGAGGCTTCCATGTTCGTTCGCATCTTGTTCACCGCCTTCGCTCTGGCGAGTGCGCCAGCCCATGCGGAAATTCATAAATGCCACCAGGGCGAGCGGGTGATCTACCAGGAGGCGCCCTGCCCCGAGGCCAGCCAGACCCTGGCGCCGCCGTCGCCGCCCCCGCCGCTCAACGTCCACGAAGTCGAGGCGGCACGCACCTGCGCCAACCGGGACATCGCCGCTGCCGAAGCGCTCAGGAAGCGCGAAGAAATCGCTGCCAGGGCACTGGAAAAAAAACGCGCCGCGGCACGAAAACAGGAACTCGCCTGCGAGCGTCTGCTCGACAAGATCGAAGCCGCACGCGAGCGGGAAAAACCGAGCAGGAGCCAGAAGGTCACGCTGGCCAGCGAGCGGCGGAAATACCGCAGGGAATGCGGCCCACTATGAGCCCGTAAGCCCACGGACCGCCCCCCGCGTAGCCCTATTTCCCGCGCGCGCCCAGGCGCAGCCAGGTGCTCACCACCGTGTCCGGGTTGAGCGAGAGCGAGTCGATGCCCTGATCCACCAGCCATTCGGCCAGGTCGGGGTGATCGGAGGGTCCCTGACCGCAGATGCCGACGTACTTGCCGTGGCGCTTGCAGGCGGCGATGGCTTCGGACAACAGTTTCTTCACCGCCGGATTGCGCTCGTCGAAGGCCGCCGCCACCAGGCTGGAGTCGCGGTCCACACCCAGTGTCAGCTGGGTGAGGTCGTTGGAGCCTATGGAGAAACCGTCGAAACGCTGCAAGAACTCGTCGGCCATCAGGACATTGGCGGGAATCTCGCACATCATGATGATCTTGAGGCCGTCCTTGCCGCTGCCGCGCTCCAGTCCGTTCTCCGCCAGCACCGCCAGCGCCGCGTCGGCGTCCCCCAGGGTGCGCACGAAGGGCAGCATGATTTCCACGTTGGTGAGCCCCATCTCGTCGCGCACGCGCTTGATGGCGCGGCACTCGAGCTGAAAGGCACGCTGGAACTGCGGGCTGGCATAGCGGCCGGCGCCGCGGAAGCCAAGCATGGGGTTCTCCTCATGCGGTTCGAACTGCGCGCCGCCGGTCAGGCTGGCGTACTCGTTGGACTTGAAATCCGACGTGCGCACGATCACGCGCTTGGGCCAGAACGCGCAGGCGATGGTGGCGATACCTTCCACCAGCTTCTCCACATAGAAATTGACCGGATCGCCGTACCCCTGGATCTTGGCATCGATCGCGGTTTTCACCGCATCGGGCATCCTGCGGTATTCCAGCGCGGCGTTCGGGTGGATACCGATGGCGTTGCTGATGATGAACTCCAGGCGCGCCAGGCCTACGCCTTCGTGGGGCAAGGTGGCGAAATGGAAGGCCTGCTCCGGGTTGCCGACGTTCATCATGATCTTGACCGGAATCTCGGGCATGGTTTGCGTGGCCCGCTCGGTCCTCTCGAACTTGAGCAGGCCCTCGTAGACGTAGCCATCCTCGCCTTCGGCACAGGAGACGGTGATTTCCTGGCCGTCCCGCAGGGTTTTCGTGGCGTCGCCCGTGCCCACCACCGCCGGCACCCCGAGTTCGCGCGCGATGATGGCGGCGTGGCAGGTGCGCCCGCCACGGTTGGTGACGATGGCTGCGGCACGCTTCATCACGGGTTCCCAATCCGGATCGGTCATGTCCGCGACCAGGACGTCCCCGGGCTGGACTTCATGCATCTGGGCCAGGGACTGGATCAAGCGCGCGCGCCCCTGGCCGACCTTGCCGCCGATGGCGCGGCCGTGGGCGAGAACGCGGCCCTTTTCCAGCATCTTGAACCGGACCTGGACGTTGCCATCGCGCGATTTCACGGTTTCAGGCCGGGCTTGCAGGATGTACAGCTTGCCATCGATGCCGTCGCGCCCCCACTCGATGTCCATCGGGCGGCCATAGTGGTCCTCGATGATGAGGGCGTAGCGGGCGAGTTCCAGCAATTCGTCGTCTTCCAGGGCGAAGCGGTGGCGCAATCCCACGGGCACCTCCTCCACCAGAGTGGAACGCTCGGCCACGGATTCCCTGGAGAAGACCATGCGAATGGCCTTCTCGCCCAGTTTTTTGCGCACCACGGCGCGTTTACCCTGGCGCAACATGGGCTTGTGCACGTAATACTCGTCCGGATTCACCGAGCCCTGCACTACCGTCTCGCCCAGGCCGTAGGAGGCGTTGATGAAGACCACGTCGCGGAAACCCGACTCGGTGTCCATGGTGAACATGACGCCGGCCGCGCCCAGATCGGAGCGCACCATGCGCTGGATGCCCGCAGATAAGGCCACATCGGCATGTTCGAAACGGTTGTGCACGCGGTAGGCGATGGCGCGGTCGTTGTAGAGGGAAGCGAAACAGCGCTTGACCGCGTCGATCAGATTTTCCGCGCCCTGGATGTTGAGGTAGGTCTCTTGCTGCCCGGCGAAGGAGGCATCCGGCAGGTCCTCGGCGGTGGCGGAGGACCGTACCGCAAACAACAAGGCTTCCCCGGCCTCCGCGCACATCAGGCGGTGGTCGTGGCGGATGCCCGCTTCCAGGCCGGCGGGCAGGGGGGCCGCCAGCATCCAGCCGCGAATCTCGCGCCCGGCCAGGGCCAGGGCCTGCGTGTCATCGACATCGAGCGTGGACATCCGGGCGGCGATCCGCCCCCCCAGATCGTTGCAGGAGAGATACTCCCGGAAGGCGTCGGCGGTGGTTGCGAAACCGCCGGGGACGCGCACCCCCTTGTCGGAAAGATTGCGGATCATCTCGCCCAGGGAAGCGTTCTTGCCCCCGACCTTGTCGATATCCTGCATCGACAAGGTTTCAAAGCGCGCAATGTAGTCAAATACAGAGTCAAATGTGTTGCTACCAGCATGGTCCATTTTCCGAGTCCTCTGAACGTTCAAACTATCCATCCCCATGACCCCCGCACGCCCGGTTTTCTTCATCTCCGACCACACTGGCATCACCGCCGAAATCATCGGCAAAAGCCTGCTCTCGCAATTCCCCGACGAGGCATTCGCGACCATCAGTCTACCTTTCATCGACAGTCAGGAAAAAGCGGAACTCGCGGCGCAGCAAGTCCGCCTGGCCTGGAGCGACTGCGGCCTGAAACCTCTGGTCTATTCCACGCTCACCGATCCCGGGGCGCGCTCGGCCCTGGCGGCCTGCGGCGCTCTGGTGATGGACATCTACGGTCAATTCCTGGGCATGATGGTGGGCGAGATCGGCTACCCGCCCGAGCCTCTGCGCGGCCGTTTTCATAGCATGGGCGGGCAAAGCGACTACTACTTGCGGATCAATGCGGTGAATTTCGCGCTTGCCGCGGACGATGGTCTCTCCGTCGAGAAATACCAGCGCGCGGACCTCATCCTGGTGGGCGTCTCCCGCAGCGGCAAGACGCCCACCTCGCTGTACATGGCCATGCAGTACGGCTTGAACGTGGCCAACTACCCGCTCACCCCGGAGAATTTCGACTCCTCCTCGGGGATTGCGCCCGGTCTGCCGCAATCGCTGCTGCCGCACAAGGCGAAGCTGCGCGGCCTGACACTGGCGCCCGAGAGGCTGGCGCAGATCCGCAGCGAACGGCGTCCCAACAGTGTCTACTCTTCTCTGAAGACCTGCCGCGAGGAACTGCGGCTGGCGGAAAAGATGCTGACGGATGCGGGCGTGCCCATCGTCGACTCTTCCACCCGCTCGGTGGAAGAGATCGCCGCACTGATCAAGCAGTCACTGAAGCCGTCCCAGTCAGCAAGCCCTGCTGCCTGACCCGTTCGAACAGGCATACCGCGGCCGCCGCGGCCACGTTCAGCGATTCCACCTGGTCGCTCATGGGGATGCTGAACGGTCGGGCCAGGGCACGCAGCGCCTCGGACAGGCCCGCACCCTCGTTGCCGAAGGCGAAGGCCACCGGATCGCGCAAATTCAGGTCGAACAGGGAGACGCCCGCGCCCAGCACTGCAGCGTGAAGGCTGCCGGGGAAATCCCGCGCCACCGCCAGCAGGTCGGCACGCTCCTCCAACCCCAGGCGAAAGTGCGCGCCCTGGCCACCGCGCAGGACTTTGGGCGACCAGACGTCGGCGCAGGCGGTCGAGAGATACGCCTGCTCCACTCCGGCGGCGGCGGCTGTCCGCAGCAGCGCGCCCAGGTTGCCTGGATCCTGGATATCCTCCAGCAGCACCACGAACCGCGCCGTGGTGTCGACCCGCGTGGGGATGGCGATTTCCGCGAGCACGCCCGTGGGCGAGTCGACCGGAGAGAGCGTGGCGAACAGCTCATCGGACAGGTGTAGCAAGGGAACCCGGGGCAGGCGCGCTTGCCACCCGGCCACCCGGTTTGCCTGCGAACTGGCGGAGAACACCAGGCGGCGCGGTGTAATGCCCGCGGCCAGTGCGGACTCGATCAGATGCTCGCCGTCGATCAGGGTGGCGCCAGCCTGGCGCCGCGCGCGCCGCTCCGAGGCCAGGCCACGCAGCGCCTGATAACGCGCATTGTCACGCGAAGTGACCACGATCGCAGAAGATGCAGGAAAATCATGGGTAGTCAAAGACAGGCCCCGACCGAGCCGGGCGCACAGGTGCGGCCATCGCTCCAGACCGCATGATCCAGGCGGGTGCCGGCCAGAAGGGTATCCGCGAAGACGGCGTAACGCAGGTTCGCGCCGGAGAGATCCGCCCCGGAGAGGTCCGCCCCGGTCAGATCGGCCGCAACCAGCTTCGCCCCATGCAGATCGGCATTGCGCAGGTTCGCACCCTTGGCGCTGGCATACTCCATGATCGCACCGGCGAGATGGGCATCCTCCAGGCGCGTGCGCTCCAGGCGCGCATTGCGCAGGAGGGCGCCGGCCAGGGCCGCGCCACGCTTGTCGCAGCCACCCCAGTTGACGCTTTCCCCCGCGGGAGAGGCACAGTTCACGGCCTGATCCAGCGAGGCCAGGATAGGCCGCTGCCCCCACCACACGCTCAGGCCGATGGCCGCGAGCGCAAACAGAGCCAGCAGCCCGATCAGGAATGACGGGCGGCGTTTTCTGGCCTCGGCCACGAGATGCTCGGTGCGAAGTTGGTCGTGACCGAGCGCCAGGCGTCGCGTCTCGTTGAGCTGCTCGTCATGTGGCAGAGGAGCCTCGCCGTCGCTCCAGCGCGCGCGCGCGCGCTGGCGTTCCTCGACCCAGGCCGACTGCCCGGCCCCGGCCTCCCCCTGCGAGGCGGATCCCTGAACGGGGAAACGGCCGCTTTCCTTGAGCGGCAGCCAGTTCTGCTCATCCAGACTGATTTCCCAATCCTCGGTTATCGCCCCGGCACGCAGCAATTCGTCGACCTGGGGCGGCGGATAGGGTCCGAGGGTACTGCCGGCGTGGCGGAGATACCAGAGCGATTGCACCATGGTCTGTGGCTCGAAAGGAAAGTGGGGGGATTGTCGGCAGGCGCGATGAAAAACGAAAGGACGATCTTCTGGCGGCGAAGGAATATCCCCCCGAGGGGAGCCCGCTGGCCATTTCATGCAAGTGAAATGGGCCAGCAGCCGTCGCGGGCAAGCCCGCTGCCACGTACTGTGCGGGGCCATACATCATAATCATAGCCCGCGGAAGTACTCCAGCGCCTCGGCCAGGCTGCCCGCGCCGCGCACTTCCATGCCCGCGATCTTGCCCCGGGGCAGATTGGCCTTCGGGCACAAGGCCAGGGTGAAGCCCAGCTTGGCGGCTTCCTTCAGGCGTTCCTGACCGCGCTGTACCGGGCGAATCTCGCCGGCCAGGCCGATCTCGCCGAATACCGCCAGCTTGTGCGGGATCGACTTGTTGCGCAGCGAGGAAACCACGGCCAGGGCCACCGCCAGGTCCACCGCCGGTTCGCTGATCCTGACGCCGCCCACGGCATTGACGAACACGTCCTGGTCGTAGCAGGGTATGCCGCCGTGGCGGTGCAGCACCGCCAGCAGCATGGCCAGGCGGTTGCCGTCCAGGCCGACGGTGAGGCGGCGCGGGCTGGGGCTATGTGTGGAGTCGAGCAGTGCCTGGATTTCCACCAGCAGGGGGCGCGTGCCTTCCAGCGCCACCACCACACAGGAACCGGGCGCTTCGCGTTCATCGCGGTTGAGAAACAGGGCGGAGGGGTTGTTCACGCCCTTGAGGCCCTTGTCGGTCATGGCAAACACGCCCAGCTCATTGACCGCACCATAGCGATTCTTGAAGGCGCGGATCAGGCGAAAGCTGGAACCGGTATCGCCCTCGAAATACAGCACGGTATCGACGATGTGCTCCAGTACACGGGGGCCCGCGAGCGTGCCTTCCTTGGTGACGTGGCCGACCAGGAGGATGGTGATGCCGGCCTGCTTGGCGTGGCGGGTGAGTTCCTGCGCGCATTCGCGCACCTGGGCCACGCTGCCCGGCGCGGATTGCAGTTGCTCCGTGTACACGGTCTGGATCGAGTCAATCACCGCCACCTGCGGCTGTTCGGCCTTCAGGGTGGCGAAGATGGATTCCAGACGGATTTCGGTCAGTAGCGGGATGTCGGCGGACAGCCCCAGACGGCGGCTGCGCAAGGCGATCTGGGCCGCGGATTCCTCGCCGCTGACATACAGGGTCTTCACCCGCGTGCTGATTTCCGCCAGCGCCTGTAGCAACAGCGTGGACTTGCCGATGCCGGGGTCGCCGCCGATCAGCACCACGCCGCCGCCGACCAGGCCGCCGCCCAGCACCCGGTCGAACTCCGGCAAACCCGTCGCCATGCGCGGGGTATCGACCGCCTGCACGGTGGACAGGCGCACCACCTGGCCGCTGGCGGCGAGCGCCTGGAAACGACTGGGCTTGGTTTCCTGCAGGGATTCGGCAAGAGTGTTCCATGCCAGGCAGTGCGGACACTGTCCCTGCCATTTGCTGGTCTGCCCGCCGCACTGGGAACAGATAAAGGTCGTCGTGGATTTGGCCATGCTGACTTATAACGGCAACCATGCGGACAGGCAAATGGCGCCGCCTCTGCCGGCAACGGCTGGCTGCCGGACGCGGCAAGGCTTATCATGGCGGACCGGCGCTGGCTCGCTCAACTTTTCCCTTCCTGAAGATGACAACCCTGAAATGCGTGGATGATTTCCGCCTCCACCTCGGCGACAAGGAACTCGTGCCGATCATGATCGGCGGCATGGGCGTGGACATCTCCACAGTCGAACTGGCGCTGGAAGCCGCGCGCCTGGGCGGTATCGGCCACATTTCCGATGCAATGGTGCCCACCGTCATCGACCGTCACCTGAAGACCCGCTACGTCAAGGACAAGTTGAAGCTGTACAAGTCCAACGTGACCAACCTGGACGACAAGAGCACGGTCAAGTTCCATCTGGGCGAACTCGAGGAAGCCACCCGTCTGCATGTGCGCCGGGCGATGGATGCCAAGCAGGGCGACGGCCTGGTGTTCATCAACTGCATGGAAAAACTCACCATGAACGCGCCCCGTGAGACGCTCAAGGTGAGGCTCACCGCCGCGCTCGACGCCGGCATCGACGGCATCACCCTGGCCGCGGGCCTGCACCTGGGTTCCTTCGGCATGATCGAGGAGCATCCGCGTTTCCGCGACGCCCGGCTGGGCATCATCGTCTCCTCCCTGCGCGCCTTGCAGTTGTTCCTGCGCAAGAGCAGCCGCAGCAAGCGCCTGCCCGACTATGTCGTGGTGGAAGGGCCACTCGCCGGCGGCCACCTGGGGTTCGGCATGGACTGGGCGGAATACGACCTGGCCCGCATCGTCGCCGAAATCCGGACCTGGCTCGACGCCGAGCAGATCGACATTCCACTCATCCCGGCCGGGGGCATCTTCACTGGCTCCGACGCCACCGCCTTCCTGGAGGCGGGCGCGGCTGCCGTGCAGGTCGCCACCCGTTTCACCGTGAGCCGCGAATGCGGCCTGCCCGACCCGATCAAGCAGGAGTACTACAAGGCTTCCGAGTCCGATATCGTGGTCAATGGCATCTCGCCTACCGGCTACCCGATGCGCATGATCAAGAGCAGCCCGGCCATCGGCGCCGGCACCCATCCCAACTGCGAATCCTTCGGGTACATCCTCGACGCCAACGGCCGCTGTTCCTACATCGACGCCTATAACCGCGAGGTTGCCGCACATCCGGGTGAAAAGAAGATCAGGGTGTACGACAAGACCTGTTTGTGCACCCACATGCGCGACTTCGACCTGTGGACCTGCGGCCACACCACTTACCGGCTCAAGGATACCTCGGTGAGACAGGCGGACGGGGACTATGCCCTGCTCTCCGCCGAACATGTGTTCCACGACTACCAATACAGCAGGGACGGTCAGATCAAGCTTCCCGGCTGACTGCCGCGCCGGGCTTTTCCGATCGGCAGAAAAACGGGCTCCAGCCGACGGGGAGGTCGCGCCACAATAGTCGTCCGGTTGCCAGGCCGGCCACGGATAAGCCAAGGAGTACCCCCCATGCACCAAACCCGCACCCTGACGATAGACGGCAACGAAGCGGCCGCGCACATCGCCTATCTGTGCAACGAAGTCATCGCCATCTATCCCATCACGCCCTCGTCCAATATGGGCGAATGGGCCGACGAATGGGCTTCGCAGCAGCGCCCCAATCTCTGGGGCGCGCATCCCAAAGTCATCGAGATGCAATCCGAAGGGGGCGCTGCCGGCGCCCTGCACGGCGCCCTCACTGCGGGAGCCCTGGCAACCAGTTTCACCGCCAGCCAGGGCCTGCTCTTGATGATCCCCAACATGTACAAGATCGCGGGTGAATTGACGCCTTTCGTGCTGCATGTCGCCGCCCGCGCCCTGGCCACCCACGCCCTGTCGATCTTTGGCGACCACTCCGATGTCATGGCCTGCCGGGGTACCGGATTTGCGTTGCTCGCCGCCGGCAGCGTCCAGGAGGCACACGACTTCGCCCTGATCGCCCAGGCCGCCAGCCTCTCGGGGCGGATTCCGGTGCTGCATTTTTTCGATGGTTTTCGCACTTCGCACGAGGTCGCCAAGATCGTCGAAATCGAGCGTGACACGCTGCGGGCGATGATCGACGACGGCCAGGTCGCCGCGCACCGCGCCCGTGCCCTCTCGCCCGAACGCCCGGTCCTGCGTGGCACGTCGCAGAACCCGGACGTATTCTTCCAGTCACGCGAACGCGCCAATCCCTATTACGACGCCTTTCCCGATATCGTCCAGGCGGCGTTTGACCGTTTCGCCGGCCTCACCGGACGCGCCTACCGGGTGTTCGATTATGTGGGCGATCCAGACGCCGATCGGGTGATCGTGGTGATGGGCTCGGGCGCGGAAACCACGCACGAAACCGTGGAGCACCTGTGCGCGCACGGCGAAAAAGTCGGCATGCTCAAGGTGCGCCTCTATCGCCCCTTCGCCCCCGCGGCACTCGTCGCGGCGATCCCTAAGAGCGTACGCGCAATCGCCGTGCTCGACCGTTGCAAGGAGCCGGGTTCCGACGGTGAACCGCTCTACAAGGACGTGCTGGTCGCCTTCGCAACCGCCGCTGCCGATGCCGGGCGGGCAATGCCGCGCATCAAGGGCGGACGCTATGGCCTGGGTTCCAAAGAATTCACTCCGGGCATGGTGAAAGCGGTGTTCGACGCCCTGCTCCCACGCCCGCGGGCGGGAGAGGGCCGTGGAGAAGAACTCGGCCGTCAGTTCACTTTGGGCATCCACGACGACCTCACCCACCTGTCTCTCCCCTGGGACGCGGACTTCCGCTCCGACGCCTGCCTCGCCCTGCAACACGCCGTGTTCTGGGGGCTGGGCGCCGACGGCACGGTATCGGCCAACAAGAATTCGATCAAGATCATCGGCGAGGACACCTCGCTCTTCGCCCAGGGCTATTTCGTCTACGACTCGAAGAAGTCCGGTGCGGTCACCGTCTCGCACCTGCGCTTCGGCGACTCGCCCATCCGTTCCGCCTATCTCGTGGACGAGAACGACGCCGGCTTCGTCGCCTGCCACCAGACCATATTCACCGAACGCTACGACGTCCTGAAGCAGGCGAAACCCGGGGGCGTGTTCCTGCTCAACACCGCCGTGGCCGCGGAAGCCGCCCTGGATCAGCTGCCGGAAAACCTGAGCCGCCAGATCGTCGAGAAGAAGCTTTCCTTCTGGGTGATCGATGCCTACAAGGTGGCCGCCGCCGCGGAAATGGGGCGGCGCATCAACACCATCATGCAGACCTGCTTCTTCGCCATCTCCGGCATCCTGCCGCACGACCAGGCCATCGCCGCGATCAAGAAGGCGGTGGAAAAAACCTACGGCAGGAAGAGCCGTCGCTTGGTCGAACTGAACCACCGGGCGATCGACATGACGCTGGCGCATCTGCACCAGGTGGATGTAGCGCGGACTTTATCGCCCGCGGGGACGGTAGCCTCCAGGGCCAGCCTGGGCCTTGAAAGCAGCACGGTGAAGCAGGCAGGGATGCCTGCGCTACGGTTGCCCGCCTTCGTCCGCGACGTCACCTTGCCGATATACGCCGGCCTGGGCGACCGCCTTCCTGTGTCGGCAATGCCGGCCGATGGCACCTGGCCGGTGGGCACGGCGAAGTTCGAGAAGCGCAACATCGCCCTGGAAATCCCGGTCTGGGACGAAGCGCTCTGCACCCAATGCGGCAAGTGCGTCTTCGTCTGCCCGCATTCTGCCATCCGCGCCCGGCTCTTCCCTATCGAGCACGCGGTGGGGGCGCCTGCGACCTTCAAGCACGTGCCCGCCAAGAGCAAGGATTACCCCGCCGGCACGCGCATGAGCTATCAGGTGGCGCCCGAAGACTGTACCGGCTGCGGCGATTGCGTCGAAGCCTGCCCCATCCGCGACAAGTCCAACGTCTCGCACAAGGCCCTGAACATGGCCGGGATCGCGCCGCTGCGCGCGCCCGAACGCGACAACCTGGACTTCTTTCTGGCCCTGCCAGAGTTCGACCGCGACGCCGTCAAGCACACCACCATTCCCGGCGCCATGCTGCTCGACCCGCTGTTCGAATTCTCCGGCGCCTGTTCCGGATGCGGCGAGACGCCCTACATCCGCCTGGCCACGCAACTGTTCGGCGACCGCATGCTGATCGCCAACGCCACCGGCTGCTCCTCGATCTACGGCGGCAACCTGCCCACCACCCCGTACACCACCAACTCGGAAGGCCGAGGACCGGCCTGGTCCAACTCACTGTTCGAGGACAACGCCGAATTCGGCCTAGGGATGCGCCTGGCGTCCGACCGGCTAATGGCCCACGCCCAGACCCTGGTGCGAGAGCTGGCCGGCGACATCGGTGGCGATCTGGCGGCCGCGCTGGTGGCCGCGGAACAGCGCACGGAAGCTGGCATCCGCGCGCAGCGGGCTCGGGTGGGCGCACTCCTGGAGCAGCTGAGCCACACGCCGCAACAGGCCCGTGTGCGCGAACTGGCGACGCTGGCCGAATGGCTGATCCGCCGCTCGGTATGGATCATCGGCGGCGATGGCTGGGCCTATGACATCGGCTACGGCGGTCTCGACCATGTCCTCGCCCTGCCCTACGACGTCAACATCCTGGTGCTGGACACCGAGGTCTATTCCAACACCGGCGGCCAGACCTCCAAGTCCACTCCCATAGGCGCGGTCGCCAAGTTCTCCGCCGGCGGCAAGGCCACGGGCAAGAAGGACCTGGCGAAGCTCGCCTCGGATTATGGCCATGTCTACGTCGCCACCCTGGCCTATGGCGCCAAGGATACCCAGACCCTGCGTGTATTCCACGAAGCGGAAAGTTTCGACGGTCCGGCACTGATGGTCGCCTACAGCCCCTGCATCGCCCATGGCGTGGATCTACTCCACAACCTGCGCCAGCAGGACGCGGCGGTGAAGAGCGGGCACTGGCCGCTGTTCCGCTTCGACCCGCGCGTGTTCGATGCCGGCGGCAATCCCTTCAAGCTCGATTCCGCGGCCCCTAGCCGCCCGATACGCGAATTCATGGAAAGCGAGACCCGCTTCGCCATGCTGGGCCGCAGCCACCCGGAAGCCGCCGAACGCTTCCAGGCCCAGGCGCAAAAAGAGGCCGACCGCCGCTATCAAAGCTATCTGGCGCTCGCTCAGGCAGGCACGGCCAAACCCGGCGAACCCAAGGCAGGAGACTGAAATGAAACTATCCCCTCACTCGCTACGCTCGTTTCCCCCACGAGGGGAAGGCCTTCAGAACGGCCGTGCGGAACTGACATGACCGACCTCTCCACCACCTATCTGGGTCTGAGGCTGAAGAATCCGCTGGTACCGTCTTCCTCCCCCCTGTCCAAACACCTCGATTCCGCGCTGAAGCTGGAAGACGCGGGGGCGGGGGCCCTGGTGATGCACTCGCTGTTCGAGGAGGAACTGAACCTGGAAGCGCGTATGGCCGACCGCTTCCTGCTCAACGCCGGACTGGGACACGGCGAGGCCGATGGTTTCCTGCCGGACCACGACGAGTATCGAAGCCAGCTGGACCGCTATCTGGAACACCTCGAGAAACTCAAATCGCGCCTCTCCATCCCGGTCATCGCCAGCCTCAACGGGGTATCGCTATCCGGCTGGGTGGAACTCGGCCGGGAAATCCAGCGTGCTGGAGCGGACGCACTGGAACTCAACGTCTACCATGTGGCCGCCGACACCCACTATTCCGGCGAAGCGGTGGAAGCGCGCTATGTCAGCCTGCTGAGCGGGTTGCATGACGCGGTGAAGTTGCCCATCACCATGAAGCTGTCGCCCTTCTTCTCCTCGTTGCCGCACCTCGTCAAACAACTGGAAAAGGCCGGCGCGCGCGGCGTGTCGCTGTTCAACCGCTTCTACCAGCCGGACATCGACCTGGAGACCCTGAAGATGGTGGATAGCCTGCATCTATCCACACCGGAGGAGGCTCTGTTGCGGATACGCTGGATCGCCATCCTGCACGGCCGCACTCACCTCAGCCTGGCCGCCAGCGGTGGCGTGCACGGCTTCGAGGAAGCGATGAAACTACTCCTGGCGGGCGCCGACGTGGTGCACCTGGCGTCTGTCCTGCTGCGCTACGGGCCGGAGAGGCTCTCGCAGATCCTGGCCGACATGAATAACTGGATGAACGAGCGCGAATATGACTCGGTTTCGCAGCTGAAAGGCAGCATGAGCCAGAAAAACCTGCCCGACCCCAGCAGTGTCGAGCGCGCCAGCTATTTACGTGTATTGGGCGGGTATACGCCGACGCCGGGCGATGTCTGACCGGCCCATGAACGTGCGCAAAGTTGCCGGCTGGGTCATTCTGTCCACAGCCTTGGGAGGGATGATCTTTGGCGACTTTGGCGCGACCACCGTACTGTCCAGCCTGGCCAGGAGCTTCGCGGCCATGGGCCTGCTGGCCATCGGTCTGGTGATGGTGGGCGCGTAGACCCCGGCGCGGGGGGAAGGTCGCGCCCGCGCCTGAGGCTTCTGCACTCCCCGGCTTTACAGCACCATGCCGGGGTTGTTGCCCATGCCGATGACCTTGGGCTGGTTGAGTTTGACCTGTTTGATGACTTTCACCTCGCGCAGGTACTCGGCGACCACGTCCCAAATGGGCGCGCCTTTCACGCCTTCCCCCACCGGCGCCCAGCCGGCGACCTTGTACTTCTTGTTGGGGTCGATCGCCTGGCCATTGAGCGTCATGTCGTTGATGCGGTGACCGATGCCCGCATTGGGGGTGACGCTGTAGCGCACCCCACCCACCCGTACCATGTCGCCGCCTTGCTGGTAGTAAGGATCGGCGTTGAACAGGTTGTCGCAGACATCTTCCATGATGGTCTTGATGCCGGCTCCGGTCAGGGTGTTGAGCGTGGTCGCGGGGTAGGTGATGGCGACCTGGTCCATCAACTTCTCCATGGTGATGACATCGCCCGGCAGCAGACTCGTCCCCCAGCGGAAGCCCGGCGAGAAGGCCGCTTCCGCTCCCTTCACATGCATCAGGGCGTCGCAGATCAGCTGGTCATAGGTCCCGTTGAAATTACCGCGGCGGTAGAGCAGGTCTTCGGTCACCGCCAGCTTTTCGTTCAGTTTGTGCTCGAAGGGCGCGCGTATCCGGGTAATCAGCGCCTCCATCTTCGGGTCGGGACTGAGCATGTTGGAGAACACCGGCACCAAGCGGTACTTCCAGCCAGCCACCCGCCCCCCCTTGACCTCGAAGTCCATGACGCCCAAAAATTTTCCGTTGGAGCCGGCGTTGGTCACCAGGGTCATGCCGCCGGCGTTCTTCACCTGGATCGGCTGCGGCACGCCATCGTGGGTGTGGCCGCCGAAGATGGCGTCGATGCCGGTGACGCGGCTGGCCAGCTTCAGGTCCACGTCCATGCCATTGTGCGACAGCACCACGACTACCTGGGCGCCGCGACCGCGGGCTTCGTCGACGAATTTCTGCATGGAATCGTCGCGTATGCCGAAGGACCAGTCCGGCATCATCCAGCGCGGGTTGGCGATCGGCGTATAGGGGAAGGCCTGGCCGATGATGGCCACCTGGACACCGTTGATCTCGCGGATGACGTAGGGCTTGAACACCTGGTCGCCGAAGTCGTTGGTGACCACGTTCTGGGCGACGAAGTCGATGCCCGCTTTCTTGAAGTCGCCGTTGACGATTTCCTGGACGCGCGCGGCGCCGTAGGTCATCTCCCAGTGCGGTGTCATGACGTTCACGCCCAGCGCGATACACGCATCGACCATGTCCTGGGCATTGGTCCACAAGGCCGTGGCGGAGCCTTGCCAGGTGTCGCCGCCATCGAGCAGCAGGGAGCCCGGGCGCGAAGCGCGCACCTGGTCGACCAGGGTCTTCAGGTGCGCGAAGCCGCCCACCTTGCCGTAAGTGCGGGCGGCGGCGGTGAAATCGAGATAGCTGAAAGCGTGTGCGTCGATGCTGCCAGCCTTGATGTTGTAGGCCTTCAACAGATGCTCGCCCACCAGGTGCGGCACGCGGCCCACCGAAGCGCCGACGCCCAGGTTCACGTTGGGCTCGCGGAAATAGATCGGTTGCAACTGCGCGTGGCAGTCGGTCATGTGCATCAACGACACATTGCCGAAGGTCGGCAGATCGTAATAATGCGCCGGCGCATTGCCGGCCAGGACCGATCGGCTATCCAGAGCAAAGCCGGCTGCGGCGGCAGCGGCAAGAATTTGCAGAAATTCGCGGCGATTCATGGACATGGCAGGGGGTTCCTGGGAGGGAGGGAGGTGGCGGATTCTTGCGGCGACAGCGCCGCGGGTAAATGGTAGAAATGGGTTAGTCCGCAATGTGGTAATCGCCAACCTCGCCCCCGAAAAACACCCGCCAGCCCCACCATGTCTGGTTTGACTGTACCTACAGTACTGATTAACCATGGTCAAACCGGGAGGCAGCGCGACACACTTGCCGGATGAAACCGACCGATTCCAGCCAGGGTCGATTCATTCAAACTGAACAGGAGAAGACGATGAGCAAGGTTTTATTGGGCGTCATGTGCGCCTGCCTGCCCCTATTCGCCGCGGCGGCAGATTCGATCCCGGGAACGCCCGCACCCAAGGTGGACCAACCCGAGGCCTACCAACCCTGGAAGGCAGTGGCTTATGCCATTCAGGAGCCGCTGGGCGGGCTCAAGGGGAACGCGGCCAATGGCCGCAAGATCGCCATAGACCGCAGCAAGGGCAATTGCCTGGCCTGCCACGTCATGCCCATCCAGGAAGAGGAATTTCACGGTGAATTGGGGCCGGCCCTGGGAAAAATCGGGAAGAAATACAACGAGGGAAAACTCAGGATGCGCATCGTCAACATCCAGGAAGTCCTGGCCGACAGCCTGATGCCCCCCTTCTACATGAAACCCGACAAGCTGAATCGAGTTGTCGAGAAATACCAGGGACGCACGGTCCTGACCGCCCAGGAAGTGGAGGATGTGGTGGCCTATCTGACGACGCTTAAATAAGGATGACGATCATGAAATTGAAGACAGCCCTAGCCCTGGGCGCCGGGTTCGGCGCGCTGTGCACCTACGCCGACGCATTTTCCGCCGAGGTGTACTCCGGCTACACCCTGCTCAGGCAGGAGACAAAGGACATGCAGGACGATGACTTCATGAATCCTGGAATGGGTGCGCTGGCCAGAGGGGCGGCGATGTTCACCACGCCCAACGCCAAGGGCGTCTCCTGTGCCAGCTGCCACGGCGCCGACGGCAAGAAGCTCAGTGCGAAGCGCATCGCCCAGTACCCCGTTCTGGATGCCAAGAGCAAGCGTCCCATCACCCTACAGCAACGCGTCATCAATGAATCGAGCGAGCGCCTCGGGATTTCGACGCTCAAGTACGAGAGCGACGACGCCCTGTCGCTGGAGGCCTTTGTGCGCAACATCGCACGCGGCCAGGAAGTGAATGTACAGACCGACGGCGCGATGACGCCTTTCTACGAAGCGGGCAAGAAGCTGTACGAAACCCGTTCCGGCCAGCTCAACATGGCGTGTAGTCTGTGTCATGACAACCATCCCGGCGAGAAGCTCAGGGCCCAGGTCCTTTCCCAAGGCCAGACCAACGGCTTTCCTCTGTATCGCCTGGCTACCGGCAAGCTGACTGGCACCCAGACCCGCTTCAACCAATGTTTCGATGCCTTCCGCGCCAAGCCGTATCCCTTCGGCAGCGAGGAATACACGCTGCTTGAACTCTATGCGAACGCGCACGGGAACGGGCTCAAGATCGAAACACCGGCGGTACGCTTCTAAATCTGCAACGGGGGTGGCAACGCCGCCCCCAGATGCCCTCCGGCATCGTACTCGTATACACTGCCAGCCCGGCATTCGAGGGTTTGGCAGGCGTATATGTTCCAGACACAACTGAAATGGCTGCGCGACGACGCCCACCGGCGCGAACTACTCGCCCAGCAGCCGTCCGCCACGCTGGTGTCGGCGGAAATGCCCTTGCGCGCCAATCTGTCGCTGCTCGACAATATCGCCCTGATTCCCCAATTCCGCCACAACCTGGACTACGAAGCCGCCTCCACCCTGGCCTGGCACCTCCTGCTCCAGACCGGCCAGGAAGACGCAGCCCTGAAACGCGACCCGCAGCTCAACGCAGTGGAACGCTTCGTCGCCAAGCTGCTGCGAGCCGCGATCGAGCAGCCGACTATAATCCTGATCGACCGTCCCGCCCTGCTTCTGCCGGACATCCACTACCCGCCCTTTCTCTTCGACCTCCTGGAACGTCTGTCCGACCACCTCAACGACTGCTGGATACTGGATTATCAATGGAACGAGCCCCTCTACCCCCCGGCGCGCCGCTGATCAGGAACCTGGAGTTCAAGATCGGCGTACTGCTGGCAGTGACCGCGCTGCTGGGAGGAGCTTTCATTCTCTATGCCTTGCACGCGCGCGGCGCTTTCCAGGAAACCCGTGCGCTGGTGCTCACGACCGAGGACGTGGAAGGCGTGAACGTCGGCATGCCCATTTCCTTCTCCGGTTTTCCCATCGGCCAGGTCAGCCGCCTGCGCCTGATGGACGACGGACAGGTTCGTGTCGAACTCGCCATACCCAGGGAAGACGCGCGCTGGCTGCGCAAGAGCAGCGTGTTCACCCTGGAGAAGTCACTCGTCGGCGGCGCCAAGATCAAGGCCCACTCCAGTAATCTGCAAGATCCGCCCCTGGAAGACGGTGCCGTGCGCCCGCTCTATACCGGTGATGCCACCAAGGACATCCCGGAATTACTGGAAAAAGTGAAAAGCATTCTTGCCAATGTCGACAACATGACGAAGTCTGGCGCCCCGATCAACCGCACGCTGGGCCATGTCGAGACCGTCACCGAACGCATGGCCGGCGACTATGGCCTGCTACAGGGCATCCTGGGCAGTCCGGACAAGGCGCGGCAGGTGGTGCGAACCCTGGAGCAGGCAAATACCCTGCTCGCCTCGCTCAACGGCGTCTCTCTCAAGGTGGACAGCGTGCTGGCGAAAACGGATAGCCGTTTGTTCGGCCAGAACGGAGTGATGGACCAGGCGCAGGGCGCGGTCACGCGTGTCAACGCAATTCTGGGCGACGTGCGCGTGAGCCTGAATAAAGCCGACGCCATCCTCGCCAATGCCCAGACCGCCAGCGCGGACGTCACGAAGATCAGCGGCAACGTCGCCGCGGCCAGCGCCGACATGGTCACGCTGCGTCTGGAGGTCGACGACAGCGTGCGCAAGGTCGACCACCTCATCAACGAGATCAACAAGAAATGGCCCTTCGCCCGCGACGTGGAGATCAAGACACCATGAGGAAGCGAGTGGCGAGTAGCCGGGCATTGGCGATGTGTTTGTTTCTGTCGGCCTGCTCCAGTGCCCCGCCGCCGCCGGACTGGAAAATGAACGCGGTCGGTCTGATCGAGCATTTCCAGGAGAGTTGGTTGCAAGGCGACGGCAAGACCGCCAGCCTCGCCCTGGGCAAGGCGCGCGGCGAAATCGCCAGGAGCGGGCGCATCGACCTCGTCGCGCGTGCCGAATTGGCGGCCTGCGCCACCCGCGCCGCCGCGCTCGATTTTTCGCCCTGTGTGGCGTACCAGAAACTGAGCGCGGAAGCCGGCGCAAGGGACGCGGCCTATGCCCATTTCCTCGCGGGCGAATGGAGCGGCCTGGACGCCAAGGCCCTGCCCTCACACTACACCGATCTCGTCGGCGCGCGCGACGCGGAGGCCGCCAACCGCGCCGCCGCCGCGATCCGGGAACCCCTGCCGCGCCTGATAGCCGCCGCCCTCCTGTTCGAGCGCGGGACCGCCTCGCCCGCCACCGTCGCCGACGCCGTCGACACCGCCTCGGAACGCGGCTGGCGCCGTCCCCTACTGGCGTGGTTGCAGGTGCTATCGCTGCGCGCTCAGACAGCTGGAGACACGCACGCCGTGGCCCGTCTGCAAGACCGTATCGATCTGATCCGCAGCACGCCCGCAAGCGATTAGCCAGCCATGCAATCCTGGAACACGCCGGCCTGGTGCGCCGGAGGCTGGCGTGGCTGGCTCTGCGATCACGGCTCGCTCACCCGCCGCCTGCGAGCGATCTGCCCGCAGCTTCGGGTGCAGCGCCTGGGGCAGCGCATCGCCCGCCCGAACCCGGACGAATATGCCACGCTAGGCTTGCGCCGTGGCCAGCGCGCCCTGATCCGCGAAGTCCTCCTGATCTGTGGCGACACGCCCCTGGTCTTCGCCCACAGCGTCGTTCCCCTGCCCGGTCTCGACGGCCCCTGGGTCGCCCTCTCCCGCCTCGGCAACCGCCCCCTGGGCGAAACCCTGTTCGCGGACCCGCGTGTTCGCCGTTTCCCCCTCGAATACCGCCAAGTCGATGTCCGCCACCCGCTCTATCTCCCCGCGGTGGCCCATCTCGCCGTGGCGCCACGCCGTCTCTGGATGCGGCGCTCACAATTTGCGCTAACCGGCCACCCCCTTCTGGTGACCGAAGTCTTTCTCCCCGCCTTGATGGCCTACCCCGCGCCCGACTCGCAGCGCCTGAGGTAAGGCTGCCGTCCTGCGGCCCGTGCATGCCGGCCAAATAGGCTGAATCGCGCTGTACAACTACAATGCAGCCTTCTTCGAGCCCGCTCATGAACGTCTTCGATCCAGAACTCGCCGCCCTGAAACTGCCGCCGCATTCGGTCGAGGCGGAGCAATCCGTGCTGGGCGGGCTGCTGCTGGAGAACCACGCCTGGGAACGGGTGGCGGATCTGATCAACGAGCAGGATTTCTATCGCGCCGATCACCGCCACATCTGGAAGCAGATCGTCCGCCTGGTCGACGAGAACAAGCCAGCCGACGTGGTGACGGTGGCCGAGGCCCTGGAATCGCTCAACCGCCTCGACGATGTCGGTGGCCTGGCCTACCTGGCGGCGCTGGCGCAGAACACCCCTTCCGCAGCCAATATCCGCCGCTACGCCGAGATCGTGCGGGAACGCTCGGTATTGCGGCGGCTGGTCGAGGTGGGCGGCGAAATCAGCACTGCCGCGTTCAACCCCAACGGCCGTTCCGCGATCGAGATTCTCGACGAGGCGGAAAAAAAGGTATTCGACATCAAGGAAGCCGGGGCCAAGGCCACACAGGGATTTTTGCCGTTACAGCCGTTGCTGAAGGAAGTCGTCACCCGCATCGACGAACTCTACAACCGCGACAACCCCAGCGAAGTCACCGGTGTGCCGACCGGCTACGGCGACCTGGACACCAAGACCTCCGGCCTGCAACCGGGCGACCTGATCATCGTCGCCGGCCGGCCGAGTATGGGAAAGACCGCTTTCAGCCTGAACATTGCGGAAAACGTGGCCCTGGATTCCAATCTGCCGGTGGCCGTGTTCAGCATGGAAATGGGCGCATCACAACTGGTGATGCGGATGCTGGGCTCAGTCGGCCGCCTCGATCAGCACAAGCTGCGCACCGGCCGCATCACCGACGACGACTGGCCACGCCTGACCCATGCCCTGGGCAGTCTCAACGAAGCCAAGATGTTCATCGACGAGACACCCGGTCTCACCGCCATGGAAGTTCGCGCCCGCGCCCGCCGCCTGGCGCGGCAGTGCGAGGGCGGCCAGCTCGGGTTGATCGTGCTGGATTACTTGCAGCTCATGTCCGGCAATGGCCAGGGCGAGAACCGCGCCACGGAAATATCGGAAATTTCCCGTTCCCTGAAAAGCCTGGCCAAGGAACTGAAAGTGCCGGTGATCGCCCTGTCGCAGCTCAACCGCTCCCTGGAACAGCGCCCCAACAAACGCCCGGTGATGTCCGACCTGCGCGAATCCGGCGCCATCGAGCAGGACGCGGACGTGATCCTGTTCATCTACCGCGACGAGGTCTACAACCCCGATACGCCGGACAAGGGCACGGCGGAAATCATCATCGGCAAACAACGTAACGGCCCCATCGGCACCGTGCGCCTGACCTTCCTGGGCGAATACACCCGGTTCGAGAGCTTCGCGGGGGGGATGTAGCGCAGGCTTCCAGCCTGCAGGCCGGCGAGGCGCCGGCGCTACACAAAGTGATGACCCGCCCCCTGATCGCCCACATCGACCTCGCCGCCCTCTCCCACAACCTGGGAGTGGCCAGGGTCGCCGCACCAAATTCCCGCGTACTCGCCGTGGTCAAGGCCAACGGCTATGGCCACGGCCTCGGCCGCGTGGCACGTGCCTTGCGCGCGGCGGATGGCTACGCCGTGCTGGCACTGGAAGAAGCCGCGCGGTTGCGCAGCGAGGGCTATAGCCACCCCATCGTCCTGCTGGAGGGATTTTTCCACTCCGACGAACTGCCCGAAGTCGCCCGCCTGCATCTGCGCCCGGTGCTCCACCGCCAGGATCAGATCGAAACACTGGTGCGCGCGCGCCTCGAACACCGCATCGATGTCCTGCTCAAGATCGATACCGGCATGCACCGCCTGGGGCTGCGCCCGGCCAACGTAGCGGGAGCCCTGGCCGCCTTGCGCGCGTCCCCCCATGTCGCCAGCATCACCTTGATGAGCCATTTCGCCTGCGCCGACGATCCGACCGTGGGTGTGGCGGATCAACTGGCCGTGTTTCACACCTGTCTCCCCCCGCCTGCTAGCGGGACAAGCAGCGACTTGGCTGCCGAAGTTGGGCAGCCAAGTCGAATGCTTGGTAGTTCCATCACAGGGGCCGAGCTCCCTCACCCCAACCCTCTCCCAAAGGGAGAAGGTGCCTACCCCATCTGCCTCGCCAACTCCGCCGCCGTCCTGCGCTACCCGGACACCCATGGCGACTGGGTTCGTCCCGGCATCATGCTCTACGGCATATCGCCTTTCCCGGGGCAAATCGGCGCCGACCTCGGCCTGCTCCCGGTCATGACGCTGGAATCACGGCTCATCGCCGTGCAGCGTATCCGACGCGGCGAGGCGGTCGGCTATGGCGCATGTTTTGTCGCCGAGCGCGACCTGAGTGTGGGCGTGGTCGCCTGCGGCTATGCCGACGGCTATCCACGCCATGCCGACAGCGGCACGCCCATCCTGGTCGAAGGCCATCTCACGCGCACCCTGGGCCGGGTGTCGATGGATATGTTGAGCGTCGATCTTACCCCCGTGCCCCACGCCCATGTCGGCAGCCCGGTCACCCTCTGGGGTGCCGATCTACCGGCGGAACGAGTCGCCGCTCACGCCGGCACCATAGCCTATGAACTGCTCACCGCCCTGGCACCGCGCGTGCGGGTGGTGGAAATCTGAAGGAAGAGAACATGTCCGACATCCTGAACAAAATTCTCGCCACCAAGCGCGAGGAAATCGCCGCGGCGAAACGGATCGAACCGCTGGAGGTGGTTCGTGCGGCCGCGGAATGGGCTCCGCCCGCGCGCGATTTCGTCGCCGCTTTACGCGGGAAGATCGGGGCGAACCACGCCGCGGTCATCGCCGAAATCAAGAAGGCCAGTCCCAGCAAGGGCGTCATCCGCGCCGACTTCCAGCCGGCAGAAATCGCCGCCAGTTATGCGCAAGGCGGCGCTGCCTGCCTGTCGGTGCTCACCGACCGGGCGTATTTCCAGGGTGCGCCGGCATACCTGAAAGCGGCACGCAATGCCTGCGCACTGCCGGTGTTGCGCAAGGATTTCATGATCGACCCGTACCAGGTCTACGAGGCCCGAGCGATGGGCGCCGACTGCATCCTGCTCATCGTTGGGGCCTTTACCCCCCCCTCTGAAAAAGGGGGGCGGGGGGGGATTTCTCAGATGCAGGAACTGGAAGCCCTCGCCCATGCGTTAGGCATGGCGGTCCTGGTGGAAAGCCACGACGGTGAAGAACTGGACATGGCGCTGCGACTACAAACCCCGCTGATCGGTATCAACAACCGCGACCTGCGCACGTTCGAGACCCGACTGGACACCACCCTGGAATTGATGAAGGTGGTCCCACCTGAGCGCATCGTCATCACCGAGAGCGGCATCCTCACGCAAGCCGATGTCGCCCTGATGCGCGCGCACAAAGTCGAGACCTTCCTGGTCGGCGAGGCCTTCATGAAAGCCCCCGACCCCGGCGCGGAACTGGCACGGCTGTTCGGCGAATAGCGTGGACATCGCGCAGTGATGCTCGAAGCTCCCCCTCTCGGTCAATCCCCGAAACTCGTCCCTACTCTGCGCGCGCTGGCCACCCAGGGGTGGTCGGAAGGCACGGTCTTGACCTGACCCGCAACCTCTTCCAGGCGAACCGGAACGCTGGATTCCCCGTGTGCGGCCACCATGAAACCGAACTGGCGCTGTGCGATCAGGTCGGCGGCAGCGGTCCCTAAGCGGGTGGCGAGCAGGCGGTCGGCGGCGGAAGGTGTGCCGCCGCGTTGCAGGTGACCCAAGATGGTCGGGCGAGCTTCCAGGCCGGTGAGCTGTTCGAGTTGCCGGGCCAGCTTCAGGGTGCGCTCGGCGTAGACCAGTTCGGGTTCCAGCGCCACTACCCGCCTGTCCTTCTTCTTGGCGACACTTTCCTGCTGCTCCGTAAATTCCTGGCGCGAGATCGCGCCTTCCGCCACGGCGACGATGGAGAACGGCTTACCCTTGCGCTTGCGCGCCTTGATCGCGTCGGCCACCACCGTCACATCGTAGGGTATCTCCGGAATCAGGATCACATCGGCACCGCCGCTGATGCCCGCGCCCAGTGCCAGCCAGCCGGCCCGGTGGCCCATGATCTCGACCACGATGATGCGGTGATGGCTATGCGCGGTGCTATGCAGGCGATCGATGGCGTCGGTGGCGATCCCCAAGGCGGTATCGAAGCCGAAGGTGGTATCGGTCAGCGCCACATCGTTGTCTATCGTCTTGGGCAGGGTCACCACGTTGAGCCCGGCCCCGGCCAGGCGCAGCGCGTTCTTCATGGTGCCGCCACCGCCCAGGCACACCAGGCAATCGAGGCCGTTTGCGTGGTAATTGGCGACGATGGTCTCGGTCATGTCCTGAATCTTGCCATGCACCGGCATCTTGTGCGGCTTGTCGCGGCTGGTGCCAAGGATGGTGCCCCCCAGGGTGAGGATACCGGAGAGCGCCTCGCCATCGAGGGCCATGCTGCGATTCTCCATGAGGCCGCGAAAACCATCGCGGATGCCGACGATATGCATGCCGTAATGCGACAGACAGGCCTTGCCGACACCACGTATCGCCGCGTTGAGGCCGGGCGTATCGCCGCCGGAAGTGAGAATGCCTATGCTCAGGGTCATATCGATGCCGAAATGTGAAACCGGATGGATTGTCGTTCCGCTGAAGGAAGTAAGCCAGTCCCACGCTCCACTTTCGTACCCTGCGAGCCGCGTGGGCGACTCGTCGAAGCCTCCCCCACCGGGTCTGACCCAGGCGTGAGCGCGGGGCGAAGCTACATCATCTCCACCACCCACTTGGTGACCGTCGCCGTGGCGCGGGCGCATTGTTCGCCACGCGCCTGATCGAAGGCCTTGTATTCCTCTGGGTTCCACATGTCGTAGGTCTTTCCGGTGAACTGCTGTTGCAACTCCTGGCAGGTGACGCCGCCAAATTCATCACGAAAGCGCTCGACCAGTTCGTTGCCCTTCTTGAAGTTGTTGATGAAACGACCGCGATCCAGTTTGTCGCGGTCGCGGCCGCGCCGCGCCGAAAGCGCCATCAGGCCGCCAGTGAGCGCGCCGCAGGCGCCCACGCCAGTGAGTCCGCCGCCACCGGACAAGCCATGGCTCGCCTTGATCACGCTATCTTCGATCACACCCACGGTTTCCTGAACCGCGACCAGCACGCACTGCGGGCAGCAGCCGTAATCCAGTTCGTATTTCAGGGCCTTGTCGTAGGCCTGCTGCGCCAGATCGGGTTTATCGTCGGTGTTCATGCAAAGCCCCAGGTAAGATTAGCAATCGCTAATATATAGCATCGACGCCCGTGCGTCTCACCTTACCGTGAAAGCCGCGCGCCGCGACGATGGCTACATCGACGCCCAATGCGTGACCGTCAAGGGGGAAGCCGGAGTTACACGCTGGGCATAACCGCCACGACCGGCTTGTTTGACCGCGTACATGGCCCCGTCGGCCAGACGCAGCAAGGCATCGGCCGTATCCCCGTCGCGCGGGAAGAGTGCGATGCCTATGCTGCCGTCGATTTGAACCGTACCCTTGTTCAAGAGGAAGGGCGCACGCAAATCCTCGGCCAGGCGCTTGACGATCTCCTGCAACTCTTCTGCGTGCGCGAGCGGAATCACCATCACGAACTCGTCGCCGCCCAGCCTGGCCAGGGTATCGCTCTCGCGCAAGCGGCCCTCGAGGCGCCGCGCCAGGCAGGTCAGCAATTCGTCCCCCGTTTCATGACCATAGTGGTCATTGACTGGTTTGAAACCATCCAGATCGAGGAACAGTACCGCCACCATCTGCTGCGCGCGACGCGCCAGCGCCAGCGTGGTTTTCAGGCGATCCGCCAGCATGTAGCGGTTGGGCAAGCCGGTGAGGGTGTCGTGGCTGGCCAGCCATTCCTTTTCGTCTTCGCGCTGCTTGCGGCTGGTGACATCCACGGCGGCCCCCACCAGGACGGCCCGCCCATCCAACCAAAGGACTTCCCGATGTGTGGCGTGGTACCAACGACCGCTGTCGGGGTGGAGGAAATCGAAGTCATGCACGGCGCACGGAGGCGGGGTGCGCAATGCCTCGCACAACGGGGTCTGTGCCTCGGGAACGCAGCCCGCGCAGGCTTCGGCGCGGTCCAGCAACGTCTGATGACAGGACAGTCCCAGCATGTCGCCGAACTGCCTGCGTGCGCTGCCGTTGGCAAACAGGATAAGCAGACTGGCGGCATCGAACACATAGAGCGCGACATCGACGCCTTCGAGCACGTTGAGGAAGATCTGATTCGCCTCGTTGAGCGCCGCGCGGGCGATTTCCTTGTCGGCCATTTCCCGTTTCAGTTTTCCGTTGAAGCGACGCAGCAGGGCTGCGATCAAGCCGGCCAACAGGGTGGTCAGCGCCAATCCCCAGACCACCCAGTTCAGCCAGGCGCGGTCTCGAACCTGCGGCGGCCGGTAGAGGAAATCGCCCAGATCTCGCTGAGTCTGGCCCATGCCTAGACTGGCATACGCGGCCTCGATGCGTCGCCAGCGCACGGGATTCATGTGACCGATCTCGATCAGGTCGGGATGCATGATCGCCTGGATACCTTGCGCCTCGAACAGCAGGTGCTCGCGGGACTTTGCCCGGCTGTAGCGACGCAATATGAGATCGGCGACTTCCGCCGGGTGCGCCAGTGCGTATTCCCAACCGGCCAGGCTGGCACGGCGGAAAGCCGCCACCCGCTGTGGGTGCAGGCGGAGTTCCTCCTGGCTGGTGAACAGCACATCGCTGTAGAAGTCGACGCCATAATCGTGCGGGTCGATGACCCGATAGGGAATGCCGCGCAACTTCAGGAGGTAAGGTTCGTTCGTGGAGTAGGCGTTATAGGCATCGGTCTTGCCATCGATTAGATCCTGGACGCTGAAACTGCTTGGGCTGATGTTCAGACGATCGACCCGTATTCCTTCGCTGGGAAACGGTACCAGGAGTTCCGCGTTCTCCACACCACGGGTCATCATCAGACGCTTGCCCAGCAGGTCCTGGGGCGTATGGAGATGGTTACCAGCCAGGGTCAACCAGACGTTGGGAGAGCGCTGGAACAAGGCCGCCAGCGCCACCACCGGCTTGCCTTGTTCGTAGGCCACCACCAGGCCGGAATTGCCGACGCCGTACTGGGCATGACCATGCAGCACCTCATCGAGCGAGGCGGGCCGACCAGGGCCAGCCTCACGCAATTCGACGTTCAAACCCTCGCGTGCGTAGTAACCACGTTCTAGCGCCGCGTAATAGCCGGCGAACTGAAACTGGTGCAGCCAGCGCAGTTGCAAAACCACGCTCTCCGCTGCCGGCGCCAACCCGGAATACAGCAGGATGTACACGCCCAGGACAAGGTCGGCCAGTGTCCTGAAACCGATCGTCGGGCGAGGGCCGGAGACCATGGGAGGCGGGTTCCTGGAGGGGGTCTGCATGACAGGGATTGTCAGGGTTGCACACCAGGAAAGATAGCCTCCATGAAACCCCTGAATTTCGGCGTCATCTCCGGTGCCAGGCTCGCAGGCACGCCACGTCGACCAGGCCTCGTTCACCCGCACCCGCGGCATCCAGGCGCTGGTAGGGCGCGCCCTCCCCGCCCAGATCGCTCAACACAGCCAGAGCTCCGCTGAAGTCATGGTCGCGGGTATAGTCGTTGATCGTCACCACGGTCTGGATGCCCGCTCCCAGGGAAGCGCGCAGGCCATTTTCGGAATCCTCGAAAGCCAGGCATTCCTCGGGACGCAGCCCCAGTTGGCGCATCGCCCAGACATAGATGTCTGGCGCCGGCTTCTTGGCTGGGACGATGTCGCCGGCCGCGATCACCGCGAACCAGTCGCCGCCATCTTCGGCCAGGCTGTGGCGCAGTAAGGCAGTCACGTTTTCCGGCGTCGTGGTGGTGGCCACACCCAGGATCAGCCCCGCCGTGCGCGCTTCCCGCAACAGGCGCTCGACCCCGGGACGCAGCGGGATGCCCCCCCCCGCCAGGAGTTCGGTGTAGTGCCGGGTCTTGGCCTTGTGCAATGCGACGATCAGATCCTCGAAATCGCTGGGCTTGGAATAGTCGGGGCGAAAGCGCTCGACGTAGTAGCGCATGCGCTCCTTGCCGCCGGTCACCGCCAGCAATTCGCCGTAGCGCGCGACGTCCCAATCCCAATCCAGGCCGAACTCGCGAAAAGCCGCGTTAAAGGCCGGGCGATGACCGTCGCGCTCGGTATCGGCCAGGGTTCCATCGACATCGAACAAGAGTGCTTTGAGCATGGCAATTCCTTGTATTTACGCGTGTTTCAAAATGAAGTGGCCGTTACAATCGGCCTTCCTAGTCAGCCTGAGGGCGTCCCATGCAGGCCAGCACCTTGCCCACTGCCCCACCCTCCGAATTCGAACGCTTGTTCGACGGCACGCTCTACAGCTTGCTGTCCTGGAAACAGCTTACCGCCTTCTGGGCTCGCCTGGACCCCGCGGCCGGTTGGTACCTCTACGCACTGGGCGAAACCTGCCCAGGCGAACCCGCCGACGCGAACCATGTCGCGGCTTTCACCCGCGAGATCGACGCCCTGCTGCACCGCGAACACCACGAGGATTATTGCGGCATTGTCTATGCCGATGACCTCGACACCCCCAGCCTGATCAAGATCTACGACCCCAACCATCTGGGAACCTCCTGCGGTTCCAGCAAACACCGTATCCTGCCCGGCTGGGTCATGTCGAAGCTGCCGCCGCCCGACCTCTCACCCAGCCACCTGGTTCCGCAGAACCGCAGGCGCTGGTGGCAGGGCTTCCTGGACTTGATCGGGGCAAGCTGAACTGCATCCGGCATTCCCGCGAACGTGGGAATGCCGAATAAACTCCAGAAAAAAGCGGCCCGCGGGCCGCTTTTTTCCTGGCCGGGTGAGATTACTCGGCGGCCGGTGCGGCAGCCTCGACCGGGGCGTGAACCACCTCGGGCTGCTGCACGATCAGCGCCTTCATGGACAAGCGCATGCGGCCCTTCTCGTCGGTCTCCAGCACCTTCACCTGTACAGCCTGGCCTTCCTTGAGGAAGTCGGTGACGGCATTGACGCGCTGGTGAGCGATCTGGGAGATGTGCAACAGTCCGTCCTTGCCCGGCAGCACGTTGACGATGGCGCCAAAGTCGAGAATCTTCAACACGGTGCCGTCGTAGGTACGGCCAACTTCGACCTCGGCGGTGATGTCTTCGATCCGCTTCTTCGCCGCTTCACCGGACTCGGTGGTGGTGCAGGCGATCTTGATGCTGCCGGATTCGTCGATATCGATCTGGGTGCCGGTTTCCTCGGTCAGAGCACGGATCACCGCCCCGCCCTTGCCGATCACATCGCGGATCTTCTCCGGATTGATCTTCATGGTGATGATGCGCGGCGCGTAGGCGCTCATCTCGACACGCGGACCCGTCACGGCCAGTTCCATCTGCGCCAGGATGTGCAGGCGCGCTTCACGTGCCTGGGTCAGGGCGACCTGCATGATTTCCTTGGTGATGCCCTGGATCTTGATATCCATTTGCAGGGCATTGATCCCGTTTTTCGTGCCGGCGACCTTGAAATCCATGTCGCCCAGGTGATCCTCGTCGCCCAGGATGTCGGTCAGCACGGCGAAGCGGTTGCCTTCCTTGATCAGGCCCATGGCGATACCGGCCACGTGGTCCTTCAGCGGCACACCGGCATCCATCATCGCCAGGCTGCCGCCACAGACGGAAGCCATGGAAGAAGAACCATTGGACTCGGTGATCTCGGACACCACGCGCACGGTGTAACCGAATTCTTCCTTGGTCGGCAAGCAGGCGGCCAGGGCGCGCTTGGCAAGTCGGCCATGGCCGATTTCGCGACGCTTGGGGCTGCCGACGCGACCGGTTTCGCCGGTGGCGAAGGGAGGCATGTTGTAGTGCAGCAGGAAATGGTCGCTGTAGTTGCCTGTCAACGACTCGATGGTCTGCTCGTCACGGCCCGTGCCCAGGGTGGCGACCACCAGGGCTTGCGTCTCGCCGCGGGTGAACAAGGCGGAGCCATGGGTACGCGGCAGCACACCGGTGCGGATGCTGATGGGGCGCACGGTGCGGGTGTCGCGGCCATCGATACGCGGCGAGCCTTCCAGGATGCGGCTGCGCACGACCCGGGCTTCGAGTGCGTGGAACAGATCCTTGATGACATTGGCCCGGGTGGTATCCATTTCCGGGGTGATCAACTGAGCAAAGGCGTGATTGCGAATCTCGTCCACGGAGTGAACGCGCGCCTGCTTCTGCTTGATCGAGTAGGCCGTGGAAAGGGCTTCGCCGCACAGCGCCTCGACCTTCTGCACCAGGACGGCGTCGGTTTCCGGCGCGGTCCAGTCCCAGGCATCCTTGCCGGCTTCATCGACCAGATCGTTGATGGCGTCGATGGCGGCCCGCATCTGCTCGTGGCCGAACACGACTGCGCCCAGCATCACGTCTTCGGGCAACTGGTCGGCTTCCGATTCCACCATGAGCACTGCGCCCTCGGTGCCGGCGACCACCAGATTCAGTTTGGAGGACTTCAGTTCGGTCGTGCTCGGGTTCAGCACATACTGGCCGTCGATATAACCGACGCGGGCCGCACCCACCGGCCCGTCGAAGGGCAGACCGGACAGGGCCAGGGCCGCGGACGCACCGATCAGCGCAGGGATGTCGGAATCGACATCCGGATTGGCTGACATCACCGTGGCGATGACCTGCACTTCATTGAAGAAACCATCGGGGAACAGGGGGCGTATGGGGCGATCTATCAGCCGGGAAACCAGGGTCTCCTTCTCCGAGGGGCGCGACTCGCGCTTCAGGAAACCACCGGGGATACGGCCGGCGGCATAGGTTTTTTCCTGGTAATCGACAGTCAGCGGAAAGAAATCCTGGCCGGGTTTGACCTCGTTTTTCGCCACCACGGTGACCAGCACCACGGTGTCGTCCATGTTGACGATCACGGCACCATCGGCCTGGCGAGCGATCTCGCCAGTTTCCAGGGTGACTTGATGGCGACCATACTGAAATGTCTTCTTGACCGGATTCACGCTGACTTCTTCCTATAATTGCCTGTTCTGGATGCTGTTCGTCCGGCGAACCGCCTGCTTACGCAGACGCGCGCAGACGCACACGGACGCACGAATGCAAGATTATTTGCGCAAGCTGAGGCGTTTGATCAGATTGGTGTAACCATCGGCGTCCTGGGACTTGAGATAGTCCAGCAGACGGCGGCGACGGCTGACCATCTTGAGCAGACCACGGCGGGAGTGATGGTCCTTGGCATGGGTCTTGAAATGACCCGTCAGGTCATTGATGCGCGCGGTAAGCAGGGCGACCTGGACTTCCGGGGAGCCGGTGTCGGCGGCGGCGCGCTGATAATCCTGGACGATCTGCGCTTTCTGAGGGGTAGTGATGGCCATGTAGGCTGCTCCAACGAAAAACGCGCATTTTACCCGTGCGCGCGGAAATTCCTCAAGCAATTCATGAGGTGCAAGATCGGCGTCCGGGTCGCTGCGGCGACTCCACACGACAGCCCCGGCTGCGTGGCCGCCGGGCTCACGCGATTTTGGCCCGGACCAGATGTTCGGCCGCCCAGACGGCCGCCTCCACCCTGGAGCGCATGCCCAATTTGCGCAGGATGTGTTTGACATGGACCTTGACCGTCCCTTCGGCGATCTCCAGCGTCTTGGCAATGACCTTGTTACTCAGGCCCGCAGCAATGAGTTCGAGGATGCGGGTCTCCTGGTCGGTAAGCCCGGCCGCACCGGCGCCATCCGGTCGATTGTGTTGGCGGATCGCCGCCGCGAGGAGGTGGGTGAGAGCTTCCGATACGATGACGCGACCGGCGGCTGCGGCTTCCACGCTTTCCAGCATCTGTTCCGGCTCCATGTCCTTCAGGAGATAGCCGTCGGCACCGCCACGCAGCGCCGCCACCAGGTCCTCGGCCTGGTCGGAGACGGTCACCATGACGACCCGGGTCTCCAGGTCGCAAGCCTTGATGGCCTTGAGCACATCCAGGCCGCTCAGGTCCCTCATATTGAGATCGAGCAGGAGAAGGTCGGGGTGCAGGCGCTTCACCAGATCGATCCCGTCGCGGCCGCTGGCGGCCTCGCCGACCAGGCGCAGGCTGGCGCGGGTGTGCAGCAACTGGGCCAGGCCGCGGCGGAACAGGGGATGGTCATCGACGATAACGACACTGGTGGTGGTCATGTGCTGGAATGCGGGTTCGTTTCGGGTGCGGGAAAGAAGCGCAGGGTCAGCAGCGTACCGCCTTGAGGACGCTCCCGGACATCAAATCGGCCACGCAGGCCGCGGGTACGCTCGCGCATGATGGCGAACCCGTAATGGAAGGTGTCGTCGCCCTGCGTCTCGTCCATCCGTCCGATGCCGATGCCATCGTCCTCGATGCTGACTTGCAGTTCGCCACCCGCCTGCGGCCTCACCTCGACCCAGGCCGCGCTGGCGTGCGCATGGCGCAACACATTGGAGAGCGCCTCGCGCACGATCTGCAGGATGTGGATTTCCTGGTTAGGGGTCAGATGACAGGCATCGAGACTGGTTTTCAGGTGTATGGGCAACCCGCCACGCGCGGCATACTCTTCCACGGCCGCTGCGAGCAGCGCGGGGAAGCTCCCCTGCATTTTCAGGCGGAAGGTGACCAGCAACTCGCGCAATTGCCGGTAGGCCGCCGTGATGCCCTCGCGCAGGTCGCGCAGCGCGCTTTCCGCTTCCCCGTAGCGCGCGGGATCGGAGAGCGCCTGCTGTAGCAGGCTGGCCTGGATCTTCATATAGGACAGCGATTGCGCGATGGAGTCGTGCAATTCACGGGCGATGATGGAACGTTCCTCCTGCAAGGCCAGCAGACGCTCCTGTTCGGCTTTATGACTCATCCCCAAGGCGATGCCGACATGTCGGATCAAAGCCTTGAGCAGATCGTCCTGCCAGGATTCCAGGCGGGCGCCGCCAGGCAAGCCCAGGCGCATCACCCCATAGAGCCCGTCCTTGTCGCGCAGCGGCAGGCTCAGCAGCGTGGTATCGCCCTGATCCTGGTAGCGGCCGCCCTCCACGCCCACGAGCCCCAGACATGCGCCGCACCCCTGAGCACCGCGCTCGGTGCACGCTGGCAGGCTGGACGCCAGCAGGCTGGCCGGCTCGCCCTGCCGGGATTGCAGGCAGACCAGGCTGCCCTTCAGTTCGAGCAGGGATTCAAGGTCGCACAGCATGGCGCGGTAGGTTTCCGGCGCGATGGGCGCGTGATGCAGCAAGGCGATGGCGTTATAGAGCAGGGCCAGGCTGCGGTTGCTGCGGGTGAGCTCCGCGGTCTTCTCCTCCACCCGGCCTTCCAATTCGCGGTGTGACCGGGATACCGCCTCGGCCATGGTGTTGAAGGCCTGCCCCAGGCGCCCCAGTTCATCACCCGTGACATGCGAGGTACGCGCGTCGAAGTCGCCCTGGGCGATGCGCGAGGCGCTGCCCAACAGGGCTTCCAGCGGAATCAGCACACGCCGGTAGATGGCCTGTAGGGCGCTCAGAAGCACCACCACAGTAAGCAGCAGGGCGCCCCAGAGGATCGCGCGCAACTGGCGGATGCGCTGCTCGGTATCGGCCTCCAACTGCGCGACCATGATATTGAGCTGCTCGACGAACTCGTCGATCCGCGACAACAGGCGGTTATGTCTGGCCAGTGCCGGTGCCGGGGGCGCCTGCAACTCTTCGACCAGGAGCGGTTTCAAGCGCGCGGACCAGGATTCCCGTACTCGCCGATAGCTGGCCGCGAAGGCGCCGTCCCCTTGTCGCTCCAGCATCGTGGCCAAGGCGTCGTGATTCAGTGTGGACTCGAAGGACACCACCGCCTCGCGCAGACGCTCGTGTTCGCCACCGCCATTCTCGGCATCGGACAAGACGATGCTGCCCATGCGATGGCTCAGGCGCCGCAGGCTGCCCGCTACGTTGATGGCGCTGCCGCTGCCCTGAACGCGTTCGGCCACGATCACCGACAAGGCCATGCCGCCGATGCCGATGGCCGCAACCGCGGACAGGGCCACAGCCAGCCACAACATAATGGAGCGTTCGAACAGGTCGTTCCAGATCCTCTGCATGCCTTTCTCCCAAGCCACGAAGATATACCACAGGGATTCGGGCATACCTCCATTGCCCCGGGCGGGGGCTTCGTCCCCTCCTATCAGGCACACATGGCCTTATGCGGCAATGGCTTGCCGGGTACCCCCCCTACCACCATGGTGGTATCCGACGCATGTTACCCGTGTATCGACCACCTTCTTCGCCCATGGCAGCGGCCCTAGACTGGCTTGCAATCAACATTGGAGCTCGACGATGGCCATGGCTAGACAGCACTGCATTCCGGAAATGCTCTCGCACCAGGCGTTGTTCCGTTGCCTTGCCGGTGGGGAGTTCAAGCTCCTGGCACAGGGTGCGCACGAGCGCCGCATCGCCAGGCAAAGCTGCGTCTACCGGAAAGGCGAGGTGCCTCAGGGCATGCATCTGGTGATCTCCGGGCAGATCAAACTGACCCTGCCCAGCGCGGAGGGGCTGGAAAAAATCATCCTGATGGTCGATCCGGGCGACACCTTTTCCGAGGAAGCCCTATTCCCGGAACGTCACTCCCCGGTCTGTGCGCAGGCCAGCAAGGATAGCCTGCTGCTGGTTCTGGCCAGGCCCGCGCTACAGGCGGTGATGCGCGCGAACCCGGCGCTTGCTGGCGTGCTCATGGGACGCATGGCCGAGCGCATGTGCCAATTGATCGAAAGTCTGGAAACCTGTTTGCAACGCAGCAGCGCGCAGCGCGTCGCGCGCTTTCTCAGCCAGCGAGCACCGAAACAGGCCAGTAGCTACGCACTGGAGCTGGACATGAACAAATCCTGCATCGCCTCGCAGCTCAACCTCGCCCCGGAAACTTTCTCGCGCGTGCTGGGCCGCCTCTCCAGGGATGGCCTGATCGACATGAAGGGCCGCACCATCACACTGAACGACCTGGATTCCCTGCGGTCATTCGCGGGCTGAATAGCCCAGTCCCGCATCCGCCCGCGTGGCCTCGACCGGATCGAGGTGGGTCATGACATTGAGCACCGGGACCACCTCCCGGATACGCCGCCGTGCCTCCACGGTGATGTCGTGACCTTCGCGCACGCTGAGGTCTTCCCTGACCTCGAGATGCACATCGAGCAGTATCTGGTCGCCCATCTTGCGCGAGCGCAGGTCGTGAAACCCGAGCACACCCGGAGTCGCGGCCAGCGCCTCGCGGATGAGCGCATGTTGCTCCTCGGAAGCAGAGCGATCCATCAGATCGCCCAGTGCCTGCCAGGCAAACGACCAACCCATCTTGCCGACCATGATGCCGACGACCAGGGCGGCGATGGGATCGAGCAGCGGCAAGCCCATGAGATTGCCGACGATGCCCACGCCCACGACCAGGGAAGACGCCGCGTCGGATCGGGCATGCCAGGCATTGGCCACGAGCATGGTCGACCCGACCCGCAATCCCACGGCCAGCATATAGCGGAACAAGGCCTCCTTGGCTGCCAGGGCGCCCAGCGCCACCCACAAGGCCAGGATATGCACCTGGGCGATGTGCTCGGGATGCTGCAACTTGCCTATGGAACTCCACAGGATGCCCGCGCCCACGACCACGAGCAGGATGCCCAGCACCAGCGAGGCGGCCGTCTCGTAGCGCATATGGCCATAGTGATGGTCCTCATCCGGGGCCAGCCCGCTGAAATGGTTCGCCACCAGCACCACGAAGTCGGCGAGCAGGTCGGACAGCGAATGGATGCCGTCGGCGATCAGGCCTTGCGAGCCGGAAACCAGTCCGGCCATGACCTGTGAGCCGGTGAGCAGAAGGTTGACCGCCACGCTGACCAGGGTACTGCGCTTGGCCGCAGCCTGTCGTTCCGAAGTTTCCATCACGTCTCGTCGCTCATCGTACAGGCACGCCCTGCGTGCGCGGCAATATAACGACTCCACCCGCGGCTAGCAACATCCTGTCCGGGGGGATAGGATGCGAGGACGATGGCGCACACGACCCACCCCGATATCCTGAAGCGACTGCAACGCGCGCAGGGCCACCTCAAGAGCATCCTCACCATGCTGGAAGAGGGGCGTGGCTGCATCGAAATCGCCCAGCAACTGCAAGCCGTCGAGCACGCGATCGGCAACGCAAAAAAAACCCTGGTACACGAGCACATCGACCATTGCCTCGAACACAGCATTCGGGGGGAACCCGTCTCGACGGCTGAAGCCATCCGCGAGTTCAAGGAAATCACCAAATACCTCTAACCGACACACCGCTATGCAAACCCAAGACCTGTCCGCATGGACCCACGATCACGTCTTCGACAGCGGCAGCCATGCCGCCGAACGGGGCACCCGCATCGTCACCTGGATCACCGCCATCATGATGATGATCGAGATCGCCGCCGGCTGGTGGTTCAATTCCATGGCCTTGCTGGCCGACGGCTGGCACATGAGTTCGCACACGGTCGCCATCGGCCTGTCCGCATTTGCCTACGCCGCGGCACGTCGCTACGCGCGTGATCCCCGTTTCGCCTTCGGCACATGGAAGATAGAGGTGCTCGCCGGGTTCGCGAGCGCCCTCTTCCTCATCGGCGTCGCCGTGCTGATGGTGACCGGCTCGGTCGAGCGCATATTCGCACCCCAGCCTATCCACTACCTGGAGGCCATGGTGATCGCCACGCTCGGCCTGCTGGTCAATATAGTCTGCGCCCTGATCCTGGGGGGCGCCCATGAGCACCATCACCATGGCGACCATGAGCACGCCGGCGAACATGGGCATGCCCCGCACCACCACGACCTGAACCTGAAATCCGCCTATGTCCACGTCCTGGCCGATGCCGCCACCTCGGTTCTGGCGATCGCAGCCCTGGCGGGAGGTTGGCTCTATGGCTGGTCCTGGCTCGACCCGGTGATCGGCATCGTCGGTGCGGTGGTCGTGGCCGTCTGGGCCAAAAATCTCATCCTGGAAACCGGAAAGGTGCTCCTGGACCGCGAGATGGATCACCCCGTGGTGGAAGAAATCCGCACAGCCATCGAAATCGGAAAAACCCGCATCACCGACCTCCACGTCTGGCGGGTGGGCAAGCAATCCTATTCCTGCGCACTCAGCCTGGTCACTCAAGACCGTGGCCTGACCGCGGATGAAGTGCGTGAACGGCTGGCCATCCATGAAGAGATCGCGCATCTGACGATAGAAATCCAGCCCTATTCGGGCGATGCCACAGCCACCCCCTGACCCTATCGCCGACTCGGTCATGGTACGATCGATCGGCGTCTGGCGGCACCCTCCAGTGCCCGCGCGACTCCGGGCTCGGCCGCTACCTCTGTTACAACATCGCCGCCGTACCATCCGGCGGGACGATCCAGTGCAAGTCGCCCCGGGCACCGGGTGTCGCTTCGACATCCCCTTCCCGGCACAACTCAGCGAAGCTGGCGAAGGAAGTAAACCATGAAACTCATCCGTACCCGAAGCGAGCCGCCAGCCTCTACTGACGGCACCGGTCCGCGCCACACCTGGAAGCTGCTGATCGTCGACGACGAACCGGACGTGCACCAACTGACCCGGCTGAATCTCAAGGGCTTCCGCTTTGCCGACCGGGATCTGGAAATCCTCGGGGCCGCGTCGGCCTACGAGGCGCGCGAAATCCTGCGCCACCATGACGACATCGCGGTGGTCCTGGTGGATGTCGTCATGGAAACCGATGATGCCGGCCTGCGCCTGGTCGAGTACATCCGCACCGACCTGAAGAATCGGATGATGCGGCTCATCATCCGTACCGGCCAGCCAGGCATGGCGCCGGAGCGTTACGTCATCGACCACTACGACATCGACGACTACAAGGACAAGACCGAACTCACCGCCAGTCGCCTGTATACCGCCGTCCGTGCGGCGATCAAGTCCTACCGCGATCTGCGCACGATCGATCTGAACCGGGTCGGTCTGTCCCGCGTGCTGAAGGCGGCCCCCGACATCTACCGGATCAGCAATCGCTCGCTCAATCAATTCTTTCAGGGCGTTCTGACCCAGATCGTCGGCCTGTGCAATCTTTCCGAATCGAGCTTCATTTCCACCATAGACGGGGTCATCGCCACCTTCGACGAACGCGACATCACGGTACAAGCCAGCACCGGAGACATCGCCAACCAGGATCGATTCACGCGCATACGCAGCCAATGCGCCGAAGCCGTCCTGACTGGAATCATGCCCTCGGGACTGCGCAAGGACTCTTACGTCGTGCCTTTACTGGTCCAGCGCAAACCCGTGGGCTTCATCTACATCGAACCGACGCAGGATCTCAACGAAGATGACCGCAACCTGATAACCGTGGTCGCCCAACAGTGTTCGAGCGCCCTGGAAAATCTGCGCCTGCACATCGATCTTGCACACTCCTACGACCACATGATCGACATGCTGGCCAAGGTGGCCGAGTTCAAGGATCGCACGACCGGCAGCCATATCACGCGTATCGACCGCTACACCCAACTGGTCGCTCAGGAACTGGGCGTACCGGAGGACGAGGCGGTTTTGTACGGCAAGGCGAGCCGCCTCCACGATGTCGGCAAAATCGGTATCGCCGACGCCATTCTGCGCAAGCCCGGCAAACTCGACGCCGCCGAAATGGAGATCGTGCGCACGCATACCCGAATAGGCGGCAACATCCTCGGACACGACCATTTTCTTGACGTTGCCTGCGAGGTCGCCCTGCATCACCACGAGCGCTGGGACGGCAAGGGCTACCCGGAAGGCCGGCCGTCGCGAGAGTTCCATCTGGCCACGCGTATCGTCACCGTGGTCGACGTCTTCGACGCACTGGTCAGCCGCCGTCCCTACAAGGAGCCCTGGGAGCCGCAAGTCGCGGCCGAGGAAATCGCGCAAGGGTCGGGCATCCAGTTCGACCCCACCGTGGTAACCGCCTTCCTCGAACTTTTCCGCCGCGGCGACTTCGACGAGATCATTCTCCTGGCCAAGATCGATGGCGCATTGCCAGACGCGACCCACCCCTGAAAAAAGCGAGTCGATACACGCCCCCTCGCGGCTGGTCGTCTAAGCCCGTCCAAACTTGGTCAGCCTGCGCCGTGCAGACCCGCCGTGGCGAACAAAGCCTGATGGAAACGATCAACTTCCTGCAAGCAAGTTGTAAACCGCTCCGCGGGCACGGGCCGAGAATGCAGATAGCCTTGGGACTCATCGCAACCGCATTCTCGGACCATGGCAAGTTCCGCCTCGGTTTCCACCCCCTCCGCGACGACATGGAGCGATAGACTCTTAGCCAGGGCTGTGATGGCCCGCAGGATCGCAGCATTGACCGGTAGTCGATCGACCCCGCGCACGAAGGATTGGTCGACCTTCAGCCGATCGATGGGGAAACGGCTGAGATAGCCCAGACTGGAATATCCAGTACCGAAATCATCCAGCGACAGCTTCACGCCCGCCGCCTTAAGTTCATGGAGCATGTCGAGCACCGCTGAGGCCTTGCGCATGACCATACTCTCGGTCAGTTCGAACTCCAGGAAATGGGGATCGACACCGGGCTGCGACAGCAAGTGCTTGACCCGTTTTACAAAGTCCGGCTGGTGGAACTGCAACGCCGAGATATTGATGCCCAGACACAAGGACGGCAGTCCCTGGTGCATCCACTCGCGGTGCTGACGACAGGCCTCGGCCAGGATCCAGTCGCCGATGGGTACGATCAAACCACTCTCCTCCGCGATCTCGATGAAGCAGCCGGGAGCGAGCAAGCCTCGCTCGGGGTGGTTCCAGCGAATCAGCGCCTCCGCACCCACCACGGCACCGCTACTGAGGTCGATCTGCGGTTGGTAGTACAACGTGAAATCACCGTGATCCAGGGCCTGTTTCAGTTCCGACTCCAGGGAGGAGCGCTCGCTGCTGTAGGTGGAAAAACCTGCCTCGAAGTGACGGTAACCGTTTCGTCCACTGGTTTTCACTTCGTACATCGCCGCGTCGGCCTTGGACAGGAGCGTTTCCGCATCGCGATCGTCGCGCGGAAAAAGGGCGATGCCGATACTCAGGCTGACGCTCACCTCCCGATCGAGAATCCGCACCGGCTCGCGCATCGACTCGACCAGACGCAGCGCCAGCGACTCCGGGTCTTCCCGTCCGCGCACCCCGTCCATGAGGATGGCGAATTCGTCACCGCCCAGGCGCGCAACGGTATCGCTCTCACGCGCACAGGCCAGCATGCGCCGCGCAATGGCACAGAGCAGTTCGTCGCCGAAAGCATGGCCCATGGAGTCATTCACCTGCTTGAAACGGTCCACGTCGATGAACAGCAGCGCGACATCTCTCCCGCTGCGTAGCGCCTCGCGGCAAGCCTGACCGAGGCGATCGGTAAACAGCATGCGGTTGGGAATCTGCGTGAGTGCGTCGTAATGCGCCAGGAAATACAGTTCCTCTTGCTTGCGTCGGGTGAGTTCGTTGAACAGTTCGTGACTGCTGGTGATACCGAGATAGCGATGTTCACGCATCACGATCAAGGCGCTGATCATATGCTGGGGGTGTGCTGCCATGAGCACGCGCGCTGCGTCATCCAGGGAGGCATCGGCTTCCACCATGAGCGGCCTCCGCATCGGATTGATTTCCGGGTGTTCATCCAGGAAATGGCCCAGGCTACGCTTGCCGAACAATTCACGCCGGTAACTGCGGCTGAAGAATTCCAGGAAAGGGTGGCGATCGATGATCGCGCAGGGCATTTCCTTCTCGTCCAGCACCGGCAGTGCGATTAGCGATGCATCGGCAAGGAAGGTTTCATGCGCCTGCTCGCACGAAGCCAGGCGCGGCAAGGACGGTGCCAGACGCAACAAACTGGATACGGTAAGACAGGCGGACGAAACGGGAACCCCGGGTGGCGCGGGGACGGCCGTGTCCAGGCCGATTATGGAAGGGTGGTAGATATCCATGCCCCCTCAGGTCTGAAACTTGGCGAAAGCCCGGTTGGACTGTCGTACCAACGACTTGGTCTGCTCCACCGCCTGAGACGTGCCGAGCACGGAGCGATGATTGTCGCGGGCCATGCTGTCGATATAAGCCTGCATCCGAGCCTGGCCACGGTCGATGAATACGCCGAAGGCACCAGATACGACATCGAGCCGCATGAGGGAATACGCCACCGCGAACAGTGCCACCGGTGAGGTTGGCGCCAGCACCGCGAGCATCATCAGGCTCACACTACGGCGGATGCGCAGAACGCTCCAGAATCGGTTTCCTGCTGGATGTCTGTCCATCACCTGGTACCTCGTTGAAGGCTTGGGTGGCACAGCTTAGGTGAACTGTGTTACGGAACGGCTAGTCTGCGCTTGGCACAAACGAAAACGCCATCCCCGCAAAGGATGGCGTTTCACTTCTCGGGTGGATGCGGCGTACTTGCGCTTATTTGCTCCCCTTCGCCGGCCGACCGGTCTTGATCGCGGCGAGGGACTGGATCGCCTCCACCAAATCCGTATCACTCAGCCTTACAAGCCCGGCTATCGCCGCGCGCAGAATCTCGCTTTTCCTGGTGGCAACGCCCGAATTCAGGCAGCGCGCCTTGAGTGCCGCGACGGCCGCATATTCCGATTCCGGCATGGTGAAGCTGTCGCGCACCAACCGGATTTTTTTCGTCTTGGCTTCCGCGGGCACATCGGGGACAACGTCCACAACGAGCCTTTCAGCTTCGGCCTTCTTGGCCCGTGACTTTCTGGTAGACGGAAGTGATACCGGAAGCGAACTTGCAGCAGTGGGAACCGTCTCGGCGACGGCCTCCGAACGTTCCAGCAAGCCAGCCTTATCCGTCGCTGATTCCACCTCTTGCGAGGGATGATCCCCCCCAGTGATCACCACGCCCTCCTTGTCCTTCTTCGAAGTTTTACGGCCCGCCCTGGATGCAGCTTCGGTCATGAATATCGCCCCTTTTTACACATATCGTGTAAACAGTTTATACGATTATTTAATATGCACAACGGGGAGCAAAGCCCCGGACCAGGTTTCCTTACTTCAACTGGCTCGTCCTGAAAATCCTGCGCCTGGGGTAGAAATAGCCCGCGTAGGGCGGATAAGCCGGTGGCTTCTTGCCGGCGTTATCCGCCGAATACCAAACATCTGGCAGAAGGCGCGAAAAACCGCTATTCCGCCCTTGCCACCTCAAGGCTCTGTACCCCTCCTTTATCTGCAACGGTGGGATTTGTCGCTGATTCCTGCACGAACCAGGACTTGTCGGCTGCGCCTTTCTCCAGCCAATCCCGCACCTCGCGCGCCACCCAGACCCCGGCATCCAGCGGCAGGTCATGGCCGGCGTCGGGATGGCGAGCGTAGGCGCAGGACCAGGTTCGTGCCAGTTGCCGCGAGCAGCGCGGATCGACCATGCGGTCTTGCATTCCGGAAAGGATCAGTACCGGCACAGCGGGTTTCTCCAAGGCGGTGAAACGTGTCGCGGCAAGCAACTGGCGCAGAGCGTTGGCACGAGAGACCGGGCAATCGCTGGCATAAATGGACCATTGCGGCAGCAGCGCCGCCAGTTCCTCCGCTCGCGCGCAGGTGAGTTCCAGGATGGCCCGTTCCCGCGCCAGGCCGCTGGCGAACAGCAGGCGCAGCAGCGCCGGCCAGGCGCCCGGACGCAGGCGCTGATGGAACGGGCTGTGCGGGCGCAGACTGGTGTTGAGCAATACCGCCACCCGGCATTCCTCGGGATAGCGCCGCGCCCAGGCCACAGCCACCATGGCGCCCAGCGAGAAGGCCAGCAGGTGGTAGGGCGGCGGCCGGCCCTGCTCGCGCAACTCGCGGCGGCAGGCTTCCATCATTTCCTCCACACGCAGCGGGCTGGATTCGGCAAAGCGGCGACCGTTGCCGGGCAGGTCGGGAGTGAGGATGTCGCCCACACCCAGTTCGCTCGCGAACGCAGCACGAAAAGTCGCCGGAAAATCGCCCCAGTGCCGAGCCTCGCGGGTCAGTCCACGGAGAAATACCCAGGTGCTCATGTGTGGCGATGCCAGCCGTACCACTCGGCCATGGCCAGCTTCTTGTGTCGCAGCCGCGCCTGTCCGCGCGGCAGCCAGTTGTCCCAGGCGCAGGTGGCGCGGGCGAGGAAATCCAGCCAGATCAGGTGGCGCCGCAGGATGCGGTGGAGGCGGTGGCCGGGTCGCGGGTTGAACAGCCCCTGGCGCGAAAACAGTTGCTGCGGGTTCTTCTTCACCCACAACCAGGAGCCCATTTCCAGGGTGAGCGGCAGGAACACCCGTTCCGCGCCGCCATCCGCCCGCGCCCGCAGGTAAAAATGGTCCCAGAGGTCGCCATGCGCCAGGTATTGCCGGCTCTGCGGCTCGACCAGGTAGTTGTGGGTGGGGTAGGTCTGCTCGAACAAGTCTTTCAGTGCGTGGATTTCCGGCAGATGCGGGAACGGTTTGGCGGTGTGCGCATAGGGAAACCAGATGCGGTCGCGCAGGCCGAAGCCGGAGTGGCAGTCTAGCGCCACGCTGAATCGGCGCAGCCCCAATTCCTCCGCCACCACCCGTTCCAACACCTGGCTTTCCGGCTGCATGGGCGCTCCGATCGGGCCGCGATACCAGGGCAGGCGGTTACTGAGGCGTTGGCCGCCAAGCAAAAAGTGGACGCGTTCCAGAGAGTCGAGCGGTGCATTGCGCATGAGATCGACGCCGGAGGGGTTGCAGCGTGTGCCGCGCCACATGCCGCCGGGATTGGCCAAGGGCACGAACACCATGCGCAGGGTTTCCAGTTGCCGGTGCAGCAGGGGATCCCACTTCAGGCGGTTCAACAGTCCACTTAGAAATACCAGCAAGACCTGGCTACCGATGCGCTCCAGGCCGTGCACCCCGCCGAAGTAGCCGATCGCCGGCAGACCAGGGTCGGGGTTGCCCAAGGTCAGGACATGGATCGGCAATACAGTGCCGTCGATTTCGACCGTGTCCGCGATGCGCACGGAAAGCGCGGTCGGTGCCGCGTCGAGAAGGCGGTTGATTTCGATCAGTTCGGGAAGGCGTTGTCTCATCGTGTTCAGGGAGCGGGGCCGCTGGTGACAAAGCCCGATTTACAGCGCCGGGCTTTCCATGCCCAGGAGCGATTGCTTCAGGCTGTGCTGGATCGGGTTTTCGCCCAACCATATCTTGAGCAGGGCGCGGTTGAAGCGCTCGCCGGGAACCAGGCCCAGATCGTGGCGACCGACTCGGGTGTGGGTGCCCTTACCGGGCAGGTAATCAATCTGGATCACGGTCCCGGTCGGCACTTCGTGAACCTGATGGAGCGATGCCAGAAAGTGACTGACTTCGTTCTGGATGGCGTCCAGTTCCGCCTCGCTGTTGTTGTCGATCAAACCACCCTTGAGTGCGTCGATATTCTGTTCTGTGCTGGTGTCGCGCAACAGGGTGATCTGCAGGCGGCGCGGCTGGTCGCGTTCCAGTACCTGGCTGGCACAGTGTGCCGGTTCCGGCAGATATAACGCGGCTACGTAGACGCGGAAGCCGAACATCCTGCGTACGCCGGTGCCATTGAGACGTAATTGCCCGTCGGCGATCTCGATTCCCGCCATCTGTCGGCCGGAGGCCGGCGCGACAGAGGGAATGAAGGCAGCCATGAGCAGCAGCATAAGCGCATTTCGCACAATCATTCCGAGGTCAGGCCCAAGGCATGTCGCACCCGCGCGCAGAAGGCTTGCGGGCTGGCCGCACAGCAGGCACCAGAGAACGCTGGCGCGCTATGGCAGTGGATTTCTGGCGCATTCATGGCGGACGGCGTTATTACTGACTGATTGCAAGATTAATACCCTGTCATGACGGAAATATTTCGTGGGCCAAGTGACGTAGTCCTATCGACGCACAAGGTCCGACCGGCTGCTATTGTCTGATGATCTATCGAGACGTCCAGATGCGCGGTCACATTTCTGTAATCACCGTGTCACCTCGGTTTTGTATCGTATGCCCTGCAAAATGGACCAAGTCACCCCCAAGCCGTGAGAACCCTCTCAGCAATACAAAGCGAACTCACCCAACTGCGGGAGCGTGTATCCCTCGGCCAGAAGGTCTTGATGGCGGAATGGCAACCCTGTCTGACCGGTTCCGGCTACCCCCAGGGTGCCGCCAACCTAGCCGCCTATATCGCCTTTCGCCGGGAGGACCTGCGCAAATTGCAGGAGCGCCTCTCGGAACTCGGTCTGTCCTCCCTCGGTCGTTGCGAAGGCCATGTCATCGCCACGCTGGATGCCGTGGCGCTGGCCCTGAATGCGCTGGCCGGCACCTGCCCGACCAGTGAAGGCACGTTGGGGGCCGCGACCCGCGCCAATCGCCAGGGCGACAACCGACTGAAACAAAGTACTCAGCGCCTGCTCGGCCGCGAGCCGAAGCGGCGGCGGGTGCGCATCATGGTCACCCTGCCCACCGCGGCAGCCGGCGAAATCGGCTTCGTCCGCGACCTGATCGAGCGCGGCATGGACATCGCCCGGATCAACTGCGCCCATGACGACGCAGCCACCTGGCAGGCGATGATAGACAACGTCCGTTCCGCCGCCGATGCGACCGGGCGGACATGTCTGATCCACATGGATCTGGCCGGACCGAAGCTACGTACCGGCGATATGGCAGCCTCGCCCGGCCGACTGCGTTTGAAACCGAAACGCGACGAGCGCGGCGACACCCGCGCGCCGGCGTATTTCCTCTTCGACGCCAGCGGCGAACCCGGCGGCGCCGGATTGCGCGGCGCCACCGGCCTGGCCGGCTATCCCCGGGTCAGCGTGGCGCGCGACTGGTTGGCCCGGCTGCGCCCGGGCGACCTGGTGGAAGCTACCGATACACGTGGCAAGAAGCGCATCCTCAACGTGCTCGACCGCATGGGTGAAGCTCACCAGCTCGCCTGTACTGCCGATTCGGTCTGGCTGGAACAAGGCTGCGCCCTGAAACATCTCGGCGGCGACGGCAAACAACGCAGCGCCCAGGTGGGCGCACTGGAAAGCAGTCCGGAAGTGCTGGTGGTGCACATCGGCGACCGTATCCTCCTGTCGCGGGATCCCACCCCTGGCGAGCTTGGAAATACAGAGGGCTACGCCGGACGCATCCCCTGTGCGCAGCCGGAAGTGCTGGATAGCCTTCGTGTGGGCGAACGGGTGTTCATCGACGATGGTTCCATCGGTGCGGAGGTCGATCGTCTGGATGCGGAGGGTGCCTGGTTGCGCATCTCCCGCGCCCGGCCCGAAGGCGACAAGATCCGCCCGGCCAAGGGACTCAATTTCCCGGACAGCCAGTTGCAACTTCCCGCCCTGGTGGAAAAGGATCTGCTCGATCTCGATTTCGTGGCGCGCGAGGCCGATATCGTAGGCTATTCCTTCGTGCAATCAGGGGCGGACATGGATCGCCTGGCGGACGAACTGGAAGCCCGCGGCGCCGGTGGAAAGGGCCGTATCGCCAAGATCGAAACCCGCAATGCGGTTGCCAATCTGCCCGAGATCATCGTCCACGGCGCCACGCGCGGGCCGTTCGGACTGATGATCGCGCGCGGCGACCTGGCCGTGGAAATCGGCTGGGGCCGGCTTGCTGAAATTCAGGAAGAGATCCTGTGGCTGGCGGAAGCGGCCCACGTGCCCGTGGTCTGGGCCACCCAGGTGTTCGAGCAACTGATCAAGGAAAACCTGCCTTCGCGCGCGGAGATGACCGACGCTGCCATGTCGGAACGCGCCGAATGCGTCATGTTGAACAAGGGCCCGTTCGTGTTGGATGCAATCGCGATGCTGGATGACATCGCCTGCCGCATGCGTGCCCACCAGCACAAGAAATCCGCTCGCTTGAGGGCATTGCATTGGTAGCAATGCAGCATGGGCAACGCCGATAAAAACATCGCCTAGTTCATCCGAACAAACCCGGAAGGAGGGTGAAGGGCATGGCGCTGGGATATACCCTGCCCGACACGGGTCACTGTTCACTGCATCCCACGACTTTCAAATCGCGGTGGAGTCCCAGTCACGACCGCCAGGGTTTGGGTGAGGCAGCGGCCGCGTTCCAGCGATGACACGCCCATGACCGATGCCCCCTTTTTTCCCAAGACCTTATGGAACCAGGGTTACACCACCCAAACGAGCACCGTATGATGCGGTCTGAAGAACCTTGAATGACGTGGTGGCCGGCGTCGAAGCGGCAGCGACGGTGATCGAGACCAGTTCATTTGGATCCGCACCCAGGTCATGGGTCGTCTCGTCACTAACGGTGGAAGTGGTCGCGTACAGCGTAAACGATCCATCCGCGTTGACCTTACCCGTCAAATTACGCAAGCCGTCTGTCTGGATGTTCCAGGACAACCCCGCCGTGTAGGTGGCTTGATCCAGAAGGCCCTTCTGGAAAGTTGCGACCAGATTCCAGACCCCGTTGACAAGTTTGTACTCGGCCAGACCGGCGTAGGTGGTGACCTTGCCGGCCACGCCGATACGAACGCCATCGCCTTCATCCGCGACGAAAAGTGTCGTGGCATTGGCGAACCACAGACCAAAGGGATGCGGCGTGGCAGTCAAAGTAGCCTTGGTTTCGGCCACCTTTTCCGAGAGTGCGTTGAATCCCGGCAGGATCGCAATGGGGGCATTGCTGAGGTTGGCACCGTTCGCGAACGCACCGGCAGCACCGACTTGGTAGACGGTGTTGACTCCATTGCTGCCGCTGCCCTTGCTGACATATAGCGTGTTATTGAAAACCGTCATACCGCGGAAGTTGTCGTCCTTGCCCGTCTTGTCATCCGCGTAGTTGGCCGCGGGGGTGGCGAGGTTAGGTAGCTGCGAAAGTGAAAACCCGCGTTGATAGCCGGTGAGGCTGCCGAAGGTGCCAAGCGCCACGCCAACCGGCTTTGTCACGCCCGTGGTGTCGCTCGCGGAAATCATCTGTACACCGGTGTTGTCGCTCAATGAACTCAAGCCTGGGCCGAGCGCGCTTCCGTTCCCCGCATTACCCACCATGTAGTACGTACCGTTCGTCAGAATGACGGCACGGCCATTGTTGCCACTGTAGGCATTGACCGGAGTCACAGTCAGGTTGCCGCTGGCAAGGTTGATCTGACCCACAGCCCGCGCATAGGTTGTGGTCACCGGATTGGTCGTATCGACAAAGGCTGCGGTGTTCGAGTTGGAGACATCCAGCGCGTTGATGGCCGCTTTGTAGCCCATGAAGGTCACCGCGGAATTATCGCTCGACACATTCAACGCCAATTCGGACTTGGAGGCGAAACTGGAGGTCATCATTGTGGGATCGACCACCGTGATGTTGACCAGAGTGCCGTCCGATTTGAGTTGATCCAGGTAGATAGGCGAGCTCACACCGAAGGAAGGATCAGGCGTTTCATTTGTAAAAACGTTGGGGAAACTGCCGTCAGCGATGGCCACGCCGCCACCCGGAAGCGTTTGACCTTTGGCCACGGTGGATGCAGTACCCGCGTACACGGTGCGGCTAACGATCAGGTTGCCGCTGGAAAACGCAGCTGGTGCGGCTGAATCACCATTGCCGCAACCGGACAGCAACGAGATGGGGCTCAACAGGAGCGTCCAGGCCAGCCGACGGGATTGCACGGACCATGCACCCGTTGTGGGTCGAATATTCATCATGAAACCTCCTGAAATGGGAGCCACAAGGTAACGGCAGCAGGTTTCAATTTAATGACCCGCATGCGATACCGGTGCGGGCTGCCCCCGCTGCCTCACTCACCCCCTGCTGCCCTCTTCATAGAGGGAGGGCGTCACCCGGGCGGAGGCCAGGTACAGGCGCAGGTTCTTGATGTCCTGTTTGCCGAACACACTGCTGTGATGCGGGTGGTGCAGGATACCTTCGATGCCGTTGAGCACGACGCGGTAACGCGCGCCCTGGATCGGCTCCACGCTCGCACCCAGATGGTGCAGGAGGGATTCGATCTCACGCCAGTGGATGTTGCCGCTGATCGGATCCTGGAAGATCGCGCGGATCAGGTTTTCGTGTTTATGGCTCATCACGAAGACTCCTCAAGCAATGGCGGCTATTGTCCTCTTCTGGCCAGGAGATGAAACAGCCTGCCAGGATGCCTGGCCGCACTGGCTAACAGGTAACGGAAATATTCCCCGTAACCGATTTCATCCGCCATCAATTCCAGGTGCTTCCGCGGCAGACTCTTGGCCCCGTGCAAGGCCTTGAGGAACAAGCGTTCACTCAAATCGGGAAACAGCAGATAGCGTAAGCGCCGGGCATGATCGAAGTCGGCCGCGATTTCCCGATAGCGTGCCCGGTAGCCCGCCAGTGCCACGGCCCCGGCACCCGCCTCGATCAAGGCCTCGGCCGCGAGTCGCCCACTGTGCAGGGCAAAGGCGATACCCTCCCCGGTGATCGGCTCCACCAACCCGGCCGCGTCGCCACAGAGCAACACGTTACCCCGTCCGGGTATGCTGCGATAGTCGCCGAAGGGCAGGTGGTGTCCCCGTATCCTGCCTTGCGCTTCGACGCCGAAGCGTTCCAGATGAAAGCGCCGGAATGTGGTCTTCAGGTCCGGATTGCGCGCAAGCAGGCCGCCGATCCCCACGGTGAGCGTGTCCTTCTTGGGAAACACCCAGGCGTAACCCCAGCGTGCCAGGCCGAAATGGATTTCCGGATCATCGACGCGCGCGGCACTCCGAGCCGGGTCCACTTCCATCTCCAGCGCGAAGGCGACACGCTCAGGATCGAATGATCGGCCGAACAGACACTTCGCGACCAGGCTGTTGACGCCATCGGCGCCGATCAATGCATCGAAACCGATCTCCAGGCCGGAATCCAGGCGGCAGGATTTTACGGACAGATCCAGATCGACGATCGCCGCGCCCAGATACGTCACCGCACCGCGAGCGACGGCCTGTTCCAGCAGAAAATGATCGAAATTCAGCCGCCGGGTGAAGAATAACTGGCTGGCCCCCCGAACCTCGTTGAGCACGCGGCCCCCGTGCAGGAATTTCACGCCCGTCGAGACATGGCCGATAACTTCTTCCCAGGGGGCATCGAATATGCTCCGGTAGACCTTCCTGCAACGCAAGGTCAGCAGGCCGCCACAGAGTTTGTCGCGGGGAAAACGAGCCTTGTCCACCAGGGCGACATCGACCCCACCCCGCGCCAGCGTATGCGCCGCAGCGGAGCCCGCGGGGCCGGCGCCGATGATGAGGACTTGATGATGGCGTTTCACGACACCGGGAGGGGCTGAGGGAACCCGAGTGTAGCGGTAAGCCCGGTGCGTGTGGGTCGCGCAAGAGCAAAGGGTCACCGTCGACCGGATCGCCTTGCGACCCTTCCCCCGTGCGAGAATGCCAGAGGATACCGGACGCTTGCCCCGGCAATTCCGCCCGTTCCGATAGGAACACAACCTTTACTTCCCACCTGACATGAAACTCACCCTGTTTTCACTCGTATGCGCGGCTTGCTGCCTTCAAGGCTGCTCGGTGGTCTCCGTGGCCGATGCCGTGGTCTCGGTAACCGCCACCGCGGTCAAGGTTGGCGCGGATGTGGTCGGCGCGGGAGTCGACGTGGCCGCGGCCGGCGTCAAATCGGTTACCGGATCGGGAAGTTCAGGGAAATAGCGCGGTGCGCGCAACCGCGCACCCACCGTATGAGCCTCAGCGTACCAGACAAGCACTGTCGTGCGTGGGCTTGTGTGTGGAGGCGTGCGTGCCCGGGGCCGGTATATGCCGACCCAAGCCTGGGTCGCCATGAGGCAAATCGATCCAGCGACTGTGCGCATCGTGTGCATATCCGCCCGACCCCGCAGGGAAAGTAGCTTGCGAGACAGCGTTGGAATACTGTATCGCCCCCTCGAACACGAAGAAATAAAGCCCGTCCACGGCCGCGCCTCCCGCCTGTAAATCCTTGGGCAGTTCGAGTTTCGTGCAACCGCCGCCCGGCTCGCACAACATCAGGGCAAAATCGGTGCCGCGTATACCGATCGTGCCCACCCGGGTCCTGGCCTGGTAGGCGTCCTGGTTCCCGCGCTTGCCCACCGCGCCGGAGAGCGAGCGCATGCCGCCCTTGATCAGATTGACCACCGCGTTGTCCTGTCCGGGCTCGGCGGGGACGTAATGATAGGACTCGATGGCCAGCCGGCTGGCGGAGCTCAGCGTGGCCTGGCCGCCATCCGAAAAGGCCAGGCGTGCCGTGCTGCCCTTTTCGGTCATGACGATCTCGCCTGGCATCACCAGGGAGCCCTTGGCCAGGATGCGCATCTTTCCATCCGGGGATTGTGCCGAGACCGTGCCGACGACAGCCGTGACCGAGGCGGCCTCCCCGACAGCCCAGGCACTCTGGGCGAGCGACCAGAAGAAGCCGAGTACGAAGAGTCTAGTGGCAGACCAGGCGGTGATCTTTGTCATGGTCGGCTGAATCATCGAGGAGTTGCTTGATCTCGCCATCGATCTTGACGATGGCGATCACATCAGGCGGTGTAGTTCCGTTGTTGGCGGCATCGAGTATTTCGCCAACAGAGTACCCGCCGAGCGGCAAGACCGTTACCGTGAACGTATCGGCCAGTTGCGTCGGGGTGTCCTGATTGACGATGCCCAGCGACAGTTGAGTGTTGGTGTAGACCACGATCTGTTTAACACCAGCGGCTTGCGTGGCCGCGCTCAGTCCGTTGGGGCCGAACGTCATCGACACGCCCGTCGGCACGTTCATGCGCGCAAAGCCCCCCGTGCTGCCGCCCGAGAAATTCATGAAGGCAAGGCCGTCTCCCGCCACCGGAACATACCCATTCCCCGTACTCACGTTCAACACGCCGTCCAGGTGCGCCGTCCCAACCACGTTGAGCACATCGTATTGGCCGAGATTCTTGCCCCACAGTTCGATATCGGTGGTGCTGCTCGAAGTCAGGTCGAGGTTGCCGTAGATATCCAGTCTGCCGGGCGAGAAGCCGGGCGCGAGGGTGGCCGCGCCGATCTGCACATCGCCACGGATCGTGCCGGTGCCATTGAATACACCGCCGTCGACACGCAGTCCGGCATCACCCACGGCCAGATTCACGCCGGACACGTCGCTCGTCCCCAGCGTCAAACTGCCGGCAGTCTGAAGGTAGCCGGCCTGGAAGACTGCGCTCCCCAACTGCACGGCAAACAGGCCGCTATTGCTTACCCGTTCGGAGAAGGTGGTCGTGCCCGATTGGAGAGCGAGCGTACCGGCGTTGCTGACGACCGAGTCGACGGCGAATACTCCACCGGCGAATTGCAGCTTGCCGGGAGCCGCCACGTTGACCTCGCCGCCGGCCGCAAAGTGGCCACCGCCCTGGAGTTGCAGCGAACCGGCGTCGACGTTGAGACTGCCGTCCAGCGTCAGGCCGCCCAGGCTGTGGCTGCCGCCCTGAACGGTGAGCGCCGCCCCATGGCTCATCAGGGCGCTACCGACGCTGAGCGCGCCCGCGGACAGGATCAGATTTCCCGCGCTCGTCAGACTCTCCAGATTCGTGGCACCCGCCCCGGCGTCGTAAGCAACGCTCACGCCTGCCGGGATGGAGACCGACTTGACGTCGCCCGCCTGCGGCAAGAGATTCCCGGCCCAATTGGCGGCATTACTCCAGTTGCCCGATGTTCCGGCACCTGTCCAGGCCGCGCTTTCCGCCGGGGTGATGCTTGCCGTGAACGTCACAGGCAGGCCGGCGGTGATCAGGGAATAGTTGCCGGCGTCGGACCCGGTCAAGCTGTACCCGCCCGTCACCGTGACCGACTTATTAGCGCCGGCGTGAACATCCGAGTAGTTGGCCAGGTAGCTCAGACCCAGGTCGTCGCCCGACACCCGGTTATCCGTGTAGCCAAGCTTCGCTGTCGTGCTGTTGTCGTAGCCCTTGTCTTGCGCGCTCAGGCCTGAAATCGTCACGGGACGACGATCGATGCTCAGCGTGCCGTCGCTATAGCTGACATGGTAGTCCCCTGCGGCGCTGGCACTGCCACTGCCCACTATCAGGGTGCCGCTGCTTGCCCGCAGATACTGGCCCGCCGTGTTGGCGCCGGTCGTGACGGTGGCGTTGCTGCTCAATTCGACGCTGCCGACGCTGTCGCCAAACACGAAACTGCCCGCCGTCGGGGTGGCCGCCACCGTGCCCGTG
>CAILNT010000111.1 GCA_903835655.1 uncultured Pseudomonadota bacterium | reverse complement strand
AGTGAAAAAGGGCTACCAAGGCTACAAGGGCGACACCCCTTCGGCCAAGGCGCTCGCCTTCCTGCGCGACAAGGGCCTTTCGGCGTGCAAGGTGTCCGGCATTCTGTCCAGCGCCCATGTCATCGAGCGTGAGATCGAAGGCCGCAAGACCCCGTACCTGAACGTGAACCTGAAGGACGAAGACGGCAAGTACGTCATCTCCGTCGCCCTGGCCCACTCCGGCGCCAAAATGCTGGCTCGCAAGATGGTGAATGCCGAACCCGGTGTCAATACCGAGATCTCGATGTTCGCCACCTACGGCCAGAAGGAAGGCGCTGCGCGGGCGTATGCCAACCACGGTGCTACCGTGCGTCAGCATGACAAGGAAGTTCTCGGGATTAGCCCGAAGGACAGCCTGGTCCCGCAAGTCAACGCGGCGATCGAAGCACTGAAGAATGCCGGCGTGGACGATCCGGAAACCATCGGCAAGCGTCGCCAGGCGGTCGAACTCCAGTTCCATCTCGGCCTCATGACCGAAGTTGAACAGAAGTTCTCCGACTTTTACGCCACGCGGGAAATCCCCGCCAATGGGCATGAAGCCACTGGCATGGACGATGGACAGTTCGATGGGCTCCCGCCTGACGATGACATCCCGTTCTGACCCCTGTAGCACCCCGACCCCGCTTGGCCTCTGGCTTGCGGGGTTTTTTCATGGGGTATCTGGCAGAACCTGCGCCAGGTAAATGAGGTGCGCCTTGGTTTCAGGCTGCCATCCTCATATCGAAAGTGGAGCGACAGAGGTCAGGAACAAACGCACCCTCATCGATGCGCGGGAAATAGAGGTCGAAGCCGCCGCCGAGAATGGCTACATCCGCAGGTTCAACATGCCAGGCCCTACGGCCAGTTCCGCACCCGAGGAAAGCTCCAGGATCAGACGCCGGCGGCCAGCGTCATACCTGGCCGCAATCGCTCGTGGCTCGCAGTCCGCCAAGTTGTTTCCCCGTTCAATGGCTTCGTCAATTACAGCATCAAGATCCATGGCAATTACGCTGCGCGTTTCAAAGCCTCATGTAGTCGATATGCAGCAGGCTCAGCCATGGACACGGGCTCAAAGCACGATGCTGGATACAGGTAGTCTTCCCCGGACTGATCGATGATCCTCACCATCCCATGATCTTCTTCACCCAAGGTTTCATAGACATGGCCGATGGAAAGATCGTCGCCCGAGAAGTCGCCCAGGCTGGACTTGTTAAGACAGACAACGAATTTCATAGCCATCGCTTCACCTTCATTTTGACTTTTCCGATTCCGTGCGCCTCATACCAATGCACCTCTGCCGGCGCACTCGCACCGTCTTCGAGTTGGACTGTAGCAATCCCTTTCTTCTTCTTCCAGTTGCCCGCCCCATAACGGCCGCGCAGGCTGGCAAGCTCACGAATTCCGCCCCCTTCCGCAATCGTTTCGATAGCCTGGATTATTCCGATGATTTTCATGTTCAGCCTAGCTTTCTTGCCAGGTTCTCTGCCTGCAGATGGGTGTAGCGCTTCAGCATCTGCAGGGTCTTGTGTCCCGACACGGCGGCCATCTCAAGGACAGAAAAATCACCACGCTCAGCCAGGCGACTTAGCGCCTCATGCCGCAGATCGTGGAAAGTGAAATCCTCGATGCCAGCACGAACGCAGGCGGCCTTGAAGGCCGAGTACAAGGTGAAGCGTGGGCAGGCTACGATCTTTCCCCTTATGGACCGTGGGAGGGCGTCCAGAACACGCAGAGCAACGGACGAGAGTGGTACGGCACGAGCCTCGCCGTTCTTGGTTTCAGGCAGCATCGCCAGCAGGCGCTTCTTGTCCACCCTTGACCACTCCAGGGACAGCAACTCACCTTGGCGCATAGCGGTTTCCACCGCCAATTGCACGGCTGGCCACAGCCAGGGGCTCTTCGATGCGCGGCACTCTCGTTTGAATGCCTCCCATTCAGTGGCGCTCAACCGCCGATCACGGCCGCGGCTGTCAGAGGGTTTTCGGATCTTCTCGACTGGGTTCCCTCGCGGTAGTGGTATCCCGCATTCAGTCTCGGCGTAGTTCAGCAGTTTGCTGAGCATATAAAGCTCTTTCCTGACGGTCGATTCCCCGACCTTGCTGCGGTCGGGGCTCCCCTTCAGTCGCCGCTCGCGGTAACCGGTGACTGCCTTCTGGTCAATCGAGGCCAGGCTGAGGTTGCCCAGGGCCTCATCCAGGCGCGCGACCTGGAACCGCCAGGCCTCCTTTTCGTCGGCTCGGACACGGTAGTGGTGCGGGGCGTAACCAATCGTGAACCCTGCGATCAATTCGCCCAGAGTGGTCTTCTCAGCGTCGGCCCGGCGTATGTAGGCGCCACGCAACATCTCGGCCTCAGTGATCTTGCCCCAGGTCTCGGCATCCTTACGGGTGGTGAAGGTCTTGCTGGTGAAGCCGATGCCCTTGCGTTTGACGATGGCCTGCCACTGGTAATCGCCGCGTTTTCTGATGGTTGCCAATTCGATGCCTCGGGTGACAAACGGGTGACAAATATAATAATACAGCCCGGACGCGGCGTAAATACTGATGTTTATTCACGCCTGGAAAGCGTGTGTAGGTTAATAGCCTACCGCGGGTTCGAATCCCGCCCTCTCCGCCAGTAAAATACATATAAAACAACAACTTACAATTATTTTTGCTTGCTAAGTTGACTGTTTTTTAGGGCTGAATTGGCTGGTTTGGTCTGCTTTATGGTCGGTTTTTCCTGACCAGAAACGATCAACAGCCAGCCCGCCGGACTGTATGTTTTCGTCCGGCATCCAACGTCCATAGACCCGCCTGATCATCCCCCAGTCGCTGTGTCCCATCTGTTGCGCCACCCACATTGGGTTCTCGCCGGCACTCAACATCATTGACGCGTAGGTATGCCGTGTCTGGTATGGATAGCGATATCTGACCCCCGCTTTCTTGAGCGCATGCGCCCACAGTGATTTTCTGATGGGCTGGTCGCCGCCCCATCTTTCCAGAGTCCTCGGGTTCTGGAAGATTTCTTGTCCCTTCAGGAAGCTCGCTGTCCTCTGCTTTTTCAGGGCATCCAGTGCGGGTGGTAGCAGCTTCACCGTCCGGGTGCCGGCACGGGTCTTGGTGGTTTCCGGGCCGGTTTTCCTGGCGGCATTGGTGAGCGCGCGACGCACGTGGATATTGCCCTTGATCCAGTCCACATCACCCCACTCAAGTGCGATCAACTCCGAAGTGCGCAGTCCGGTCCAGAAAGCGAGCTGGATCAGGTTGCGGCCCTGTCCATCCAGGGCGGCCAGGATGGCTGTCTGTTCCTCGGCCGTGAATGGATCTACGTCTTCGGATTCCTTCGGTGGCTCTGCTTTTCGGTAGACCCATCCAGCCAGAGGGTTGCTTTCGATCAACTCATCCTCGAAGGCTTCCTGCAGTGCTGCACGGAAGACGCTGAGGATGTTGGCGATGGCCTTGTTGCCCGCGCTGAGACCGGCGGCCCAGGTTTTGATATCGATGCGTTTGATGTCGGCCAGCGTACGGTGGCCGAAGGCTGGGATCAGGTGGCCGTTGATGACCTTGGTATACCCGTTCTGCGTACTGGCCTTGAGATTGGCGCGGCGTCGTTCCAGCCAGGCGTCCAGGTAAGTGGTGACTGTGAGGGCTCGGCCGGGCAGGGCTGTGAGTGTTGGAGCGCGTTTGCTGTGGGGGAAAGTTACCGCGTAGTCGAATGTGCTCTTGTCGATGGCATCCAGGATGGCGGCGCGGTGTTGCGCCGCACGCCTCAGATTAGCGGGGGTGGGCTTGAGTTTGATGCGCTCGCGGCAGCGCTTGCCCTGGAAGTAGAAATCGATCTCGATGGACGTATCCGAGGCCGGCCTAACACCATCGTGGTCCCGCTCTCTGCCCATTCGTTGTACCCCTCCACGTCAATCAAAATGCGCCCGTCCGGTGCTTTCAACCAGACCAGTTTTTCCGGCCAGATGCCGTCCCTGATCTTAGTGCGCACAGCGTCCTCCGTGTATCCGGATTCGGCAGCAAATTTTGGGATGGTGAGATAGCGGACGGGCATGCTCTCAGTCGAACTTGTCGATGATCTGTCTCACGGCAACCCGCACATGCAGGTCATGCAGCAAGGGCGACATGGTTCCCTCCATCGGTATCGAGAAGCCACTGCCAGCGTGCCGCTGCCTTGTCAGGATCACTTATCGCCAAGCGAAGCATTTCATCCCCTGAACGAACTGAGACCTCGTCTCCATACGACGACCAGCCGTGCTGGTAGTGTTCTCGCATGACCGCGCGGCCCAGTACAGCCAGGTTTTCAGCCACACCCGCAGCCAGCGCCTTCGTTTTCCAGTAATCCCAGGCGTAGCTCTCCGGCATCGCGCTATGACGGGCCATCTCCAATGCTCGCTCCCGGAACTGGCGGACCTGTTGTTCGAGTTCCGGAAACCAGGACGGCAACTCGTTTCCAGGAGTCACACCGCTGTGTTTCGCGAAGCTGAGGTTCAGCTTCCTGACGATTTCCAGCAGTGTCGAAACGCTCCCGTATCGAAGTTCATGCTGCTCCGGGTCGCCGTTCTCCAGATAGCCCCGCAACGCGGGCATGACCGCATCGCTGATCTCGTACAACTCGTTCAATGTGAACGAGGGAGCCCAATCCGGGATTGCCATCCTGTACCTTTCTGATTTCTCGATTACCGTGGTAAATTATAACAACATGCAACGGTATATAAACACTGGCTATGCTTTCGTTCAAGGACATGCAGCGAATGAGGCTGGGAGGCACGCGGGATGCCCTCTCGCTGGCAGCCATTTCGGCGGGACTGTTCGCGACCCACCCCTATCTGGCAGGTCATTTGCCAGCCAGCCTGTCCTTTGCGGGTGGCTTCGCCGGCGCGGCATTGGGCGGCTTCTGGCTGGCCTCACGAGCCATGCAACCGTGGGCTGATCAAGGGCTCTTCAAGTCGGAACTGAAGCTGCGTTCTTCCAGGCTGCCCTATGAGCCGCCGGCAGGAGGCCATGCCGAAGGGATGCTGGTGGGCTACCTGGCCGATACCGGCAAACCGCTCATCCTTCCCTACGAGGATCTCATGCGGCACGGCTTCATCGTGGGGCAGTCCGGTGTCGGGAAAACCGTCCTGGGCCGGCTGCTCATGTTCCAGCAGATCATCAACGGTGGCGGGCTGATCTTCATCGACGGCAAGCTCAACATTGAGGAGTTGGAAACGATCCATGCCTACTGCGCATGGGCTGGGCGGTCGCATGACTTGCTCGTCATCAACCCCGGAGAGCCGGAGCTCTCGAACTCCTACAACCCGATCCTCTATGGCGACCCGGACGAAGTGGCGGCGCGTGTTCTCTCGCTGATCCCTTCCACGGAAAACAATCCCGGCGCCGACCATTACAAGCAATCCGCCAACCAGGGCGTGGCCACGCTGATCGCCGCCCTGAACCGCGCCAAGCTGTCCTACAACTT
>CAILNT010000110.1 GCA_903835655.1 uncultured Pseudomonadota bacterium | reverse complement strand
ATCGGAAGTCCGAAACCCGCTAAACCTGCTTTCTACCTGGCTCCATTAGCCCGCGATTTCAGTGGCTCCATTAAGCCGCGATTCCCGTGGCTCCATTAGCCCGCGATCCAAATGGCTCCATAGGGGCGAGAGATAACACCGAGAAAGGCGTGATGTGGCGGCAAGGAGATGCTGTACCGCAAAAACTCGAGGATGGAACCATCCTGTGGCACGGGTATATTTCCGACATTACGGATCGCAAGCGAGAAGAAGCCGAACTTGAGCAGTACAGGCATCATTTGGAAGTCTTGGTGGAACAACGCACGGCCGAACTGCTGGAAACCGAAGCTCGCGCCAGCCACATCTTGCAATCCAGCGCCGACGGTTTGTATGGCATCGACACCGACTGTCGCATCACCTTCATTAACCCCGCCGCCTGCGAACTGCTGGGCTACAAGGCGGAGGGGGTCATTGGTCAGCGCGCCCACGGTCTGTTCCACCACAGCAAGCCAGACGGCACCCCCTACCCGGTCGAGGAATGCCCAACGCACGGATCTCTGCTGCACGGTCTGGACGCCCGTAACGACCAGGAGGTGTACTGGCACGCCGATGGTCACCCTGTACCGGTGATGTACGCGGTTCACCCCATGCTTCATGAAGAAATGGTGATCGGGGCGGTCATCAGCTTCGTAGACATAAGCGAGCAGCGCGCGGCGGCTGAAGCAAAAGAGCGTGCCTTGATCGCTGCCGAACACCTCGCCCAGGTGCGTAGCGAATTCCTTGCCAACATGAGCCATGAGATCCGCACGCCGATCAATGGTGTGCTCGGCTTCGCCGAGATCGGCGCGCGCAATTACCAGAACAGCGACAAGGCCAGGAATGCCTTCGACAAAATACTGACCTCGGGCAAGCGCCTGCTGGGCGTCATCAACGAAATCCTCGACTTCTCCAAGATCGAGGCCGGCAAGCTGACCATCGAACAGGTCGAGACTCAGCTTAAGGAAGTGATCGAGCATGCCCTAGAACTGGTCCGTGAACAGGCAAACGCCAAGCACCTCGACCTGCGGGTGGAACTGGCACCCGATCTACCTCAGCTTTGCCTCAGCGACCCCCTGCACCTTGGGCAGGTGCTGCTCAATATTTTGTCCAATGCAGTCAAGTTCACCGGGTCCGGAAGCGTTACTTTGTCGGCCTCGCGCAGCGAGAACCAACTGATCTTCACGATCGCGGATGCAGGCATCGGCATGAACGAGGCACAGCTTAAACAACTGTTCAACCCCTTCGAGCAAGGCGACGGCTCGCTGACCAGGAAATATGGCGGAACCGGACTGGGGCTGGCTATCAGCAAGCGCATCCTGGACCTGATGGGCGGCGACATCCGTGTAGAGAGCCAACCAGGAGCGGGCAGCACATTCACCTTCCGGGTGCCCTATGTCGAGGCTGAGGCCCATGTGCAGGCGACAGGATCTCCAACGGTCAACCGAGGCCGTGCGGCCAGGCCCCTGGCGGGCTTGTCCATACTGGTGGCGGAGGACGAGCCAATCAACCGGATGGTACTGGAGGAGAGTCTGAGCGAGGACGGAGCACGGGTAGTGATGGTCGTCAACGGGAGTGAGGCGGTCGAACGGGTGAAGCATGAGGCAACGAACGCCTTTGACATCGTGTTGATGGACATCCAGATGCCGGAGATGGATGGGTATGAGGCGACCCGGCGCATTCTGCAGATCGTGCCCGGTTTGCCCATCCTCGGCCAGACGGCCCATGCTTTGATGGAAGAACGAGATAAGTGTCTGGCGGCGGGTATGGTTGGTCACATCGCCAAGCCGATCGACCCGGATGCGCTGGTGGACCTGATCCTCCTGAATGTGAAACCCCGCGTGGAGTTACTAGGCTTATAGGTGTTGCCAGGCACGGATGTTTCTTGACGACCGACTTGATCTAGGAGACCGCCTCCTTGCTTCGGGTGATGGCGGGCTCCGCGCGCCAACCGAATGAGCCGCGGCGAAAACGTGCGGCAAAGGCCCACGTATGCTTGCCTTCACTCTTGCGCATCCGAGATCCTGGATTCCAAGGCCTGCAATTCTAGAGTCTCGCCGCTCGAAGCGCTGGCGTCGACTACGCGATGCAGCAGACTGTAGTCCACCCGCCACTTGAGTTGCTCGCAGATCAGGGTCACCGTTTTGTCGTTGAGGCGAGTGATCCGGCCACTGCGCTGCTGACCATTGCGATCGACGAAACCCACGAAATCGCCGATGGCCACCTCGTTACGCCCCAGACCCTGATTCGCATGTTCGCGGATCTCAACGTCCGCGCCATCGAGGTTGATGGCCATATAGGAGATGAGCCAGCGCTTACCCGAAGCATGATCGAGGATCACCGCTTGTTTGCGCCGCAACTCCTGGATCTCGCCGGGGTGGAGGCGGTTGGTGGATGGATCGAAATACTCAACGCGCTGACCGATATGCAGCTTGGAGCGCACGGCCTCGACCCAGCCAGGTCGGTCGAGGACGCGGTCGATGGCGGCGCGAAGCCGAAAGAGTTCAAAGGCAGAAGCCTGGTTGAGGTTGGCGATCGTCTCCGAATAATTCATGTGCGTACAGGTTTAGCCGGGAGCGGTAATTCCGCCGTCGTGAGGCGGATGAGTTGGGTGAGCCAGGGGTGATCTTCGCAGCAATCCCCGGCGATGAGCAAGCAGGGTTTCGCGCCGGGATAGGGTGATTGTTCGACAGGAGGCTGTTCGAACGTTTCTTCCAGAAAGCTCCGTCTCGCGAGGGTCGGTTTCACGAAGAGTTGATCGTCGCAGATTAGGGCCACCATCTTGCCCTCGCAGAACAGGCCATATTCACCGAACATCTTGCGGGCGCTGATCCCACCTGCAGCGCGGATCTGGTCGAGAATGAAGTCAACCGTGCGCTGTTGGGTTGCCATGAGTCTCCTCCCTGGAAGTCGTTTTTCCTAGCCGGATCGAAAGTGGCCAGTGGATCGTCCTCTCCTGGTTTCCCCAAAGTGGGGCCAGGATTTCGCCGAGATCATCCACCGGGTCCCTTCCCATTGCCGCGATATACCGCCCGGTTGCCGACCAACTGCGAAAATAACCAAGTAGGCGGGTCAGCGACCAGTGTTCGCTCATGGTGCAGGCAGGTGCGGCGATTTCTACGAAAGGAAAGTCGAGGCCGCGATACCCTTGTTCCACCAGCACCCGTTCCGGCGGCCAGTAAGGGCCCACGACCTCTCGGTAGAAATGCTGAACCGCGGCGTGGATTTTTGCGTCGTCCAGCGTCTGCACCCCGTAGGTCCAGACCGCCAGCAGGCCGCCGGGTTTCAGCACACGGTGCACTTCCGCATAAAAGCGTGGCCGGTCGAACCAGTGCAAGGCCTGTGCCACGGTGATCAGATCGACGCTGGAGTCTGCCAGGCCAGAGGACTCGGCTGCGGCCAAGCGATATTCGATGCGCTCATGGGGCGGAGCAGCGGCCAGTTGGGCGGCACTGGCGTCGGTCGCGCAGACCCGGTCAAAATGAGCCGCCAGATCGAGCGAGGCCTGACCGCTACCGCAGGCACAGTCCCAGGCCAGATCGCGGCCAGAGGCAAGGTTCGCCAGATATTCAAATAGCGCGGCCGGATAGCTTGGTCGGAAGTCTGCATACGCGCCCGATAACGGAGTGAAGTGGTCCTTAAAGCGTATATTCTCGGCCATCATGGTTTCCATCATCCGTGGCCTAGAGCCACTTACTCTCCATCCGGTTGGTCATGATTCGAGTAATTATCGTGCTCAAGTGGATTCATCGGCTACAGTTTACCAAGAGGCCAAAGAACATAGTGGTTGCCGTCGCGTGGCCTTTCCTATGCCCGACAGATCAATGGGCCGGATAAGTAATCATGCGAAACTGATTTTGTATTTTTAGCCAAACCCATCGAGCAAAACATGCACTTCAGCCTTCAACTGATCAGCCGACCAGGTGGCGAAGCGACGCCAGTGGTACTTGGCATTCTCCCAAACGATCTCGATGAGATTCAATTCTGGCGAATAGGGCGGCAGGAAGAAGAGGACCAGGCGATGAGCGAGCAACCAATGGTCACGTGTTTCCTGAGGGATGGCATGGTGGACAGAGGCATTATCCAACACCACGATCGAAATT